>NZ_FOIH01000005.1:0-401531 GCF_900111535.1 Pseudomonas sp. NFR09
CAACAGAACGCGGTAACGCTGCGCAGTAAGAAGGTCGAGCTGATTTATCAGGAGGTCTGGGGGCTTTTGCTGGCTTACAACATTATTCGTCGGGAGGCCAGCCAGGCCGCTGTAGCATTCGGCCGCGCACCTTCAGATATACGGTTCAAGCCAGCCTGCCAGTACATAGCGGTACAGTTGATCGTGATGGCAGCAGCGAACCCGGTATCAGCAACAGGAAGGAGGCTAAGCGAGCTGAGGGGAGGAGTAGGAGGAATGTTTCTGGATCACCGCCCAAGGCCAGGAAGGCCAAGGACGGTGAAGATTTCCAAAACCCGGTACCCAGTGGACCGTAAGGCTGCTCCGCTTAAGTGAACAGCATTACGGCTCAGGCCGGGCTTTTTTTCGCCTGGAATTTGCTTCAGGCGCTGGCGGCTTGTGTAAGGCAAGCGACTTGCCCAGGGGCTGCCACATGGCCAATCACCAGGATGGCCGGGCTCTTCAAGGCAAATGCCTGCGCATCTGCATACATCCGTGACAACTCGCTGCGGCATTCCCGTTGTTGTGGTAGTGATGCGTTTTCGATCATCGCCACCGGCATATCCGCTGCCATCCCGCCGTCCAGCAATTGCTGGCGAATCTCCTCAAGCTTCGCCACGCCCATGTACACCACCAAGGTCGTGCCACCCTCTGCCAGGGCTCGCCAATTCAAGCTGCTGTCGTCCTGGGTGTGTGCCGTCACCAGGGTCACGCCACGGCTCACCCCGCGCAGCGTCAGCGGAACCGCGCAATTTGTCGCGCCTGCCAGGCCCGCCGTGATCCCGTTGACCAACTCCACCTCGACGCCCCGTTCACGCAGCCACATGGCTTCCTCACCGCCACGCCCGAAAATGCACGGGTCGCCGCCCTTGAGCCGCACCACGCATTTGCCCTGGCGCGCATAGCGCAGCATCAGGCGATGGATAAAGTCCTGCGGTGTCGAGCGACAGCCACCGCGTTTACCCACGGTGATCACCCGTGCTTCAACGCAGTGTTCCAGTACCGCCGGGTTGACCAGGTCATCGATCAGCACCACATGCGCCTCACGCAGGGCGCGTACGGCCTTGAGGGTCAACAGTTCCGGGTCACCGGGACCCGCGCCCACCAACCAGACTCTTGCGTTCATGGATTTTTCCTCGTCCAGGGATGACGTCAGCGGTGAAAGAGTGAATACAACAGCACTAGATTGATCAACATCGACAGCAGTCCCAGAGTGCGCCAGACCTTCAAGGGTTCACGCTCCAGCAAGGGCTTGGGGCGAATGCTCAGTTCCTGCCGGTCCGCCTGTTCCAGCACACGCAACCATTCTTCGGCGGTTTCGTAACGATGCGCAGGTTGAGCCGCCACTGCCCGGTCCAGGCTGAGGGGTAGCCAATCCGGCAGATCGGGGCGGTAGCGGCTGGCGCTGAAGGGCTGGTTGAACCGGGGCCGTTGGAAGGCTTCGATTTCACCGTAGGGGTAGTGCCCGGTCAGCAGGTAATACAGGCTGACACCGGCACTGTATAAATCCTGTTGGGCCGTAGGCCGGTCGCCATTGAACGCCTCGGGCGCGATAAAGCTTGGTGTGCCGGGCAATGCATGGACGCGGTCTTCCGACAGGCCCGGGCAGTACGCCAGGCCGAAATCCAACACACGCAGTTCGCCGTCATCCCCCAGTAGCAGGTTTTCCGGCTTGATATCGCGGTGCAGGATCTGCCGCCGGTGCAACATGCCCACCGCCCGCAGCAAGCGCTCGGCGATCGACTGCCATTGCGCCAGGGGCAATGGGCCGTGCTGCTGGAACAGTTCGGCCAGGGTCTGGCCGGGGTAGTCCCGCATCACGTAGTACAGATGCTGGCGTCCGCTGGCGGCATGGACTTCAGGAAACGCCCGGCCGGCGACGCGTCGTAGAAACCATTCTTCCGCGAGCAAGGCCTGGCCGGCATCGCTGTCATCATCGCGGCCCAGCGGCAGGGTTTTCAGCAGCCAGGGTTGCTGCTGGGCATCCCGCACCCGGTACAGTAACGACTGTCGGCTTTGCGCCAATACGCCTTGCACCTGCCAGCCTTCAAAGTGTTGCCCGGCTTTCAACGGCGGTGGCAGCGGCCATTGCTGCAATTGCACCAGGGCGTCGCCGAGGGTCGCCGCGCCGAGGGTGTCGATACGCACGAGCAGGGCGCTGGCATTGTCCTGGCTACCCGCCAGGTGCGCGGCGTTCACCAGGGTGTTGACCGCCAGATCCAGGTCGGTTTGCTCGCGCAGAATCGAACGGATGCTGTGATCACCCAGGGTTGCCCACACGCCATCACTGAGCAGCAGGAAACATTCGCCTTCGCGCAACTGGCCGTCGAGAAAATCCACTACCAGGTGTTGATCCAGGCCGAGGGCACGCTTGAGCACATGCTCCATGCCCGGCTGCTCCCATACGTGATCCTCACTGAGGCGCTGCAATTCGCCATCCAGCCAGCGATACGCCCGGCAATCGCCGACATGCGCGAGGGTGAAGCGCTGGCCGCGAAACACCAGGGCGCTCAGGGTGGTCAGCAACGGCTGGCCACCGCCATTGGCCTGCAACCAGCGATTCTGGGCCGACAGCAAGCGTTCCAGGGCCTGGGCCACGCTCCAGGTCTGCGGCGTGGCGTAGTAATCCAGGGCCAGCGCCTGCAAGGTCGAGCGCGCGGCCAGGCCGCCGTCGGCGCACTGACTCACTCCATCGGCGATGGCGCACAAGTAGCCTTTGCTCGCCGCCAGTTCGGCCACGGGTGTCACCACCCGCAGTGCGTCCTGGTTTTGTGCCCGAGGGCCGATGGCACTGGCCTGAGCGATGCTCAGTTGCAGGCTCATCAGACCCGTGCAGCCGTCACGGCGGCCGAGCCCCAGGTGGTTCTCCAGCGACGTTTAACGCCATGCAGGCCGAACCAGGCCAATACACCCAGGCTCGCGAACAGCCACAGCGCCATCTGATAGCTGCCGGTGCTTTGCTTGATCGCGCCCATGCCAGCTGCCAGGGCGAAACCGCCAATGCCGCCGGCCATGCCGATCAGGCCGGTCATCACGCCGATCTCACGGCGGAAACGCTGCGGCACCAGTTGGAACACCGCACCGTTACCGGCGCCCAGGCCAAGCATGGTGCAGACAAACAGCGCCAGCGCCGCATAAGAGCTTGGCAGGTTGAAACCCACCGCCGCGATGCAGATTGCTGCCACGCTGTACATGCCCAGCAACGTACGAATCCCGCCGAAGCGGTCCGCCAGCGCACCGCCCAGTGGGCGCATCAGGCTGCCGCCGAACACGCAGGCGGCGGTGTAGTACCCAGCGGTCACCGGGCTCAGGCCGTACTGGTCGTTGAAGTAACCGGGCAGGGCGCTCGCCAGGCCGATAAAGCCGCCGAAGGTCACGCTGTAGAAAAACATGAACCACCAACTGTCACGGTCGCCCAGGGCCTTTAAGTAGTCGGCCATGGATTTGGCTTTTGGCCGTTCAGGGGCATTGCGCGCCAACCAGGCAAACACGATCAGCGTCAGCACCAGCGGAATCAGAGCGAAGCCGAACACGTTGCTCCAGCCAAACGCGGCCGCCAACACAGGCGCCAGCAACGCGGCGAACACCGTGCCTGAATTGCCCGCACCGGCGATGCCCATGGCCTTGCCCTGGTGTTCGGCCGGGTACCATTGGGAGGCCAGCGGCAACGCGACAGCAAAGGATGCACCGGCCATACCGAGGAACAGTCCCAGCAGCAGCGCTTGTTCGTAGCTATGGATGCCCAGTTTCCAGGCGCCGAACAGGGCACAGATCACAATCACCTGGCCGATCAGCCCGGCGGTCTTGGGCGACAGCTTGTCCGCCAGCATGCCCATCAGGAAGCGCAGCACCGCGCCCGCCAGGATCGGTGTCGCCACCACCAGGCCGCGTTGTTGGGTGGTCAGGTGCAGGTCGGCGGCAATCTGTACCGCCAGTGGGCCTAGCAGGTACCAGACCATGAAGCTCAGGTCGAAATACAGGAACGCGGCAAACAGGGTCGGGGTGTGCCCGGATTTCCAGAAGCTTGATTTCATCACGCACCTCAACGGTTGGGAGTCTTGTAAGAAGGCCAAAACGAAAAAACGCCGCCACCGGGTTCGCGAGGGCAAACCGGGTGTGCGACGTCTTTGTCGTGGAGGGGCAACCGCCGTTGGCTACCTGTGCGGAATACTTAGCAAGAGCTGAGCCAAATCAGCCGAGCAGCTCGCTCATGGCGATAATCTGCTCCGCCACCTGGATCAGTTTCTGCTGGCGGCTCATGGCCTGGCGACGCATCAGGGTGTAGGCCTCTTCTTCGTTGCAGGCCTTCATTTTCATCAGCATGCCCTTGGCCAGCTCGATGCGCTTGCGCTCGGCCAATTGCTGGTCGCGCGCCTGGAGCTGGGCGCGCAAGGCCTGGTCGCTTTCGAAGCGCGCCATGGCCACATCGAGGATCGGCTGCAGGCGCTGGGCCTGGATGCCTTCGACGATGTAGGCGCTGACGCCGGACTTGATCGCCTGGCGCATTACGTTCGGGTCATGTTCGTCGGTAAACATCACGATGGGCCGGGGTTGGTCTCGGCTGACCAATACCACCTGCTCCATCACATCACGGCCCGGTGACTCGGTATCGATCAGGATCACGTCCGGGCGCACCGTTTCGACGCGTGCGGGCAGGTCGATGGTCAGGCCGGACTCATCGATGACATCAAAACCGGCCTCGATCAGCGCCGACCTGAGGCGGCCGACCTTGCGCGGGGTGTCATTGATCAACAGGATTCGCAGCATGGAGATTCTCCTGTCAGCGCCAGGCCTGGCGGTTGGAATCATTGGCCAGGGCATGCAGGCGGAAGCTGCGGGCGTATTCGGTTGGGTTGGAACCGTCCCAGATCTTGCCGTCGATCAGCTGGCTGCTGCGCATGTCCTGGGCCTTTACCGGGATCCCCAGCGCACCTGCCGCCTGACGATACAGCGCCAGTTGCTGCACCTGGCGGGCAACGCCGAGGTAGTCGGGGTCCTCGCGCAACAGGCCCCAACGCCGGAACTGGGTCATGAACCACATGCCATCGGAGAGGTAAGGCAGGTTCACCTCGCCACCGGCGAAAAAACGCAGGGCGTGGGGATCCTGCCACTGGTTGCCCAGGCCATCGTCATAGGCGCCCAGCAGGCGCGGTTCGATGCAGTCGAGCGGGGCGTCGAGGTACTCGCGACCACTGAGCAATTGCGCGGTGGAACGGCGGTTTTCGGTGCTTTCTTCGATAAACCGGCTGGCCTCCAGGATCGCCATCACCAGCACGCGCGCAGTATTGGGGTACTGGTCGACGAACGTCCGGGTGCATCCGAGGACCTTTTCCGGGTGATCCGGCCAGATCGCCTGGCTTGTCGCCAAGGTAAACCCCTGGTTTTGCTTGACTGCGCTGGCGCACCAGGGCTCGCCGACGCAAAACCCGTCAATGCGTCCGGCTTGCAGGTGCGCAACCATTTGCGGTGGCGGGACCACCACACTGTCCACATCCTGCAAGGGGTGAATACCTTGGCTCGCCAGCCAGTAATACAGCCACATGGCGTGAGTACCTGTGGGAAAGGTCTGCGCGAAGGTCAGTTTTGTTCGGCTTTGGTGCACGTGGCGGTCGAGCGCCTCAGGAGTGATCACCCCTTGTCGCTGCAAGCCGTGGGACAGGTTGATGCTCTGGCCGTTCTGGTTGAGCCCCATCAGCACGGCCATGTCGGTGGGCGCGACTCCGCCGATGCCCAGGTGCACGGCATAGATCAGCCCGTACAGGCTGTGGGCGGCGTCCAGTTCGCCGCTGACCAGTTTGTCGCGCAGGTTGGCCCAGGACGATTGGCGCTTGAGGTTCAGGGTCAGGCCGTAGGGTTGAGCGAAGCCCTGGGTGGCCGCTACGACCACCGAGGCGCAGTCGCTCAGGGCCATGAAACCCAGGTCAAGGCTGCTCTTTTCAGGGGCATCACTGCCGTTGACCCAGGCCCGCGGGTCGTTCATCGGGCTGTTGCCGACCGAATCGTTCATCAACACCTACCTTTTCTTTCAAAAAAAAGCGTCGTTCCCTCAGATGGCGATGTAAGCCAATGCGGGTAACGACGCCTTTGTCCGTAGCGCGCTCCGCCGTTGGCGCGTGCTCTCATGCAGAGTTCGTAGCAAGGCACATGCCACGGGTGGTGAGGCCCGGCTGGCCGTCAGCTTTCCATCAAGATTGAAACCGGGCGGGCTTTCAGTATGGCCGCTCTCTTACTGCCAGACTGCCCAGGAACCCTCACGGTGCACGCCGAATCCCTTGTAACGATGCTCCGTCTCCGGTTTCACCGTTGGTTGTGGTTTGCCGGCCTGTGGTTGGGAAGTGCGCTGGCTTGGGCCGAGCTTCACCAGGTTCGGGATGAAAGCCTGTATACCGTGTTCACTGCGCTGTCGGAGCCGCTGGGGGTGCCCATCGTTGTCAGCCAGGCGGTGGCGCGCAAACGTCTGAGCACCGCACTGGATTTCGATGCGCCGCAACAGGCGTTGGAGGCGCTTGCGCAAGAGCAGGGGTTGATCTGGTACAGCGACGGGCAAGCGCTGCATATCTACGATGCTGACGAGGCAAAGAGCTCTGCGGTGACCTTGCGGCATATTACGGTCGACAAGTTGCGTGGCCTTATGCGCCGCTCGGGTATCGATGAGTCACGCCATCCCCTGCGTGAAAGTGGGGCACGCACATTTTATGTGTCCGGCCCACCTAACTACGTCGATCAGGTGATGCGCCTGGCCCAATTGATGGACCGGCAAAGAGCCGATTTGCGTGTGGGCGCGCAGGCCTTTGGTGTGGTTCAGGTGCTTAACACCGATGTGGCGGACCGTCAGTACGGCGCGCGCGACAACCCGGTTACCGTGCCGGGGATGGCGTCGATGATCGAGACCCTGCTGGCCAGCGAGCACAAGGGGTTGCTGTCCGACAAGAGCCTCGGTGTGATCGCCTACCCGGACAGCAACAGCCTGCTGATCAAGGGCAAGCCGGCCCAGGTGACCTTCATCCAGAAACTGGTGGCTGAACTCGACATACCCAAGCGATCGATCGAAGTGTCGTTATGGCTGGTGGATGTTGAGCGTGACGAGCTGGAAAAACTGGGCCTGGGCAGGGATGAAGACGCCCGGATGTCGACCACGCGAATCCTTGCGCCTCAGGATGACAACCGCGTGATGGCCAGGATCGGTGCATTGGAGCGTCGTCGACGGGCGAAGGTGGTGGCACTGCCCGTGATTCTCACTCAGGAGAACGTCCCGGCGGTGTTTCAGGATAGCCATACCTTTTATCTACCGCCCCCCGGAAACGACCGGACTGACTGGAAACCTGTGCGCTATGGCACTCAGGTCAGCGTATTGCCGCGTTTTTCAGAAGCTAACCAGATCGAAATGCGCCTTGAGATTGAGGAGGGGCGCCAGATGAGTGAGAAGGGGCGGCGTGAAAAAAATACCGCGGTGGGGCAGGTGGGGGTCAACAGTGTGGTGCGTGTGCCCCAGGGCAGGCGTCTGTGGCTGGGCGCGTTTCAACGAGAGGCAGAACGGCGGGCGACTACTCGCCCGGATCAAGTGCGTCTGTTTGTGATTCAGGCCAGGGCCGTGGGCAGTGAGACGCTGGGGCCGGGTGGGGGGGCAGGGCCACCGCCTTTGACGGCAGCGCAATACGAGCGTGTTCAACGTGCGTTTGTACGGCCTGAGCGCGATGTCTCACCGTGAACAAGGTGTTAGCCCGATGCATCTGGAAATTCTTCTTCAGGAACAACTGATCAGCCGCCGGCGCCTGGCAAAGTTTGCGCCCGGGAAGGTGTTGCCTTTGATGCCAGAGATAATCCATTGCGTGGAGGTTCGGGTTAACGGGCAATTACTGGCCTTGGGTGAGTTGGTGCAGTTGGAAGACCGGTTGGGGGTTGAGTTGCACGAGGTTTACCACGCCTGGCTACCTGAAGTTGATGGGTAGCGAAACGTCTTACAGCGTGGTTCCAAAAAAACGCGCGATGTCTGCGCTTTTTCCTAACGTGAGCCTTGAGGCAGGTTTTTATAGTCGTGGCAGGGGCACTTGAACCCGTAATGCAAATGAGGACTTCAATGTCAGTAGTCGGATGCCGAGGTAATCATGGCTGTCATGGATGATGGAGGGACGACGACTTCCCTGGTTTTTGCGCGTTGGACCCTGCACGACGATGGTCGCCTGACCGGTGAGGACGCAGATGTTCAGCTGCCGCCCAAGGAAGGGCTGGTGTTGCGGTTGTTGCTGATGTCCGGTGGCGTGTTGATGACCAAGGATCGCTTGCTGGAGCTGGCCTGGCCGCAGGGGGAAGTTGCCGAAGAGTCGCTGACACGCTGCATTTATTCACTGCGCAAGTACCTTGGCACCGACAAGGGGTTTATCAAGACGATTTACGGTCGGGGGTACCGTTTCATTTGCCCGGTGACGATCGAGGGCCCCTCGTCTGGCCGTATGGACCATGTGTGCTCGGCATGCGGCCATACCCGCAATGGAGTGGCAGGCCGTGGCTAGGTTCTGGAGCAAGGGCTTGGTGTTGGGTGTGATGATGACCGGCAATCAGGCGCTGGCCTATTGCTGGGAGGAGGCGGCCAGCCGCTACAACATCGAGCCCGAATTGCTGCAGGCGATCGCTGCGGTGGAGTCGGGCTTTCGTGCGCACGCGATAAACGATACGAACCGTAATGGCACTCGGGACATCGGCCTGATGCAGATCAACAGCAGCCATTTGCCGCGCCTGCTCGAGCGAGGTATTACCGAGGAGCGGTTGCTCAATGAGCCTTGCCTGTCGGTGGAGGTAGGGGCTTCGATTCTCGCCGAGTTCATCCAGCGCTTTGGCTACAACTGGACGGCGGTAGGCTCCTACAACGCAGGCCCGGGTTCCGGGCCCGCGCGTGAGGCGTTGCGCATGCAATATGCCCAGAAAATCTGGGCGTATTACGAGCAGTTGGTAGCGCACCGCTACTGACGATTGAGGTTCGCGCCTCGCGCGCAACCCGTGACCCCGGCTATAATCGCCGCCACCTTTCGCCGCCATCCGAGTCTAGCCCGCCCATGTATACCCTGGCCCGCCAGCTGTTGTTCAAACTCTCCCCGGAAACCTCCCACGATCTGTCCCTGGACCTGATCGGTGCCGGTGGCCGCCTGGGGCTCAATGGCCTGGTATGCAAGGCACCGGCAAAAATGCCGGTCTCGGTGATGGGGCTCGACTTCCCCAACCCGGTCGGCCTGGCGGCTGGCCTGGATAAGAACGGTGCGGCCATCGATGGTTTTGCACAGCTGGGTTTCGGTTTCGTTGAAATCGGCACCGTGACGCCACGCCCACAGCCGGGTAACCCCAAGCCACGTATCTTCCGCCTGCCGGAAGCCGAGGCGATCATCAATCGCATGGGTTTCAACAACCTGGGCGTTGATCACCTGCTGTCGCGGGTTCAGGCGGCGAAGTACAAGGGCATCCTGGGCATCAATATCGGCAAGAACTTCGATACGCCGGTCGAGCGTGCGGTGGATGATTACCTGATCTGCCTGGACAAGGTCTACGCCCACGCCAGCTATGTCACGGTCAACGTCAGCTCGCCCAATACCCCGGGACTGCGCAGCCTGCAGTTCGGCGACTCCCTCAAGCAACTGCTCGAAGCCTTGCGCCAGCGCCAGGAAGACCTGGCCGTGCGTCATGGCAAGCGCGTGCCGCTGGCGATCAAGATCGCGCCGGACATGAGCGACGAAGAAACCGTGCTGGTGGCCCAGGCCCTGGTGGACTCGGGGATGGACGCAGTCATCGCGACCAACACCACCCTCAGCCGCGTAGGCGTCGAAGGCCTGGCCCATGGCGACGAAGCGGGCGGCCTGTCGGGGGCGCCGGTGCGTGACAAGAGCACCCATATCGTCAAGGTGCTGGCTGCGGAGCTGGCCGGGCGCTTGCCGATCATCGCCGTCGGCGGTATTACCGAAGGCAAGCATGCGGCCGAGAAGATTGCCGCGGGTGCAAGCCTGGTGCAGTTGTATTCCGGCTTCATCTACAAAGGCCCGGCGCTGATTCGCCAGTCGGTAGATGCCATCGCGGCATTGCCAAAAGCCTGAAAACCATCCATTAAAAAGGGCTCCTGAAAAGGAGCCCCCTGGGCCGAAGCCCGCCGCCCGGATGGGGCGTGCATGGTAAGTCGTTATAAATCCAGAGGTGGTGTCGGAATTAATTGCCCTTGATTAGCCGACGGCGTGAAGTTCGTTGAGTCTGTGGATTCCCGCAGTGCCAGTCATACCGTCCCAGTTGTCGCCGCGTCCTTCTCGCCAGCCGTTGATCCAGGCTTGGCGTACCGACGGTAGAGTAAATGGGCAAAGCTCACGGGATTTGCCATGAACGCCGTATTGATATCCGCGTAAAAATGCTCTTTCCAACGGATCACGCTTAAGTCTTCTCATAGGGTGTTTCCCTCACTTGTTGACTGTCTTGATATCCTTCGGCCTCGTCCGAGACCGGGCAGAGTTTTTCTGCCGTTGGTGGGCTCGCTGCCGGCGTGGCGAGCCGATGTGTCGGCGTCGTTACGGCGCCAACCTGTATTGAGTTCTAACCAATAGGTCACATGGATTCAATGATCGTTTTGTCATAAGCACGTAACGATAACGATGCTATAGCGATAAGCTGGGATGGTTTTTCGCCCCTTTTATTGGGCAAAGCCAGCTATGATGCACCCTGCATAGAGGATGGGTTTAATCCTTTAGTGAGAATGTCCGCCCGTTGCAGTCAGTTATTATTCGACGAAGGGTCGGAATATTTCTTTTTGTTACAGCCAATTGTTTCTCTGCCCCGTCATTACAGGCCCAAAGGCCCGGCAGCCGGGGTGGGACGGCACATTCGTGCCACGCGAGCACTCTTCAAGAAAAGTGCTTGATTGAAAACCGAACCGGCGATGCGTCGCCCGTTCATTTATTGCTGAAAAGCCTGGAATGCCCCATGTCGGACCGTTTTGAACTCTTCCTCACCTGCCCCAAGGGCCTCGAAGGCCTGCTGATCGAGGAAGCCGTCGGGCTTGGCCTTGAGGACGCCCGCGAGCACACCTCGGCCGTGCGCGGCATGGCCGACATGGAAACCGCCTACCGCCTGTGCCTCTGGTCGCGCCTGGCCAACCGCGTGCTGCTGGTGCTCAAGCGCTTCCCGATGAAGGACGCCGAAGACCTCTACCACGGCGTGCTGGACATCGAGTGGGCCGACCACATGGTGCCGGATGGCAGCCTGGCGGTTGAATTCAGCGGCCACGGTTCGGGCATCGACAACACCCACTTCGGCGCGCTGAAGGTCAAGGATGCGATTGTCGACAAGCTGCGCACCCCGACTGGCGAGCGCCCGTCCATCGACAAGATCAATCCGGACCTGCGCATCCATCTGCGCCTGGACCGTGGCGAAGCGATCCTGTCCCTCGACCTGTCCGGCCACAGCCTGCACCAGCGCGGTTATCGCTTGCAGCAGGGGGCGGCACCGTTGAAGGAAAACCTGGCGGCCGCGATCCTGATTCGTGCCGGCTGGCCGCGCATCGCCGCTGAAGGCGGCGCGCTGAGTGACCCGATGTGCGGCGTGGGCACCTTCCTGGTGGAAGGCGCCATGATCGCTGCCGACATGGCCCCCAACCTGAACCGCGAGCTGTGGGGTTTCACCACCTGGCTCGGTCATGTCCCGGCGCTGTGGAAGAAGCTGCACGCCGAAGCCGCTGAACGCGCCGCCATCGGCATGAACAAGCCGCCGCTGTGGATCCGTGGCTACGAAGCCGATCCGCGCTTGATCCAGCCTGCGCGCAATAACATCGAGCGGGCCGGCCTGAGCCACTGGATCAAGGTGTACCAGGGCGAAGTAGGCACCTTCGAACCGCGCCCGGACCAGAACCAGAAAGGCCTGGTCATCTGCAACCCGCCGTACGGCGAGCGCCTGGGTGACGAAGCCAGCCTGTTGTACCTCTACCAGAACCTCGGCGAGCGTCTGCGCCAGGCGTGCATGGGCTGGGAAGCCGCAGTGTTCACCGGCGCGCCGGACCTGGGCAAGCGCATGGGCATCCGTAGCCACAAGCAGTATTCGTTCTGGAACGGCGCGTTGCCGTGCAAGTTGCTGCTGATCAAGGTCAACCCGGACCAGTTCGTCACCGGCGAACGTCGTACCCCGGAACAGCGCCAGGCCGAGCGTGAGCAAGCTGCCTACGATCAGGCCCCGGCCGAGCCGCAAGAGCGCCAGTACAACAAGAACGGCAACCCGATCAAACCTGCTCCGGCCCCGGTGGTCGAGCAGGCGCGCCTGAGCGAAGGCGGGCAGATGTTTGCCAACCGCCTGCAAAAGAACCTCAAGCTGCTGGGCAAGTGGGCCAAACGCGAAGGCGTGGATTGCTACCGCGTGTACGATGCCGACATGCCGGAATACTCCATGGCCATCGACCTGTATCACGATTGGGTGCATGTACAGGAATACGCGGCGCCCAAGTCCATTGACCCGGAAAAAGCCTCCGCGCGTATGTTCGATGCGCTGGCGGCCATTCCCCAGGCGCTGAACATCGACAAGAGCCGCGTGGTGGTCAAGCGCCGTGAGCGTCAGAGCGGTACCAAGCAGTACGAGCGCCAGAGCGCCCAGGGCAAGTTCACCGAAGTCAGCGAAGGCGGCGTAAAGCTGCTGGTCAACCTCACCGACTACCTGGACACCGGCCTGTTCCTCGACCACCGCCCGATGCGCCTGCGCATCCAGAAAGAGGCAGCCGGCAAGCGTTTCCTCAATCTGTATTGCTACACCGCCACCGCCAGTGTGCATGCGGCCAAGGGCGGCGCGCGCAGCACCACCAGCGTCGACCTGTCCAAGACTTACCTGGACTGGGCACGCCGCAACTTGTCCCTCAACGGCTTCTCCGACAAGAACCGTCTGGAGCAGGGTGACGTGATGGCCTGGCTGGAGGCCTGCCGCGATGAGTTCGACCTGATCTTCATTGACCCGCCGACCTTCTCCAACTCCAAGCGCATGGAAGGTATCTTCGACGTGCAGCGCGACCACGTGCAGTTGCTCGACCTGGCCATGGCGCGCCTGGCGCCGGGCGGCGTGCTGTACTTCTCGAACAACTTCCGCAAGTTCGCACTGGAGGACAACCTGAGCGAACGCTACGCGGTCGAGGAAATCAGCGACAAGACCATCGACCCGGATTTCGCACGCAATGCGAAGATCCACCGGGCATGGAAAATCACCGCGCGCTGAACACGGCTGTCAATCAGGCCGCAAGCCTGGATTATTCCGGGTTTGCGGCTTTTTTACGCTGGTCAAATTCAAGGCCGGTGGCTATAACTTAAGGCCAAGCCAAAGTGACACCCCCCGCACGCTGGCGCTGTGAGTGTTGCCTATGCCGTTGCAAGCCGTACGCCCGAAAATCCTAGGCTTTATCAGTGAGCAGGCGTCGGCTTGGCTGGTGGCATTGGTGGTGTTGCTGGCAGGGTTTGCCTTGACGGCTGTTGTGGCCTGGGCGGCCGCCGACCTCTATCAGCAGCAGGTGCGCCAACGCTTTCAGTTGTTGGTCAACGAACGCTACACCCGCCTGCAGGAACGCTTTGACGACCAGGAACAACGCCTGAACAGCCTGCGGCGTTTCTTCGTCAACTCCGATGACGTGTCCCGCGAAGAGTTTGACGGTTTTGCCCAGCCCTTGTTGCTGCGCGCGCGCGCTTACTCCTGGGCGCCCCGGGTGTATCGCGAACAGCGCGGTCAGTTTGAGCAAGCCGTGTCCGCGCAGCGCGGCACACCTTTCGTGATCTGTGAGTTGAATTCCACGGGTGAGTTGGCCCCTGCGCCCGAGCGCGATGAATACGTACCGGTACTGTACAGCCAGACTCAAAGCCTGTTGGGGGCACCCCTCGGCTTTGACCTGCTGGCCCAGCCCCTGCGGCGTTCGGTGCTTGAGCGTGCGCAAAACACCGGCAAGCTGGCGGTGTCCCAGCCCATGCAACTGGTGGGTGTGGAACCGGACTATGCCACCGGGGTTTTATTGGTCGCGCCGGTCAGTCATTTGCCCAGCTCCGACCAATCCCAGAATGAGCCCTACGGCTATGTCATGGCGGTGATCAGCATGCGCCAACTGGTGGCCGACGGTTTGCCCAAGCCGGACCGCGACAACCTGGTGATGCAGATCGTCGACACCTCCGACGTGCAAAAGCGCGTGCTTTTCGAGTCCGGCAATGCCGTGGCCAGCGGTGATCTGGTCGGGGCGCGCCGCCTCACACTGGGTGACCATGTGTATGCCCTCACACTGCGTCCGAGCCAGGTGTTCGACCAGGCCAACCACTCCTCGTTGAGCACGATCCTGACCATGGGCGGCCTGCTCAGCCTGTTGCTCAGCGCCTTGCTCTATGTGCTGGTCAGCCAACGCCAGCGCGCGCTGAAACTGGTGGAGCAGCGCACGGCGCAGTTGCGCCTGCGCGAGCAGGAATTACGCGGCGCCCACGGCCAATTGCGCAGTGTGCTGAATGCCGCGACGCAGGTCGCGATCATTGCCACCGACCTGCGCGGTGTCATCAATACCTTCAATGCCGGTGCCGAGCAGATGCTGGGGTTCAAGGCCGAGCAGGTGGTGGGCACGCACACCCTGGAAAGCCTGCACCTGGCGTCGGAACTGGAAGCGCGTTCCGCCAGCCTCAGTGTAGCCTTGGGCAAACGCATCCCGGCAAGCCAGGCGATGCTGGTGGAAAGCCCCGACAACCTGCACCAAGCCCGCGAGTGGACCCTGGTTCGTGAGGATCGCAGCCAACTGACGGTGAACATGCTGGCCACCGTGTTGCTGGACGACCATGGTTTGTGGATCGGTCACCTGGCGATTTACCTGGACATTACCGAACAAAAGCGCGCCTACGAGGCATTGGCGGCCAGGGATCGGCTGCTCAAGAAACTCAGCGCCCATGTGCCCGGCGGCATCTTCCAGTTCACCCTGGAGCCTCAAGACAACTGGAAATTCATCTACGCCAGCGACGGCATGCGCGATATCTATGAAATCGAGCCCGGCGTGCTGCAGCAGGATGCGAAGAAGGTCTTCGAGCGCATCCACCCGCTGGATGCGGAGCGGGTACGCGCATCGATCCGCTTGTCTGCGTTGCAGTTGAGCCATTGGCGGGAGGAGTACCGGGTGCTCTTGCCGCAACGCGGACTGCGCTGGATTCGCGGCGAAGCGACGCCGGAAGAGTTACCCGGAGGAGGGACGCTGTGGCATGGCTACGTGTCGGATATTTCCGATCTGAAGCGGGTGGAGGAAGAGCTGCGTGCACTCTCCATCACCGACTCCCTGACCGGGATCCACAACCGCCGCTATTTCCAGGACCGCCTCAAGGCCGAGATGGTCAGGCTCAACCGCACCTCGGGGGCCTTGTCGGTGATCATGCTCGATATCGATCACTTCAAGCGCATCAACGACCAGCATGGGCATGCCGTCGGCGATGGGGTATTGCAGGAGTTGTGCAAACGCATCAGCCAGCGCCTGCGCCGCACCGATGTGTTCTGCCGCCTGGGTGGCGAGGAGTTCATGGTGCTGTGCCCGCACACCGATGGTGCTCAGGCCTACAGCCTGGCGATGGAGTTGTGGGCGTCGTTGCGCAGCGTGCCGATGGAGCCGGTCGGTATTGTCACCGCGAGCTTCGGCGTGGCCAGTTGGCGGGTGGACGAAGGTATCGATGGGCTGCTGCTGCGCGCTGACTCGGCCGTGTACGTGGCCAAGCAGGCGGGCAGGGATCGGGTGGAAGCGCAGTCGGTTTGCTGACTGGCCCTGTCGTGGTGAGCGGGCTTCTGGGGTGAGCGGACAAGCCCGTTCACCCCAGTATGTTTCAGAGGGCCGGTGCTGCCGCAGCCACCTTCGGCTGGCGGTACAGGTCGAGCAACACCTGATCCAACACCGACGAAGCACCCCATGGCTTCGGGTCGTTGAGGATAGCCACCACGGCCCAGGTATTGCCGTTGTTGTCGCGGCTGAACCCGGCGATGGCGCGCACGGTGTTCAGGGTGCCGGTCTTGATGTGGGCTTCGCCGCGCATGGCGGTGGTCTTCAGGCGTTTGCGCATGGTGCCGTCGGTGCCGGCAATCGGCATCGAACTGATGTACTCGGCAGCGTAGGGGCTTTTCCACGCGGCTTGCAGCATGGCCGCCATCTCGCGGGCGCTGACCCGTTCGGCGCGGGACAGGCCTGAGCCGTTCTCCATCACCAGGTGCGGCGCGGTGATGCCTTTCTTCGCCAGCCACTGGCGCACCACGCGTTGCGCAGCCTTGGCATCGTCGCCATCGGCGTCATTGCGGAACTGCGCGCCCAGGCTCAGGAACAACTGCTGGGCCATGGTGTTGTTACTGTATTTGTTGATGTCGCGGATAATTTCCGCCAGGTCCGGCGAAAAGGCCCGAGCCAATACCTTGGCATCCTTGGGCACCGGTGCCTGGATGTCACGGCCCTGGATGGTGCCGCCCAGTTCCTTCCAGATCGCCCGGACGGCGCCGGCGGTGTAGGTGGCGTGGTCCAGCAGCGACAGGTAGGTCTGCGAACTGCAGCCATCGGCCAATTGGCCGCTGACCGTTACCGTCACGCTGCCGTCGGCGGCGGTGACCGGGTTATAGCGTACGTCGCCGGTACACTGCTTGGCGTTGGACACCTTGACCTGGTTGTCGATACGGATGCTGGCAATCGGCGGCTCGACCGATACCAGTACCCGGCCCGAATCATTGCGGGTCACGAAGCGCAGGGCCTTGAGGTTGACCAGCAGCGCGTCCGGCTTGACCAGGAAGGGCTTGTTCTCGTCGTTGCCGTCGTCGTTGAATTCCGGCAACAGCGGCTGGTTGAAGAAGCTGCGGTCTAGCACCAGGTCACCAGTGACTTGCTGCACGCCGTTGGCGCGCAGGTCGCGCATCAGCAGCCAGAGTTTTTCCATGTTCAGCTTGGGGTCGCCGCCACCCTTGAGGTACAGGTTGCCGTGCAACACGCCACCGCTGAGGGTGCCGTCGGTGTAGAACTCGGTTTTCCACTGGTGGTTGGGGCCGAGCATTTCCAGCGCCGCATAGGTGGTGACCAGCTTCATGGTCGAGGCCGGGTTCACTGAGACATCGGCGTTGAAAACGGTCGGTGTACCGGGGCCGTTCAGGGGAATCATCACCAGGGACAGCGCGGTGTTTTGCAGCTTGGCTTTGGCGAGTGCCTGCTGAACATTCGGTGGCAGGGTATTGTTGACGGGGGCTGCGGAGGTGGAAAAGGCCAGCGGAAGGAGAAGACCGGCGAGCAAGAAGGAACGCAAAGATTTGATCATAAGAAGTAAAACCCTACTGCTGAGGAGGGTGAAAAAGGCGAGGGGTAAATAAGAAAAATCCCTCAATAGTCATGAAAGTGTCGGCATTATGCCCCAAGGTTGATCCACTTGTAGCTGAACGATAGCTGGTATTGCGCGTTTTTTTTAGCGCCATTGTGCCGCCTGTCCCAGAGAGTCGGGCAATCGCCGCCTTAAACTGCTAAAGTGCCGCCCGTTATTACTTATGAGGATTGTTCCAATGGCGACTAACCGTTCCCAGCGTCTGCGCAAAAAACTGTGCGTTGATGAATTTCAAGAGCTGGGTTTCGAACTGAACCTGGACTTCAAAGAAGGCCTGAGTGAAGAAGCTATCGACGCTTTCCTCGAAGCATTCATCAAAGAAGCCATGGAAGCCAATGGTCTGGGCTACGTCGGCGGCGACGACTACGGTCTGGTTTGCCTGCAGAAGCGTGGCTCGGTCTCCGAAGAGCAACGTGCTGCCGTTGAAGCCTGGCTGAAAACCCGTTCCGAGCTGACCAAGGCTGAAGTCAGCCCGCTGCTGGACGTGTGGTATCCGGAAAAGCCGATCAACGCGGCTAAGTGATACTGAAAAAACGGCGACCCCAGGGTCGCCGTTTTTTTATGCCTTGCGCCAATTCAGAATCAGCAGCGTCAACACCCCCGCCACAATCCCCCAGAACGCCGACCCGATGGAAAACAGCGTCAGGCCAGACGCCGTGACCATGAAGGTGATCAGCGCCGCTTCACGTTCCTTCGGCTCATTCATGGCGATGCTCAGGCCATTGATGATCGAGCCAAACAGCGCCAGCGCCGCGATCGACAGCACCAGTTCCTTGGGCAAGGCTGCGAACAGCGCCGCCAAGGTCGCGCCGAATACCCCGGCAATCCCGTAGAACACCCCGCACCACACGGCTGCGGTATAGCGCTTGTTGCGGTCTTCATGGGCATGGGGCCCGGTGCAGATCGCTGCGCTGATGGCGGCCAGGTTGATGCCGTGGGAGCCGAACGGCGACAACACCAGAGATGCCAGCCCGGTGGCGGTGATCAGCGGCGAGGCCGGCACGTTGTAGCCGTCGGCCCGCAGCACGGCGATGCCGGGCATGTTCTGCGAGGTCATCGCCACCACGAACAACGGGATGCCGATGCTGATGGTCGCCGCCAGCGAAAAGTGCGGCGTGGTCCATACCGGCGTCGCCACTTCCAGGTGGAAACCGCTGAAGTCCAGCAGCCCCATCAACCCCGACAGCGCGGTGCCGATCAGCAGCGCGGCCAGCACCGCATAACGCGGCGACAGGCGCTTGATCACCAGGTAGGTGAAGAACATTCCCAGCACCAGCCCGGTGCGATGCTGCGCGGCGACGAAGATCTCGCTGCCGATCTTGAACAGGATGCCCGCCAGCAGGGCCGCCGCCAATGACGCCGGGATACGCTTGACCAGTTTTTCAAAGCTGCCGGTCAAGCCGCAGATCGTCACCAACACCGCGCAGGTGATGTACGCGCCGATGGCTTCGCCGTAGCTCACACCGCCCAGGCTGGTGATCAGCAGCGCGGCACCTGGCGTCGACCAGGCAATGGTGATGGGGGTGCGATAGCGCAGGGACAGGCCGATGCTGCACACCGCCATGCCGATGGAGATCGCCCAGATCCATGAGGAAATCTGCGCCGTGGTCAAACCGGCGGCTTGCCCGGCCTGGAACATCAGGACCAGGGAGCTGGTGTAGCCGGTCATCATGGCGATGAAGCCGGCGACGACGGCCGAGGGTGAAGTGTCGGCCAGCGGGCGCAGAGGCGCTTGGGCGGCATCGGTCATGAACAGGTGTTCCTTTTACCAGGGAAGTTGCGGATTCAAGCCTAAACTCAAACGCAGCGACCCATTGCAATACAGCCGACGCCGCAAACAGCCGTACAGTGTGTTGGCGCATTGGGTTGTGTACAATGTGCCCTGTTTTTAGGTGATACTTGCCAGCGACACGCTGTTGCCGTATTACCGTTAATTCGCCGCCGTTCTCCAAACCCGAGTGCCCATGAACGAACAGTTGCAACCTCTCAAGAAACAACCGCGTGCCGGCAAGGCCGGTCGCAGCGGAACCCAGGACGATATCGTCTACGCGCATATCTTCGAGGCGATCCTCGAACAACGCCTGGCACCCGGTACCAAGTTGAGCGAAGAGGCACTGGGCGAAATCTTCGGCGTCAGCCGCACCATCATTCGCCGCGCGTTGTCGCGCCTGGCCCATGAAGGCGTGGTGCTGCTGCGGCCCAATCGCGGTGCGGTAGTGGCCAGCCCAAGCGTCGAGGAGGCACGCCAGGTGTTCCTCGCGCGGCGTCTGGTGGAGCGGGCGATCACTGAATTGGCGGTGCAACACGCGACAGCCGAGCAACTGGCCGAACTGCGCCAGATGGTCAATGACGAACGCGACAGCTTCTCCCGTGGCGATCGCGGTGCCGGTATCCGCCTCTCCGGCGAGTTCCACCTCAAGCTGGCCGAAGCGGCGAAGAACGCGCCGCTGATCAGCTTCCAGCGCAGCCTGGTGTCCCAGACTTCATTGATCATCGCCCAGTACGAAAGCGGCAACCGCTCGCACTGTTCCTACGATGAACACACCCAGCTGATCGACGCAATCGAGGCACGGGATGCGGCGTTGGCAGTGAACTTGATGATGCATCACATGGATCACATCGACAGCAAGCTCAACCTCGATGAAGAGAGCGCGTCGGATGATCTGCATGCGGTATTTTCGCATTTGTTGCAGACCAAGAAACCGGGGCGTTCGTCCATAAAGTTGTAAATACGACCAACAATGTGGGAGGGGGCTTGCCCCCTCCCACATTTGTTTTGGGGTGTTTATGGGATTAGCGCTGGTGCACCAATTGCCCCGCCGCATAAGTCTGCAACACCGTCCGATCATCCCCCAGTGTCATCAATACAAACAACGTCTCGGCAATGTTCTTCGCCTGCTTCAGGCGATAGCTCAGCAGTGGCGTGGCGTTGTAGTCCAGCACCAGGAAGTCCGCATCGGTGCCCGGTTGCAGCGTGCCGATCTTGTCTTCCAGCCGCAGCACCCGCGCACCGCCCAGGGTCGCCAGGTACAGCGACTTGAACGGGCTCAAGCGCGCGCCCTGCAACTGCATGACTTTGTAGGCTTCGTTCAGGGTTTGCAGCAGCGAGAAACTGGTGCCGCCCCCCACATCGGTGCCCAGGCCCACATTCAGCTTGTGCTTCTCGGCCATCGGCAGGTTGAACAAACCGCTGCCGAGGAAGAAGTTCGAGGTCGGGCAAAATGCGACCGCTGAACCGGCCTCTGCCAGACGCGCGCACTCGTCATCACACAGGTGCACGCCATGGGCAAACACCGAGCGCTCGCCCAGCAACTTGTAGTGGTCGTAGACATCCAGATAGCCACTGCGCTCCGGGAACAGCTCCTTCACCCACTCGACTTCCTGCTTGTTCTCGCTGATGTGGGTCTGCATGTACAGGTCCGGGTATTCCCCCAGCAGTTGCCCGGCCAGTGCCAGTTGCTCCGGCGTACTGGTCGGGGCAAAGCGTGGCGTCACCGCATAATGCAGGCGGCCCTTGCCGTGCCAGCGCTCGATCAGCGCCTTGCTTTCCTGGTAGCCGGATTCGGCGGTGTCGGTCAGGTAGTCCGGCGCGTTGCGGTCCATCATCACCTTGCCGGCGATCATGCGCAGGTCGAGTTTTTCTGCCGCTTCAAAGAATGCATTCACCGATTGCGGATGCACACTGCCGAACACCAGCGCGGTGGTGGTGCCGTTGCGCAGCAGTTCCTTGATGAAGATATCCGCGACTTCCTCGGCGTGAGCCTTATCGGCGAACTGGCTTTCACACGGGAAGGTGTAGGTGTTGAGCCAGTCGAGCAACTGCTCGCCATAGGCGCCGACCATGCCGGTCTGCGGCAGGTGGATGTGGGTGTCGATCAGGCCCGGGATGATCAACGCGTCCTGGTAATGGGTGATGTCGATGTCGGCGGGCAAGGTCGGCAGTAAATCGCTGGCATGGCCGATGGCGCTGATTTGACCGTTTTCGATCACCAGCAGGCCGTCTTCGAAGTACGCGTAGGAGGCTTCGATGCCCACTTCAGCGGGGTCGGCGAGGCTGTGCAGCAGGGCGGCACGGTAGGCTTTGCGAGTCAAAGGCATGGTGATCTCATTTCAAATGGCTTGGCTGCGACGCGAGGCCGGCAGCAGTTTGGCAATGGGTTCGGCGCTGGCGGTGCGCTGGCCGAAATTGGCGTTATAGGTGGCGATGATTTCGCCGGCGATGGAGATGGCGATCTCCACCGGCAACTTGCCCTTCACCTCGGTGAGGCCCATGGGGCAGCGCATGCGTTGCAGTTGCGCGGCGTCGAAGCCGCGATCCCGCAGGCGATGTTCGAACTTGACGCGCTTGGTCTTCGAGCCGATCAGGCCGAAGTAGGCAAAGTCATTGCGCTTGAGCAGGGCGGCGGTGAGTTCCAGGTCCAGCGCGTGGTTGTGGGTCATGACGATGCAATAACTGCCCACCGGCAGATCGGCAATTTCGTCGACCGGCTCTTCGCTGACGATTTTACGCACGCCCTGGGGGATATGTGCCGGAAACTCCTGCTCACGGGAATCGATCCAGCGCACCCGACACGGCAGGCTGGCCAGCAACGGCACCAGCGCCCGGCCGACATGGCCGGCGCCAAACACCGCAATCTGCGCCTGCACCTGGCCCATGGGCTCGAACAGCAGTACGGTCACACCACCGCAGCACTGGCCCAGGCTCGCGCCGAGGCTGAAGCGCTCCAGATGGGTGCTCTGCTGGCCGCGCACGAGCATGTCCCGGGCGATCTGCATCGCCTTGAATTCCAGGTGCCCGCCACCGATGGTGTCGAAAGTCTGGGCGGCGCTGATGACCATCTTCGAACCGGCATTGCGCGGCGTGGAGCCGAGCTCTTCGATGATGGTCACCAGCACGCAGGGTTCACCTTGGTTTTGCAGGTCGGCGAGGGCGCTGATCCAGTTGTTCATGGTCACCTCTTGTGGTGTCTGTCAGGCCGCTATCGGGGGCAAGCCCCCTCCCACACTGGAATGCATTCCAATGTGGGAGGGGGCTTGCCCCCGATGGCAGCGCCTCGGTCTAAAGCGAAGCCATCTCGGTATCCGCCTCAACCACCTTCGCCGCAGTCAACTGCCGCATCTGCTCACACCCCCACAACACTCGCTCTGGCGTGGCCGGCGCATCAATCCTGGGCTGATGACGGTAATCACCCAGGCTCGCCACGGCATCCTTGATCGCACACCACGAAGCAATCCCGAGCATAAAGGGCGGTTCGCCCACGGCCTTGGAATGGAACACCGTGTCTTCGGGGTTCTTGCGGTTTTCCACCAGCTTCACCCGCAGGTCCAGCGGCATGTCGGCCACGGCCGGGATCTTGTAGCTGGCCGGGCCATTGGTCATCAGCTTGCCCTTGTCGTTCCACACCAGCTCTTCCATGGTCAGCCAGCCCATGCCCTGGATGAAGCCGCCTTCGACCTGGCCGATGTCGATGGCCGGGTTCAGCGAGGCGCCTACGTCATGGAGGATGTCGGTGCGCAGCATCTTGTATTCGCCGGTCAGGGTGTCGACGATCACTTCGCAGCACGCGGCGCCGAATGCGTAGTAGTAGAACGGCCGACCCCTTGACTGGCTGCGGTCGTAGAATATTTTCGGGGTCTTGTAGAAGCCTGTGCTCGACAGCGACACCTGGGCGAAATACGCCTGCTGGATCAACGCCTCAAACGTCAGGATCTGCTCGCGCACGCGCACATGGCCGTTGTGGAACTCCACGTCCGCTTCGCTCACGTCGTACTTGCGTGCGGCGAATTCCACCAGGCGCTGCTTGATGGTTTCGGCGGCGTTCTGTGCGGCCTTGCCATTCAGGTCGGCACCACTGGAGGCGGCGGTCGGTGAGGTGTTGGGCACCTTGTCGGTGTTGGTGGCGGTGATCTGTACGCGGTCGATGTCCACCTGGAACACCTCGGCCACCACCTGCGCGACCTTGGTGTTCAAGCCCTGGCCCATTTCGGTGCCGCCGTGGTTCAGGTGGATGCTGCCGTCGGTGTAGATATGGATCAGCGCACCGGCCTGGTTGAGGAAACTCGCGGTAAACGAGATACCGAATTTCACCGGGGTCAGCGCCAGGCCTTTTTTCAGGATCGGGCTGTGGGCGTTGTACAGGCGAATCGCTTCGCGGCGCTCGGCGTATTGGCTGCTGGCTTCCAGTTCGGCGGTCATCTCGTCGAGCATGTTGTGCTCGACGGTCTGGTAGTAGTGGGTGACGTTGCGCTCGGTCTTGCCGTAGTAATTGGCTTTGCGCACCGCCAGCGGGTCCAGCGCCAGGTGGCGGGCGATGGCGTCCATCACTTCCTCGATGGCCACCATGCCTTGCGGGCCGCCGAAGCCGCGATACGCGGTGTTGGACGCGGTATTGGTCTTGCAGCGGTGCCCGTTGACGGTGGCGTCGCCCAGGTAATACGCGTTGTCGGCGTGGAACATGGCGCGGTCGACAATCGAGTTGGACAGGTCCGGCGAACAGCCGCAGTTGCCCGCCAGTTCCAGGTTGATCCCGTGCAGGCGACCGCTGTCGTCGAAGCCGACGTCGTATTCGATATAGAAGGGGTGGCGCTTGCCGGTCATCAGCATGTCTTCGACGCGCGGCAGGCGCATCTTGGTCGGCTGGCCGGTCAGGCGTGCGACCACCGCGCACAGGCACGCCGGGCTCGCCGCCTGGGTTTCCTTGCCGCCGAAACCACCGCCCATGCGGCGCATGTCCACCACGATCTTGTTCATCGACACGTCCAGCACTTCGGCCACCAGTTTCTGCACTTCGGTGGGGTTCTGCGTGGAGCAGTAGACGATCATGCCGCCGTCTTCGGTGGGCATCACCGAAGAGATCTGGGTTTCCAGGTAAAAGTGTTCCTGGCCGCCAATGTGCAGGGTGCCCTGGATGCGGTTTTTCGCAGTGGCCAGTGCGCCGGTCGAATCGCCGCGCTGGTGGGTGTGACTGTCGAGTACGAAATGTTTTTTACGGAACGCCTCGACCACATCCAGCACCGGTTCAAGGTCTTCGTACTCGATTACCGCCGCCATGGCGGCCTTGCGTGCGGTTTCCAGGTCACGGGCAGCAACGGCCAGCACCACTTGGCCGACGAACTGCACCGTATCAATCGCCAGCAAGGGGTCGCCGGGCATCAATGGGCCGATGTCTTTAAGGCCCGGCACGTCCTCATGGGTGATGACAATGCGCACGCCGTCAATGGCGTAGCAGGGCTCCGTGTCAATGCTGATGATGCGGGCGTGGGCGCGGTCGGACATGCGCGCATACAGGTGCAACTGGTTGGGGAATTCCAGGCGGTCATCGATGTACTGCGCTTCGCCGGATACGTGCTTGGCGGCGCTGTCATGCTTGACGCTGCGGCCGACCCCGGAAGTAAGGTCCTGGGCAAACAGTTCGGCGAGTTCGGCCTGGGTTTTAACGACGGCGTGATGGTTAGACATAAGCGATCACCCGAGTCTCGATGTGCGGTGTTTGCAACTCGATGAAGTACTTGCGCAGCAGGTTCTGTGCGCTGAGCAGGCGGTATTCCTTGCTGGCGCGGAAGTCCGACAGCGGGGTGAAGTCCTGGGCCAGGGCGGCGCAGGCTTTCTCCACGGTGGCGCTGTTCCAGGTGGCGCCGACCAATACGGCCTCGCAGCTTTTGGCGCGCTTAGGCGTGGCGGCCATGCCGCCGAACGCCACGCGGGCCTCGCGGATCACGCCGTTGTCGAGCTTGAGGTTGAACGCGGCGCAGACGGCGGAAATATCGTCGTCCAGGCGCTTGGAGACCTTGTAGGCGCGGAACAGCGTGTGGCCCTTGGGAACGATGATCTTCTCGATGAACTCGCTGTCCTGGCGGGCAGTGACGCGGTAATCGATGAAGTAGTCTTCGAGTGCCAGGATGCGGCGTGTGTCGCCCTTGCACAGCACAATCTGCGCGCCGAGGGCGATCAGCAGCGGCGGCGAATCACCGATCGGCGACGCATTGCCGATATTGCCGCCGAGGGTGCCCTGGTTGCGGATCTGCAGGGAGGCGAAGCGGTGCAGCAGGTCGCCGAAGTCCGGGTATTCGTGGTGCAGCGCGGTGTAGCAGTCGGAGAGGGCGGTGGCAGCGCCGATTTCCAGACGGTCGTCGAAGTCGTCGATGCGCTTCATTTCTTCAATGTTGCCGACGTAGATCATCACCGGCAAGGTGCGATGAAACTGGGTCACTTCCAGCGCCAGGTCGGTGCCACCGGCCAGCAGGCGGGCCTGCGGGTAGGCGTCGTAGAGGTCGGCCAGGTCGGCGACGGTGAGCGGCACCAGGCAGCGTTTGTCGCCGCTGTTGAGTTCACCGGTCTGGGTCGGCGCAATGGCTTTGAGGCGGGCGATGGTCTGCGCCTCACGGCTGTCGAACTGATCCTGGGGCTTGTTGCAGCAGGCCTGTTCGGCTGCGGCGAGGATCGGGCGGTAGCCGGTGCAGCGGCACAGGTTGCCGGCCAGGGCTTCATGGGCTTTCTGGCTGTCGGGGGCATCACTGTTCTTTTGCAGGGCGAACAGCGACATCACGAAACCGGGGGTGCAAAAGCCGCATTGCGAACCGTGGCACTCGACCATCGCCTGTTGCACGCTGTGCAGTTGGCCCTGGTGCTTGAGGTCTTCGACGCTGATCAGTTGCTTGCCGTGCAGCGACGAGACAAAGGTCAGGCAGGAGTTGAGGCTGCGATAACGGATCCGCTCGGCGCCTTGATCGTCGGTGTGCAACTCGCCGACCACCACCGTGCACGCGCCGCAATCGCCGCTGGCGCAGCCTTCCTTGGTACCGGATTTGCCCAAATGCTCGCGTAAATAGTTGAGCACGGTCAGGTTGGGGTCCAGGGCGTGCTCGCTACGGAGTTCCTGGTTAAGTAAAAACTGGATCACGGAAGGCCTCGCAGACTCATTATTGTTGTTAACCGCTTTGCGCCGAATCTAGTCATCTCTGACTTTTCGGTCAACGATTTTCTGACCAGAAGGTCAAGAAATTGCGATCGCAACACTTTCAATTATTGTTCAGTCTTCTGGAACCGGCGTTTTTGTGGGCTTGTGGCTATTCATCGTTGCTTATTCCGTGCCAAATTCGCCACGGTGGGCGTAGCGCCATCAGCCAGCCAATGCGCTACACTGCCGCGCTTGTACCGATAGAAGATTTTGAAGGGAAAACATGACGTTCAAGGCGCCGGACAGTCTCGCCGAGCAAATTGCTCACCACCTCGCCGAACGCATCATTCGCGGCGATCTCAAGCCTGGGGAGCGGATCCAGGAACAGAAGGTCACGCTGGCGCTCAATGTCAGCCGTGGTTCCGTGCGCGAAGCCTTGCTGATCCTCGAACGCCGCCACCTGATCGCGATCCTGGCGCGCCGTGGCGCCCATGTCACCGAGTTGACGGCGCACAAGGTGCAGAGCCTGTGCACCTTGATGGGCGAGCTGTACATCCTGCTCGGCAATGCGGTCGCCCAGGGCTGGCAGGTGCAGGCCGACATGGCGCCGTTCCTGCAGATCCAGCAGCGCCTGGTGACCAGTTACGAGCGCGAGGACATCCGCGCTTTCGTTGAAGAAAGCTTCAACGTGATGCGCGCCGCGTACCCCTTCGCCAATAACCCGTACTTGCAGGAAACCGTCGAGAACCTGCAGCCGGCGATGAATCGCGCCTATTACCTGGCCCTGGATCAGCGCAAGGCCTCCATGAGCGAATACCTGGCGTTGTTCGAGCAACTGCTCGCCGCCGTACTCGCCCGTGACTTGCCGCAGATCCGCCAAGTGCTCTCGGCCTACGGCGAGCGCAGTTGCTCGCTGGTCATTGCTGCGTTGGCGGACGCCTAAACGTGCGGCTCAAGTGCATCAAACTGGCGGGGTTCAAATCCTTCGTCGACCCGACCACGGTGAACTTCCCCAGTAACATGGCGGCGGTGGTCGGGCCCAATGGTTGCGGCAAGTCGAACATCATCGACGCCGTCCGCTGGGTGATGGGCGAGAGCTCGGCCAAGAATCTGCGCGGCGAGTCGATGACCGACGTCATCTTCAACGGCTCCACCAGCCGCAAGCCGGTGAGCCAGGCCAGCATCGAACTGGTGTTCGACAACTCCGACGGCACCCTGATCGGCGAGTACGCAGCCTACGCGGAGATCTCCATTCGCCGCAAAGTGACCCGCGACAGCCAGAACAGCTACTTCCTCAACGGTACCAAGTGTCGCCGTCGCGACATCACCGATATTTTCCTCGGCACCGGCCTGGGCCCACGCAGCTACTCGATCATCGAGCAGGGCATGATCTCCAAGCTGATCGAAGCCAAGCCCGAAGACCTGCGTAACTTCATCGAAGAAGCGGCTGGCATCTCCAAGTACAAGGAGCGCCGCCGCGAGACCGAAAACCGCATTCGCCGCACCCACGAGAACCTCGCCCGCCTGACCGACCTGCGCGAAGAGCTGGAGCGCCAGTTGGAGCGCCTGCACCGCCAGGCCCAGGCCGCCGAGAAGTATCAGGAATACAAGGGCGAGGAGCGCCAGCTCAAGGCACAACTGTCGGCCCTGCGCTGGCAGGCGCTGAACGACCAGGTGGGCCAGCGCGAAGCGATCATCGGCACCCAGGAAATCAGCTTTGAAGCCCTGGTGGCCGAGCAGCGCAATGCCGACGCCAGTATCGAACGCCTGCGTGACGGTCACCATGACCTGTCCGAGCGCTTCAATCTGGTGCAGGGCCGCTTCTATTCGGTGGGTGGCGATATCGCCCGCGTCGAGCAGAGCATCCAGCACGGCCAGCAGCGCCTGCGCCAGTTGCAGGATGACCTCAAGGAAGCCGAGCGCGCGCGCCTGGAGACCGAATCCCACCTGGGCCACGACCGCACCTTGCTGCTGACCCTGGGCGAAGAGCTGGATATGCTCACCCCCGAGCAGGAAGTCACCAGCGCCGCCGCCGAAGAAGCCGCCGCCGCCCTGGAAGAAGCCGAAGCCACCATGCACGGCTGGCAGGAGCAGTGGGACACCTTCAACCTGAAGTCTGCCGAACCCCGGCGTCAGGCCGAAGTGCAGCAGTCACGCATCCAGCAACTGGAAACCAGCATGGAGCGCCTGGCCGAGCGCCAACGCCGCATGCAGGAAGAGCGCGCGTTGCTGTCCGCCGACCCGGAAGACGCGGCGATCATGGAGCTGAGCGAGCAACTGGCCGAAAGCGAAATGACGCTGGAAGAGCTGGAAGCCAGCGAAGAACAACAAGTGGAGCGCCTGGAGCAATTGCGTCAGCAGTTGCAACAGGCGACCCAGGCACAGCAACAGGCCCAGGGTGATTTGCAGCGACTCAATGGCCGGCTCGCCTCCCTTGAAGCGTTGCAGCAGGCTGCATTGGACCCGGGCACCGGCACCGCCGAGTGGCTGCGTGATCAACATCTGGCCGAACGCCCGCGCTTGGCCGAAGGTTTGAAGGTAGAAGCCGGTTGGGAGCTGGCGGTGGAAACCGTCCTGGGTGCCGACCTGCAAGCGGTGTTGGTGGATGACTTTGGCGGCTTCGACCTGGCCGGTTTTGCCCAGGGCGACCTGCGTTTGCTCAGCCCTGCCGCCGATGGCACGCGGGTGCCGGGCAGTTTGCTGGATAAAGTTGAAGCGGCGATTGATCTGTCGCCGTGGCTGGGCCAGGTCAAGCCGGTGGATTCCCTGGAGCAGGCCCTGGCCCAGCGCGGTCAGTTGGGCGCCGGCGAAAGCCTGATCAGCCGTGACGGCTATTGGGTCGGCCGCTACTTCCTGCGCGTGCGCCGCGCCAGTGAAGCGGAAAGCGGCGTGTTGGCCCGTGGTCAGGAAATCGTCAACCTGATCGCCGAGCGCGAAGAGCGCGAAGCCACCCTGGAAAGCCTGGAAACCGAACTGCAAACCCTGCGTGCCACCCAGCGCCAGCAGGAGACCGGCCGCGAGCACCTGCGCCGCCTGTTGCAGGACGAAGCGCGCCAGCAAGGCGAACTCAAGGCCCAGCTCTCCGCGAGCAAAGCCAAGGTCGAGCAACTGACCCTGCGCCGCACCCGTCTCGACGAAGAAGTCGCGGAAATGGGCGAGCAGCGCGCCCTGGAACACGAACAGATCGGCGAAGCGCGCCTGCAGTTGCAGGAAGCCCTCGACAGCATGGCCCTCGACACCGAGCAGCGCGAACTGTTGCTGGCCCAGCGCGACAGCCTGCGCGAACGCCTCGACCGTGTGCGCCAGGAGGCGCGCCAGCACAAGGACCACGCCCACCAGTTGGCCGTGCGCCTGGGGTCGCTCAAGGCCCAGCACGCGTCCACCGCCCAGGCCCTTGAGCGCCTGGAGATGCAGTCCGAACGCCTGACGGAAAAGCGCGAGCAACTGAGCCTCAACCTGGAGGAGGGCGAAGCGCCACTGGAAGAGCTGCGCCTGAAGCTCGAAGAGTTGCTCGACAAGCGCATGACCGTCGACGAAGAGCTCAAGACCGCGCAGATCGCCCTCGAAGACGCCGACCGCGAACTGCGCGACGCCGAAAAACGCCGGACCCAGGCCGAGCAGCAATCCCAATTGATCCGTGGCCAGCTCGAACAGCAGCGCATGGAGTGGCAAGCCCTGACCGTGCGCCGCAAGACCCTGCAAGACCAATTGCTGGAGGACGGCTACGACCTGCACGGCGTACTCAACACCCTGACCGCCCAGGCCAACGAGAAAGAAGCCGAAGAAGAGCTGGAGCGCATTGCCGCACGTATCCAGCGCCTGGGCGCGATCAACCTGGCGGCCATCGACGAGTACCAGCAGCAATCCGAACGTAAACGTTATCTGGATGCCCAGGACGCCGATCTGGTGGAAGCCCTGGACACCCTGGAAAACGTGATTCGCAAGATCGACAAGGAAACCCGTAACCGTTTCAAGGATACCTTTGATCAGATTAATGGCGGTTTACAGGCGTTATTCCCAAAAGTTTTCGGCGGTGGCAGCGCTTACTTGGAACTGACGGGCGAAGATCTACTCGATACAGGGGTGACGATCATGGCGCGGCCTCCGGGCAAGAAGAACAGCACCATCCATTTGTTGTCCGGCGGCGAGAAAGCCCTGACCGCATTGGCCCTGGTATTTGCCATCTTCAAGTTGAACCCGGCGCCGTTCTGCATGCTCGACGAAGTTGACGCGCCGCTCGATGACGCTAACGTTGGACGCTACGCGCGGTTGGTGAAAGAGATGTCCCAGACCGTGCAGTTCATCTATATCACCCACAACAAGATCGCCATGGAAATGGCGGATCAGTTGATGGGGGTCACGATGCACGAACCGGGCTGTTCGCGTTTGGTGGCGGTGGATGTCGAAGAAGCGATGGCAATGGTGGAGTCTTGACCCATGCCGATAAAGAATTTTTGTAGCGTGCGGTAAGAGACTTTACCGGCCTGGCGAAAGTGGCAAATGGACATATTTGTTCAAGGCATTTTGACAGACGGTGTAAAGTTATCTTTGGTCGTGCTAGTTTAATGTCAAATTTTCGTATGCGTGGGCAAAACGTCAGTCAGAACATAGAGTTGGCGCCACGTTTTAAAGCGGTTTGCACGTTGCTAAACCCCTTATTTTTCAGCATTTTTTATTAGAGGCACGGGATTACATGGAAATCGGTCTGCGCGAGTGGCTGATCGTCATCGGCATTATTGTCATTGCCGGTATTCTTTTTGATGGCTGGCGCCGGATGCGCGGTGGCAAGGGCAAGCTCAAATTCCGTCTGGACCGCAACCTGTCCAACTTGCCTGACGACGACGGCAGCGCCGAGCTGCTGGGGCCGCCCCGTGTGCTGGACACCCATAAAGAACCGCAATTGGACGAGCACGACTTGCCGTCGATGAGCGCGCCGGTGCGTGAAGCCCGCGAGCCGTCGCCCAAGCGTGGCAAACGCACCGCTCCGGTGGTCGCGGAACCGCGCCAGGCCGACCTGGACCTGGACGTCAATGACGGCCCGAGCTTCAGCAGCCGCGATGATGATTTCCCGGACGAGAACGCCGGCAAGAACGCGCCGCGCCAATCCGTGAACGACCAGCCGGCCGCCGAAGAAGTGCTGGTGATCAGCGTGATCTGCCGCGACGCTGCTGGCTTCAAAGGCCCGGCCCTGTTGCAGAACATCCTCGAAAGCGGCCTGCGGTTTGGCGAGATGGATATCTTCCACCGTCACGAAAGCATGGCCGGCAACGGCGAAGTGCTGTTCTCCATGGCCAATGCGGTCAAGCCGGGCACCTTCGACCTGGACGATATCGATCTGTTCAGCACCCCGGCCGTGAGCTTCTTCCTCGGCCTGCCAGGCCCGCGTCACCCGAAACAGGCATTCGACGTGATGGTGGCCGCGGCCCGCAAGCTGTCCCAGGAACTCAATGGCGAGCTCAAGGACGACCAGCGCAGCGTGCTGACCGCCCAGACCATCGAGCACTACCGTCAGCGCATCGTCGAGTTCGAGCGTCGCGCCCTGACACAGAAGCGCTGAGGTCCGATCTTAAGCGTTGCCTGTAGAATCCGTGCACTAACATATTGAGCAGCTTCGGCTGCTCTTTTGCTTTATGAGAGAACACCCATGACCGCCGCCCACACCCGCATCCTCGAACTGCGCGCTGAACTGGATCAGCACAACTACCGCTACCATGTCCTCGACGAGCCGAGCATTCCGGACGCCGAGTACGACCGCTTGTTCCACGAGCTCAAGGCCCTGGAGGCCGAGCACCCGGAACTGGTCACGCGGGATTCACCGACGCAGCGAGTCGGCAGTGCGGCGCTGTCGGCGTTCACCCAGGTCAAGCATGAGATCCCGATGCTCAGCCTGGGCAACGCGTTCGATGAAACCACCATGCTCGAGTTTGATCGCCGGGTCACCGAAGGCCTCGACCTGCCGGTGGGCGACCTGTTCGGCGGTGGCGCAGCGGTGGAATACAGCTGCGAACCGAAGCTGGACGGCCTGGCGGTCAGCCTGCTGTACCAGGATGGCGAGCTGGTTCGCGGCGCCACCCGGGGCGACGGCACCACCGGCGAGGACATCAGCGTCAACGTGCGCACCGTGCGCAATATCCCGCTGAAACTGCACGGCAGCGGCTGGCCGGCAACCCTGGAAGTGCGCGGCGAAGTGTTCATGTCCAAGGCCGGTTTCGAGCGACTCAACGCCGCGCAACTGGAAGTCGGCGGCAAGACCTTCGCCAACCCGCGCAACGCCGCCGCCGGCAGCCTGCGTCAGTTGGACTCGAAGATCACCGCCAGCCGCCCGCTGGAGTTCTGCTGCTACGGCGTGACCACCGACATCAGTGATACCCACATCGGCAACCTGCAACAGTTGAAGAAGTGGGGCATGCCCATCAGTCATGAGCTGAAGCTGGCCAAAGGCATTCAGGATTGCCTGGAGTACTACCGCGACATCGGTGAGCGGCGTAACAGCCTGCCCTATGAAATCGACGGCGTGGTGTTCAAGGTCAATAGCATCGCCTCCCAGCGTGAACTGGGCTTCCGCGCCCGCGAACCGCGCTGGGCCATCGCGCATAAATTCCCGGCCATGGAAGAGTTGACCGAACTGCTCGACGTGGAATTCCAGGTTGGCCGCACCGGCGCCGTGACGCCTGTGGCGCGCTTGAAGCCGGTCAAGGTTGCGGGCGTGACCGTGTCCAACGCCACCCTGCACAACATGGATGAAGTCGCGCGCCTGGGCCTGATGATCGGCGATACCGTGATCATTCGCCGCGCCGGGGATGTGATCCCGCAAGTGGTTTCGGTGGTCACCGAGCGTCGCCCGGAAAATGCCCGCGCCGTGCAGATTCCCGAAAGCTGCCCGGTGTGCGGCTCCCATGTGGAGCGCACGCAACTGGTCAAGCGCAGCAAGGGCAAGGAAACCGTCAGCGAAGGCGCGGTGTACCGCTGCGTCGGGCGCCTGGCCTGTGGCGCGCAGCTCAAGCAGGCGATCATTCATTTCGTCTCGCGCCGCGCTATGGACATCGATGGCCTGGGTGACAAGACCATCGAGCAACTGGTGGATGAAAAACTGATTGGCTCACCGGCCGACCTCTACAAGCTCAAGTACGAGCAGATCATCGACCTGGAAGGCTTTGCCGATATTTCCAGCAAGAAGCTGATCACTGCTATCGAAAACAGCAAGACCCCGACCCTGGCGCGGTTTATCTATGCCCTGGGCATTCCCGACGTGGGCGAGGAGACCGCCAAGGTGTTGGCGCGTTCGCTGGCATCCCTGGAGCGCGTACAGAAGGCCTTGCCGGCAGTGCTGACGTACCTGCCGGACGTGGGCCTGGAAGTGGCGCACGAGATCCACAGCTTCTTTGAAGACAGCCATAACCAGGACGTGATCGGTGCGCTGCTGTCGCCAGACGAATGCGGCCTGCAATTGCAGGACCAGGGCGACCTGAGTGCCGAATTCGCCGCCAGTACCACGCTGGGCGGCTTGCTCGACAAGTTGCATGTGCCAAGCGTCGGCCCCGGCGCCGCGCAGAAACTTGCGGACAAATTCGGCACCTTGGAAGGCGTGATCAAGGCCGACTGGCTGGATATGCGCCAGGCGCTGCCCGAAAAGCAGGCCAAGGCTGTGCGTGAGTTCTTCGATAACGCGGACAACGCCAACCATGCCCTGGCCATCGAGCAGCAGCTCAAGGACTTCGGCATGCACTGGCTGAGCGAGAAGAAGGTCGTCGAAGGCTTGCCCGAAGCGGGGCACACCTGGGTGCTCACCGGTTCCCTGGAGCTGATGAGCCGCGACGTGGCCAAGGAAAAACTCGAAAGCCTCGGCGCCAAGGTAGCGGGTTCCGTCTCGGCGAAAACCCACTGCGTGGTGGCGGGGCCGGGCGCCGGCTCCAAGCTGGCGAAGGCGAGCGAGTTGGGCCTGAAGGTACTGGATGAAGAAGCCTTCGTCGCCTTCCTGGCCAAGCACAACATCACGGTCTGATCCGGGCTTTGTGGCGAGCGGGTTCGCTGTGGAGAGCGGGCTTGCTGTGGCGAGCGGGCTTGCCCCGCGTCGGGCTGCGCAGCAGCCCCCTCCCAACCATCACCAAAGTGGAACGATCCTGAACAGAAAGTGATCTAGTCTCAGTCACCCAGGGAGAGATCGCCATGTTCCGCTACTTCGAGCAACTCAGTTCTCGCATCGCTGCCCCCTTCGTAGCCGGCACATCCCGCGACAGCAAGGTGTGGCAGTGCCGCTGCGGCCAATCCCTGTTCTTTCGCAACAGCCAGTGCCTGGCCTGCCAGGCGCTGCTGGGCTACCAACCCCAGCAAGCCCGGCTGGACTCCCTGCAGCCCGGCCCGGTCGAAGGCACCTGGCTGCAGGACGGCAACCTCGACGCCGGCGCCTTCCGTCGCTGCGCCAACCTCGACACTCCGGCCGCCTGCAACTGGCTGATCCCGGCCCACAGCACCGCGCCGCTGTGCGTGGCCTGTAGCCTGAACCGCACCATTCCTGACCTGTCGATCCCGGAAAACCATGAACGCTGGCGAAAAGTCGAAACCGCCAAGCGCCGGTTGGTCGCGCAATTGATCAGCCTGGGGTTGCAAGTGGTGCCCAAAAGCGTCGACGAAGACACCGGCCTGGCCTTCGATTTTGTCGGTATCGACCTGGAAGGCAACGCGCCCATGACCGGCCACGCAAACGGCCTGATCACCCTCGACATCAAGGAGGCCGACGACGCCCACCGTGAAAAGGTCCGCGTCCAGATGCGCGAACCCTACCGCACGCTGCTCGGTCACTTTCGCCATGAGGTCGGCCATTACTACTGGGATCGCCTGATCGCCAATACCCACTGGCTAGAACCGTTTCGCAACCTGTTCGGCGACGAACGTGCCAGTTATGCCGAAGCCCTCGACCAGCACTACCAGCACGGCCCACGTGCCGACTGGCAGCAAACCTGCGTCAGCGCCTACGCCACCATGCACCCCTGGGAAGACTGGGCAGAAACCTGGGCGCACTACCTGCATATGATGGACGCCGTCGACACCGCCCTCGGCTTTGGCATGAGCGCCCGCGAGATGGACCTGGACTACCAGCCATTTCCCCTCAGCACGCTCTATGATCCCGAACACCCTGGCGGCGCGGCATTCCTGTCATTCGTCAACGCCTGGATCGAACTGGCCGGCATGCTCAACGAACTGTCGCGCAGCATGGGCCAGCCGGATTTCTACCCCTTCGTGCTGCCACCGGCGGTGATCGCCAAGCTGCATTTCATTCACCTGGTGATCCAGGAAGAGGGCGGCCGAGCGGATGAGGTGGTACTGGCACAATGATGAGCACTGTGGGAGGGGGCTTGCCCCCGATGGCGCTGGGTCAGTCACCTGTTTATTGGCTGATGTACCGTCATCGGGGGCAAGCCCCCTCCCACAGATGCTGTTGGCGGTGACAAGTACTTGAACCCCTTCATATTTTTAATCCGTCCCCAACGGTTGTAACTTCCGATGAGATCGGTACAATGGCCCCGCTTGCCGAGAGGCAGGCGTCGTTATGGTGACCCCATCGGTCCCCCCGCAACGATTACCCGTGAACCTGGTCAGAGCCGGAAGGCAGCAGCCACAGCGGGAACATTGTGTGCCGGGGTGTGGCTGGTGGGGTTGCCTCCATAACGCTCCTCCTTGCAGTACCTGTTCAAATTCAAATCAAAAATGCTTTCACGCCATCTGCCATCGGGCAGTCCATGGCGGCATACTCCAGTGCCTGGCATCCGGAGACAGCACACGTGGAAAAAGTCGACGACCTCACTCGCGAAAAACTGCGGGAATGGCAGATGCGCCGCCTGGAGATCAAGGACCGCATTCAATCCCACCCTGAGCAGACCCTGGAATTGTCGAGGGTGCTGGACCTCATGGACGACGAACATGCGGAAATCCTCAGCCAGGCGGAAATGATCCGCTCTGCGCAAGTGGCTGATGAGCCCGCGCAGCCACCGCTGGCGGGCGCTTGCACGCTGCAATTGAACGTGGCCGCGCAGAGTGCCGAAGACTTGCGTCGCTTGCTCGATATGGCTGTGTTCGAACTCCAGCAACAGATCAATGCGATGGCGGCTGCGGCTGACGCAGGCCCTCATTGCGGCGGGATGTCGGGCTCGCTGGGCGAGTATCGGTTTGAACTGGGCGGTCAGGGCAATGCCTGACTCCCTGGTGGCGAGGCACTATGCAACCTGAACACTTCGATTTATCCAGCCCGGTCTTCCTGCCTGTCACGGAGCAAACCTGCACGGCCCTGCTCGGCTCGGACGGCGCCCAGGCCCTGGTCGGCCTGACGAATCCGGAGCTGGCCGCCGTACTGGTCATCCAGAACCTGGCCCAGGCCGCGGAAAAAGACCTGACCTGCGCAGGCGCCGAGCGCATCCTGTCCAAATTGCTCGACTGGTCGGTGGACACGCAGGCAGGGGGCGCCGCGACGCTGCTGTCCGAAGCCCAGCGACTGTTCGACCCGCGCAAGCTCTACTTCGGTTTCAACGCGCTGAAAAGTGTCAACCTGCGCCTGTTGTCGGCTGAAGAGGTCGCCGCGCGGGATTACCTGCTGCCTACGGGAAAATGGGATATCGGCTACAAGGTCCGCCACCTGCGCAGCAATGACCCCTTCAGCCAGCAGATGATCACGCCCCGCCAGCGTGAGCGCTGGCTCAGCCCGGCCCAGGACAAACTGGTGCGTACCTTCCGCGCCAACCTCAACGAAGACCTGCACGTCCAAGGCTACGCCGGCATCGGCAAGAGCCACCTGCTCGGCGCCTTGATGGAGTGCCTGCGCCCCGCTCAGACCCTGGTGCTGGCCCGCACGGGGGCAAAACTGGCGACCCTGCGTGAGCGCATGGGGCTGGGGAGGGACAGCAAGGCGGGTTCGACCTTCGCTGCGTTCGCCAAGGCGCTGCTGCAGGGGCCACGCCCTTCCGTGCAGGGCACGCCGGCCAGGTTGCCCGGCAAACATGAGGTGTCTGAGGCCCTGAATATCCACGGCTGGCGGGGGCACGAGGGCGTGGCGACGCTGGATATCTGTCTGAAGGTGCTCGAAAGCTATTGCCACTCCAGCCATCACAGCCTGTCGGCCAGGCACCTGCCGCATTTCAAGCACCCGTTGTCCAGCGTGGATACCCAGGCGTTGCTGGAGTATTCCAGCCGGTTGTGGACGTACCTGGAGGCCAACCCACAGTGGGCCGGCCAGACTGCTTTCGCGGCGCTATGGCTGATCAAGCGTGCGAGTCTCGAAGGCTGTGTGGTGCCGCCTCGCTATACCCATGTGTTGATCGATGAAAGCCAGGACATCCCGCCTTCGTTGCTGCAGATCATCGAGCGTGGCCGCCAAGTCTTGATCACCCTCGGCGATGAATACCAATTGGCCAGCGGTGTGATGGTGCGAAGAAAGCGCGAAGTCCGACACACCGACATCAATTATTCGGTGCGCTCGGGTCGCAACGTCGAGCGCCTGGTCAACCCGTTGATCAGTGTGCACTCACAAAAGTGCAAGACCCCCTTCGAAGGCGCACGGGACGCGGACGTCGGCATCGAACATTACCCCCAGGGCTTCGTACCGCCGGAAGGCTGCGTGGTGTTGACCGCCTCCCATTGGGACACCATGAAATGGGCCATCCAGTTGCAGCAGGCCAACTGCCCGTTCGGGTTCTTCGACACTGCGGCGCAGCAGGATCTGCAGCGTTTCATGATCAGCGTCATTGCCTTGTTCAAGCCGGAGTTCTACAGCAACGAGCACAACGACAACGGCCCTCACGCCTATTTCAGTGACATGCATGACTGGCAGCAGGTGCGCGACGCCAGTCAGTTCGACGAGGCGTTTCTGTGGGTCGAGAGCGAGCTGGAAAAAGGCTTCAATGTCGCCGACATCACGCGCTTGAACCGGCTGGGCGGCGTGCCCGGCAAACGTTGCCTGCTGATGCTGGCGGCAGAGGCGGGCGGAATGGAGTTTGACCGGGTGCTGCTGACGCCCGAGTTGCTGACCAACGTGAAGTTCAAGGACGCCTACGCGTTCGACCAACGGCTGTGCGAGGTGTATATCGCCATTTCCCGCGCGCGGATGCAGCTTTACCTGCCTTACGACGTGGTCGAGTGGATTGATTTCCACACTTATCAGAAAACCCGGGAGTTTCACGGTTACTGATCAAGTCATAGGTCTCAACTACTTCAGATTAGGTGCATTTTGATCCAGCACTTCTTCAGCAATTTGGCCAAAAAAAATTCGGGTTATGCTGAAGAACGGACTTAGTCGCTTTTCTCGAGGAATGAGATCAATACCTGCAAGGCAATGAAGGCTCATATCCTGTTCGATGTGGTCATCGAAAAGCGCTTCCAGTTCGTCCCACCATTGTTGGCGCAAGTCTTGAAGAAATGGGCTATTCAGGTTGAGTAAGGCGATGGTGTATGACGCTCGGTCTTCATCTTCCAGGGATAACCCGTCAGCCGGCACAATGCGACCATCAGAAAGGTACGCAAAAAAGCGGCTGCAATCAGGCTGGTGGCAGGACACAAAACGATGGACATCTACCGCGTCCGACTTTCCCAGGGCGTGACCGCCGAACACTGCTGACGCGAGCCCATTGAAAGTGTGCAGATCGGTTTGGCTATCCAATGCTGAAGCAGCCAGATTGTTGTAATCAAAGGTACGCTGCGGATTCTGCCTTTTATTTTCGACGTGCTCTATGTGTAGGCCTAGACCGACCTGATCAGGTCTGATCTCACTGTAGCAGCACAGCCCATACTGCTCTTCCAACAAATAGGTCAAAACCTGTTGTTTGTAGCCAAACCCTGACCATCGACTGGTAGCTGCCTTGGCTGTAATGGGTGGATTTGCATGTGAGTTGTTCAATTGATGAGGACCAAGGCCGCGCTTCTGAATAGCCCTCATTTTCTAAGTGCTCTCTGCCGCTTGATGCTGCGCTGCAGGCGCAGAAGTTGAGGGTGCTGATCGCTTAATGCGCTTATAAGTCGCTCCATTAATTCAACGGCAGGTTGCTCGTCGTATCGGCCCTTGTCCACCCATTCGGTGAGCAGCAACAAATCTGGTTTTTCAAGTACCGGAGGCTGCGGATCTACTTGCATCACGCTGTGTAAAACGCTATTGCTCGGCTCGCCATAGGTCATTGCCAATGGGGGTGAGGCAACCAGGTTGCCGTGAATATCCTTGCCAATGACTCGGATGTTTTCGCGTCGTACGGTACTCAATACCTGTGGGCTATGTGTAGTGACAATGAATTGCATCGCTGGAAAAGCTGATCGCAAGGATCCGAGTATTACTTGTTGCCAGTGAGGGTGGAGAAACATATCCACCTCGTCGATCAGTGCGATACCGGGCGTTTGTAACGGAGCCTCTTCGCCTAAGTGTGGGTTGAGCTTGCAGGCACGAAACGCTAAATCAGCAACCATGGCAATGGTATTGCGCAGCCCGTCGCTGAGCATTTCTACAGGCAATATGCCCTGTTCGGGATGGTGCATGATCAGTTGCTGTTGATGGCTCTCACTGTACTCCAGGCTGTGCCAGCCTGTCGGAGCCTGTAACAATTGATCAATTGCCGCTTTGACAGACTTGATGATCTGCGCGAACCGAACACCAAGATCAGATAGCTGTGCATTGCGTTCCAGAGCAATCACCTGCGCTTCCCGATAGCTGCGATAGACCCAGCCGTACCATGCGCTAAACGTTTTGAAACTTGACGAGTAGGAGAGGCAGTTCAGATACCCCGATGTTCTGGAGTATTCAGACTTGTCGAGCGTGGTTTGGGCTGCAGCCGAAGTAAAGCGGCCTTCGTACCAAAGCCGGGACGTTCCGAGGTAGCTCACCAACGGTAAGACGACGGTCTCATCACTGCGTACTTTTTCCTGAAGAGACTTGCTGTATCCCGTCAGAGCTTTCGAACCCAAATCACCAAGGGTATTGGTCGATTTTTTCAAGCTCGTGCGCTGCTGTAACCAATGGCTTTCAACCTCGTCTGGCGCCCATACGCCCCTGGCTTCGATAACGCTGGCGATTTGAGGCTCCATGTTGCCACTGGAGAGATTGGCTAGACGTACATCGTCGATTTGTATTGTCGCGGATTTTCCGGTCTGGCTTCCGAGGTCGAAGCCTTTTACAAAAGGCCATAGGGCAACTCGTGCAGCGTCTAGAATGGTGGTTTTACCGCCCCCATTGGAGGCAATCAAGACGGTCAGATGAGGATCGAAGTCGATCTCAAACTCTCCAAAACAGCGGTAATTCTGCACACGCAGTTTGTCGAGCCTCACAGTCGTTTCTCCGATTCGATTATCTGGCCGGGCATTAGAGCGCATCCCTCTGCTTGGTAGGCGGGTATCGCATATTAAAGGGAAATCATGGAAACGCTAAGCAAACCTGACCGAGCAGGCGTCCCTCCACCACGTTTTGTTACGAGAGTCTGACGCGACTCACCAGAAATGCCAGGTGCTGGATGTTATCCGATAGCTATTTCACAACTTTAAAATTGCATGCTTTACAACCCAAAACCACCTTGCTAGTTTCCGCCAGCTACTTGTTTCAGAGTGTGACAAGTACGCGCGGTTGATATTGAAGTGCCATCACTTCTTTAACTAACAAGGATGTCTGTGATGAAAAGCCTGCAAGGGTTGCCCCGTCTTATCAGTGCTTCGGTAGGCGCGCCCGGCAAAGCCCGCAACTTGCCCGCCGATGTGCAGTGCGTCCAGTATTTATTCAATCTGATCATTCCGAAAATGGGTTTCCCGCTGGCCGAAAACGGCAAGTGCGATGGCCAATTGGTGCAATGCATCAGCCAGTATCAATTCCGTCATCTCAAATATGCCCACCCTGATGGCGTGATCGACCCGACTGGTAAAACCTTCAACAGCCTGATCGAAGAAGCGGTGAAAGTGCCGGTGAAGGCGTTCCCGAGCATGCGTATCCCGAGCTTTCTGAATGTGTTCGGCAACAATCAGGGCGACGCAGTGCAGGCCACGGTCAATGTGTACCTGGACCGCATGCGCGCGATGATCGAGGCCGAGAAGCGCAACCGCCAATTGATGCTGCAGGCCACGTGCGACGGGGGCATGACCCTCAGCGAGACGGATTTCCAGAATGCCGCTACGCAGTTGGGTGGCGGTATTTCGGTGAACATCATCAAGGCCTTCGCCACGGTGGAATCCGGCGGCCGTTCGGGTTTCGGCCCGGCCAAGTTGCCGGTAATCGCGTTCGAAGGGCACCTGTTTCGCAAGTACACCAAGCACATCTACGACCAGGCGCATCCGCTGCTGTCCTACCCCTACAAGAAAAAAGCCGGGCCGCAGTGGCAGACCAATAACAAGGACCAGACCAAGGCCTGGGAAACCATGGCCACCGCGTTTGCGCTGGATCAGGAAGCCGCGTTGATGTCGGCGTCCTGGGGCATGTTTCAGATCATGGGCTTCAACTACGCGTCCTGCGGCTACAAGACGGTGTTTGAATTCTCTGCGGCATTAAAAGTGAATGCCGGTAACCAACTAAAGGCCTTCCTCGGTTTTTGCAGCAAGAGCCCGGCGTTGATGAAAGCCATGAAAGCCAAGGATTTTACCGGCATGGCGCGTAACTATAATGGCGAGGACTATGGCAACTATGACGTCCTTATGCAGAAAGCCTACGAGAAACTTGAAGGGAAAAAATAAGATGATCCGTTTTCTAGCGATGGGCGTGTTGTCGTTGTGTGCTGTAGCCCCTGCGTTTGCCGGTTCGCCCGCGTTGCATTCGGGCAAGTACGAAGGGCTGATGCTGGCGGTGACGCCTGAGCATCAGGTGGAAGGTTACTACTCGGAGGAGATGGGCGAAGGCGTGACCCGCAGTTGCGCGTTCTACCTGCAAGGCAAACCCGCGGCGTTGACCACCTGGGCCGACGCCACCTACCCCGGCAGCGTGGCACCCTCGTCCGATGGCGTGACCCTGACCGTGGCAGAAGGCCGCCAGCATCCGGGTTGCTTCAATGTGCTGATGCCGGAGATCGCCACCGGCCTGGACCTGAGCCAGACCGCCAACACGAAATGGATCGGCCTGGTGAAGGTGTCCGTCGACAAGGCTTACCTGCTGAAAAACCCAAGCGCCAAGGCCGCCAAGCGTCCGTACATCGTCAAGAATGACGTAGTGGGGGTCCTGGCCTTCAAGGATGGCTGGGCCCAGGTCGAGTTCATCAATGCCGATGATCGTTCGTTTACCGGGTGGATCAGCCAGGATCAGTACAGCCGTCTGGCGGCACCCAAAAGCTGATCAGCCGAAGGTTTCGCGCAACAACCCGGCAAACGCATCCCGTGCCAGGTGCCGCTGGGTGTCCTTGTGCCAGAACAGCAGGTTGTCCACCGCCTGCAGTTCCTCGAATCGGTACGACGCCAATTGGTTGGCCTGTTCATAGCGGGCCAGGATGCCCTCCGGCGCCAGTGCCACGCCAATTCCCGCACTGACACAACCGATGATCGTGCCCCAGCTGGCATAGCTGGCAATGGCCGGCTTGAACGCGTGGGGCTTGACCCAGTTCTCCAGCGCTGCCCGATAAGGGCAGCCGGGCGGCCATACCAGCAGCGTGCGGCCGGCCAGGTCTTCGGCGCTGTGGATCGGTGCGCTGGAGGCGCTGGCGATCAGCACCAGGCGTTCACTGTAGACCACGCTGTGTTCGAGCTTTGCGCGTTTGTTGCCCGCGGCCACCAGCGCCACGTCCAGGCGGTGGTGTTGCAGGTCATCGAGCAGTTCGCCCCAGGCGCCGGTCACCAGCTCCAGGCTGACATCCGGGTAGCGCCGATGGTATTCGGCCAGCAACGGCGGCAGGCGTCCGCTGGCGCTGGACTCCACAGCACCGATACGCAGGGTGCCACGGGGGATGGCATTGGCATCGACGGCGCGTTTGGATTCGTCCACCAGGGCCAGGATCCGTTCGCAATATTCCAGGAAGATCTCACCGGCCGCACTGATCGCCAGCCCGCGTCCGGCACGGATAAACAGCGGTGTGCCCAACTCGCTTTCCAGCTGCTTGATGCGCGTGGTGATGTTGGACGGCACACAATGCAATTGCACGGCGGCCTGGGCCACGCTGCCGGTTTGTGCCACGGCGCGCACCATTTTCAGTTGGGCCAGTTCCATTGCTCAGTTCCAGTGATTTCAGAAGTCAGAAACGGTTAATTGTCCTGCGCGTTGCTCGGGCGAAGACTGACGGCATTCCTTCCCCGTTTTCGGATGCCGTCGATGAACACCCCGTCACCCCTGAAGCTTACGCTAATCATCGCCAGCGTCATCCTCTGTTGGGCCTATTCGCCGATTGGCGTGCACACGGGCCTGCACAGCTACAGCCCTGGCCAGCTTGCGCTGTTGCGGTTTCTGATCGCCTCGCTGTTCATGGCCGGCGTGGCGCTGGTGCTCGGCATCGGTCGGCCACGCCTGCGGGATCTGCCGTGGCTGTTGGTGTTGAGTTTTTTCGGCGTGTTCCTGCACCACACCAGCCTCAATTATGGGCAGCAATTCGTGACGGCGGCGGCGTCCAGTGTGCTGGCACAATCGGCGCCGCTGTTCAGCGTGTTGATCGCGTTCTTCTGCTTGAAGGAGCGGGTCAGCCTCTGGCGCTGGAGCTGCGTGCTGCTGGGGTTGCTCGGCGTGCTGGTGGTGATCTGGGGCGATCACGGCGTGGGTGATATTGACCCGCGCGGCTTGCTGATTCTGCTGGCGGCAGTCTCATGGAGCCTGTACTTCGCCATCCAGAAACACTACGCCCATCGCTACAGCCCGCTGACGATGGCGTGCTACATGGTCTGGGCCGGCACCTTGATGCTCTGCGTGAACCTGCCGGGCCTGCCGGCTGCGGTGGTACAGGCGCCGTTGCCCGAGAACCTCGCGGTGCTGGTGCTCGGGGTTTTCCCCAGCGCCCTGGCGTACCTGGCCTGGGGCTATGTGTTGAAACATGTCGAGGTCAGCCGCGCCTCGGTAGCGATGTACCTGATCCCCCCGGTGGCGATGACGATGGCGGCCACGCTGCTCGGTGAGCACATCGCCCTGCAACTGGTGCTGGGCGGCGTGATCGTGCTGGCCAGCGTGGCCGCCATCAGCCTGGAGGAGCGCTGGCGGTCAGCCGCTCAGGCAAAACGCGCGCAGCCGGTGGCCATCGAGGTCCTGGGCGACGAAGGTGTAGCCGAAATCCAGGGTGGTCGGTGACTGGATGATGGTTGCGCCGCGCTCTACCCATTGATCATGCAGCGCGTCCACCGCGGCCTGGTCAGCCAGGGACAGGCCCACTTCGCCGCCACCCCCGGTGAGCCGGGCCGCCGGTTCCACGGTATGACGCGACCACAGCCCCAGCTTTACGCCATTGTCGAGAATGAACAGCGCGAAGGTCGGGTTGAGTTCCACGGGCGGCTTGTCCAGCAGGCGGCTATAGAAGTTGGCGCTGGTGGCCGGGCTGTCGACGTACAGCAGGAAGTAATGGGCGAGGGTGTTCATGCAGGCTCCTTGGGAATGCGTGTTCGATTCGATGGAGCCAAGTCTATAAGGCGGCATTGTCAGTTTCTGTCAGGAGTCTCACCGGTGTAGAGCCGGATGATCTGCTCGATCTCGCCCGACTGCTGCATGCGCAGCAAGGTGCGCAGGATCAGCTGCACCGGCACATTCGGGTCGTTGCGCACGATGCAGCCCAGGCGCTGCTCATCAATCACCGCAACCTTGTGCAGCCGCTTGCCGACCGGCATGCGTTGGTTGAACCGCTCGAGTATCCATTCGTTGCTCACCGCAAACTTGAAGCGCCCGGCCACCAGTTTGTGCAGCACCTGTTCTTCGCTGCGGGCGTCGTCGCGGCTGAGCTGGCCTTTGGCGAACAGAGGGTCGAGGGACGCGTAGCGGTAATTGAGCACAGTGCCGATGGCCTGCGGTGCGAGTGTGTCCAGCTGTATCGGCTTCGGGGGGATGTGGATGCTCACCAACAGGTTGCGCTGCACCATCAGCGGCACGCTCCAGACGTAATCGCCGGACGCGTCGTCGACCCAGGCCTGGGTGACATAACAGCGTACATCGATATCGCCATGCTCCATGGCGCTTGAGATACGCGCCCGTGCCAACACATGGAATTCGGCCGGCCGTCCGACCTGGGTAGCCAGGCTCAACATCAGGTCATACAAAATGCCCTGGGTGGGCCGGCCGCTGTCCAGTTGCACCATGGGCATCGCCCAGCTGTCGGAAACCGAGAAACGCAACGGTGCGGGCGCTGCCAGGCAAGCCGTGGTGATCATCCATAAAGCGCCCAGGACTACGCGCATACACACTCCGGGTTCAGGCCTTTTTGGGGCCAGCCAGGCAAGCTTAGTCAGATTAGGCGAGCGTGCCGGATGCAATTTCCCCCTTGCTCCGCTAGCATTACGGGCTTCCGCTTCCCAGTTGCGACGGTTTTCGATGAGTTATCAGGTTCTTGCACGTAAATGGCGTCCGCGCTCGTTCCGCGAAATGGTCGGCCAGACCCATGTGCTCAAGGCTCTGATCAATGCCTTGGACAGCCAACGGCTGCACCACGCCTACCTGTTCACCGGTACCCGTGGGGTGGGCAAGACCACCATTGCGCGCATCATCGCCAAATGCCTGAACTGTGAAACCGGTATCACTTCGACGCCCTGCGGCACCTGCTCGGTGTGCAAGGAAATCGACGAAGGGCGTTTCGTCGACCTGATCGAGATCGACGCCGCGAGCCGCACCAAGGTCGAAGACACCCGCGAGTTGCTCGACAACGTGCAGTACGCGCCCAGCCGTGGCCGCTTCAAGGTCTACCTGATCGACGAAGTGCACATGCTGTCCAGCCATTCCTTCAACGCCCTGTTGAAAACCCTGGAAGAGCCGCCGCCCTACGTCAAATTCATCCTGGCCACCACCGATCCGCAGAAACTTCCTGCAACGATTCTGTCGCGGTGCCTGCAGTTCTCCCTGAAAAACATGACCCCCGAGCGGGTGGTCGAGCATTTGACCCATGTGCTGGGCGTCGAGAACGTACCGTTCGAAGACGACGCGCTGTGGTTGCTCGGTCGCGCCGCCGATGGTTCGATGCGCGATGCCATGAGCCTCACCGACCAGGCCATCGCCTTTGGTGAAGGCAAGGTCATGGCCGCCGACGTGCGCGCCATGCTCGGCACCCTCGATCACGGCCAGGTCTTTGACGTGCTGCACGCGCTGATCGAAGGCGACGCCAAAGCGCTGCTCGAAGCCGTGCGCCACCTGTCGGAGCAAGGCCCGGACTGGAACGGCGTGCTCTCGGAAATTCTCAATGTGCTGCACCGTGTCGCCATCGCCCAGGCGCTGCCTGAAGGCGTCGACAACGGCCATGGCGATCGCGACCGTGTGCTGGCCCTGGCCCAGGCGCTGCCGGCTGAAGATGTGCAGTTCTACTACCAGATGGGCCTGATCGGCCGCCGCGACTTGCCCCTGGCGCCCGACCCGCGCGGCGGCTTTGAAATGGTGTTGCTGCGAATGCTGGCGTTCCGGCCCGCTGATTCGGCAGACGCGCCGAGACAGCCGCTAAAGCCAGTGGGGATCAGCCAGGCCACAGTTGATTCCGCCAAACCAGTGGCTGGCGCGGCGCAGGTCGCACCAGTGGTTGCTGCACCTGCACCTGCACCTGCACCGGTGCCTGAACCTGTGGCTGCTGCGCCAGTGGTCGAGCCGGCACCCGTTGTCGAGCCCGAGCCGGTCGTCGACCTGCCCTGGAATGATCCGGTCGAAGCAGACGCCGAGCCCGAGCAAGCGCCCGCCGTGGAGCCCGTGCTGGAAACCAGCGGCGAGCAGCCCGAACTGACACCGATGCCCACGCCGACTCCGGATAGCGTGGTGCCGGACGCCCCCGAATGGGTGGCTGCCCCCGTCCCCGAGCCGACCGTGGCCCAGGTGGAAGCCGCCACGCCGGGCATCGACCTCGACGACGAACCGCCGCTGGACGAAGACTACATCGAGCCGGACATGGATTCGGCCTACAGCTACCTGGACGACCTGGCCAGCGAGCACACCGCCGAACCGGCCCCCGAGCCCGAAGCGGAACCCGCTGCGGCCCCCGCCACCGGCCTGGCCCTGCAATGGCTGGAGCTGTTCCCGAAACTGCCGATCTCCGGCATGACCGGCAGCATCGCCGCCAACTGCACATTGATCTCCATCGAAGGCGACCACTGGCTGTTGCATCTGGACCCGGCCCACAGCGCCCTGTTCAACGCGACCCAGCAGCGCCGTCTCAACGATGCGCTGAACCAGTACCATGGGCGCACGCTGACCATCGCCATAGAGCTGATCAAACCCGAGCAGGAAACCCCGGCCCAGGCCGCGACTCGTCGGCGCATCAACCGCCAGCGTGAGGCCGAGGATTCGATCCATGCCGATCCGCTCATCCAGCAAATGATGCAACAGTTCGGTGCGGTCGTCCGTCACGATACTATTGAACCTGTCGAAGCCCCGGTGCCCCAAGCGTCATAAAACCGGGCTACTTATTGATCCACGTACTTTTGAGGTGATTCCCATGATGAAAGGTGGCATGGCCGGCCTGATGAAGCAGGCGCAGCAGATGCAGGAAAAAATGGCCAAGATGCAGGAAGAACTGGCCAACGCCGAAGTCACCGGTAAAGCCGGTGGCGATATGGTCAGCGTGGTGATGACTGGTCGTCACGACATCAAGCGCGTGAGCATCGACCCGAGCCTGCTCGAAGGCGTCAGCGATGATGACCGCGAAGTGCTGGAAGACTTGTTCGCCGCGGCCGTCAACGACGCTGTGCGCAAGATCGAAGCCAACAGCCAGGACAAAATGTCCGGCGTGACCGCGGGCATGCAACTGCCTCCGGGCATGAAGCTGCCGTTCTGATCGGCGTGCTTTAGCTAGACTCCAATGCCAGGCCTTGTGCCTGGCATTTTTGTTTGTGCCAATTGGATCGAACCCGGGCACGCCACGCATGGTCTGCACCCTATACCGATGGATTCGATAAAGGAGCCCCTTCATGCCTCAAGAACCGACCCTGAACCAGCGCATCGTCCTGGTCTCGCGCCCCCAGGGCGCACCCACCCCGGAAAATTTCCGCCTGGAACGGGTGAACCTGCCGGAGCTGGCAGACGGCCAGGTCCTGCTGAAAACCCTGTACCTGTCCCTCGACCCCTACATGCGCGGCCGCATGAGCGATGCACCGTCCTACGCGGCGCCGGTAGAAATCGACGAAGTGATGACCGGTGGCGCTGTCAGTCGTATCGAGCAGTCGCGTAATCCGAAATTCGAAGTGGGCGACCTGGTGGTGGGTGCTACCGGTTGGCAGAGTCACAGCATTTCCGATGGTCGCAACCTGATGCCGGTGCCCAAGGGCCTGGCCAGCCCGTCGATGGCACTGGGCGTGCTGGGTATGCCGGGCATGACGGCCTACATGGGCCTGATGGACATCGGTCAGCCCAAGGCCGGGGAAACTCTGGTGGTGGCGGCCGCGTCCGGCGCGGTGGGCTCGGTGGTCGGGCAGGTAGCCAAGCTCAAGGGCTTGCGTGTGGTCGGGATCGCGGGGGGCGCAGAAAAGTGCCGCTATGTAGTGGACGAGCTGGGCTTTGATGCCTGCGTCGATCACAAGAGCGCGACCTTTGCCGATGACCTGGCGCAGACGTGCTTCAAGGGCGTCGACATCTATTTTGAAAACGTCGGCGGCAAGGTGTTCGATGCGGTGGTGCCGTTGTTGAATCCGAAGGCTCGCATCCCGCTGTGCGGGCTGATCGCCGGCTACAACGCCCATGAAGCCCCCAGCGGGCCTGATCGTTTGCCGGCACTGCAACGTACCTTGTTGACCAAGCGTGTGCGCATCCAGGGCTTTATCGTGTTCGATGACTACGGTGACCGCCAGCCTGAATTCCTCAGCGCCATGTCGCCGTGGGTGCGCGACGGCAAGATCAAGTTCCGCGAGGATGTGGTCGACGGTCTGGAGCAGGCGCCCGAAGCCTTTATCGGTTTGCTGGAAGGGCGAAATTTCGGCAAGTTGGTGGTACGCGTCGCGCAGGATTGAGTATTTGACGCTAATCCGGGGCGCGGGTATAAACCGCGTCTCGTTGTTTTGTCGGACCCATGCCCATGAGCTTCAGCCCCCTGATTCGCCAACTGATCGACGCCCTGCGCACATTGCCGGGTGTCGGCCAGAAAACCGCCCAGCGTATGGCGCTGCAACTGCTGGAGCGTGATCGCAGCGGCGGCACCCGATTGGCCCAGGCCTTGAGCCAGGCCATGACCGGCGTGGGTCACTGTCGCCAGTGTCGCACCCTCACCGAAGAAGAACTCTGCCCGCAATGCGCCGACCCGCGCCGCGACGACACGCTGCTGTGCGTGGTGGAAGGGCCGATGGATGTATACGCGGTGGAGCAGACCGGCTATCGCGGGCGCTACTTCGTGCTCAAGGGCCACCTGTCGCCCCTGGACGGCCTTGGCCCGGAAGCCATCGGCATTCCGCAACTGGTGGCGCGCATCGAAGAGCAGGGCACCTTTACCGAAGTGATCCTGGCCACCAACCCGACGGTGGAAGGCGAGGCAACCGCGCATTACATTGCCCAACTGCTCACCAACAAAGGTCTGATCACCTCGCGCATTGCCCATGGCGTGCCGCTGGGTGGCGAGTTGGAATTGGTCGATGGCGGCACGCTGGCGCATTCATTCGCCGGCCGCAAACCTATCGCGCTCTGACTCCATGACTTGATAACCAAGCAAGCGCTTGGTAATTTCGCTCCACCTCACCGTGGAGCTTGCCGATGTCTGCCTATCAGGACTACTTCGACCCCAGCCACCAATTGGTCCGCGACAGCGTGCGTCGCTTTGTCGAGCGCGAGATGCTGCCGGGTATCGAGCAATGGGAGGAGGCCGAAAGCTTTCCCCGGGAGTTGTACCTCAAGGCCGGAGCGGCGGGCATCCTCGGTATCGGTTATCCCGAAGCTTTCGGCGGCAGCCACGAAGGTGATCTGTTTGCCAAGGTCGCGGCCAGCGAGGAACTGATGCGCTGTGGCTCCGGTGGCGTGGTGGCAGGCTTGGGGTCGCTCGATATCGGTTTGCCGCCGGTGGTCAAATGGGCCAGGCCCGAGGTCCGCGAACGGGTGGTGCCCCAGGTGCTGGCCGGCGAAAAGATCATCGCCCTGGCAGTCACCGAACCGGGTGGCGGTTCTGATGTGGCCAGCCTGCAAACCCGGGCCATTCGTGACGGCGACCATTACCGCGTCAGCGGCAGCAAGACTTTCATTACCAGCGGCATCCGCGCCGATTTCTACACCGTCGCCGTCCGCACTGGCGGGCCGGGCTTTGCCGGGATCAGCCTGCTGCTGATCGAAAAAGACACTCCCGGTTTTACCGTCGGCCAGCCCCTGAAGAAAATGGGCTGGTGGGCGTCGGACACGGCTGAATTGTTCTTCGACGATTGTCGGGTGCCCGTAGGCAACCTGATCGGCGCCGAAAACATGGGCTTTGCCTGCATCATGGGCAACTTCCAGAGCGAGCGCCTGGCCCTGGCGCTCATGGCCAACATGACCGCGCAACTGGCCCTGGAGGAAAGCCTCAAATGGGCCGCCGAGCGCGAAGCCTTCGGCAAACCCATCGGCAAATTCCAGGTGATCAAGCATCGCCTGGCGGAAATGGCCACCGCCGTGGAGGTCTCTCGGGAGTTCACTTATCGGCAGGCAGCAAAGATGGCCGCCGGTATCAGCGTGATCAAGGAGATATCCATGGCCAAGAACCTTGCCACCGACACCGCCGACCGCGTCACCTACGACGCGGTGCAGATCCTCGGGGGCCAGGGTTATATGCGTGGCAGCCTGGTGGAGCGGTTGTATCGCGACAACCGTATCCTCTCCATCGGTGGCGGCACCCGTGAGGTAATGAATGAAATCATCAGCAAGCAGATGGGCTTCTGATCTTTAGTGCCTTTCAGTGCCTCATCGGGGGCAAGCCCCCTCCCACACTTGACCGGTTCACAGATCAAAATGTGGGAGGGGGCTTGCCCCCGATGGCGTCAGCCCAGGCAAGCGTTATTGTTCAGTCAGCGCAAACTGCGTCAGGCAGAATGTCGCAATCCCCATGTCCTCCAAACGTTGCGACCCCCCCAGCTCCGGCAAATCAATGATCGCCGCGGCCTCGAAGATCTTCGCGCCCATGCGGCGTACCAGGTTCGCCGCCGCGATCAGGGTGCCGCCGGTGGCGATCAGGTCATCGAACATCAACACCGAGTCGCCTTCGCACAGGCTGTCGGCGTGCACTTCGAGGAAGGCCTCGCCGTACTCGGTCTGGTAACCCTCGGCCAGCACGTCAGCGGGCAGCTTGCCCTGCTTGCGGAACAGGATCAGCGGCTTGTTCAGTTGGTAGGCGATGATCGAACCGATCAGGAAACCCCGCGCATCCATGGCGCCGATATGGGTGAAATCGGTCTCGACGTAGCGGTGGGCAAAGGTGTCGGCCACCAGGCGCAGGGCTCGGGGCGATTGGAACAGCGGCGTGATGTCACGAAAGATCACCCCGGGCTTGGGGAAGTCGATGACGGGACGGATCAGGGATTTGATGTCGAACGAATCGAAGGTCATCGTCGAAGAGTCCTGGGGCTGGAAACGGACTCGAAGTATACCTGCGGCCTCGCCGGTTGGCGCGGCCGCAAGTGTCTGCGTCAACCGTCTAACGAACCACCGGCCAGCGCGCACAACTGGATAGGGTCGAGGATATGCACTTCCTTGCCTTCGGCGGCGATCAGCTCGTTCTGCTGGAAACGGGTAAATACGCGGGACACGGTTTCCACCGCCAGGCCCAGGTAGTTGCCGATTTCGTTGCGTGACATGCTCAGGCGGAACTGGTTGGCCGAGAAACCCCGGGCACGGAACCGCGCCGACAGGTTGACCAGGAAAGTCGCGATGCGCTCGTCGGCGGTTTTCTTCGACAACAGCAGCATCATTTGCTGGTCGTCACGAATCTCGCGGCTCATTACGCGCATCAACTGGCGGCGCAGTTGCGGCAATTGCAGGGCCAGCTCGTCAAGGCGCTCGAAGGGGATTTCGCACACCGAGGTTGTCTCCAGCGCCTGGGCCGACACCGGGTGGATCTCGGTGTCCATGCCCGACAAGCCCACCAGTTCGCTGGGCAGGTGGAAACCGGTGAGCTGTTCTTCGCCGCTGTCGCTCAGGCTGAATGTCTTCAACGCACCCGAGCGTACTGCATAAACGGAATCGAACTTATCGCCCTGGCGAAACAGGAACTCGCCTTTTTTCAGCGGGCGACCGCGTTTAACGATCTCGTCCAGCGCATCCATGTCTTCCAGATTCAACGAAAGTGGCAAGCAGAGGGGCGCCAGGCTGCAATCCTTGCAATGAGCCTGGCTGTGAGCGCGCAGTTTAACTGGCTCGGACATTTCTTAAATCCTTGTGGGAAAACACACATAAGACGTAAGGGTAACGCACTGTGGGCTGGTGAGGCCAGCGTGTACAAAAAACCAGCAACGGTATAAAGAGTTTTGTGTCGCCGCCGATACAAAGTCACGAACCCTTGAGCTTGGAGGCTCGATATCATGATTTCCATCGGTGCAACGAACGCTGCACGCACTCAGGTGCAGTCCTTTGCGGAGCCGAAAGACTTGGTGGCAGAGGCCAGGCTCGCCAAGGCTGCCAAAGCGCTCAAGGACGCTACTGAGGCGCCGCTACGGGAAAAAAAGGACGAGGAGGGGGTGAAGGTGACCTTTTCCGGAGCTGCCTTGAAAGCCCTGACGGAGGCCAAGAAACCCAGCAACGACATCGAAGACAGCGGTCTGCCGGATAACGTCCAGCAGGTTCTCAAGATGATCCGCAAGCTCAAGGAGCAGATCGCCGAGAAGCAGGCCGAACTGCAAGCCGTGATGGCGGACAAGAGCCTCAGCCCCGACGAGGCACGGATCAAGGTCAGCAATCTGCAAGGGGCGCTTGCCCAGTTGCAAGCGAGCCTGATGACTGCACAAACCTCCCTGGCCAAGGCCATGAAAGGCCTCAGCGGGGAAGACGCGTTGAAGGCCGGCTCCCTCGCTATGGCGTAGGGTGTTTCAGATCACCCGCGAAAACCGCTGTCTGTTCTGGTGCTCCAGGTAGGCATCGAACACCATGCACACCGAACGCACCAGCAGGCGCCCGGCTGGCAAAACGCGAATGCCTTGGGCGTCGAGTTCGATCAGGCCATCCTCGGCCATCGCCGTCAGTTGCGGCCAGATGTCGTCGAAATACCCGCGAAAATCCATGTTGAAGGCTTGCTCGATCGTCTCGAATGCCAGGCTGAAATTGCAGATCAACTGCTGAATCACCTCCCGCCGCAAGCGATCGTCCGTGGTACAGACCAGGCCGCGACTGGTGGCCAGTTGCGCGCCGGCCAGGGTGTTCTGGTAGGCGTTGAGGTCACTGCTGTTCTGGCAGTACAGGTCGCCGATCTGGCTGATCGCTGACACCCCGAGCCCGATCAAGTCGCAATGACCGTGGGTGGTATAGCCCTGGAAATTGCGCTGCAGGGTGCCTTCTTCCTGGGCGATGGCCAACTCGTCGTCGGGCAGGGCGAAGTGGTCCATGCCGATGTAACGGTAGCCGGCCTGGGTCAGTTGCTCGATGGTGGTTTGCAGCATCAGCAGCTTTGACGCCGGGGACGGCAGTTCATCGGTGTTGATGCGCCGCTGGGGCATGAAACGTTCGGGCAGGTGAGCGTAGTTGAACACCGACAAGCGGTCGGGTTGCAGCCTGATCACCTCCTCCACGGTGCGCGCAAAATTGATCGGCGTTTGCTTGGGCAGGCCGTAGATCAGGTCGACATTGATCGAGCGAAATTGCAGGGTGCGTGCGGCATCGATCACCGCGCGGGTTTCTTCCAGGCTTTGCAGGCGGTTGACTGCCCGTTGTACCTCGGGGTCGAGGTCTTGCAGGCCGATACTCACACGGTTGAAACCCAGTTCGCGCAGCAGGCCCATGGTGGCCCAATCCGCTTCGCGTGGGTCGATCTCGATGCCGTAGTCGCCCGAATCGTCATCCAGCAAATTGAAGTGCTGGCGCAGGCAGCTCATCACCTGGCGCAATTCGTCGTGGCTGAGAAAGGTCGGGGTGCCGCCGCCGAAGTGCAGCTGTTCCACCGGCTGTCTGGGGTCGAGGTGGCACGCCACCAGCTGGATTTCCTGCTCCAGGCGTTGCAGGTAGGCCTGGGCGCGGCCACGGTCCTTGGTGATGACCTTGTTGCAGGCGCAGTAGTAGCAGATGTTCGCGCAGAACGGCACATGCACATACAACGACAGCGGCCGCACCGCCTTGCGGCTGTCGCGCAGGGCGTGGAGCAGGTCGAAGGTGCCGACCTGGCTGTCGAATTGTACGGCGGTAGGGTAGGACGTGTAGCGCGGTCCCGCCAGGTCGTAGCGGTGAATCAGATCGGTATCCCAACGAATGGCGTCGAGCATGCGGGCGTTCCCCCGGATAGGCTAGTGGGCCGAGTCTAGGGGCGTGGCGGGGATGGCATCTTGATTTGCATCAACGGGGAGCGGCGCTATGCCACATGGCGATTTAGTGGCCCATCAACCAGTGCTGGTGCGGGCCGGGCAACGTCCAGATACCGAAGAGTATGACCAGCACGCCACCGGTCATCCGCACGCTGCGTTTGCGCAATAATGCAGTGACCCGTTCTGCGGCCAGGCCGGTAGCCAACAGCACCGGCCAGGTCCCCAGCCCGAACGCCAGCATCAGCAACCCGCTGTCCAGCGCATTGCCCTGGCTCGCCGCCCATAGCAGCGTGCTGTAGACCAATCCGCACGGCAACCATCCCCACAACGCGCCCAGCAGCAATGCACGCGGTACGTTGGACACGGGCAGCAAACGGTTGGCGACCGGCTGTATATAGCGCCATAGGCCGCGTCCGAGGCTTTCGATACGGGTGAGACCGCTCCACCAGCCCGCCAGGTACAGGCCCATGCTGATCAACAGCAGGCCGGCGAGCACGCGCATGAACATCGCCGCCGGGCTGTTCGCCACCGCCCAGCCGGCGAGGCCGATCAACACGCCGGCCGCGGCATAGCTGAGGATGCGTCCCAGGTTGTAGGCCAGCAGCAGTTGAAACCGGCGGCCGCGTTGCTCCTTGGGGATCGCCAGGGTCAGCGCGCCCATCAACCCGCCGCACATGCCCAGGCAATGGCCTCCACCGAGCAGGCCGAGGATCAGTGCAGAGACCAGCAGCGGCGCCAGCTCAAGCATGAGGCGGGTCTTTTGGTGGTTGTTCGGAGTGGTTGGCCTCTTCGACGCCGGCCAGGTGGTTCGGGTCCTGGTCGTCGAACAGCACGCTATGGGCCGGGCCGTCGAGGTCGTCGTACTGGCCGCTGTCCACCGCCCAGAAGAAGATGTAGATGGCCACGCCCACTAACAGCAGCGCCGCCGGGATCATTACGTATAAAGCTGGCATCTGCACTCCATGTCCGCACGGCTCACACTGGCAGCGGGCGGGTTACTGAGGGGGCTCGGGCGGCCGGCGCGCTCGGCAGGCGAGTCAGGCGCAGGGCATTGAGCACCACGGTCAACGAACTGAGGGACATGCCGATCGCGGCCCAGATGGGAGTGATCCAGCCCAGGGCGGCAAACGGCAGCATAAGGCCATTGTACAACCCGGCCCACAGCAGGTTTTCAATGATTACCCGGCGAGTGCGCCGCGCCAGAGTAAAGGCTTGCACCAGGGCGTCCAGGCGGTTTGACAGCAACACCGCATCGGCGCTGGTCTTGGCCAGGTCGGTGGCCGTGCCCATCGCCACGCTGATGTCCGCGGCGGCGAGTACCGGCACATCGTTGACACCGTCGCCAAGCATCAGCACTTTGCGGCCTTGCTTGTGCAGTTGCTGAAGGACCTGCAGTTTGTCATCCGGACGCAGGCCGCCGTGGGCCTCGTCGATACCCAGCTCGGCGGCGACGCTGGCGACCATCGGCGAACTGTCCCCGGACAGCAATAGCGTGCGCCAACCCCGCGCCTTGCACGCGGCCAGCAATGCAGGCGCATCACCGCGCAGGCGGTCGTCGAGCACGAACCAGGCCAGGGCGCCGTCGCGGTCGCCGAGCAATAGCCATTGGCCGCAAACCTCCGGCGCTGCCGGGATCGGGCAACCACTGAGTTCGCAGACAAAGCCCGGCTGGCCAATGCGCAATACGCGCTCGCCGACGCGACCTTCAAGGCCCAGTCCTGGCGAACTGACGACCTCATCGGCGGCCACTGGCGCACGCCCAAAGGCGCGGGCAATCGGGTGTTCGGAGCGGTTTTCCAGGGCGGCGGCGAGGCTCAGGCACAGGTCGGTACTCAAGGTGCCCAGCGGGCGTATGGCTCTCAACGCCAGGCGCCCTTCGGTGAGGGTGCCGGTCTTGTCGAAGATCACCGTGTCGATCTGGTTGAGCCCTTCCAGCACATGGCCGCGCGTCAACAGCAGCCCGAGTTTGTGCAAGGTGCCGGTGGCGGCGGTGAGGGCGGTAGGTGTCGCAAGGGACAACGCGCAGGGGCAGGTCGCCACCAGCATCGCCAGCACAATCCAGAACGCCCGCGACGTATCCAGCTCCCACCACAGCAAGCCGATCAGCGCGGCGGCGATCAGCGAGCACAACAGGAACCACTGTGCGGCGCGGTCGGCGATCTGCGCAAGGCGTGGTTTATCGGCCTGGGCGCGCTCCAGCAGGCGCACGATGGCGGACAGGCGCGTGTCATGGCCCAGGGCACGTACTTCGACGGTCAATGCCCCCTCGACATTCAGCGTGCCCGCCGTGACCGCATCGCCGCTTTGGCGCGGTTGCGGCAGGTACTCACCGGTGAGCAGGGATTCATCGATGCTCGATTGCCCGTCGAGGATCACGCCATCCGCCGGCAGCACGGCGCCGGGGTGCACCAGCACGCGGTCGCCCAGGGTCAGTTCGGGGAGCAGGATGCGCTCGCTCTGGCCGTCGGCCTTGAGTCGCAGGCACGAGGCGGGCAGCAGGTTCACCAGTTGCGCCGTCGCGGCGGCCGTGCGCTCCCTGGCGCGGCGCTCCAGGTAACGGCCGGCCAGCAGGAACAACGCAAACATGCCCACCGCATCGAAGTACAACTCGCCCACGCCGGTGATTGCCGTCCAGATGCCCGCCAGGTAAGCCCCGCCGATGGCCAGGGACACTGAGACATCCATGGTCAGGTGGCGCGTGCGCAAGTCGCGCAAGGCGCCCTTGAAAAACGGTGCGCAGCTGTAGAACACGATGGGTGTTGTAAGAAACATCGCCACCCAGCGCAGGATCACGTGCAGCTCCGGGCTCAGGTCGATATTGAATTCCGGCCAGGTAGCCATGGTTGCCATCATTGCCTGGAACCACAGCAAGCCGGCCACGCCCAATTGGCGCAGGGCCAGGCGATTTTCGCCGGCCAGCTGCTCGGCAGCGCGATCGGCCTGATAGGGGTGAGCGGCGTAGCCGATATGGCGCAGTTCACTGAGCAGTTGGCTCAATGGCAGTTGCCCATCAACCCAACGAACGTGCAGGCGGTGGTTGGACAGGTTCAACCGCGCCTCGGCCACGGCGGGCAGGCTGCGCAGGTGTTTCTCGATCAGCCAGCCGCAGGCGGCGCAGCTGATGCCCTCCATCAGCAGGGTGGTTTCGGCCAGCTCGCCCTCGTGGCGCACGAAGGGTTTCTGCACGTCGGCGCGGTCATACAGCGCCAATTCGTCCACTAGTTGCACCGGCAACGCCTCAGGGTTGGCCGAGGCTTCGCTGCGGTGCTGGTAATAACTTTCCAGGCCACCGGCCACGATGGCTTCGGCCACGGCCTGGCAGCCGGGGCAGCAGAGTTCGCGGCGCTCACCGAGGATGACCGTGGTGAAACGGCTACCGGAGGGGACGGGGAGGGCGCAGTGGTAGCAGGGGGTGGTCATGGCTTGGGAATCTATGGTGGCTGGTAGGGCCTCATCGGGGGCAAGCCCCCTCCCACATTTGACTGATTTCACCAATAGATATGTGTAAACCCAATCCAGTGTGGGAGGGGGCTTGCCCCCGATGCGCGAAGCGCAGGCTTTTTACTTTTTCAGGTCTTCGGCACCCTGCAACGGTTCATCACCCAGCAGCAAGTCCTTGTCGTGGCTGACTTGTTCTTCCTCGAACATGCGCCAGGTCCGGTCGCCTTCCACGCCGAGCAACTCGACGAACCGCCGGCCTTCGACCTTGTCGGTGACCTGGCCGATGTAGCGGCCGGGCTCGCTGTCGCTGCGGGCCAGGTTGATCTTGCGGTCTTTCTCCGGCTGGGTCGGGGAAATCAGGTTCAATTCCAGGGTTTTCGGGTTGCTGTAGCCGGTGAGGTTGACCTCGACTTCACCGGTCAGCTCATCCAGGTGCACCTTGGCGCGCAGTTGCAAGGTCTGGGCCAGCAGCTCGCGGTCCAGGGAGCGGTTGATGCCTTTGCCGGCCTCGTAGTAGTTGTCGTTGACTAGGTTGTCCGGGTTGTTCACCGCGATGGTCACCATGGACAGGGTCAAGGTCACCGAACAGGCCAGGATGCCGATGATGATCCACGGCCAGAGGTGCTTGTACCAAGGGCTTGCGGCGGTTGCTACGGACATTGTTCGGTTCCCTGTTAGCGGACTTGAGGGCCGATGAATCGGCTCTTGGCTTCAATATGGACGCTGGCGTCATCGGCATCGGTGAGGATGAATTTCACCTCGTTGGTGCTCGACGGCAATTGTTCCGGCGCACTCGACAGCTCCACCGGCATGCTGACGATATCGCCGGCCGCCACCTTGATCTCCCGGCGGCCTTGCAGCTTGAGGTCGGGCAGGCCGGCGGCATCGAGCACGTAGGTGTGGTCGCGTTGGTCCTTGTTCATGATCTTCAGGCTGTAGACGTTTTCGATGCGGCCTTCAGCGTTCTCGCGGTAAAGCACGCGGTCCTTGCTCACGTCGAAACCCACCAGCGAGCGCATGAAGAACGCCGCCACCAGCAGGCTGATCATCGCCAGCAACACCAGGGCGTAGCCGATCAGGCGCGGGCGCAGCTTGTGGGTTTTCTGCCCGGACAGGTTGTGCTCGGTGGTGTAGCTGATCAGGCCGCGCGGGTACTCCATCTTGTCCATGATGTTGTCGCAGGCATCGATACAGGCGGCGCAGCCGATGCACTCGATCTGCAGGCCGTCGCGGATGTCGATACCGGTGGGGCACACCTGCACGCACATCGTGCAATCGATGCAATCGCCCAGGCCCTGTGCCTTGTAGTCGGTACCTTTTTTACGCGGGCCACGCAGTTCGCCGCGGCGTGGGTCGTAGGAAACGATCAGGGTGTCCTTGTCGAACATCACGCTCTGGAAGCGCGCGTACGGGCACATGTAGATGCACACCTGTTCGCGCAGCCAGCCGGCGTTGCCGTAGGTGGCAAGGGTGAAGAAACCCACCCAGAAATACGACCAGCCATCGGCCTGGCCGGTGAAAAAGTCGAACACCAGTTCGCGGATCGGCGAGAAGTAGCCGACAAAGGTCATGCCGGTGACAAAGCCGATCAACAGCCACAGGGTGTGCTTGCTGAATTTGCGCAGGAATTTGTTGGCGCCCATCGGTGCCTTGTCGAGCTTGATGCGCTGGTTGCGGTCGCCTTCGGTGACCTTCTCACACCACATGAAGATCCACGTCCACACGCTCTGCGGGCAGGTGTAGCCGCACCACACGCGACCGGCGTACACCGTGATGAAGAACAGGCCAAACGCGGCAACGATGAGAATGCCCGAGAGCAGGATGAAGTCCTGGGGCCAGAAAGTTGCCCCGAAAATGAAGAACTTGCGCTCGGGCAGGTTCCACCACACGGCCTGGTGGCCACCCCAGTTCAGCCACACCGTGCCGAAGTACAGCAGGAACAGACCGGCCCCGCCGAGCATGCGCAAGTTGCGGAACAGGCCGGTGAAGGCGCGCGTGTAGATTTTCTCTCGCGAGGCGTAGAGGTCGACGGTTTTGGCGGGCGGGGTAACGTCATGTACCGGTATCTGGTTACTCATCATTGCATCCCACGGCGGTGGAGATTTGCCTTGGCCAGTACGTGCCAGCCGGGGTCAAATTAGGGGTGTTGCAGTGGTGTAATGATACGCCCCCGGTGGTGCTGAAAGGGGGCGACCTAAGTGATCTGGATCAATTGATCTGGCAAGTATGGCCGGTTTTGGCTGGCCCGGTTCTCTGAAACACTGCGGATCCAATGTAGGGGGGGCTTGCCCCCGATTGCAGTGTGTCAATCAGTGCATCTGTCACTGATCCACCGCTATCGGGGGCAAGCCCCCTCCCACATTGGTATTGCAGCGGCTTTTATTGCTCTTCAGCCTTCTTATCCCCATGGGACAAGCTGTACACATACGCCGCCAGCAAGTGCACCTTGTCATTGCCTTGCAGCTGTTCCTGCGCCGGCATCTGGCCCTGGCGGCCCCAACGGATGGTCTGTTGCAGTTGGGCGAAGCTCGAGCCGTAGATGAAGGCGCCCGGGTGGGTCAGGTCGGGCGCGCCCATGGCAGGAGTGCCTTTACCGGCCGGGCCATGGCAGGCCACGCAGTTGGCGGCGAAGAGTTTCTCGCCGTTGGCCACATCGGCTTTCACGCCTTCGGGCAGTTTGCGCCCGTCGAGGTTGGTGAGCACGAACGCAGCCACATCGCTGACGCCTTGCTCCTTGAGGATATCCAACCAGGCCGGCATCACCGCATGACGGCCTTTCATGATGGTTTCCTTGATAGTGGCCGGCTCGCCGCCCCAGCGCCAGTCGGCGTCGGTCAGGTTGGGGAAGCCATAGGCGCCCTTGGCATCGGAACCGTGGCACACCGAGCAGTTGGAGGCGAACAGGCGACCCCCCATCTTCAACGCTTGCGGGTCCTTGGCCACTTCTTCAATCGGCATCGACGCGAATTTGGCGAAGATCGGCCCGAACTTGGCGTCCGACCTGGCCATTTCCTTTTCCCATTCGTGCACGCCGGTCCAGCCGGTCTGGCCATTGGCGAAGGGGGTTTGCTTGTCGGTGTCGAGGTAGTTGTAGCCCGGCAGCAGGCCTTTCCAGTTGCCCAGGCCGGGGTACAGCGCCAGGTAGCCGAGGGCGAAGACGATGGTGCCGACGAACAGCATGAACCACCACTTGGGCAGCGGGTTGTCGTATTCCTCGATGCCGTCGAACGAATGGCCGACGGTCTCGTCGGTTTGCTCGGCGCGCTGGCCCTTGCGGGTCGACAGCAGCAGCCAGGTCAGGGCGAAGATGGTACCCAGACTGAGGACTGTGACGTACAGACTCCAGAACGTAGTCATTCTTTGTTACTCCTAGAAGCTTGCTCGACGTGCTTGATGGCTTCGGGATCATCCGCAAAGGGCAGCAAGGTCGCGTCTTCAAACTCCGACTTGCGCTTGGGGCTGAACACCCACAACGCCAGGCCGATAAAGGCCACCATCACCACAACGGTGCCCAGGCCACGAATCATCCCGATATCCATAGATCACCGTTTGCTTTTGATGATGGTGCCCAGGCCCTGCAGGTAGGCCACCAGTGCGTCCATTTCGGTCTTGCCCTTCACGGCGGCCGCTGCACCGGCGATGTCTTCGTCGGTGTAGGGCACGCCCAGGGTGCGCAAGACCTCCATCTTCTTCGCGGTGTCCTTGCCGTCGAGCTTGTTTTCCACGAGGAACGGGTACGCCGGCATTTTCGACTCAGGCACCACATTGCGCGGGTTGTACAGGTGCGCACGCTGCCAGTCATCGGAGTAACGCCCGCCGACACGGGCCAGGTCCGGGCCGGTACGCTTGGAACCCCACAGGAACGGGTGGTCCCACACGCTTTCACCGGCGACCGAGTAGTGGCCGTAGCGTTCGGTTTCGGCACGGAACGGGCGGATCATCTGCGAGTGGCAGCCGACACAACCGTTGGCGATGTAGACGTCGCGGCCTTCCAGTTCAAGGGCGGTGCGCGGCTTCATGCCTTCCACCGGCTTGTTGGTCACGTCCTGGAAAAACAGCGGAACGATCTGGGTCAGGCCGCCGATACTCACGGCGATGACCATGAAGAAGGCCAGCAGGCCGATATTCTTCTCGACTACTTCATGCTTCATCAGTGAGCTCCCACAACGGCGATCTTGGCGGCGGCTTCGGCTTCTGCCGGGTCGGCGGCACGCACGGTGCGCCAGACGTTGTAGGCCATCAGGAACATGCCGGAGGCAAAGAATGCACCGCCCAGGGCGCGCACGATGTAACCCGGATGGCTGGCTTGCAGCGCTTCGACGAAGGAGTAGGTGAGGGTGCCGTCATCGTTGATGGCTCGCCACATCAGGCCCTGGGTGATGCCGTTGACCCACATCGAGGCGATGTAGAGCACGGTGCCGATGGTGGCCAGCCAGAAGTGCGCGTTGATCAGGCCAACGCTGTGCATCTGCGGACGGCCGAACAGTTTGGGGATCATGTGGTACAGCGCGCCGATGGAGATCATCGCCACCCAACCGAGGGCGCCGGCGTGTACGTGGCCGATGGTCCAGTCGGTGTAGTGGGACAGCGAGTTGACGGTCTTGATCGCCATCATCGGCCCTTCGAAGGTCGACATGCCGTAGAACGCCAGCGACACCACCAGGAAGCGCAGGATCGGGTCGGTGCGCAATTTATGCCAGGCGCCGGACAGGGTCATCATGCCGTTGATCATGCCGCCCCAGCTCGGGGCCAGCAGGATGATCGACATCGCCATGCCCAGGGACTGTGCCCAGTCCGGCAACGCGGTGTAGTGCAAGTGGTGCGGGCCGGCCCAGATGTACAGGGTGATCAGCGCCCAGAAATGCACGATGGACAGGCGGTACGAGTAAATGGGACGTTCGGCCTGTTTCGGCACGAAGTAGTACATCATCCCCAGGAAACCGGTGGTCAGGAAGAAACCCACGGCGTTGTGGCCGTACCACCACTGGATCATCGCGTCCGTGGCCCCGGCGTAGGCCGAGTAGGACTTGAACAGGCTTACCGGCAACGAGGCGTGGTTGACGATGTGCAGCATCGCCGTTACCAGGATGAACGCGCCGTAGAACCAGTTGCCCACGTAGATGTGCTTGGTCTTGCGCTTGACGATGGTGCCGAAGAACACCACGGCGTAGGTCACCCACACGATGGCGAGCAAAATGGCGATGGGCCATTCCAGCTCGGCGTATTCCTTGGTGGTGGTGTAGCCCAGTGGCAGGGTGACGATGGCGCCAACGATGACTGCTTGCCAACCCCAGAAGGTGAAGGCCGCAAGGCTGTCGGAGATCAGTCGCGTCTGGCAGGTTCGCTGCACGACATAGTAGGAGGTGGCAAACAATGCACATCCGCCGAAGGCGAAGATCACCAGGTTGGTGTGCAGCGGGCGCAGGCGGCCAAAGGTCGTCCATGGCAAACCGAAATTCAATTCCGGCCAGACCAGTTGCGAGGCGATGAACACCCCGAGCCCCATGCCAAGGATCCCCCAGACCACCGTCATGATGGCGAACTGGCGGACTACCTTATAGTTATAAGCAGTCGGACTGATTGCTGTGCTCATTCTAAGGTTCCACGGTTTAGGTTTTTTTATAGGTAAAATCGGCCGCAAGTATGTAGAAAGCGAGGGGTCATTGCAACGCAATGACTGACCTGTATCAATGCGTTCCACGCCAGATTCTGCGCCCTTTCCATGTTTGGTGTAAGGACAAAATCGGAAATCGAAAGCTGATCGAGTGGACAGGAAAATTCGAGGGTCGCAACGAATGTCGTTGCGTACGCCAGGATCGGTCCGCTTTGGTAACAAGCGTAGACCCGAAAGTGAGGAGGGGAAAGTTGTGCTTTGGAGGGGTGTGACACTTGGTCGCGTACAGCGCCAGGGTTGCCGCCCCAAAATGGGGCGGCGATCAGTGGTTATTGCGCCTGGCTTTCTGGCGTTGCGCCATCAGCGTTGTGGGACAGGCTGTAAACGTAGGCGGCCAGCAGATGCACCTTGTCATTGCCTTGCAGCACTTCCTGCGCCGGCATCTGGCCCTGGCGGCCGTGGCGGATGGTCTGCTGCAACTGCGCGAGGCTGGTGCCGTAGATGTAGCCGGCCGGTTTGGTCAGGTCGGGCGCGCCCATGGCTTCCATGCCGTGGCCTTCCGGCCCGTGGCAGGCGACACAGGTGGTGTTGAAGGCTGCCTGGCCGGCAGCCACATCGGCGCTGCTGTCGGCGGGCAGGGGCAACTTGGCCAGGTCGTGGCGAACAAAGGCTGCAACGTTTTTCACACCCTCATCGCCGAGCATGTCACCCCAGGCCGGCATCGCCGCGTGGCGACCGTTGAGGATGGTGGTCTTGATCGCCTCGGCCGAACCGCCCCAGCGCCAGATGTTGTCCGCCAGGTTCGGGAAGCCAAACGCGCCCTTGGCGTCCGAGCCGTGGCACACCGCGCAGTTGGAGGCGAACAGGCGACCGCCCATTTTCAGCGCTTGCGGGTCTTTGGCCACTTCTTCCACGGGCATGGCCGAGAATTTGGCGAAGATCGGCCCGAACTTGGCGTCGGCCTTGGCCATTTCCTTGTCCCATTCCTTGGCCTGGGTCCAGCCGTCTTCATAGCCCGGCAACACGCCTTTCCAGTTGCCCAGGCCCGGGTAGAGGATCAGGTAGCCGACCGCGAACACCAGGGTGCCGGCGAACAGCATGAACCACCACTGGGGCAGCGGGTTGTCGTATTCCTCGATACCGTCGAAGGCGTGGCCCATGGTCTGGTCGACGCTGCCCTTGGTCTCGCCCTTGCGGGTGCCGACCAGCAGCCAGGTCAAGCCGATCAGGCTGCCGAGGGTCAGTACGCAGATCCATGTACTCCAGAATAGGGTCATGGCCGGGTGCTCCTTATTGCAGGCTCTTCTTGAGCGTCGGATGGAGAGGGTTCATCGGCGAAGGGCAGCAGGCGCGCCTGCTCGAATTCCGCATTGCGCCGGTTGTTGAACACCCACAGCGACAGGCCGATAAAGGCGATGGCAACCACCAGCGTGCCGAGGCCGCGGATGGTGCCTGCATCGAATTCAAATCCCATGGCTCACCTCTTGCTCTTGATGGCGGTGCCGAGCACTTGCAGGTACGAGACCAGCGCGTCCATCTCGGTCTTGCCCTTGAGGCTGGCCACGGCGCCACTGATGTCGTCGTCGGTGTACGGCACGCCGAGGGTGCGCATCACTTTCAACTTGGTCTCGGTGTGGCTGCTGTCGACGGCGGCGGTGACCAGCCATGGATAGGCCGGCATTTTCGACTCGGGCACCACGTTGCGCGGGTTATACAGGTGCGCGCGGTGCCAGTCGTCCGAGTAGCGTGCGCCGACGCGCGCCAGGTCCGGACCGGTGCGCTTGGAGCCCCACAGGAACGGGTGGTCCCACACACTTTCACCGGCGACCGAGTAATGGCCGTAGCGTTCGGTTTCGGCGCGGAAGGGGCGGATCATCTGCGAGTGGCACTGTACGCAGCCTTCGCGGATGTAGATGTCGCGGCCTTCCAGTTGCAGCGCGGTGTAGGGTTTCATGCCCTCCACCGGCTTGTTGGTCACGTCCTGGAAGAACAGCGGGACGATCTGGGTCAGGCCACCGATGCTCACGGCAAGCACCATGAGCAGCATCAGCAGGCCGACGTTCTTTTCAATCGTTTCGTGTTTCATCACAGACTCCTCAGGCCAACTGCGCAGTGGTGGCGGCTTCGACAGGCTGCGCCGAACGCACGGTGCGCCAGGTGTTGTAAGCCATCAGGAACATGCCGCTGAGGAAGATCGCACCGCCCACCAGCCGCACGATGAAGCCAGGGTGGCTGGCCACCAGGGTTTCGACGAAGGAGTAGGTCAAGGTGCCGTCTTCGTTGACCGCCCGCCACATCAGGCCCTGGGCGATACCGTTGACCCACATCGAGGCGATGTAGAGCACGGTGCCGATGGTGGCCAGCCAGAAGTGCGCGTTGATCAGACCGAGGCTGTACATCTGCTCGCGGCCGAAGACTTTCGGGATCATGTGGTACAACGCGCCGATGGAGATCATCGCCACCCAACCGAGAGCGCCGGCGTGTACGTGGCCGATGGTCCAGTCGGTGTAGTGGGAGAGGGCGTTGACGGTCTTGATTGCCATCATCGGGCCTTCGAACGTCGACATGCCGTAGAACGCCAGGGAAACCACGAGGAAGCGCAGGATCGGGTCGCTGCGCAACTTATGCCAGGCGCCCGACAGGGTCATCATGCCGTTGATCATGCCGCCCCAGCTCGGTGCCAGCAGCACCAGGGACATCACCATGCCCAGGGACTGTGCCCAGTCCGGCAGCGCGGTGTAGTGCAAGTGGTGCGGGCCGGCCCAGATGTACAGGGTGATCAGCGCCCAGAAGTGCACGATGGACAAGCGATAGGAATACACCGGACGCTCGGCCTGCTTGGGCACGAAGTAATACATCATGCCGAGGAAACCGGCGGTGAGGAAAAAGCCTACCGCGTTATGCCCATACCACCACTGCACCATGGCATCCGTCGCACCGCCATAGAGGGAGTAGGACTTGGTCAGGCTGACCGGGATTTCCAGGTTGTTGACGATATGCAGGATGGCCACGGTGATGATGAACGCACCGAAGAACCAGTTGCCGACGTAGATGTGCTTGGTGTTGCGCTTGGCCACGGTGCCAAAGAACACGATGGCATAGGCCACCCAGACAATGGTGATCAGGATGTCGATCGGCCATTCCAGCTCGGCGTATTCCTTGGAGCTGGTGTAGCCCAGCGGCAGGGAGATCGCTGCCAGCAGGATGACCAGCTGCCAGCCCCAGAAGCAGAACGCGGCGATTTTCGGCGCGAACAGCTGCGTCTGGCAGGTACGCTGCACCGAGTAGAAGGAGCTGGCGAACAACGCGCAGCCACCGAAGGCGAAGATCACCGCGTTGGTGTGCAGCGGGCGCAGGCGGCCGAAGCTGGTCCAGGGCAAGTCGAAGTTGAGTGCAGGCCACACCAATTGGGCCGCGAGAAAAACCCCGAGCCCCATGCCGACGATGCCCCACACCACCGTCATAATGGCGAATTGGCGGACCACCTTGTAGTTATAGGCGGTACTTAAAGTAGTGTTCATGGTTCCCCATCCACGGTTCAACCCAAGCAGATGCGGCACTTGGGCTGGAGTTATAGGCAGACTAAAAAGCGAGGCAAGCATGGGCAAAGAGCACAAGGCCAGTATTGACGGGGATCAATGGGCGCAGTGTGTGCGGGAACATGGGTGGTTGTGGGATGTCGCGGCGGGGGCGGCTGAGGCTGCACCCGTGACGCTGATCCTGGCCCACGGCGCCGGTGCACCGATGGACTCATCCTTCATGAACGATATGGCTGCACGCCTTGCCGGGCATGGCGTCAACGTGTTGCGCTTCGAGTTTCCCTACATGGCCCAGCGCCGGGTTGACGGCGGTAAACGCCCGCCCAACCCGGCCCCGAAGCTACTCGAATGCTGGCGTGAGGTGTATGCCGAGGTGCGACGTCATGTCGCTGGGAAACTGGCCATTGGCGGCAAGTCCATGGGCGGGCGCATGGCCAGTTTGCTGGCTGATGAATTGGGTGCCAATGGGTTGGTGTGCCTGGGCTATCCGTTCTATGCGGTGGGCAAGCCGGAAAAGCCACGGGTCGAACATCTGGTCGGGCTGAAGACGCCAACGTTGATTGTGCAGGGCGAGCGCGATGCACTGGGCAATCGGGCGGCGGTGGAAGGGTATGAGCTGTCGCCGAGCATCGAGGTGATGTGGCTGGTGGCGGGGGATCATGACTTGAAGCCGTTGAAGGCGTCGGGATTCAGTCATGAGCAGCATCTGGAAGCCGCGGCAGTGGGGGTGGCTGGGTTTTTGGCTGGCCTATAGGGCCTCATCGGGGCGGTGCGACGCTTCGACAAGCCCCTCCCACACTTGACCGTGTTCTCACATTCCAAATTGTGAACACAGTCAAAGGTGGAGGGGGCTTGCCCCCGATAGCGACCTACCGGTTAAACCGCTCCACCAGCGAGTACTGAGTATTGGCGGTATGCGTCAGCTCTTCACTCAACTGCGCCGAGTTCAGCGCCTGCTCCGAGGTCTGGTCCGCCAACAGCGCAATGGTGCTGATGTTGCGGCTGATCTCTTCGGCCACCGAGCTTTGCTCTTCGGTGGCAGCCGCGATCTGGGTAGTCATATCGGTGATATGCGCCACCGCTTCACTGATGCCCACCAACGCCTGGTCCGCTTCCATCACCCGCGCTACACCTTCTTCGGCCTGGCGATGCCCGGCGTCCATGGTTTGCACGGCGGCAGCGGCGGTCTGCTGCAGCTTGGCGATCAATGCATGGATCTGCCCGGTTGACTCGGCGGTACGCTGGGCCAGTTGGCGGACTTCATCAGCCACCACCGCAAAACCACGGCCCATCTCCCCGGCACGCGCCGCTTCGATGGCGGCGTTGAGCGCCAGCAGGTTGGTCTGGTCGGCAATGCCCTTGATCACGTCGACCACACCGCCGATTTCATCGCTGTCCTTGGCCAACTGGGTCACGGTCACACCGGTCTCACCCACAGCCACGGACAGACGCTGGATCGCCTCTCGGGTTTCCCCGGCGATATCGCGGCCGCGACCGGTCAGGCGGTTGGCCTCTTGGGTCGCATCTGCCGTGCGCTGCACATGGCTGGCGACTTCCTGGGTAGTCGCCGCCATCTGGTTGACCGCCGTGGCCACCTGCTCGGTCTCGACGCGCTGGCGTTCCAGGCCGCTGGAGCTGTTATGGGCCAGGGTGTTGGACTGCGCGGCCTGGTCGTTGAGGTGCTCGGCAGTGTCCTGCAAACGCGTAAGGCAGGTCTTCAGACGCGCCTCCTGGCTGAGGATCGACATTTCCAGGCGCGCCTGGGCGCCACGGCTGTCGGTGTACATCTGCGCGATCAGCGGGTCGGAGGTAGTCTGCTCGGCCAGGCGCAGCAAACGCTTGAGGCCGCGCTGTTGCCAACTCAAGCCGAGCAGGCCCAACGGCACCGACAACCCCGCCGCCAGGGCAAAGCCCCAGTGGGAGTTGAGCGAAGCGCCAATCATGAAGCTCAACTGACTCACCAGGATAAACGGCAGCCAGTCCTGCAACACCGGCAACCACTTGTCCCGCTGAGGGATCGCCGACTTGCCCTGGTTGATGCGTTGGTAGAGCGCTTCGGCCCGGCGGATCTGCTCGGCGGTGGGCTTGATGCGCACCGATTCGTAGCCGACCACCTGGTTGCCTTCGAAAACCGGCGTCACATAGGCGTTAACCCAGTAGTGGTCACCGGTCTTGCAGCGATTCTTGACAATGCCCATCCATGGCAAGCCTTGTTTGAGCGTTGACCACATGTGCGCGAACACCGCCGCCGGAACGTCCGGGTGACGCACCAGGTTGTGCGGGGCACGCACCAGTTCGTCACGGGAGAACCCACTGATTTCGACGAAGGCGTCGTTGCAGTAGGTGATCACGCCTTTGGCATCTGTGGTGGAGATCAACCGTTGCTGAGCGGGGAAGGTACGTTCGCGCTGGGTAACGGGTTGGTTATTACGCATGATTGTTCAATCCGCAAGGCTTTCAGGGGGTATCGGCAAGAACGGCGGTTTATTTAACTTATTTTTGCAACAATCGACGGGATGCACGTTCCCCAGCAGGAGATCAACCGGCCAGCATCGGGTAGGTAAACAACCCGAAGTGAAGCAGATTCAAGCCAAAGTGCGTGGCCACCGCTGCGCCCAGGCCGCCAAACCGATAGGCCAGGCCGTAACCCACCCCGGCGATGCTCGCCAGCAATACCCAATGCCAGCCTGCGCCGATGTGCACCAGGCCGAACAGCAGCGAGGCCAGAAGCAGCGCCAGGTTCTCGCCGTAAGGGAGGTGTTTGAAACGTCGGCTCAAACCGCCCTGTACGTAACCCCGGAACAGGGCTTCTTCCACCAGCGTCACCAGCAGCAGGTTATTAAGTACCCAGAGCCAGGCCTGTTCCGGCCATTTCGGTGCCCAACTGATCACGCCCAGCAACGCCGCTCCGCCGAGGGCGGCGATGGCGGTGAGGGTCAACGCCAGGGCGGCCACGCAGATCGACAAACGCAACGAACGCCGCGCCACAATCCACGGGCAGGCCAGCAACAGCCAGAAGCCGATCAGCGGTTTGTCCTGGTTCAGGTACATCGAGAAGGGTACTGCATCTTCGGTGAAGCGCTGCGGGGCAATGCCACGCCCGTTATAGAAGCCGGGCAACCAGTGCATCGCCAGGCTCAGGGCCAGTACGATAAACAACCCGTGGCCCAGGTAGCGTGCCCACGGCGTGCGTTGCTGGCGTACGGCGTAGCCGGCAATCAGCAGCAGGGCGACGGACACGCCCGCCAGCACGCCCAATTGCCCGTAGATCAAGGCCAGTAGATAGCCAATGGAAAGAAGCGCCAGGTACAGCCAGGGCAATGCGATCATGGGAAATCCTTGGGAAAAACTGGGCGGCATTATAGCGATCTGTCCTACGGGGCTTACATGAAACTCCTCCATTCAGAGTGATTGCAAAACCTATCACCGGCTGGTTATAGTCCGAGCCTCTCCATCCCTTCACACAAGATCAGCCCATGCCTGCTTCCCAGCGCACAGCGGTAGTCGATTCAGCGGTCAACGCTGCGGTCCTGCCGTGCGGGGACAAGCAGCCTGCGCAGATCAGTCACTACCCTCCACCTGTCAGCAGCACGTCGGTGTACGCAGTCGTATCACCGCCGGGTGTTGGTATTGCGGGCTGATCAGCTGATCGCTGTTCCCGTCTGCCCGCCTGAAAAAAACCTAATGCATTTCAGCGTCTGCTGAGTCGGCTTTTTTTGCCTGATGACAGGTGGTAACCATGTCTGTTTTTTCCAAACAATCCGTGGCCGCGGCGGCCTCGACGAGCCTGTTTGTTCTGCTGTGGAGCAGTGGGGCGATCTTCTCCAAATGGGGCCTGGCCCACGCGTCACCCTTTGCGTTTCTGCTGATCCGCTTTGCCATTGCCCTCGGGGGCCTGGTGGTGCTGATACCGATCCTCAAGTTGAAACTGCCGCGCCCCGGCAAGCCACTGTTATACGCAGCGGCGACGGGGTTGGTGTTGTTGGGCGCCTATCAGATTTTCTATCTGTTGGCCCTGGACCTCAACGTCACCCCCGGCGTGATGGCAACCATCATGGGCGTACAGCCGATCCTCACCGTGGTGCTGATGGAGCGCCAGCGTTCTTTCAGCCGTGTGTTCGGCCTGGGCCTCGGGTTGGCGGGGCTGATCATGGTGGTGTATCAAGGCATCGGCCTCTCTGGCATGTCCCTGGCGGGCATGCTGTTCGGGTTGCTGGCCCTGGCCAGCATGACCTTTGGCTCGATCATGCAGAAACGCATCACCGACGAGCCCTTGGGCACGCTGCCGGTGCAGTACCTGGCGGGGTTGCTGCTGTGTTCGGTGTTTGTGCCGTTCCAGCCGTTCCATTTTGAACACAGCAGCAGCTTTTACCTGCCGGTGCTGTGGATGGGCTTGGTGGTGTCGTTGCTGGCCACGCTGTTGCTGTACCGCCTGATCGCCCGGGGCAACCTGGTGAATGTCACCAGTCTGTTCTATCTGGTGCCAGCGGTGACGGCGGTGATGGACTACCTGATCTTTGGCAATAGGCTTGGGATGTTGAGCCTGTTGGGGATGGGGTTGATCGTCATCGGTTTGGTGTTTGTCTTCCGTAAGCGTTGACACTGTACTGTAGGAGCCCGGCAAGCCGGGCTCCTACAATTTTCGCGGCCGCAACACCAACCACAACGCCCCCGCAATCAACACCCCGCCATACAGATGCGCCATGGACAATGGCTCATCCAGCAACAACGCGCCCCACAACACCCCAAACGGCGGAATCATGAAGGTAACGGTCATCGACTTAACCGGCCCGATGGACGTCAGCAACCGGAAGTAAAGAATGTAGGCAAACGCCGTACACACCAGCCCCAACCCCAGCAACGATCCCCACACCTGCCATCCACCCCAACTCGCCGGCGGTTGGCTGATGGCGCTGTAGGCAAAGAACGGCAACAGGAACAACGTCGCGCCGAGCATGCTCCCCAGGGCCGACAGGCGGCTGTCCAAGCCACCGCGCTGATCCAGCCAGCGCCTTGCCAGGAACCCGGCAAAGCCATAACAGGTGGTCGCCAGCAAACAGGCCAGCGCCCCCATCAGTAATTCCAGGTCAAACGCCACCGGCCCGGCGCGGGTCAGCACTCCCACGCCAAACAGGCCCAGGCACACCCCGGCGACTTTTGACGGGGTCAGGCGTTCGCTGAAGAACAGCCCGCCAATCAACACGCCCATCAACGGCGTGGTGGCGTTGAAGATCGCCGAGTAACCCGCCGGAAGCACCTGGGCGGCGACTGAATACATGGTCGCGGGAATGCCGGAGTTGATCACGCCGAGCAGCAATACAGTCTTGAACTTGCCCTGGAAATCCCAGCTCACCCGCATCATCGCCAAAATCACCAGCAACCCGGCGGCGGCGATCGACACGCGGAAAAACGCCGTCGGCAGCGTGCCGATCTCCGGCGCGATAATGCGCATGAACAGGAAGCTCGCGCCCCAGATGGCGGCGAGCCCCAGCAGGTACAAGGTGTCGACAGGTCTCACGGAACACTCCTACCTCAATAAGGCCGCGAGTGTTGCATGACATGTCTAATGATTACAGGACAAACCGCGTCACCAGCCCATTCAGGTCCACCGCCAGGCGTGACAGTTCCTGGCTGGCGGCCGAGGTCTGGGTGGCCCCGGCGGCGGTCTGGGTGGACAGGTCGCGGATGTTCACCAGGCTAAGGTCCACGTCACGTGCCACCAGCGCCTGCTGCTCGGCGGCGCTGGCGATCACCAGGTTGCGCTGGCTGATCTGCGAGATGGCCGCGGTGATTTTCTCCAGGGCGCTACCGGCGCTGTTGGCCCGTTGCAGCGTCTGGCCGGCGTGCTCGGCGCTGCTGTTCAGCGCTTCGACCGTATCCTGGGTGCCGCGCTGGATGCCGGTGATCATCTGCTCGATTTCTTCGGTGGAGTCCTGGGTGCGTTGCGCCAGGGAGCGCACTTCATCGGCTACCACCGCAAAACCACGCCCGGCCTCGCCTGCGCGGGCTGCTTCGATGGCGGCGTTGAGCGCCAGCAGGTTGGTTTGCCCGGCGATGCCGCGGATCACTTCCAGCACCTTGCTGATGTCCTGGGCTTGCACGGCCAGACCTTCGGCCTTGTTCGAGGCGCCGAGCACCTCGTCGACCAGGTTCTGGATCGAGCTGATGGTTTCGCTGATCTGGTAGTGGCCGTGCTTGCTGTCCTCGTCGGAGGCCTGGGACGCCTCGGCGCTGGACACCGCATTGCCTGCCACTTCGTCCACGGCCGCGCTCATTTCGGTGACGGCGGTGGCCGCCTGTTCGATCTCATCGTTCTGCGCCTGCAGGCCACGGGTGCTTTGTTCCATCACCGAGCTCATCTCCTCGGCGGCGGAGGCCAGCTGTTGCGCCGATTCGCTGATGCCCCGGATGGTGCCTCGCAATTGCGCCTGCATGGTCGCCAGGGCGTTGAGCAATTGGGCCGGTTCGTCCTTGCCGCTGACGGCGATGGGCTGGCTCAGGTCGCCGTCGGCAATGGTGCGGGCCACGCTCAGCGCCTGGCCGAGCGGGGCGGTGATGCTGCGGGTCAGCAGCCAGGCGAGCAACAAGGTGGCGATCAAGGCGAATACGATGATCAGGCCGACGATCCACTGTGCACTGGAATAGGTCTGCGCGGCGGAATCCACGGCGGTTTCCACGCCGTTCTGGTTGAAGACGATCAGGTCCTCCAGGCTCTTGCTGAGGATCACGCCCTGGGGAGCGAGGCGGGTGTTGAGCAGGTCAATGGCGTCTTGCTGCTGATCCTTGTCCACCAGGGTGACGATCTGTTCGACGAGGGCCAGGTAAGCGTTCACGTTACCTTCGAGCTGTTTGAGCATCTGGCGTTCTTCGTCGCTGCTGAGCAGGCTTTTGTGATGCTCGAGCAGGGTTTGCAGTTCGCTGCGCTGGCGGGTGATCAGGGCTTTGCTGTTGTCACGGATCCGCGATTCGTCGGTGGTCGCCAGACGCAAGGCTTCCAGGCGGATGCTGGCGACAAAGGCTGCGCTGTCGTGGATGTTCTCGATGCTCGGCATCCACGATTGCTCGATGACCAGCGCGCTTTGGCGCAGCTTGGCCATCTGGCCCAGGCCGAACATGCCCACAATCACCAGCAAGCTGGCCAAAACCCCAAAACTCAGACTGGCACGCAGACCGATCCTCATGTTCCTCAATGACATCTCTATGCTCCTTGGGCGATTAGAACCTTTTCCCGGATCGGTCTTCGGACCTTGTTAGGGTGGGAGAGGGCGCGCTATATATCAAAGTGCCATCAAGGTGGTAATCAGGGTTTCCCTTAGTTGGATCCAACGGTGTATTTGGAGCAGAGCTCCGAGGGAAGTACGCGGGATTCCGGCGCTAAGCGGCAAGGCCGCGTCGTTGTGGGCGTATGGGGAAAACAATGTGCGACTTTTCAGTGTGTTTATTGACCAATTGGTCGAATTAAATAAATTGAAAATAAATGTACAAAATGAACGGAGTTGTACAAGGCTGCACAAAAAATGACTCTTCTCCTGTGTTCGTACACTGGCTAAGCTCAGGGCTTCCCGATGCCCGCTCGAGGTTTCCCGCATGTCGCAATCCGCCCTCGCCATTGCCCAGATGATCCTCGATGGCTTCGACGATTACCGCGAACACTTCCGCCAGATCACCGACGGCGCCCGCGAGCGTTTCGAAAAGGCCCAGTGGCAACAGGGCCAGGCGGCGTCGGCGGCGCGCATCAACCTCTATGAGGAAAAGGTCTCCGAGGTGACCCAGCGGTTGCGTGAGCACTTCAATGACGCCGCGCTGCTCGACATCGATGTGTGGCCCGTGGTCAAAAGTGCCTACATCGGCCTGATCGACCTGCGCTTCGACGATGAACTCTCCGAGACCTGGTACAACTCGATCTTCTGCGGCCTGTTCAGCCACGACCTGATCAGCGACGGCTGCATGTTCATCCACACCACCCGGCCCAGCCTGCGCCGGGCACGGGCCGCGCAGACGCGCACCTACACGCCCGCCGGGCAAATCCCGCAAATGCTCGCGCAGATCTTTGCCGACTACCGCTTCAGCGAACCCTACGCCGACCTCGCAGCCGACCTTCATCGCCTCGAAACCCAACTGCGGGAAAACCTGCCGGACTGGGTGTGCAAGGACCCGGACCTCAAGGTCGAGCTGTTTTCCTCGGTGCTCTACCGTAATAAAGGCGCCTACCTCGTCGGGCGCATCTACACCCGCGACGAACAATGGCCGCTGGTGATCCCGCTGCTGCACCGTGAAGGGCAGGGCATCCAGATCGATGCGCTGATCACCGATGAAGCCGATGTGTCGATCATCTTCTCGTTCACCCGCTCTTACTTCATGGTCGATGTACCGGTGCCGGCGGAATTCATCGGCTTTCTCAAGCGCATCCTGCCGGGCAAGCACATCGCCGAGTTGTACACCTCCATCGGCTTCTACAAGCACGGCAAGTCGGAGTTCTACCGCGCCCTGATCAACCACCTGGCGACCACCGACGATCAGTTCATCATGGCCCCCGGCGTGCGCGGCATGGTCATGAGCGTGTTCACCCTGCCGGGCTTCAACACCGTGTTCAAGATCATCAAGGACCGTTTTTCACCGTCGAAAAACGTCAACCGCGCCACGGTGATCGAGAAGTACCGCCTGGTCAAAAGCGTCGATCGGGTCGGACGCATGGCTGACACCCAGGAGTTCGCCGATTTCCGTTTTCCCCTGAGCAAATTCGAACCCGAATGCCTCGTCGAATTGCTGGAAGTCGCCGCTGGCACCGTCGAAGTCGAAGGCGACACGGTGCTGATCCGTCACTGCTGGACCGAACGGCGCATGACCCCGCTCAACCTCTACCTCGACAACGCCAACCCCGCCCAGGTGCGCGAAGCTTTGGAAGACTACGGCCTGGCGATCAAACAGCTGGCGGCCGCCAATATCTTCCCTGGCGATATGCTGCTGAAGAACTTCGGCGTTACCCGCCACGGTCGCGTGGTGTTCTACGACTACGACGAAATCTGTTTTCTCACCGAAGCCAACTTCCGTCACATCCCCGCACCGCGCACCCCGGAAGATGAGATGGCCTCAGAACCCTGGTACTCCATCGGCCCGCTGGATGTGTTCCCCGAGGAATTCCCGCCGTTCCTGTTTGCGGATGCTGGTCAGCGCAAGTTGTTCGATGAGCTGCACGGGGAGCTGTACAACGCGGATTACTGGACGGGACTGCAGGAGGCGATTCGGGCCGGGAAGGTGATCGATGTATTTCCGTATCGGCGCAAGGAGCGCGATCAACTGTAGCAGCGACTGAGTTGGGCGGCGGAACAGCTGGAATCAATTGACATGGAAACGCCCGTATTGGGTCATACCGATACGGGCTGGGTAAGCACACGATTTGTTGAGTGGGCGCCGATCAGCGAGGCGTTCCGATCATTGCCAGGCTGTTTTCTTCGGGTTGGTATCCCAGTCTCAGCGCCGTAAGGTTGATTGTCGGCTGCCATGTGGCTTGGCTGTTTGAAGTGGACGCTGGTTTTTCTGTATAGGCTGGGGGCGGCTTCGTGGCTTCGTAATAGGTTGGCGGCTCGGTAGCCTCGGCATAGCTGGGCGGATTGAAGGGGGGGTTATGGGCACTCTTGAAGTTTATGGACATAGAACCTCCTGGTTTCAAAATGCAGTGTTCTGGGTTGCAGGAGCATTAAGCCCCCAGTCGATCTCAACCGGTATGCTCCAGCGTTGCGTCATAGCGGTCGTTGACTGAGGAGCGCACCGGTGATGGCGCTCCTCTCGGCGCATCAGCTGTTTCCTTTACGGTTTTCCTTGCGAACATCCTCCAGCCAGGGTTGGTTTAGGCCCATCGCAGTCAGTTCATCCGTAACGTTGGACGCTCGGGCCTTGTCGGTAGGGTTGGTGCCATGGGTTTGCACGTCGCGAGCTTGTTTGTATAGGGATACCATTTCTTTATTAAGCTCGTTATCGGTTTTCTTGACTTCACGGGTGTTATTGAGCTTTGTGATCGGGTTTCTGGTTTTTGGCGGATTAGAAAGTTGATCGATCCGTTTTTGAGTCAGATTGATAGCAGGTTGAAAACTTGACACAGGTAGCGCGGGTGTCGGGAACGTGACGGGAAGGTTTTCCAACTTGTCTTTATTTTTTTTGAGCGTTTCGAGTTCCTTTTGCTTGGTCGGGCTCAGCTTTGAATGAGGTTGTTGGTCCAGCAGTGGCGCGGATGATTGGCTCCCGGACGGTCTAAGCCACGAGCCTTGGGATGGAGTGCTTTCAGGCGCGATAGACTGATATTTGTCGGCATAACTGTGGTTACTGCCGCTGCTGTACGTGTGGTTGTTGGAGTTGATGGGCATATATACCTCGTGCGATGAGCGTGGAAGGAATTTGTCGCTTCTAGTAGCTCGAGTGGATCCAGGACCGTTGCGTCACAGGCCGCTCATGAAACGCATTCCTCGTACTGCCTGACTGGTCGTGTGAAAGCTCGAGATTCGATTTGCCGTCAAATTAGTGGGCGGTGTCGAGTAGGTCCGGGAGGACGCGTTGTGCGATGGCTTCTCGGTGTACGCGGGCGGGAACTCATAGGGGGGTGGTGGTCCCTGCGGTGCCGAGCGCGGTTGGGCTCGCATGGCTTGATCGTAGCTGGGTAGATGAGATTGGCTGTTTGTCGATTCGATAGGCATAAAAGCTCCGGTTTCATAAGCGATGCAGTGACCTGCCAGAGATTTCTGGCGGGTTGATTTGATCCTGCGTACTTCACTTAAACCATCGGATTTTTACTGTGAAAGGGTCGGATGAGCGACTTGCTCGTGTATGAAATATGTTCATTTGGAGGCGCTACGCGGCCAGTCACTGACTGAGCGTCTCCAGAAATGCCGAAATCTGCGACAATCGCCCCTCGTTTTTCCGTCCGTAGCTATGCAGGCGTGCCCTGCCTCACTCAGAAGACCTTTGCCGCCCTGATGACCGACCAAGCGCCCACCATCGACCAACTGCTCAAAACCCTTGATCACGCCATGCTCGCCGACCGCCACCGTTTGCGTCGGCAGTTGCTTGAGTTGCGCAAAAAGCCCGACGAGGACAAGTTGGTGCAGTGGGTCGCGCGCATGCAGGCGTCCTGCGCACAGGTCACGGCGCGGCGCGCCAGCCTGCCGGTGATTCGTTATGACGACAGCCTGCCGATTGCGGCCAAGCGCGATGAAATCAAAGAAGCGCTGAACAAGCACCAGGTGCTGATCATTGCCGGCGAAACCGGCTCGGGCAAGACCACCCAGTTGCCGAAGATCTGCCTGGAAATCGGTCGCGGCCAGTTCGGTCTCATTGGTCATACCCAGCCCCGCCGGATCGCCGCACGCAGCGTGGCCAGCCGGGTCGCCGAAGAGTTGGCCACGCCATTGGGCGCGCTGGTCGGCTATCAGGTGCGCTTTGAAGACCAGAGCGATTCCAACACCCTGATCAAGCTGATGACCGACGGCATCCTGCTGGCAGAAACCCAGAACGACCGCTACCTGGAACGCTACGACACCATCATCGTCGACGAAGCCCACGAACGCAGCCTGAACATCGACTTCCTGCTGGGCTACCTGAAAACCCTGTTGCCACGTCGCCCGGACCTGAAAGTCATCATCACCTCGGCGACCATCGACCTGGAGCGTTTCTCCAAGCATTTCGACGATGCGCCGATTGTCGAGGTGTCGGGCCGCACCTTCCCGGTGGACACCTGGTATCGCCCACTGACCCTGGAGCAGGACGAGGAGGGCAACCGCGTCGAGGACGACCTCACCGTCGACCAGGCGATCCTCGCCACCCTGGATGAAATAGCCGCCTATGAGCGCAGCGAGCGGCGCAGCCCGGGCGACGTGCTGGTGTTCCTGCCGGGCGAGCGCGAGATTCGTGACGCTGCCGACATGCTGCGCAAGGCCCAGCTCAAGCACACCGAGATCCTGCCGTTGTACGCGCGCCTGTCGCCAGCCGAGCAGCAGCGCATCTTCCAGTCCCATCCGGGCCGACGTGTGGTGTTGGCAACCAACGTCGCGGAAACCTCGCTGACTGTGCCGGGCATTCGTTATGTGATCGACAGCGGCACCGCGCGCATCAGCCGCTACAGCTACCGCGCCAAGGTGCAGCGCCTGCCGATCGAGGCGATTTCCCAGGCCAGCGCCAACCAGCGTAAAGGCCGTTGCGGCCGGGTCGAGCCGGGCATCTGCATTCGTTTGTACAGCGAAGAAGACTTTATCGGCCGCCCGGAATTTACCGACCCGGAAATTCTGCGCACCAACCTCGCCGCCGTGATCCTGCAGATGCTGCATTTGCGTCTCGGCGAAATCACCGACTTCCCGTTTATCGAACCGCCGGACGGCAAGGCGATCAGCGACGGTTTCAACCTGCTGCAAGAGCTGTCGGCGGTCGACCGCAACAGTCAGCTCACCCCGCTGGGCCGCCAGTTGGCGCGCCTGCCGGTGGACCCGCGCATGGGCCGCATGTTGCTGGAAGCCGCCAAGCTTGGCAGCTTGCAGGAAGTGCTGATCGTCGCCAGCGCCATGTCGATCCAGGACCCGCGTGAGCGCCCGCCGGAGCGTCAGCAGGCCGCCGACCAGGCCCACGCACAGTGGAAGGACCCGGATTCGGACTTCGCCGGCCTGGTCAATTTGTGGCGCGGTTTTGAAGAGCAGCGCCAGGAGCTCACTGCCAGCCCGCTGCGTAACTGGTGCCGCAAGAACTTCCTCAATTACCTGCGCCTGCGCGAGTGGCGTGATTCCCATCGCCAGTTGAGCCTGATCTGCCGCGACATGCAGTTGAGCGTCAATAAAGAGCCGGCGGATTTCCCGAAACTGCACAAGGCGGTGCTGTCCGGTTTGCTCAGCCAGATCGGCCAGAAAACCGAGGACGGCGATTACCTGGGCGCGCGTCAGCGGCGTTTCTGGATTCACCCCTCGTCGGGCATCGGCAAGAAGCGCCCGCAATGGCTGATGACCGCCGAACTGGTGGAAACCACCAAGCTGTATGCGCGCATGGTGGCCAAGATTGACGCCGACTGGATCGAACCGCTGGCCGGGCACCTGATCAAGAAAAACCACTTCGAGCCGCACTGGGAGAAAAAACGCGGCCAGGTCGTGGCCTTCGAGCAGATCACCCTGTTCGGGCTGATTGTGGTCGGGCGCCGTCCGGTGCATTACGGGCCGGTCGACCCGGTGGTGTCTCGCGAACTGTTTATCCGTGAAGGCCTGGTGCGTGGCGAGATCCAGTCGCGGGCCAAGTGCCTGGCGGCCAACCAGCAATTGCTGGAGCAGCTCGACGAGCTGGAGGCCAAGGCGCGCCGGCGCGACATCCTGGCCGACGAGGAAACGCTGTTCGCCTTCTACGATGCGCGCCTGCCGGCAGAGATCCACCAGACCGCGACCTTCGACAGTTGGTACAAGGTCAACAGCCAGAAAGACCCGCAACTGCTGATCATGCGCGAAGAAGACGTACTGGCCCGCGAGGCCAGCGAAGTCACCGCTGCGCATTACCCGGACACCCTGCAGTTGGGTGACCTGGAACTGGCCTTGAGTTACCACTTCGAACCCAACCACCCGCGTGACGGTGTGACCTTGCGCGTGCCGGCGCCGCTGTTGCCCGCCTTGCCGGCGGAGCGCCTGGAGTGGTTGGTGCCGGGGGTGATCGAGGCCAAGTGCATCGCCCTGGTGCGCAACTTGCCCAAGGCGCTGCGCAAGAACTTCGTGCCGGTGCCGGACTTCGTCAAGGCGGCCCTGCAACGCATCGAATTCGGCCAGGGCTCGTTGCCCCAGGCCCTTGGCCGCGAATTGTTGCGCATGACCGGGGTGCGGGTCAGCGATGAAGCCTGGGCCGAAGCCGCGCAGCAGGTGGAAAGCCACCTGAAGATGAACCTGGAAGTGGTCGACGGCCAGGGCAAGTTCCTCGGTGAAGGCCGGGATCTCGCCGAACTGACGGCGCGCTTTGCCGAGGCCAGCCAGGCCGCGCTGGCCGTACCGCAAACTGCAAAAAGCCAGCAGCCGGTGGAGGCCAAGGTGTTCACGGCGGTAGCCGAGAAGACGCAACAGAAGATCGCCGGGTTGTCGATGACGGTGTATCCGGCGCTGGTGGAGGAAAACGGCACGGTCAAGGAAGGGCGTTTCTCCACGGCGGCCGAGGCTGAGTTCCAGCATCGCCGTGCCTTGCAACGCCTGCTGATGCAACAACTGGCGGAACCGGCGAAATTCCTGCGCGGCAAACTGCCGGGCCTGACCGAACTGGGCCTGATGTACCGCGAATTGGGCCGGATCGATGCGCTGGTGGAAGACATCCTGCTGGCCAGCCTCGACACCTGCGTGCTCGAAGGCGAAGCCAGCCTGCCGCGGGATGGCGCAGGTTTGGCGGCCCTGGCCGAGCGCAAGCGCGGCAGTTGGACCGAACACGCCGAGCGCCTGGCGCGCCTGACCCTGGAGGTGCTGAAACTCTGGCACGGTCTGCAAAAGCGCTTCAAAGGCAAGATCGACCTGGCCCAGGCCGTGGCCTTGAACGACATCAAGCAGCAACTGAGCCACCTGGTGTACCCCGGTTTTGTAAGGGAAACCCCGGCGCAGTGGTTCAAGGAATTGCCGCGTTACCTCAAGGCCATCGAGTTGCGCCTGGAGAAATTGCCGAGCCAGGTGCAGAAGGATCGGGTGTGGAGCGGCGAGCCGGGCGGCCTGTGGACGCAGTACGAAACCCGCCTGAAAAAACATGCCCAGGAAGGCAAGCGCGATCCCCAGCTGGAGCTGTATCGCTGGTGGCTGGAGGAATACCGGGTGTCGTTGTTTGCCCAGCAACTGGGTACCAAAGTGCCGATTTCCGACAAGCGCCTGAGCAAGCAGTGGAGCCTGGTAGAAGCCTGATATTTGCACGGTTTCCAGGGCAATACAGGTCCAGTGTGGGAGGGGGCTTGCCCCCGATTGCGGTCTGTCATTAAAGGATGTGTTGACTGGCCCACCGCTATCGGGGCAAGCCCCCTCCCACAGATAGCGCCAAATTCCGAGGGTTGTGGCAAACTTCGCGGTTATAAATGCCGGGATCGTCGCGAAAGGCTGCGGCGCGATGGAATAAAGCGATGCCAGTTTGGTGTCCGCGGAGCGGAATCGGACTACTTACAGTTTGGTACGACGGTACCAATATCTTCTGCCTGACAGATTTAGAGGAACGACCGTGCATAACGTCGTCATCAGCGGCACTGGCCTGTATACCCCGGCCAACAGCATCTCCAACGAAGAGCTGGTGCAGTCTTTCAATGCTTACGTGCAACAGTTCAACAGCGACAACGCCGCCGCCATCGAGCGCGGTGACGTGCAGCCGCTGACCGAATCCAGCGCCGCCTTCATCGAAAAGGCCTCCGGCATCAAGAGCCGCTTCGTGATGGACAAGGACGGCATTCTCGATCCGCAGCGCATGGCCCCGCGCCTGCCCGAGCGCAGCAACGACGAATGGTCGGTGCTCTGCCAGATGGCCGTCGGCGCCGCTGAACAAGCTCTACAGCGCGCGGGCAAAACCGCTGCCGACATCGACGGCGTGATCGTCGCCTGTTCCAACCTGCAGCGTGCCTACCCGGCCATCGCCATCGAAGTCCAGGAAGCCTTGGGCATCGAAGGGTTTGGTTTTGACATGAACGTGGCCTGTTCCTCGGCCACCTTCGGCATCCAGAACGCCGCCAACAGCATCCAGCTGGGCCAGGCGCGGGCGATCCTGATGGTCAACCCGGAGGTCTGCACCGGCCACCTGAACTTCCGCGACCGCGACAGCCACTTCATCTTTGGCGATGCGGCCACCGCCGTGGTCCTGGAGCGTGCCGACCTGGCAACCTCCGAACACCAGTTCGACGTGGTGAGCACCAAGCTGCTGACCAAGTTCTCCAATAACATCCGCAACAACTTCGGCTTCCTCAACCGCACCGCGGAAGAGGGCATCGGCGCGCCGGACAAACTGTTCGTACAGGAAGGCCGCAAGGTGTTCCGCGACGTATGTCCGATGGTCGCCGAGCTGATCGGCGTGCACCTGGAAGAGAACCAGTTGAACGTGACCGACGTGAAGCGCTTCTGGTTGCACCAGGCCAACCTGAGCATGAACCACCTGATCGTCAAGAAACTGCTGGGCCGCGAAGCCACGGTGGAAGAAGCGCCGGTGATCCTCGATACCTACGCCAATACCAGTTCGGCGGGTTCGGTGATTGCGTTCCACAAGAATCAGGATGACCTGCCCAAGGGCTCCGTGGCGGTGCTCAGCTCGTTTGGCGCGGGCTATTCGATCGGCAGCGTGATCCTGCGCAAACGCTAAGACAGTCGAGGTCTTGAATGGCAGCAGCGGACGACGCGCACCTGCTTGAACGCCTGCTCAAGGGTGAGCAGCGGGCCTACAAGGAATTGGTCACCACCTACCAGAGCGCCATGCGGGCGGTGGCCTATGCCATCGTCGGCCAGCGTCACGCCGACGAAGTCGTGCAGGACGCCTGGCTGTCAGTGGTGCGCAACCTGGCCAGGTTCGAAGGCCGTTCCAGCCTCAAGACCTGGCTGCTGACCATTACCGCCAACGCTGCCAAGGGGCGCTACAAGCAGAACCGTCGCGAAGTGTTGCTCGACGATCTGCCCTCGCCCCACGGCACTATCGGTGACGATCGCTTCACCCCCGACGATGGTCACTGGGCCGTCGCCCCGTATGCCTGGCACCAGGACACCCCGGAAGCCTTGCTCACCGAGGATGAACTGCGCAAATGCCTGGAGCATACGATCCTGAGCCTGTCGGAGTTGCAGAGCAGTGTGCTGGTACTGCGTGAGCGCCAGGGCCTGGAGTTGGAAGAGATCTGTAATCTTCTGACGTTGTCGCTCTCCAATGTCCGTGTGCTGTTGCATCGGGCACGGCTTAAAGTCTTCGCCACGGTGGAGCATTTTGAGGAAACGGGCGAATGTTGACCTGTAAAGAACAAGTGGCACGTTCCAGTGACTATCTCGATGGGCAGTTGACCTTTCGCGAACGTCTGCTGGTGCGTCATCACTTGATGTTCTGCCCGAACTGCCGCCGGTTTATCCGCCAGATGCGCCTGATGCAGGCGACGCTGAGGATAATGCCGGACGAACCGGTAGACGGTGTGGAGGCCTTGGCGCAGCGTCTGGCTGACGAGCGGCTCAAGGATCATAAAGGCGGGGAATAAACAGGCTCGCGTGGGTGGAGCGAACGGATGATGGGGACCGATCCACCTACGCAAGACTGGTACAGCCACCTCGGGCCGTCCTGGCCCAAGGCTTTCAACACTTACTGTTAGAACTTGGCTTCTGCATCCAGCTGCAGGGTGTTGGTGTTGGCATCACGCTGGGTGCGGCTGGCGTAGTCGGCCTTGGTCAGGAAGTACGTGGCACCGAGGGCGAAGTTCTTGTCGATGTCGTAGCTGACCTTCATCTTGTGACCGCGCGAACCGGTGGTGCCGTTGGCGAAGTCCGAGTCGGTGAAGGCACCCACCACGGCATTACGCTGAATGTCGCGGTAGTTGTAGTCCAGGTTGAAGCCGAACACTTTCGACTTGGCGCCGATCAGCCAGGCGGTGTCCTGGTCGGTCACGGCGTCATTGTTTTTCACGTACTGGCCGTAGAACGCCAGCGGTACAGCCAGGCCGCCAATGTCGGCTTGGGCAAAGCCTTCATACAGGCGGAACTGGTTGTCGGCCGAGTTACCGTTGACCGCCAGTGCGCAAGGCGTGGTGGTGGTTGTGCAACGGCTGTCCTTGTCATTCTGGTAGGCGTAGACGCTGCCGCCCAGGGTCATTTTCAGGTTGTCGGTGACCGAGAAGCGTGTGCCCAATTGGCCAGAGGTCAGGCGCAGGTCGTGACGGAACTGCACGCCGTCGCCGTCGACGTTGTCCTTGAGGTTGTAGTTGCCGAGGCTGCCGAACAGTTCGGCGCTGCTGCCCAGTGGGTATTTGTAGGTCAGGGCCAGGCCTTCAGGGTTGATGTCGCTATCCCAGATGACGTCGCCCATGTTCACCCACGGTTGCAGCATCTTGCCGCCGATCACGTGCAGGTTCTTGATCTGGTCCGGGTGGTAGTCGATGTAGCCGAGGTCCAGCCAGATCGACTTCTTGTCGAAGTAGTTGTCCTGGTCCTGGTTGGTCGAGCGCGCATCGTCGCTGCTGCCGGTGGCAATACGGATACCGGTGTCGACCTGCGAGTTGATCTCGGTGTAGGCGCCCAGGCGGGCACGGATGCGCTGACGGTCCTTGTCACGGCCGCCGTTGTTGGATTCGCCCTGGATTTTCACGGTTTCCTGACGGAAACGTACGTCACCCTTGAACTGAGTCTTGGCAGCCCAGGCCAGCTTCTGGTCAAAGCTGCTCAGCTCATTGGTTTTCTTCGCGGTGGCCGCGATCTGTTCGTTGGTCTCTTGTTGAGCTTGCCGTGCGATCTGCTGTTCTTTCTGGTCTTTGGCCAATTCGCTTTGCAGTTCGGTGTACTGCGCTGCGGTGATCTGGCCGTTGGCCTTGAGCATGTCGAGCAATTTAGCGTCGACTGCAGCGCTGGCCGGAACGCTCAGGGCCAGTAACAGGCCGCCGCACAGGACCGCCGCAGTTTTAGTGGAAGCAAGACGCATATCAATCTCCGAAAGTGAGGAGGGATGGCAAACCATCCAGGACACAACCGACCGATGACGGACGGAAAATAGCCGCCGGGTAGAACCAGGCGCTCTAAAAACAGGCGTCAGTATCGCGACCGTTTATGACGGCGCAGTGGCGAAGTGATGTCATCTAGATGACAAATTATTTATGTTCGGAACTATTGGTTTAGAGCCTTGTCGTGCGAATCGGGGATGTGCCAGGGCAGGCAATCGGCGATACTCGCCAGGCTTTCACGCCCCGAACCAGTGAGGATGCCGATGCCGCTGCAACGCCTGGACAGCCTGTCCGAAATTGCCCCGCAAGCCTGGGATGCGCTGGTGCCGCAGGGGCAGCCGTTCGTGCGGCATGCGTTCCTGAGTGCCTTGGAAGACAGCGCCAGCCTGGGCCCGCAATCGGGCTGGCAGCCGGAGCATTTGCTGCACTGGGAGGGTGAGCGGCTGGTGGCGGCGTTGCCCAGCTATCGCAAATGGCATTCCTATGGCGAGTACGTGTTCGATCACGGCTGGGCTGATGCCTGCGAGCGCGCCGGTATCGACTATTACCCCAAGTTGCTCACGGCGGTGCCCTTCAGCCCGGTCAGCGGTCCGCGCTTATTGGCCGCGAGTGCCGATGACGGTTTTGAGCTGCTCAAGAGCCTGCCGGGTTACCTCGAGATCGAGGAGCTTTCCAGCGCCCATATCAACTTCACGGATGACCTGGCCGATGCTGCACTGGCCCGGCAAGCGGGCTGGTTGCAACGCCTGGGCTGTCAGTATCACTGGCAGAACCGGGGCTACCGCGACTTCCAGGACTTCCTCGACGCCTTGAGCTCGCGCAAGCGCAAACAGATGCGCAAGGAGCGCGAGCAAGTGGCGGGGCAGGGGATCGATTTCGAGTGGCTGCAAGGCCATGAACTGAGCGAGGCGCAGTGGGATTTTGTCTACGCCTGCTACGCCAACACCTATGCCGTGCGCCGCCAATCTCCCTACCTGACCCGCGCTTTCTTCAGCCTGCTGGCCGAGCGCATGCCCGAAGCGATCCGCGTGGTACTGGCCAAGCAAGGCTCGCGCCCGGTAGCCATGGCCTTCAGCCTGCTCGGCGGCGACAGTTTCTACGGCCGCTACTGGGGTTGCCTGGCAGAGTTTGATCGCCTGCACTTCGAAACCTGCTTCTACCAGGGCATGGACTACGCCATCGCCCACGGCCTGCAACGCTTCGATGCGGGGGCGCAGGGCGAGCACAAGTTGATCCGTGGGTTCGAGCCGGTGATCACGCGGTCGTGGCACTACCTGCGCCATCCGGGACTGAAGAATGCCGTGGAGGATTTTCTCGAGCGTGAACGGGTGGGGATCGTGGCGTATGCACAGGAGGCAAGGGCAGCCCTGCCTTATCGGCAGGGCTGAACCCGTTTGCCTCAGCCCGGCGCCTCCTTGCCCAGCCATCGATAAGTGAACCCACCGATCACCGCACCCAGGATCGGCGCGAGCCAGAACATCCACAATTGCTGGATCGCCCACCCGCCGACGATCAGTGCCGGGCCGGTACTGCGGGCCGGGTTGACCGAGGTATTGGTCACGGGAATGGAGATCAAGTGGATCAGGGTCAGGGCCAGGCCGATGGCGCAGGGTGCCACGCCCTTGGGGACGCGGCGGTCGGTGGCGCCCAGAATGATCACCACAAACATGGCCGTCATCACCAGCTCACACACAAACCCCGCCGCCAGTGAATACCCGCCTGGCGAATGTTCGCCATAGCCGTTGGACGCCAGGCCCGATGCCAGTTCGAACCCCGGCTTGCCGCTGGCAATGAAGTACAGCAACGCAGCGGCGACCGTGCCACCGACCACCTGCGCGACGATGTACGCCGGTACCTCCCTGGCCGGAAACCTTCCGCCCACTACCAGCCCCACCGATACTGCCGGGTTGAGGTGACAACCGCTGATATGCCCGATGGCCACCGCCATGGTCAGCACCGTGAGCCCGAAGGCCAGGGACACGCCCAACAACCCGATCCCGACTGCGGGAAACGCCGCGGCCAGCACCGCACTCCCGCACCCGCCCAACACCAGCCAAAACGTACCCAACCCCTCTGTGACTGAACGCTTGAACAAAGACATGCAACCCGTCCTTGATAGATCGCTCTACCCAATCAGTAAATCAGTGATGCTCCCTGCAGATTTACTTCAGCGCCCGTCTGGGCACTGCACTGAGTACAGCACGGCTATGGCACAAATCCAGGGCTCTAATGTGGGAGGGGGCAAGCCCCCTCCCACAGGTTGGATCGGAAAGGGGTTGTAAGGGTCAGTCGATGCCGACGAAGCCGCCGGTCTGGTGCTGCCACAACCGTGCATACAACCCACCATGGGCCAGCAGTTCGGCATGGCTGCCGCTTTCGGCAATCTGGCCTTTCTCCAGCACCACCAGGCGGTCCATCCGCGCAATGGTCGACAAGCGGTGGGCAATCGCGATCACGGTCTTGCCCTGCATCAGGGTTTCCAGGCTTTCCTGGATCGCGGCTTCCACTTCCGAGTCCAGCGCTGAGGTGGCTTCGTCCATGATCAGGATCGGTGCGTCCTTGAGCAGTACGCGGGCGATGGCGATACGTTGACGCTGCCCGCCGGAGAGTTTCACGCCGCGCTCACCGACATGCGCATCCAGCCCGGTGCGGCCTTCGGAGTCCGACAGCAATGGGATGAACTCATCCGCGCGCGCCTTGTGCACGGCGGCCCAGAGTTCTTCGTCGGTGGCATCGGGCTTGCCGTACAGCAGGTTGTCGCGGATCGAGCGGTGCAGCAGCGACGTGTCCTGGGTGATCATGCCGATCTGTTCGCGCAAGCTTTCCTGCGCGACGTCGGCGATGTTCTGGCCGTCGATCAGGATACGCCCGCCTTGCAGGTCGTACAGGCGCAGCAGCAGGTTGACCAGGGTCGACTTGCCCGCACCGGACGGGCCGATCAGGCCGATCTTTTCACCGGCCTTGATCTCAAGGTCGAGGCCGCCAATGATCCCGCTCTTCTTGCCATAGTGGAAATCCACCTGCTCGAAACGCACTTCGCCATGGGGCACGCTCAGGCGCGGGGCATTGTCGCGGTCGATCACCGCCAGCGGCTGGGCGATGGTCTTCAGGCCATCCTGCACCTGGCCGATGTTTTCGAAAATGCCGTTGACCACCCACATGATCCAGCCGGACATGTTGACGATTCGGATCACCAGGCCGGTGGCCAGGGCGATCGCGCCAACCGAAATCAGCGACTGCGTCCACAGCCACAGCGCCAGGCCAGTGGTGGTCACGATCAGCAGGCCGTTCATGGTGGTGATCACGATGTCCATGCTGGTGACCACGCGGCTGGCCAGCTGGGTTTTTTCGGTCTGCTCGATGATCGCTTCCTTGGCATACTCCTGCTCATAGCGGGTATGGGCGAACAGCTTCAAGGTGGTAATGTTGGTGTAGCCATCGACGATGCGGCCCATCAATTTGGAGCGCGCCTCGGAGGAAATCACCGAGCGCTCCTTCACCCTTGGCACAAAGTAGCGCAGCGCCAGGCTGTAGCAGAGGATCCAGGTCACCAGCGGGATCATCAGGCGCCAGTCGGCCTCGGCAAACAGCACCAGGGAGCTGATGGCGTAGATCGCCACGTGCCAGATCGCATCCACCGCCGCCACGGCGGAGTCGCGCAGGGAGTTGCCGGTTTGCATGATGCGCTGGGCAATACGCCCGGCGAAGTCGTTCTGGAAGAAATTCAGGCTCTGCTTGAGCACGTAGCTGTGGTTCTGCCAGCGGATCAGGCTGGTCATGCCGGGGCTGATGGTCTGGTGCACCAGCAGGTCATGCAGGGCGCCGAAGATCGGGCGCAGCAACAGGGCGACCACGGCCATCCAGATCAGCTCGGTGCTGTGCACCTGAAAGAAGTCGGCGGGCGGCGTGCCCTGGGCGAGGTCGATGATGCGGCTCAGGTAGCTGAACAGCGCCACTTCGATCAGCGCGCCGATCAGGCCCACCACCAGCAAGGCGGCGAAATGCGGCCACACCTGGCGCAGGTAGTAGAGGTAGAAGGGCAGGACTTTATCAGGCGGGGCGGCGCTGGGGGCGTCGCGGAAGATGTCGATCAGTTGTTCAAAGCGACGATAGAGCATTAGGTATGACGCCCGCCGTGCGGGCTCTCCTTTCAAATGCGCACGCAGCCTTGTGGGCTGCGCGCGGAACTGCCTGCCAGGCTCAGTCGAGGCGCTTGGCCGACTTGATCACGACAGGATCGATTGGCACGTTCTGCATGCCTTGCTTGGTGGTGGTCTGGGAGTTGACGATGATGTCGACCACGTCCATGCCCTTGACCACTTTGGCGAACACGGCGTAACCGGCATCGCGGCCTGGGTCGAGGAACGCATTGTCGGCGACGTTGATGAAGAATTGGCTGGTGGCCGAATTCGGGTCATTGGTGCGCGCCATCGACAAGGTGCCACGTACGTTATGCAGGCCGTTGCTGGCTTCGTTCTTGATTGGCGCGTCGGTCGGCTTCTGCGCCATCTGCGCGGTGAACCCGCCGCCCTGGACCATGAAACCCGGGATCACACGGTGGAAAATCGTGTTGGTGTAGAAGCCCTTGTCGACATAGGCCAGGAAGTTCTTGGTGCTGATTGGCGCCTTGACCGGGTCCAGTTCGATCTCGATATCGCCGTTGGTGGTGGTGATCAATACGTGGGGCGCCTTGGCGGGCTCGGCGGCCATCAGGTTGGCGGCGAACAGAACAGAACCGGCAAAGAAGGCGATTTTTTTCAGCATGGGTCAGTGATCCTGGGTAGTGGTTTCGACTGTCTTTAGAAATTCGAGCAAGGTTGCGTTAAAGACTTCGGGTTGATCCAAGGGCGTGGCATGGCGGGAATCTTCTATCACCACCAGTCGCGCATCGGGCAGCAGTTTTACATAGTTTTGTTTCTGCGCCACAGGGGTGTAGTCGTGGTCGGCGCTGATGACCAGCGTAGGACAGGTAATGCGCGAAAGATGTTCCTGCACCCCCCATCCCACAATCGCATCGAAGCTGGCGAGATAAGCACGTTTGTCGTTCTTTGCCCAGCGTTCGGCCATTTTGCGGCGCAGGTCGGCCTGGTGCGGTTTTGGGAAGAGCCGTTCGCCCAACGCCTTGCCGATTGTGGAGAGGCTCAGCAAGCGTGCCAGGCTCCAGCGCTTGGCCCACTGCCAGTAATCATCGGCACTGCGCACCTTGACCTCGGGGGCGCTGTTGACGATGCAGAGGCTCTTGACCCGCGCCGGTTCGTCCACGGCCAGTTGGAAAGCGATCATGCCACCCATGGACAAGCCCACCACGTGGGCCGGTGGCAGGTCCAGGTGTTCGAACAAGGCGATCAGGTCGTAGGTGAAACCCGGGATGCTGTAGCGTTCGCGCGGTTTGTCCGAGCGGCCGTGGCCGCGCACGTCCACCACGATCAGGCGGTAATGCCGGGCCAGCACTGGAATCTGCAGTTCCCAGTCCTGGCTGCTGGAGCCCAGGCCGTGGATCAGCACCAGCGGCGTGCCGTGGCCATATTCCTCGTAGTGCAGGCTGCATCCTTCATGGTCGAACCAGGCCATGGGCGAACTCCGTTTCAGGCTTGCCGGGGGGCGGCGAAGGGCGCGTCCAGCGGTGCAGTGTCAAAGGTGCGCAGCAGTTCCACGAGGATCTGCGTGGCAGGCCCCAGGGGTTTGTCCTTGTTTGAATACAGGTAGAACGTGGGGTGGCGGCTACCGCCCTGTTCCAGCGGCAGTTGCTTGAGAACGCCTTCGGCGAGTTCGCGCTCGATCATGTGCCGGGGCAACCAGGCGAAGCCCAGGCCGCTGCCGACAAAGGCGGCGGCGGTGGCCAGGCTGCCGACGGTCCAGCGCTGTTCGGCGCCGAGCCAACCCACATCGCGCGGTTGCTGGCGGCCGGAGTCGCGGATCACCACCTGCATCTGGCTTTCCAGGTCCTGGAAGCTCAGTTCGCGGTTCATGCGGTGCAGCGTGTGCTCGGGATGGGCCACTGCGACAAACTCCACGTCGCTCATTTCCGTGCCCAGGTAGCCGGGGATACTGAACCCGCAGATCGCCAGGTCGGCGACGCCTTCCATCAGCAACTCTTCAACGCCAGACAACACCTCTTCCCGCAGGCGCACGCGGCAGCCACGGCTCTGGGGCATGAAGGCGGAAAGAGCGCGCACCAGGCGCGCATTCGGATAGGCCGCGTCCACCACCAGGCGCACTTCGGCTTCCCAGCCCTGCTCCATATGGTGGGCAAGGTCCTCCAACTGGCTGGCGTTTTTCACCAGTTGCCTGGAGCGGCGCAACAGCACTTCACCAGCGTCGGTGAGTACCGCCTTGCGCCCGTCAATGCGCAACAGCGGTACGCCAAGCTGGTCCTGCATGCGGGCCACGGTATAGCTCACCGAGGACTGCGAGCGGTGCAGCGCTTCGGCCGCCTGGGCGAAGCCGCCATGGTCGACCACGGCTTGCAGCGTGCGCCATTGATCGAGGGTAACGCGGGGCGCTTTCAAGATGGGCTCCTCTTGTCCTAAGCTGGCTGTCCTTATTGGAGACTGCCGAATGAGAAAATTCTGTTGTGTGTTGCTGGCGCTGCTGCCGATGAGTGCGTTTGCCTACCCCATCGACGTGACCAAGAAGATCGACGGCGTGAGCATCGATTACACCGCCTCTGACGTGGACGGCGACATCAGTTCGATCCAACTCAATAACTACGGCACCCACGATGCCGTGTGCTCGGTAACCTTCACCAACGGCCCGGAATCGCCGCGTCGCCGCACGGTCACGGTGCCGGCGGGCAAAAGTACCAACACCACGGTCAAGTTCAACCGCGCCATTATCAAGATGCGTATCGCCCTGGCCTGCACGCCGAAATAAGCCGAGAGCGGAGCATGCTCCGCCTTTGAACAAATTTATAGATGGGTTATAGCAGTTTTTTGCGCTTTTTAATCGAATTGGCTCTGTTTAATCTTCACTCCATCGACTTACAGCAATTACAGATGGAGCCTACAACGCCATGTCCAACGTTCTGATCATCGAAAGCAGCGCTCGCCAGCAGGATTCGATTTCCCGCCAACTGACCCAGCAATTCATCAGCCAATGGCAGGCCGCTCACCCGACAGATCAGATCACCGTCCGTGACGTGGCGCTCAACCCGGTTCCACACCTGGATGCCAACCTGCTCGGCGGCTGGATGAAGCCGGCCGATCAGCGCAACGCCGACGAACAGGCGTCCCTGGATCGTTCCAACGCATTGACCGACGAATTGCTCGCCGCCGACGTCCTGGTGATGGCTGCGCCGATGTACAACTTCGCGATCCCCAGCACCCTCAAAGCCTGGCTGGACCACGTGTTGCGTGCGGGTGTGACCTTCAAGTACACCGCCACCGGCCCTCAGGGTCTGCTGACTGGCAAGCGCGCCATCGTGCTCACCGCTCGCGGCGGCATCCACACCGGCGCCAGCTCCGATCACCAGGAACCGTACCTGCGTCAGGTCATGGCCTTCATCGGGATTCATGACGTCACCTTCATTCATGCCGAAGGGGTGAACCTGAGCGGTGACTTCCAGGAAAAGGGCATCAACCACGCCAAGGCGCTGCTGGCCCAGGTGGCTTGATCCTTTAATCGTCACATAATCGCGCAGTGTTTATATCGCTCCACGCCAACCCTTCAAGTACGCGTAACGAACCTCCCTTTGCACTTTTGCTCCTGAGTGCTACCGCCCGACTGACGCTTTAGCGAGGTCGGGTTTTTTTTGCCTCGAGTTTCTTCAACCGTCGAAAACCGTTAATGTCCCGCCCATTCGAAACGAGGCGCGCATGGGCTACTTACTGGTTGTTACCCTGATTCAGGCATTTTCCTTCAGCTTGATCGGCGAATACCTTGCCGGTCACGTCGACAGCTACTTCGCCGTGCTGGTGCGTGTGCTGCTGGCCGGGCTGGTGTTCATCCCGCTGACCCGCTGGCGCTCGGTGGAACCGGCCTTCATGCGCGGCATGCTGGTGATCGGCGCGCTGCAGTTCGGCGTGACCTATGTGTGCCTGTACTTGAGCTTTCGTGTGCTCACCGTGCCGGAAGTGCTGCTGTTCACCATTCTCACGCCGTTGCACGTGACCCTCATCGAGGACGCCCTCAACCGTCGCTTCAACCCCTGGGCGCTGGTCGCCGCACTGGTGGCGGTAGCGGGCGCAGCGGTGATTCGCTTCGACCAGATCACCCCGCATTTCCTTGGCGGTTTCCTGCTGCTGCAATTGGCCAACTTCACCTACGCCGCCGGCCAGGTGATGTACAAGCACCTGGTGGCGCGCTACCCCAGTGACCTGCCGCACTACCGGCGCTTTGGTTACTTCTATGTGGGCGCGTTGTTGGTGGTGTTGCCGGCATTCCTGCTGTTCGGCAAGGCTGACTTCCTGCCGGAGGCGCCGCTGCAATGGGGCGTGCTGGTGTTCCTTGGCCTGGTCAGTACGGCGCTGGGCATGTACTGGTGGAACAAGGGTGCCTGCCTGGTGCAGGGCGGTACGCTGGCGGTGATGAATAACCTGCATGTGCCGGTGGGGTTGCTGCTGAATTTGCTGATCTGGAACCAGCATGAGCCGCTGGGGCAGTTGGCGTTGGGTGGGGTGGTGATTCTGGGGGCGGTGTGGATCAGTCGGTTGGGCGCGAAGGCGCCCAACCGCTCCCTGGTTTAGCCCGCGCGACTTTCAGGGGCCGGCAAATGACTGGCCCCCAACACCGCCGGCAACACCCCGGCGCGCAAGTCATTCCCACTCGGCTGCTGATACAGACTCAAGCCAAATTCCGGCAACACCGCCAGCAGATAATCAAAGATATCCCCCTGGATCCGCTCGTAATCGGCCCATGCCGTGGTGCGGGTGAAGCAGTAGATCTCCAGCGGCACGCCCTGGGCGGTGGTCTGCATCTGGCGCACCATGCAGGTCATGTTCGGCTGGATGTCCGGATGGCTTTTCAGGTAGGCCAGGGCATAGGCGCGGAAGGTGCCGAGGTTGGTCATGCGGCGGCGGTTGGCCGACAGTTGCGCGCTGTGGCCCTGGGCTTCGTTCCAGGCCTTGAGTTCGGCCTGTTTTCGCCCGATGTAGTCGGTGAGCAGGTGCACCTGGGTCATGCGCAGTTCTTCGTCGTCGCGCAGGAAGCGCACGCCGCTGGCGTCGATGAACAGGCTGCGCTTGATGCGGCGCCCGCCGGAGGCCTGCATGCCGCGCCAGTTCTTGAACGACTCGGACATCAGGCGCCAGGTGGGGATGGAGACGATGGTCTTGTCGAAGTTCTGCACCTTGACCGTGTGCAACGTGATGTCCACCACATCACCATCAGCGCCGACCTGGGGCATTTCGATCCAGTCGCCGACCCGCAGCATGTCGTTGCTGGTCAACTGCACGCTGGCGACGAACGACAGCAACGTGTCCTTGTACACCAACAGGATCACCGCCGACATCGCACCCAGCCCCGACAGCAGCAACAGCGGAGAGCGGTCGATCAGGGTGGCGACGATGATGATCGCGCCAAACACGAACAGCACCATCTTCGCCAACTGCACATAGCCCTTGATCGAGCGGGTGCGCGCGTGTTCGGTACGGGCGTAGATGTCCAGCAGGGCGTTGAGCAGGGCGCTGATGGCCAGCACCAGGAACAGGATGGTCAGCGCCAGGGCCACGTTGCCGATGAACAGGATGGCGGTCTTGCTCAGGTCCGGCACCAGGTACAGGCCGAACTGGATCACCAGTGACGGCGTCATCTGCGCCAGGCGATGGAAGACCTTGTTGTGCCGCAGGTCGTTGAGCCAGTGCAGGGACGGTTGCCGGCCAAGCAGTTTGACGGCGTGGAGGATGAGGTAGCGCGCCACTCGTCCGAGCACCAGGGCCACCACCAGCAACACCAGCAAGCCGAGGCTGGCGTGCAGCAGCGGGTGTTCATCGAGGGCGCCCCAGAGGTCCTGGGCGTTGAGCCAGAGCTGTTTGATATCCATGGGTGAAACCGATTCTTCTGTGGGACAAGACGGGGCGATTAGAGCATTTAAGTGCAACAAAGTTGACGCCATGGACAAATGTCCTGACAAAAAAGCGGCCGATTCACACCGTTCACGTAAAGAAACTCGGTTTGGGCGCCCGAAACCGGTAACCTATGCAGCTGATTTTTTGTATTTCTTCGAGGTAGCACCCGTGTTTTCCCAATTCGCCCTGCACGAACGCCTGCTCAAAGCCGTGGCCGAGCTTAAATTTGTCGAGCCTACGCCTGTGCAGGCAGCGGCCATCCCGCTCGCGCTCGAAGGGCGTGACCTGCGGGTGACAGCTCAAACCGGGAGTGGCAAGACCGCCGCTTTTGTCCTGCCTGTGCTGAACCGCCTGATCGGTCCGGCCAAAGTGCGCGTCAGCATCAAGACCCTGATCCTGCTGCCGACCCGCGAGCTGGCCCAGCAGACCTTGAAGGAAGTCGAGCGCTTCTCCCAGTTCACCTTCATCAAGTCCGGCATCATCACCGGCGGTGAAGACTTCAAGGTCCAGGCCGCCATGCTGCGCAAGGTGCCGGACATCCTGATCGGCACCCCGGGGCGCATGATCGAGCAGCTCAACGCCGGCAACCTCGACCTCAAGGAAGTCGAAGTGCTGGTGCTGGACGAAGCCGACCGCATGCTCGACATGGGCTTTGCCGACGATGTACAGCGCCTGGTGGGCGAGTGCATCAACCGCCAGCAGACCATGCTGTTCTCCGCCACCACCGGCGGTTCCACCCTGCGCGAGATGGTCGCCAAGGTGCTGAACAATCCTGAGCACCTGCAGGTCAACAACGTCAGCGACCTGAACGCGACCACGCGCCAGCAGATCGTCACCGCCGATCACAACGTGCATAAAGAGCAGATCCTCAATTGGCTGCTGGCCAACGAGACCTATCAGAAAGCCATTGTGTTCACCAACACCCGCGCCGCCGCCGACCGCATCTACGGCCGCCTGGTGGCCCAGGAATACAAGGCGTTCGTGCTGCACGGCGAGAAAGACCAGAAGGACCGCAAGCTGGCCATCGACCGCCTCAAGGCCGGCGGCGTGAAGATCCTGGTGGCCACCGACGTTGCCGCACGCGGCCTGGACGTGGACGGCCTGGACCTGGTGATCAACTTCGACATGCCCCGCAGCGGCGACGAATACGTGCACCGTATCGGCCGTACCGGGCGTGCCGGCAACGATGGCCTGGCCATCTCGCTGATCTGCCATGGCGACTGGAACCTGATGTCGAGCATCGAACGCTACCTCAAGCAGTCGTTCGAGCGCCGTACCATCAAGGAAGTCAAAGGCACCTACACCGGGCCGAAGAAGGTCAAGGCCTCGGGCAAGGCCGTTGGCGTGAAGAAGAAAAAGACCGACGCCAAGGGCGATAAGAAGAAAACCGGCGCCAAGTCGCCCACCAAGCGCAAGATCGCCAACCGGCCGAAGACCGACAACCTGTCGCTCGTCAGCAAGGACGGCATGGCACCGCTCAAGCGCCGCAAGCCGCAAGCCCCGGCTGCCGAATAAGGCGCGGGTGATGTGAAAAAACCGGACGATTGTCCGGTTTTTTTATGCCCTCAGTCTTTGGCTTTGGCGGCGGCTTCCTTGAGTTCCTTGAGCCGGGCGTCGATCAACTGGCATTTGTCGGGGAACTCCGCGCTTTGCGTATCCAGGTCCATCTTCTGCAGTTCGTCGTTGATCTCCTTGGCCTTGGTCGGATTCTGTTCGGTCAGCCTGGTCACTTCCTGAGCCAATTGCTCGCGCTTGCTCGTGGCTTCGTCGGGCGTACAGGCCCAGGCGGGCAGGGCGCTAAACAGCGCGGCCGCGACGGCAAGGTTCATCAGGGTTTTCATGGGTACACCTCCTTGGCGGATATGAGCTGTTGAGGCCGCGAACGTCTGGAAAGTTCAGAGAAATAACGTCCGTCTATTCGGCTGAACGGTGACCGACAGGGCGTGTCACACCTCTAGACAGGCTATTTTCCACCCGCCTGCAGGAGGAATCAGGATGACGACTTACAACTGGGATCTGATCGAACGTCTGCTGCATGAAGTGCAGAACGGCGAGGGCAGCTTCGCCCCACGCAAATACGCCGAGCAGGAAGCGGTCGAGAAGGCCACGGCGGGCGAGTCCACCGGTAACCTGGACGCGCTCAAGAAGACCGCGGCAGATTATGAAGCGCTGTTGTTCAAGCGCGGCTTCATCGAGTCGCGCCCTGAAGAGGAGGGCGGCAATGGTGAGAATTTCATCCTGACTCCGCTCGGCGCGCAGCTGTTGGCGCTGATCGACAGTTCGATCCCGGGCAATGATCACCCGCGCCAGGTGCTGGACGAACAGGCGGATGCACTGGACCCAACGACCTTTGCCGAAGTGGCCTCCAAGGCGCAGATCGCCTGACCCCCTACGCTCCGGCACCGAGTACGGTGCCGGGCGAACCTGTCAGATCGGTAATCTGCCGCTAAGCTGGCTGACAGCCGGCCCTGCCTAATCTGCTGCCATTCAACCCATGGAATTGAATCGGCATGCACTCCACCACTACCCGACGAACCTTCGTCAAAGGCCTGGCCGCCGGCGGCTTGCTCAGCGGACTAGGGCTCTGGCGCAGCCCGGTCTGGGCGCTCACCAGTCCCGGTCAGCCCACCGTGCTGGCGGGTACCGAATTCGATTTGTTCATCGACCAGATGCCAGTCAACCTCACCGGTCGCAACCGTACCGCGCTGACCATCAACGGCAGCCTGCCTGGCCCCTTGCTGCGCTGGCGCGAAGGCGACACGGTCACCGTGCGCGTGAAGAACCGCCTGGCCGAGCCGACGTCGATCCACTGGCACGGCATTCTCCTGCCGTCGTCCATGGACGGTGTGCCGGGCTTGAGCTTCAAGGGCATCGAGCCGGGTGGGGTGTTTGTCTACCAGTTCACGCTCAAGCAGCACGGCACCTACTGGTACCACAGCCACTCGGGGTTTCAGGAGCAGCAGGGTGTGTATGGCCCGTTGGTGATCGATCCCAGGGAGCCCGAGCCCTTCACTTACCAACGTGACTACGTGGTGATGCTGTCGGACTGGACCGATGAAGACCCGGTTGCGCTGATGAAAACCCTCAAGAAACAGTCCGACTACTACAACCTGCACAAACCCACCGTGGGCGATTTCGTGCGGGATGTGGGCAAGCAGGGCTGGTCGGCCACCGCCGCCGATCGCCTGATGTGGGCGCAGATGAAGATGAACCCCACCGACCTCGCCGACGTCAGCGGTGAGACCTACACCTACCTGCTCAATGGCCAGCCACCGGAACGCAATTGGACTGGCCTGTTCCGGGCGGGCGAGACCCTGCGCCTGCGCTTCATCAACGGCTCGGCGATGAGCTATTTCGATGTGCGCATCCCGGGGCTGAAAATGACGGTGATCGCCGCCGATGGCCAGCCGGTGCAGCCAGTGAGTGTCGATGAGTTCCGCATTGCCGTGGCGGAGACCTTTGATGTGCTGGTCGAACCTACCGCGGTCGCCTACACCCTGTTTGCGCAGTCGATGGACCGCAGTGGTTACGCCCGCGGCACGCTGGCCCTTCAAGCGGGAGCAATCGCGTCGGTGCCGGCGCTGGACCCGCGCCCCTGGATCACCATGGACGACATGGGCATGGGCGGCATGGACCACGGCGCCATGGCGGATATGCCGGACATGGCGGGCATGGATCACAGCGCCATGTCGATGCAGGCCCATCCGGCCAGCGAGCAAGGCAACCCGCTGGTGGACATGCAGGCCATGAACCCGGTGCCCAAGCTCGACGACCCCGGCATCGGCCTGCGCAACAACGGCCGGCGTGTCCTGACTTACGCCGACTTGCGCAGCACCTTTGAAGACCCTGACGGCCGCGACCCCAGCCGCACCCTTGAGCTGCACCTCACCGGGCACATGGAGAAGTTCGCCTGGTCGTTCAATGGCGTGAAGTTTTCCGATGCCGAACCCTTGCAGCTCACGTATGGCGAGCGGGTCCGGCTGGTGCTGGTCAACGACACCATGATGAGCCATCCCATTCATCTGCATGGCTTGTGGAGTGATCTGGAGGATGAAAACGGCCAGTTCCAAGTGCGCAAGCACACCATCGACATGCCGCCGGGCTCGCGGCGCAGCTACCGCGTAACCGCTGATGCGCTGGGGCGTTGGGCCTATCACTGCCACCTGCTGTACCACATGGAAATGGGCATGTTCCGAGAGGTGCGCGTGCATGAATAAGGACGCAAGCATGAGCCATCGTGTTTTATTCGCCGTTATCGGGCTGGCGTTCGCTCCGTTGGTGCAGGCCGACGAGTTCCAGGGCATGAGCCCGGCGACACCGGCGCTCACCGAGAGCCGCACACCGATCCCGGCGCTGACCGATGCTGATCGCGCGGCGGTGTACAACGCACCCGGTGGGCACAGGGTTCATGACAGTGGCGTCAATTCGCTGCTGCTGATCAACCAGTTGGAATGGCAGGGCGGTGACGGTGCAGGCGCGCTGAACTGGGATATCAAAGGCTGGGTTGGCGGCGATATCGACCGTCTGTGGCTGCGCAGTGAAGGCGAGCGCAGTGCCGGTCGCACTGAAAGTGCCGAGGTCCAGGCCCTGTGGGGGCACGCCATCAGCCCGTGGTGGGACCTGGTGGGCGGCGTGCGCCATGACTTCAAACCGGGCGACGGCCAGACCTGGGCGGCGTTCGGCGCCCAGGGCATGGCGCTGTACAACTTCGAAGCCGAAGCCACGTTGTTTGTCGGTGAGGCGGGTCGTACCGCTGCTCGCCTGGAGGGCGACTACGACATCCTGCTGACCAACCGGCTGATCCTGCAGCCCACCGCTGAACTCAACTTCTATGGACGCAACGACCCGCCGCGCGGCGTCGGTTCGGGCCTGTCGGACAGTGAGCTGGGTTTGAGGTTGCGTTACGAAGTACGCCGTGAGTTCGCGCCCTACGTGGGCGTCAGCTGGAACCGCAGCTACGGCCAGACCGCGCAATACGCTCGGGATGAAGGCGAAGACATCAGCCAATGGCGCTGGGTGGTCGGTGTGCGTCTGTGGTTCTGACGGTTTTACCCATCCTATAACTCACTCGCCGCCATGAGCGGCCTGGAGCCTTGCATGTCATTGTTGAAAACTACTGTGCTGTGCGCCGGACTGATCACCAGCCTGGCGGTATCAGCTCATCCAAAGCTGCTGTCGTCCGCACCATCGGATGGGGCCAAGGGCGCACCCCCCGCCGTGATTGAACTGCGTTTCTCGGAAAACCTGCTGACGCAGTTTTCTGGCGCCAAACTGACCATGACCGATATGCCCGGCATGTCTCACTCGCCGATGCCGGTGAAAGCCAGCGTCGCCGCCAGTACCGATCCCAAGGTGATGCTGATCAAGCCGGCGTCCGCGCTGACGGCGGGTACTTATCGGGTGGATTGGCGCGCGGTGTCGTCCGATACGCATCCGATCCTGGGGAATGTGATGTTCAGCGTCCAGCCATGAGTGAGGCGGTCTCGATATTCCTGCGTTTTGCGCTTTATCTGGATTTGATGCTGGTGTTCGGCCTGGGGTTGTTTGGCCTCTATGGCGACCGCCGCCTATTGAATCTGCAGCCGCTGTTGCGGCTGGCGGCGTGCCTGGGCGTACTGCTGTCGGTGGCGTCGCTGCTGGTCATGACCCAGGCCATGAGCGGCGCTGAAGATTGGCAAACGCTGTGGCCGCACCTGCAGATGATGCTCTGGCAGACCGAGCTGGGCTGGACCTGGAGCTTGCGAATGGTGGCGCTGGTGCTGGTTGCGCTCAATACCCGACTGGCGCCGCTGTTCGGCGCGATTGCGCTGGTGACGCTGGCGTGGGCTGGACACGGCGTGATGCATGAGGGTACGCAGGGGTTGTGGCACGTCCTCAGCGACAGTGCGCACCTGCTGGCGGCGGCGGGTTGGGTCGGCGCGCTGGCTGCATTCGGGTTGGCGCTGAGGAGTACCTCGTTACCGGCGCTCCACAGGCTGGCCCACGCGCTGGCGGCGTTCGAGCGGATGGGCATGCTGTTCGTAGCGGTGCTGATCGGCACGGGCGTGGCGAATTATCTGTTTGTGGTCGGGCCGAACCTCGATGGCATCACCGGGGGCACCTACGCGCTCCTGTTGTGCGTCAAGTTGGGCGTGTTCGGTGTGATGCTGGGGCTGGCGGCGCTCAATCGCTCGCAATTCACGCCGTTGCTGCAACGCGCCCTGGCGGCGGGCGACACTACCGTGGCAGTCAAAGCACTGCGTCGCAGCATTGCGCTGGAGTCTGCCGCAGTGGTGTTGATCCTGGCGCTGGTGGCCTGGCTGGGGACGTTGGTGCCCGGTTAGGACTGCGCGCTCTTCAAGCATTTAAGTGCCTGGAAATCACTGCGGACCTTGTCGATTTTCTGCGTGAGTTTCTGCCGTTGTGGCAGCGTACTTTCGGCCATCACATCGACAATCAGGCTGCGCGCCGCCGCTTCCGTCCGGGCATAGGCCGCTCTGTACTCCGGGGTCCACAGGCTTTCGCGGTCAACCAGCAACTGCTGGATCTTCTGCGGGAAATCGGCACTGCGGCGTTGTTGCACGGCGTCGATAAATTGCGCCTGCCAGCGGGCGCGATTGCCGATCCATTCCCGGTTCTGCTCGCCCAGGGCGATGGACCACGCGGTTACGCGGTTCTGCTGGCTGGCGCTGAGCGGGCCGATCCAGGCGTCCAGGCGTTTATTCATGCGTTCGGCGCGCTCCTTGATCTGCTGTGCCAGGGGCGGCTTGAGGTATTCGTCCTGGCGTTTGCGCAGGTCCTTGGCCAGCGCGTCGTTCATGTCCTTGACCTGCTGATCATCCAGGCCCTGTAGCAGTTGGATGGCGGAGGGGGTGATCTCGTGGGCGATTTCGTTGATGGCCTGCTTGGCCTCGACGGTACGGGCCTGCAAGGCAGCGTCGGTGACCTGATTGTCATCGGCCATCCGCTGCAGGCGGTCCAGCCAATCCAGGTAACCCGGCAATTGCGTGGTGCAGTGCCAGGCCAGGTGCTGCTTGAGGGTGTCGTTGAACCAGCTCTTCTGCCCGGCGTTCATGTCCAAGTAGTCGTTGAGGGTCCAGGGGATGATCACGTCCAGGTTGCGGTAGGCCAGGCCCACGCGATTGCAGCCGGCGAGCACCAGGCTCAGGCTCAGTAATAGCATCAGTAGTTTGAGCCGACGCAGCATGGGCGGGTCCTTCGCAGAGTGGGTTATCACATGTGAACCCGCAGCGGTTGCAACAGTTCAGCCCATCAATAAAACGACCGCGCAGCCTTCAGCGTCAACAGGCCATCGCATTGCGAATTGTGTCCGGAGTAGGCCGAGCAATCCCCGCCGCTGAGGCTGGAGTCGCTGTAGATCAGATTCAAATCAACGCCCATCCACTCCCGGGAGAATTGCACCGACCAGTCGCTGAAGCTGCGAATGGAGCCGCCGTCCACCGAAACCGGAGTGCCCAACTGATGGGTGGTGTATTTCATACTGACGCCGATGCCAAATGGCTGCGTGCCACCGAGGTCGGCGAACAGGGTGCTGTCCTGGCGGTCCGGGTCGTTGCTGAAGGACGCCCCGAAGCGGTTGCCCAACAGGTTCAGGCCGCCGTAGAACTCCTGGCTGTCGAGGGGGCTGAGCTTGGGGTAGCTGTAGTGGATCAGGCCTACTTCGTAACCCAGGGTCTGGTCGAAGGGGTGTTTGAAACCCATGTAGGAATCGATTTCGAGGTTGCTGGACGAAGACAAGCCCATGTTGGGTGAAAACTGACCGAAATACAGGCCACTGTCGTGGCTCAGGTCCAGCCCGCCATGGAACGAGTCGCTGCCGGGGGAGGTGGGCTTGACCAGGCCCTGGGCCATGCTTCGGCTGGGTGTGGTGCCCAATTTCAGGTCGAAATCGCCCAATTCACGCTGGAAGACCTGCGCTTCGGCGAGGGGGCTGGCAACCAGGGCAAAGACCAGGAAGATGCAGGATTTGAACATGCTTCACTCCATGAAAAGCGAGGAGCAGTGACGGATGAAATCGGGCAGATGCCCGTGCTAGACGTGTGCAAGCATACCGGCGAATGGCAGGCGGTGAGGCCCGTTCGTCGATTAGAGGTATAGCGGGGGGGACTTGAGGCTCTAGTCCTAGCGCCTTGAAAGTCAAGACGCTTAGGGACCAGGGGGATTGCGCGGTATTACTTTTTACCCAGGCTGATCTGCTTGGACGGGCCGAAAGTCTGGCCGCTTACGCCCTTGGCAATTTGCTGGATTTCGCCGCCGGACTTGAGGAACGCCGCAATCTGGCTGTTGATCGACTCGCTGGTTTCAACGGCGGGAGCTGGCTTTGCTTTGCTGTTGGATGCTTTTACGCGCATGGCGGCCACTAACCTGTAGAAAATTAACTTGGCCAGGCATCGTACAGGAATGACTTGACAATTGCTTGGTAAATATCCTCCTGGAATAAGTGTCGGGTGTGGAAATAGCCAAAGTTCATCTTTGAAATAAGCCTCTAACTTACTGTTTTAACTCGAAACCACGGGGATGGAGGGCGTTCGGCAGCGCTGGAAAATTCAGTCCAGTAATCGGACGAGCGGGGCTATGCCATTGGAAGGCCACGCCAGCCCGCGATTTTTCAGGCGCCCGCGCGTGGCGAGCGCAACTCGGGTAGAATGCCGCCGACGTAATGAGGGGTTTGGACATGGCTTTAGTCGGGCGCTACAACAGCTTGCAAGTGGTTAAACATACTAACTTCGGTTTGTACCTGGACGGTGCGCAAGATGGCGAAATCCTCTTGCCCAATCGGTATATCCCCAAAGATATTCCCAGTGAAGATGAAGACTGGCTCAACGTTTTCATTTATCTGGACAGCGATGACAAACTTATCGCCACGACTGAAAAACCCAAAGTTCAAGTCGGTGAATTCGCCAGTTTGAAAGTGGTGGAAGTCAACAGTATTGGCGTGTTCCTCGACTGGGGGTTGCCCAAGGATCTACTGCTGCCGTATTCGGAAGAAAAGCGCCAGTTGACGGCCGGTGAATACTGCGTGGTGCATGTCTATCTCGATAAGCACACCAAGCGCATCACCGCCACTGCACGCCTGGATCGCTACCTGGACAAGACACCGGCCAACTACCAGGTGGGCCAGGAAGTCGATCTGCTGGTGGCCGAAGCCACGGACATGGGTTTCAAGGCGATCATCAACAACAAGCACTGGGGCCTGATCCACAAGAACGAAGTGTTCAAGTTCCTGCGCCCGGGCAAGGAAGAAAAAGGCTTTATCAAAGAGATCCGTGCCGACGGTAACATCAGCCTGAGCCTGCAACCGGTTGGCCAGGAAGCGGCCTCCAGCCTGAACTCGAAGATCCTCGCCAAGTTGCGTGAAAACAACGGCACGTTGCCGGTCAGCGACAAGAGCGACCCGGCGGTGATCAGCAACTTGTTCGGCGTGAGCAAGGGCAACTTCAAGAAGGCCATCGGTGCGCTGTATAAGCAGGGCCAGATTGTGATTCATGCCGATCGCATTGAACTAAGCTGAGTGCGTTCTGCTCTTCTGTAGGCGCCCATTGGCGTCTACAGAGGCCGCCTCAATGAATAAGAAAACGCTGTTCGCCTACCTCGGCACGTTGCTCGCCTTCCTGATACTGGACGGCCTCTGGCTCGGCGTCATCATGGGCCCCACCTATAAGTCCCTGTTGGGTCCACTGATGCTGGATCAACCTCGGCTGTTGCCCGCAACGCTGTTCTATCTCCTTTATGTGCTCGGTTGCGTCGTGTTCGTGGTCTTGCCCAGCGCAAGCTGGCAACGCGTCGCCCGCCTGGGCGCCTTGCTCGGCCTGGTCGCCTACGGCACCTATGACCTGAGCAACTGGGCCACGCTGCAAGGTTGGTCCGCTCGATTGGCGATCATGGACATGGCCTGGGGGACGTTCCTGACCGCCGCATGCTGTACGGTGGGCTACCTGTGTGCACAACGAGTGCAACGCTGATTGTGTACAGGATATCTGTGCACCGTTGCTGAGCGTGGCGCCGCCCTATAGCCCGTTATCAGTCCCTTTGGAGCGCCGTGCCAAAGGGATTGCGTTCAATTGGCACGCATTCTGCTGACTATCTCGTATACAAACCATGCCGCCTCCCGTATGCACCCCGTGACGGAAGCGCAGGCCGGTATTTCGAGGAGCCCAGCGATGACCGAACAATTGCCCAAAGGCTACAGCCCACGCCTGTACAACCAGGACTTGGGCCCGCTGCCGCAAAAGTGGAACTGGTACAACATCTTCGCCTTCTGGATGAGCGACGTGCACAGCGTCGGCGGCTACGTGTTCGCCGCCAGCTTGTTCGCCCTGGGGCTGGCCAGTTGGCAGGTGTTGATCGCCTTGCTCGTGGGGATCTGCATTGTGCAGTTGATCGCCAACCTGGTGGCCAAGCCAAGCCAGCAGGCTGCGGTGCCTTATCCGGTGATCTGCCGGCTGGCGTTTGGTGTGTTTGGCGCGAATATTCCGGCGGTGATTCGCGGCCTGATCGCCGTGGCCTGGTACGGGATTCAGACGTACCTGGCCTCGAGTGCCTTGATCATCGTGGTGCTGCGCTTCTTCCCACAGATGGCGGTGTATGCAGAGCCGCATTTTGCAGGCCTGTCCTACCTTGGATGGTTTGGTTTCCTCAGCCTGTGGGTGTTGCAAGCAGCGGTGTTCTGGGCGGGCATGGAGTCGATCCGCCGTTTCATCGATTGGGCCGGGCCGGTGGTGTACGCGGTGATGTTTGCCTTGGCCGGTTGGATCGTGTGGAAGGCCGGTTGGTCGAACATCAGTTTTACCCTGGCGGAAAAATCCCTGTCGGGCTGGCAGGCGTTTGGCCAGGTCGTTGTGGCGACGGCGCTGGTGGTGTCGTATTTCTCCGGGCCAACATTGAACTTCGGTGACTTCAGCCGTTACTGCCGCAGCATGCAGGACGTACGACGCGGCAACTTCTGGGGGCTGCCGGTGAATTTCCTGGCGTTTTCCCTGGTGACCGTGGTGATTGTCTCGGGCACCTTGCCGGTGTTTGGTGAAATGCTGCATGACCCGATCGCCACCGTGTCGCGCATCGACAACAGCATGGCCGTATTGCTCGGGGCCTTTGCCTTCGTCACCGCGACCATCGGCATCAATATCGTCGCCAACTTCGTGTCCCCGGCGTTTGACTTCGCCAACGTCGCACCGAGCAAGATCAGCTGGCGCGCCGGCGGGATGATCGCTGCCGTGGCGTCGATCTTCATCACCCCGTGGAACCTGTTCAATAACCCGCTGATGATCCACTACACCCTGGACATCCTCGCGGCGTTTATCGGGCCGCTGTTCGGGATCCTGCTGGTGGATTTCTATTTGATCAAAAAACAGCAGATCGACGTGGATGCACTGTTCGATGACAGCCCCAGCGGGCGCTACTACTTCGACGGTGGCGTGAACTGGACGGCGATCAAGGCATTGGTGCCCGCGACGCTGGTGGGCGTCGCGATCACCTTCACCCCGGCCTTGCAGGGCATGGCCAACTTTGCCTGGTTTACCGGGTGCTTCCTGGGTGGGCTGTTTTTCCTGGTACTGGCGCGACGTGAACAGGTGCGTGTGCCTGCGCCGCTGGTTGTCGGCTGATCAACACCGAGCCCGCCACCAACAAGCCTGCCCCGGCGACCACCAACGCCGGTTGCAGGCCACCGCTCAGGTGGCTGCTGACCGACGCCAGCAACGGCCCGCTCAATTGGCCGATGGCAAAGCTGGCGGTCAACAGCCCGGTGCTGCGCTGGTAGCCATGGGGCGCGACGTCCCGCAGCCGGGCCATCACCAACTGCATGCAGGCCAGGAACGGCCCGCCACACAGCAAGACCCCCAGTGCCAGGCCCCAGCCATTGCCCAGCAAGCAGGCAAACACCCCGGCCGCTTGCAGCCATAGCGTGGTCATCAGCCAGCGGCGCGTGGTGTTCGGGTCCTTGCGGCGCAGGGTCGCCACCACCACACCGATCGCGGCGGCCAGGCCGAAGCACGGCCAGAACAGGTCGGCCTGCCAGGCCCCCTTGAACTGCGCGTTGGCCATCTGCGACAGGAACGTCGCCGGGATGATGTAGCCCAGGCCGAACAGTACGTAGATCCAGCACAAATGCGCGATGCTGCCATTAGTGCCCGCGTCGGAGTGGCCGCTAAGGGGGGCGGCGGCAGACGGCTTGGGCAGGAAAGGCAGAATCGCCAGCAACATCACCAGCGCCACTGCGCCATACACCAGCCACAACGTTGCGGAGCTTTGCCCCAGCAGATTGGAGCCCAGCGCCAGCAAGCCCGTCAGCAAAATCCCCAGTCCCGGACCGGCAAACACCAAGGCACCCAGGCGCGGACGTCCGGCGGCAATCGCCAGCGGCTGGCTCAGGCTGGTGATCATCACCAATGCCCAGGCACTGGCGACGCCGGTGCCAAAGCGCAGCAACAGGTGTGGCCAAAAGCCATGAGCCCAGTACGACGCCAGGGTCAGCAGCACGCACAGCCACAACCCGCCAAACAACCGGCCACGGACGTGGTGATGGCTGCGCGCGAAGATCGAATCCACCGCGCCGACGAAGTAGCCCAGGTAATTGGCGGCGGCGATCAGGCCCGCACCGGTCAAGTCGATCTGCCCCTCGCTGAGCAGGTGCGGCATTTGCGGGGTGAGGGCGAAGCGGCCAATCCCCATCGCCATCATCAAGGCGACAAAGCTGGCAGTTAAGCGAATCAAGGGAGACATGGTCAGATTTCCTGCGGCTAAGCGAATACCTTCAGGCTAAGGTGGATTGACTTTCTGTAAAATTGAATAATAGTGAGCAACTTGTTCAGTTTTGGAGAAACTCATGGAGTTCAGTCAATTGCGCATTTTCCAGGCCGTGGCGGAAGAGGGCTCCATTACCCGTGCGGCTGACCGCTTGCACCGGGTGCCGTCGAACCTGTCGACGCGCCTCAAGCAAATGGAGGAGCAGCTCGGTGTAGAGCTGTTCGTGCGTGAACGCCAGCGCTTGCAGCTTTCTCCTGCGGGCAAGGTGCTGCTGGACTACAGCACTCGTCTACTGGCCCTGCATGATGAAGCCCATGGCGCCGTGCAAGGTGGGCAACCGGCTGGCGATTTCGTATTGGGCAGCATGTACAGCACGGCCGCGGTGCATTTGCCGAAGCTGTTGGCGGGCTATCACAAGGCTTATCCGATGGTGAACCTTCAGGTGCAATCGGCGCCCAGCGGGGAGTTGCTCGAAGGGTTGATCACCGGTCGCCTGGATGCGGCCTTTGTGGACGGCCCCATCACCATCGCCTCCCTGGACGGCATCGCCCTGTGCGAAGAACGTCTGGTGCTGATTTGCGAAGCCGATCATCCCCCCGTGCGTGGGCCTCAGGATGTAGCGGGGCGCTCGGTGTTCACCTTCCGTCGCAGTTGCGCCTACCGCACCCGCCTGGAGACCTGGTTCTCCCATGAGCACGTGGCCATGGGCCGGGCGATTGAGATCGAGTCCTACCAAGGCATGCTCGCCTGTGTGATCGCCGGGTCGGGCGTGGCGCTAATGTCCGAATCGATGCTCGACAGCCTGCCTGGCAAGGACAGCGTGTCCGTTCATCCGCTGACAGGGCCTTTTGCCACTGCGACCACCTGGCTGATGTGGCGAAAGGGTATGCTCGGCGCTAACCTCAACGCATGGATCGACCTGCAGCAAGCCGGCAACGCTGCGGTGGTGCAAGACACCCGCGCCATCGCTTGAGCGATCCGTCAGGATTTTGATGAATTCAGTAATAGTTCGTTGTGTTTTCGTTCAAGCAATACGTAGGACTTAGGGCTACTATCACTGTAGGAAAGGGCGACAGAACTTGCGCCTACTCGCATTACCCTCAAAGGGGGCAACCATGAAAGAGAAAATTCAAAACTGGCTCCATGACCTGGGTGTTGCACTGGGCTTGATCGAGCCTCCGCTGCAGCCGGTGCCGATTCGCACAGATGACGAGCAGCGTCGTCCACGTCGGCGATAAAACGCGACCTGTAAATCGCCTCAGAATCCATGTGGGAGCGGGCTTGCTCGCGAAGCCGGTGTGTCAGTCAACATTTTATGTACTGACACACCGCCTTCGCGAGCAAGCCCGCTCCCACAGTCGTTTTGCACCAGGCCAAAGAAATGTGCGACAGCTAACGTCGCCCCGTTTTAGGGTGAGCATCCGCCTCTCTTCAAGCGTTTTGACTAATGGTCAGAATCGGACTACCTGTCAGTCGGAATCAGCTGGCTTATCTAATTCTAGAAATACCCATAGCTTGAAACTCAAGCGCCTATTCATAGCGCCCCAACGTTTTATTGAGTGCCTCTTTTCGAGGTGTCAGTCAGAGTTGTTGGAGACAAAGCTATGTTGCTCTCTTCGGTTCCTCCGGTCGCCGCGTCACTCATCACCACAACCGACTGTGTTTTACACGCTGCGCCTGTGTCGAAAGGCTGGAGGGCCGACGCGCCCAGAAACGTCGTGTTTCTTTCGCCGGCATTGACCAGGCAGGCGCTGCTGATACAGATCGCGCTCCTGCGTCCAACAACCATCATTGTTGGAGACCAACCCATCGATGCAGATGTCCTGGAGCAATGGCGTACCTCCCACCCCTTTGGAAACCTCTGTTTGATCCGCAGGGGCACGAGTTTGGACAAGATACGACTGGACCTGTGTGAATCCCACGCCATTCAAGTACTCAACACCCCAGGGGTGAATGCGCCGCATGTGGCCGCCTATATCCTGCGTTGGCTGAGACTGGCGGATGGTTCCATCCCCCGTGACGTGCGTGTACTGGGATACGGCAATGTGGGGAAAGAACTGGTCAACCTGTTGCTTGATCGAGATCCCAATGTTCGGATCAGAGTGCTGGTCCGGCCAGGTCGAGCGTCGGATACTCTCGGCAATCCCGCCTCCGACAGTCGAGTGTCATTTGTCGTGGACTGGTTCGAGGCCTTGGAGGGCGCCGCCGCTGTCGCAGTATGCGTATCCCTCAATGACGAGTCCGTTCATCGCCTCGATCGAGCCCTCATTCAGTGCCTGCACCGCCAAGCCCGCCTGATCTGTGTCGCCAAGCCGGACGTCTTCAGCGACGGTGCGTTGTACGCCCTGGCCGAGGCTGAACATATCCAGCTGGTATTGGACTATGGGCCTGCGACACTGGATGAGTTCCGACAACGCACACAGAGGCTCGGCTGTGAGGTCTCCACTTGGTACCGGCCTGCGACGCTGACTACCCAGGCGTCAACTACCGAGGCCTGCCACCGCGACCTTGACTATGCCGTTTCAATACAGCTGAGTTTGATGGCCTTGCGCGGTCTGGTGAGGCGTAAACTTGCACAGTCATTGACGCTCCCTTCTCTGCCCGCAGCGGCCAGTGCGCCGCGTGTTTCAATCATCGGCAGAGGCATTAATGGCCTGTTCCAGGCCGTGATGCTCCGGTTGGCGAATTATCAGGTCACGGTGTATGGGGGAGATCAGAAGAGCGATGGTGTCAGTTATGCCGATCCGTACTTGGCCGTTGAGTGCAATCGTGCAGGTATCGAGCTGTTTGACAAGTTTCTGGCTGACAACCCAACGCTGGCGAAATTCGCGCAGGCTCGGGATGTTGAGGTTTCGAGCTACGGCCTGGAACTTATCCATCTGAAGAAGGAGATCAAAGCGCTTTTGGGAAGCTCCGGGGTTCGGTTTCCATCACAGCCTTTAAGTCCGGTCCAGATCGCCGCGCAGAGCAGGGAGCACTTCATCGTTATAGCCTGTGAGGAGGAAGGCGTGTCGATAGTTTACTGTTGCGCCCACCACCACATCGCAGCCGGAGGAACCTACGCCGCCGGCACAACGCAAGGACTGTTATGGGCCTCCCTGGTCCAGGAGATCATCCAGGCAAACCAGAACCTGGCGGTTGAATGAAAAAAACGGGCGCGACATCCGACGTCGCGCCCGCTGAAGAAACCCCTCTAAACCCCGCTGTCTCTCAAACCGCGCTGGCCGCCACGCCCTCTGGCCGACGCGACAACACACTCACCACCACAAAGCTCACCAGCCCCACCGCCAGGCTGTAATAGATCGGCGTGTTCGCATCCAGCCCATCCTTGATCATGAATACCAGCGCGGTCACAAAGCCCAGCGTCATGGAAGTAATTGCCCCGGAGGTGGTGGCGCGCTTCCAGAAGATCGCGCCGATCAGCGGGATCAACATGCCGCCCACCAGCAGGTTATAGGCCAGGGTCAGGGCGCTGATCACATCGCTGACTACCAGTGCGATGCCCAGCACGGCAACACCTGTCAGCATCGTGAACAGGCGGTTGACGGCCAGGCTCGACTGTTTGCCGCCACGCAGGCGCGGCAGCAGGTCTTCGGTCAGTACGGTGGAGGCAGCGAGCAGGCCGGCGCTGGCGGTGGACATCATCGCCGCCAGTGCCGCGGCAATCACCAGGCCACGGATGCCATCTGGCAGCGAGGCTTTCACGATAGCGGCAAACGCATTGTTGACGTTGTCCAGGTCCGGGATCAGCACGTGCGCGGCCATACCGATCAGCGCACAGGCCAGGCCGTAGAGGATGCAGTAGAAACCGGCGAAGGTGCCGGCGTACTGGGCGACCTTTTCATCACGGGCGGTGAACACCCGCTGCCAGATGTCCTGGCCGATCAGGATGCCGAAGAAGTAGATCATGAAGTAGGTGATGATCGTGTCCCAGCCGATGGCGGTGAAGCTGAAGCTCGACGCCGGCAGCTTCGCGACCAACTCATCCCAGCCGCCGACGCGGTACAGGCAGATCGGCAGCAGGATAAACATCAGGCCGACGGTCTTGATCACGAACTGCACGATGTCGGTCAGGGTCAGCGACCACATGCCGCCGATGGTCGAGTACACCACCACCACGCCACCGCCGAGCAGCACCGAGATCCAGAACGGCAAGCCGAACAACACCTGCAACACAGTGCCGATGGCCAGGATCGACGTCACGCCGATCATCAGTGCATAAGCCAGCATAATCACAGCGCTGGCCTGGCGGGCCATGGGGTTGTAGCGTTTTTCCAGGACCTGGGTCACGGTGAAGATCTTCAGCTTCAACAGCGGCTTGGCCAGGAACAGGTTCAGCGCAATGATGCCCATGCCCAGCGCGGCACACAGCCAGAAGCCGGAAATGCCATGCACATAACCCAGGCGCACGGTGCCGACGGTGGACGCACCGCCCAATACCGTGGCGGCCATGGTGCCCATGTACAGCGACGGGCCCAGGTTGCGCCCGGCCACCAGGTAGTCTTCGTGGGTCTTGGCGCGGCGCATGCCGTAGTAGCCGAGCACGAGCATGCCGGCGGCGTAGATGAGTACGACGAATAAATCCAAAGCCATGACGGCGGTTCTCCGATTATCTTTTTTATGGGCGATCAGGCGGCGGGTTGCAGCGCCGGTTTAACGCGCGCATCCGTGCACTTGCTGCGAGGGTCGGCGGGCCCGTAGACGGCCGCCGGTTCCGGGAACACACGAAGCAAGGTCAGGTACACCACCGAGGCCAGTCCCAGCGTCACCGGCAGGCTGATATCGATGCCGTCGGCCAGGTTGCCCAGCGGCCCGACAAACTGCCCCGGCAGGTTGACGAAGCACAGGCCCACCAGCGCACTCGGAATCCACGCCCCCAGCCCGCGCCAGTTCCAGCCATGGCTGAACCAGTAGCGACCGCCGGTTTCTCCACGGGTGAACACCTGCAAGTCATCCGGGCAGTAAAAGCCGCGACGCACGATCAGGCCGATGATCATCATCACCATCCACGGCGTGGTGCAGGTGATGATCAGCACGGCGAAGGTCGACACGCTTTGCACCAGGTTGGCGGCGAAACGTCCGATAAAGATGAAGGCAATCGACATCACCCCAATCAGCAAGGTGGCCTTGACCCGTGACAGCAGGCGCGGGAACACACTGGACATGTCCAACCCGGTGCCATACAGCGAGGTGGTCCCGGTGGACATGCCGCCGATCACCGCGATCAGGCACACCGGCAGGAAGAACCAGGTCGGTGCCACTGCAAGCAAACCGCCGACGTAGTTATTCGCCGCGATGTAGTCCGGTGCCTTGATCGCCACGATGGTCGCGGTGGCCAGGCCGAACAGGAACGGGATCAACGTCGCGATTTGTGCCAGGACCACCGCCAGCATGATGTGCATTTTCGGCGTTTCACGCGGGATGTAGCGCGACCAGTCGCCGAGGAACGCGCCGAAGGAAATCGGGTTGCTCATGGCGACCAGCGCGGCGCCGATGAAGGCGGCCCAGAAGCCGGTCTGCCCCAGCGCGACGGAGCCTGCGAAGTGGCTGTCGAAAGCCGGCGCGAAGGCGAAGATACCCAGCAGGAACAACAGGCTCGCTGCCCACACCGCAATGCGGTTGACCCACAGCATGAAGCGAAAGCCGTAGATGCACACCGTCAGCACCAGAATGGCGAACACCCCGTAGGCCAGCCCCAGGGTCAGGTCGGTTTCCGGCAGGCCGATCAGACGTTTCGCACCGCCCACCAGCGCATCACCCGAACTCCACACCGACAGTGAGAAGAAGGCAATCGCCGTCAGCAGCGACAGAAACGAGCCGACGATCCGCCCGTGCACACCAAAATGCGCACCGGAAGACACGGCGTTGTTGGTGCCATTGATCGGCCCGAACAGGCCCATGGGCGCCAGGATCAGCGCACCCACCAGCACGCCCAGCACAATCGCCCAGACGCCGGCCTGGAATGACAGGCCAAACAGCACGGGAAAGGAGCCCAGCACGGCGGTGGCAAAGGTATTGGCACCGCCGAAGATCAGTCGGAACAGATCCTTGGGGCCGGCGGTACGTTCGTGGTCCGGGATCTGCTCGACCCCGTTGGTTTCTATTTTTCGAATACTTTTATCGTTGTTTTTATTATTCATGATCAGCTCCGATCACATTGGCTAAGGGGGCGGCAGCCCTTCCGGCATAGCGGACAAATGTTCGTGACAGGCCAGCCACAGGCCTTGTTTTTGTTGTGCGCCAGATCCTTGCCGTGTGAAGACAATGGTCTCGCGTTCCTGGCTTTTGAATTGCTCTCCGTTCATGCGCAGCTCGGTGGCCACGTCATGGATAAATATCGCCACGTCGCCCTGCAGGCTGACCACGGCGTTGCTCGAGGTGCACGACAGCACCTCGAACCCCTCGTCCCGACGCCAGCTGTCCCACAACGCCTGGTAGGCATCGCGGCTGAGCAGCGGCTGGGGGAGGGTGTAGAACACAAAGCTGGCATCGGCCGTGAACGCGCCGAAGTAGGCGGCGCGATCATTGCGGGCGAAGGCCGCCACCAGCTCGGCGGCGGCTTGCAGCACCTCGTGCGTGCTCATCAGCGGTGCGCCACGCCCGGCAATACGCAGAGCATTTCGTACAGCAGGTTGGCACCCAGCAACGAGGTGTTGCCGGTGGTGTCGTAGGGCGGCGAAACTTCTACCAGATCACAACCAATCAGGTCGAGGCCCTGGCAGCCACGGATGATCTCGATGGCCTGGATGGTGGTCAGCCCGCCGATTTCCGGGGTGCCGGTGCCCGGTGCCCAGGCCGGGTCGATGCCGTCGATGTCGAAGCTCAGGTACACCGGGCCGCCGCCGACCTTTTCACGCACTTCGGCCATCAGCGGTGCGAGGGAGTGGTGCCAGCATTCTTCGGCCTGGACCACGCGGAAACCCTGTTTGCGGCTCCAGTTGAAGTCTTCGGCGGTGTAGCCCTGGGCGCGCAGGCCGATCTGCACCACACGGTCGCAGTCCAGCAAGCCTTCTTCCACGGCGCGGCGGAAGGTGGTGCCGTGGGCGATTTTCTCGCCGAACATATGGTCGTTCACATCGGCGTGGGCATCGATATGCACCAGCCCGACCTTGCCGTGTTTCTTGTGGATCGCCCGCAGGATCGGCAGGGTGATGGTGTGGTCGCCACCCAGGGTCATCGGGATCACGTCGTGTTCGAGGATCTCGTCGTAGGCTTCTTCGATGATGCGCACGGCGTCGAGCAGGTTGAAGGTGTTGATCGCCACGTCGCCGATGTCCGCCACCGACAGCGAGTCGAACGGTGCGGCGCCGGTGGCCATGTTGTACGGTCGGATCATCACCGATTCGGCACGGATTTCACGCGGCCCGAAGCGGGTGCCGGCGCGCAGCGAGGTGCCGATGTCCAGGGGCACGCCGATGAAGGCAGCGTCCAGGCCCTTGGCGGTTTGCAGGTGGGGAAGTCGCATCATGGTGGCGATGCCGGCAAAGCGCGGCATTTCGTTGCCGCCCAGTGGTTGGTGGAAAATCTTGTCCACGGGAGTGCCTCATCGTTGTTTTGTTTATTAGGGGTCGATTCTGCGAAATACAGGGAAACGAAAGAATCGGCAGGGGCAAATACTTAGTTCAGATTTTTCTAAACTAATGCCTGGGGTAAACTGCGTTTAAATGTGGGAGGGGGCGAGCCCCCTCCCACAGGATTTTGTGTGTGCCTCTGGAGCCGCCCATGGCCAACGCCTTGCCCGACCTGAAACTCCTGCGCATCTTCGTCAGCGTCGTGCGTCACCAGGGGTTCGCCAATGCCCAGCACGAACTCAACCTGTCCACCTCGGCCATCAGCACCTACATGAGCCAGCTGGAATCGGCATTGGGCCTGGTGCTGTGCCATCGCGGCCGCGGCGGGTTCAGCCTCACCAGCAAGGGCGAGCTGTTCCATCAGGAAACCCTGCGCCTGCTCGGTGAGCTGGAAGGCTTCGAGCAATATGCTGCCGCGTTGAAGGGCGAGTTGCGCGGCACCCTCAAGCTCGGCGTGCTCGATTCCACCGTCAGCGACAAGGCGCTGCCGTTCGCCGAGGTGATAGGCGCCTACAGCCTGGAGCACCCGGCGGTGCATTTGCACTTATCGGTGATGAGCCCCTACGAGCTGCAACTGGGCGTGCAGGACAACCGCCTGGACCTGGCCATCGGTGCCTTCTCCAACCGCATGAGCGGGCTGATCTACATGCCGCTGTACCGCGAACAGCACTGGCTGTATTGCAGCACCCGGCATCCTTTATTCAATGAACGACGTATCCCGGAACAAGTGATTACCCAGCAACGCATGGTCGGACGCGGCTACTGGAGCCAGGCCGAACTGGCGCGCCATGGCTTCAAGCACAGCGCGGCGACAGTGGAAAGTATGGAGGCGCAACTGATCCTGGTGTTGTCCGGTGCCTATATCGGGTACTTGCCCGAACACTATGCCCAGGCCTGGGCCGACAAGGGTGATTTACGTGTGTTGCTGCCGGCGACCTTCGGCTACCAGGCGCCGTTTTCGATGATCATGCGCCGTGGTCGCAGCCGTGAACCGCTGATCCAGACCTTTCGCGACCTCCTCAAAGCCCAGCTCAACCAGGCCTGAAAATCATGTCCAGATCCCAATGCTCCCGTTGTCTCAGGCCTGCCACCCACTGCCTGTGCCCGTTGATCCCCAGCCTGGAAAGCCGCACCCGCGTGTTGCTGTTGCAGCACCCGAGTGAGGTCAACCACGCGCTGAATACCGCAAGGCTGGCCGCGCTGGGCTTGAACAATGCGCAATTGGTGGTGGGGGAGGTGTTCGACGATCTGGCGACATTGTTGAACCCACCCGGTTATCAGGCGCGGCTGTTGTTTCCGTCGGACGATGCGCAACCCTTGCAACGCTATGCGCCGGACGAACAGCCGATGTTGCTGGTGGTTCCCGACGGCACCTGGCGCAAGGCGCGCAAATTGCTGTACCTCAACCCTTTGCTGGCGGCGTTGCCGCGAGTGACCTTGATGGGCGATGCCGTATCACGCTATCGATTGCGCAAGGCGCCCGGGCCCGGTGCATTGTCCACCGTCGAAGCGATTGCGCAGGCCCTGCAAGTATTGGAAGCCCCCGCCTCCTTCGAGCCATTGCTGCGCCCGTTCGACGCACTGATCGAGCGGCAGATTGCAGCGATGGGCGCAGCGGTCTTCGAGAAGAACCATGGCTGAATCAACGCGCTACATAGCTACCGGAGCCGTCGACAATTAGTGGATAGGCTGATCATTTCAAGGAGTGTGAAATGATTGAGCCGTTAGCGACACACCAGCAGGCAGACCCGTTGGCCACGTTCATGACGCAGCAGCGAGCGAGGCTGCCCCTGGTCTCAGGCGACGAGTGGGCGACCCTGCAAACCGTGGACGCCTTGCAGGAGAAATTCGCCGCGTTCATGGCCGGGCTGGATGACGATGGCCAGCAAGAATATGTACGCCTGCAACGGGCCTTGATCGAGGCCCAGGCGCAGGTCGAACGAAACATTCGTCAATTCGTCACAAACTTTGAACACCAGAGTCTGGAGCGTTTGCGAACGGGCCTCAAAGACCTCACCGGCCATGTCGTTGATCCCAAGGCCCAGCACATCACCACCACCTATTCCTACGACCGCTTCAATGAGCCCAAGGTCGTCCGGCTTTCGCTGTGGGACGCCGCCTGCATGAACTATGACGGCCTGACGGGTTGGGATTACCCCGGCCATGACGGCGTGGCAACGTCCAGCGGGCTCAGTATCGACCTCAGCCCCGAGAGTTTCATCGCATTGGTGCGCGAACTCAATCTCGGTGGCCAACTCAGAACCCTGCTCGACGACAGCCTGGACAAGGCCAAGCCGTTGGGCCAGGCGATTGTGAGCCTGGGGCGGCTGGAGTTTGAGTTCGCCCTGATTGAAGCCCTGAGAGACTCGAACACCACCCGAATCGACCGGGAAAAATACCGGCATATCAAACAAGCACTGGATCAGGACGAGGAGTGGGGGCGCTGCGAGGAAATGCAGCTGTTCATCCCCGATGGCAAGGACAACATCGGTTGGGTGCCTCAATTCATCGGTAACACCGGGCAAATACTCAGCAGGCCGCCGGGGGACAGCCTGAACATCCCCCACCTGGTGTTTTCCGTTAACGGTTGCAAAGGCGCCTTCAGTTACTTTCCCCGTCGGCCGGGCGGGGGCGATCTGCGCCATTTCGACAACCACCGGGAAGCCTGCCAGGAGTTTTATGTGGCCTTCAGTGCTTTCTACCGGCAGGGCAGGGTGGCGTGGTTGTACGGGGTCATGTCACAGCCCGACAGCGAGCGCTTGACCAGACTCAGACGAGGCGCCACGCGCGAAACCGGACTCAGTCCTTTTGCCGAGGCATTACAGGATTTGTTTCTTAAGGTGTTCGAGTCTCGTCTGGAGGACCGGACCGGCTATACCCGCAAGGTCGTGACCAAAGCACCGCCGGTCAGTTTGGGTGATCTCCATCTGGCGCGCATTGGCGCCAACCTGAAGGGCCTGGCCAACGAAAAACCGGGATTTCTGACGACCCTTGCCGGTATCGCTCGCACCGTTATCAGTGAGGTGCTGGAGCTATTGCTGATGCCGGTACCCGGGCCGCTCAAGGGTTTGGCGCGTGTGCGGGCAGTCGCGTTGTTCGCGGCGCTCGGTGAGGGGGTGCTCAACGGTATTTCCAGCGTGCTCGAGGGGCATGCTGGCGAACTGGTCCTGGCTTTTTCCGACTTGGCCGACCTGTTGATCAGCGGGCGGCTGCATAGCCGCCTGGCGTTCAGTGTAAGGCGGCGCCATCAAGCCTTGTATCAACGCCTCTCGCAAATACCCGCCGCCAGCATCAAGGACAGTACGGGGCTGAGTAGCCCCCAGTTGCTTGAGCGCATGCTGCTGCCCTCCCAGGCGCCTGCGCATGAGCTGCAGGCCGTGCTGGAAACCAGCGGCACATCACGAGAGCAACTGGAGCGTGTCTGGGCAGGCGAGCGCCCATCAGCCTCTCTGGTGGAAGCGGCGCATCGGTTCAACGCCGATCGGATGATTGACTGGGTGGCCGGCTTGGTCGATTCCAACCGGCCAGTGCCCATGGGGGCGTTCGAAGTCCTGGGCCCTTTGCTGACCCAGCTGCCGGCGTGGCCGCTGGATACAGCGTTGAGAATCGTGAATGCGCAAGGCCAGGAGTTGCGACGCTACAGCAGGGATACGGCCCGGCCCACGACGGTCGTGATCACGGTCACCGCCCTGGAGAACCACCGGTTTGGCTATTCGACACCGCAGCGCATCACCGCGCACCTGTCCCACGCGGTGGTACAGCTTTTACCGTCAAGTTTTTCCGCCGGCGAACAGGCCGTTCGTCGGCAACTGGCAGCCCAGGCCCAGGCGTCGCGGTTCGATCTGTTCGAAGCCCTGACCCGGTTTGCCGATATCCATCGTTCGGCCGCTACACGCGCGTCGGTGTCCGTGCGCAAGTGGTTGCCCGACAGCGTTGGGCATGACTACCCGGTGCCCGAGGTGATCGAGGTGCTGCGCGCTTTGCATCCCGACGTCAGCTTGCCGAGATTGCTGGAGGTGCTGGATCAGCATCCGCTGTCGCCCGATCAGCAAGCCCGTCTGCTTGAGGTCCGACAACAACCCGAGGGACTGTACGATGGGCTCAAGGCCGCCGCGCAGATGGCGCGCGCCGAGGCACTCATTGACCGGATCTACCACCGCCGCCGGTTTGACCCGCAAACTCAGGCGTGGGTCCAGGCGTTCGCCCGCAGTGCCTTGGGCACTCTTGGCAAACGCCTGATTGTCGGCCCTCCAACCTATGTGCCCCTGGACCGTGACAGATATGCCGTGTTGGTCCTCGACCATGGCGAGGGAGAATTTTCGCCCTACGATCCGTGTAGACAGAGTGCCGGTGTGCAGCAGGGCGGCGCGGATGCGTTTTTCCGGGTAATGCTGAGCCAACTCTCCGATCATGATCGTGCCAGGTTCGGCGCCGATATGCCGGCAGCCATTACCGGGTTTCGTCATCAAGTGGCCCAGGCCATGCTGCGCAATCGTGCACCGCAAGGCACGTTTTACCCGGTGCTGCGCGAGATCACACAGTACGCGAGCGACGTCGACGCCACGCGTATGGCCTCCGAGCCTGATGCGATGGGTTTGTACCGTTTGGCGTCGGACCGCTATTTGTTCATCGACAGTCAATATTTCAAAGTGACCCAAGCGGATCAGACCCAACCCTGGCGTATCCGCCATCCTGCCCTGGACGACGCGTATGCGCCGGTATTGAGCCATAACGGCGCGGGCGCCTGGCGCCATGAATGGGAGAACCCGCTGACCTGGGACGGGCAACAACCTTTTTACCGCCTGGGGCCCAGGTTTCGCGCATTGGCCCCGGATGCCATCGACAAGGTTCAGCAGATCAGCGGCGTGACCCCGGACATACTGCGCAAGGTGCATGTGCGCAGCGAACCGCCGCCGGTGCTGCTGGTGGAGGCATTCGAGCGCTTGAATATCTTTGAACGGGTCAAGGACGGGCTGGAACAAGGTGCGGAGTTTATCGTCCAGGTGCTTGACGAAATAACCCCTGACGCGGCTGATGCGCTGGTCGGTCGGGCGGGTGTTGCGCGTGAAGATCAGGTCACGACCCTGGAGAGCAAGGTGCACATGGACAAACTGCAGATGCATGCGCAGTTTTTCGATGTGCTGCGCCGCAAGAACCAGCGGTCCGATGACCCTTCGGTACAGGTGATAGTGCGTCAGTTCCCTGGATTGACCGTGGGGATTGCGCAGGACTGGGTGCAACATGCTTCTGCGTCTGAGTTGGAGCGCCTCCGGGAGGGGCGCGTACCGCACACCTTGGCGCAAGAGGCGCGGTGGTGGTCCCGTTGGTTGCGGGTCTGTGGCGCCCTGGAAGGCGTGCACCTGTCGCCGTTGGCGAATGACGACAGTTCTCGGTTGATCCTCCATGAGCTGGCTGGTCTGAAGGGGTGGCCAGCATCGCTGCGGGTTGAACTCTGGGACGCCCGCCGCGTGATCGACAGCGTCGGTCCCGATGATGCTGACCTTCGGCGGGTCTTGAAACCGAGCGTCGGGCAGTACCTGGCCTACGTCCAACGGGCGGATGGCAGCTTGCAGGCAATGGGCGCGCGCGCGCCCTTCCTGGAGGCCTTGCTCAACGCACTGCCTCTGGCCGAGCGGCAGGCGTTGGGCTACACCCACCCCGGCGCGCTGGAGGAGTTGCGCGCAGAGATGGGCGCCCGCCTGGGGCAGGATTGGTCGGGAATCCAAGCGACACTCAACATGCGGCCAATGCCATCGAGGCTCGCGCCACCCCGCCTGATCAATGGTCGCAAAGGCTATCCACTCAGTGGTGGAACCGAATTCGGGCCGACAGAGCGTGAACAGATCTCACGTATGCGTGAGTTGTACCCTTCTAAAACGGACGCCGAGGTGTGGGCGATGCTAGCGGAGGCGGGTGACACGGTCGCTATGCGTGAAGAGATGATCACCAAGCAAGTCAAAGAGCGAGATCAGCTGTACAGGGATTTGCAAGCGTGGCGGGATCAGGCGTCGACAGCCCAGCCGGACAGCGCATCGGCCCGATCACGGGCGTTGGCGGTTGAGCGAATTCAGCGTTGCTGGGCCAAGGAAGCTGTCACGCCGGGAGTGGCCGAGAAGCTCAACCTGGACGATCTGGATTTGGCAAGCTTGCCGACCCTGCGCGCGCACTTTGGTCATGTGACTATGCTGAGTGTGAGAAACAACCGATTGACGGAGTTGCCGGAGCGCTTTCTTTTCAACTTTCCGGCGCTGCGTGTTCTTTATCTCAATGGTAACCAACTCACGCATCTTCCCAATCTGGACCTCCACGCACGCCTGGCAGTGCTCAATCTGTCGAACAACCACCTGCGGTTCAACTATGTGGACGAGGAACGACTGGCTGAGCTGACGGAACTCAGAAGCCTTGATTTGTCGGGAAACCCACTTGGGCAAGGACGACGCTTGAACGTGTATAGGTTGACGAACCTGCGGGAGCTGAACCTGCGCAATTGCGCGTTGAACCAATTGCCGCGCGGTGCCGTGAGTCTCTCCACGTTGGGCAGCTTTGACCTGCGTGACAATCAAATACAGGACCTGGCCGAGACGGACCTGTTCATTTATCCCGAAGTCCATCAGGGAATGAACTTGAGAGGTAATCCGCTTTCCGCCGAGGCGCGACAGTTGTTACGCCGAGTGGGCGAGCGTCGGGGACCTCCCGGTGTTGATTTCGGACTATGGGAGCCGACGGTTCCTTTTGATCGGCGTCCCGACCGCTGGTTGGCGCTGCTCCCTCCTGGAGAAGTACAAGCGCGCCAACTCGATTGGGCGTACTTGCAAAACCAGCCAATGGCGGATTATTTCTTTGAGTTGCTGGCAAGCATTGCCGAATACCCGCAGTTCATTGACCCTCACCACCGTGTGATGAGGGAGATCATTTCTCACCGAGTCTGGGGGGTGATTGACGATGCGATGTCCCATGAGGGCATGGAGCGAATTGCTTACTTACCGTGTTATCGCACCCTTCGCGGAGGGATTGATGGTTGCCTGTTGTGCTTGCATCAACTTGAGTTGCAAATAGCTCCCTTACGGATACTCGATGCCGGCGTCCAAACGGCCGGGCCAAATCTGTTGCATTACTACCGTGCACTGCGTCGCCTTGAATACATAGATCAGTATCTTTCCAGGCACTTTGAGCCCCAGGGCATGGCATTCGCTTGCACGCGGGTCCTGAGTTATCGCATCGCCCTGGCATCGAGCCTGAATTTGCCGCAAGTACTCCCCCAGCGTTTTGAGGCGGCTGTGCCGGATGCCCGTTCAGTCAATACCGTGCGCACGGCGGTACTGAATAATGAGACGGAAACGAACTGGCCTGAGTTGTTACAGAAAGAGCCTTTCTGGGTGCATTTTATTCAACATAAATATGCCGCAGATCTCGAATTCAAGCTCCGCCGTTTCCAGAAACTATTGGAGGTTGCTGATCAACAACTGGCGAGCGGCTTGATCAGTGAAGGGCAGTACGTGAATCGTCTCAATGGCGTGCGGGACGCGAGGGCATCAGCCGAAAACAAGCGGATTCGGGACTTTACCCACCAGGAATGGACAGCGTTCGTGATCGGATGATTCTTCATGCTTATACCCTAACGCAATAAGCACCGCACTTTGCGTGATATGGCCCGCCAGGCTTTCCCGGTATGATGTGCGCCCCGCAGTCTGGATTGCGAATACGCCATGACCTTGCAGTACCCTACAATCGCCGATTGCGTCGGCAACACGCCCCTGGTCCGCTTGCAACGCATGGCGGGTGAAACCAGCAATACCCTGCTGCTCAAGCTCGAAGGGAACAACCCGGCCGGTTCCGTGAAGGACCGGCCGGCGCTGTCGATGATCACCCGCGCCGAGTTGCGCGGGCAGATCAAGCCTGGCGACACCCTGATCGAAGCGACGTCGGGTAACACCGGGATTGCCCTGGCCATGGCCGCTGCGATCAAGGGCTACAAGATGATCCTGATCATGCCCGACAACGGCAGTGCCGAGCGCAAGGCGGCGATGACTGCCTATGGCGCGCAGTTGGTGCTGGTCACCCAGGAAGAAGGCATGGAGGGCGCGCGCGACCTCGCCGAGCGCATGGCCGCCGAAGGCCGTGGCCTGGTGCTTGACCAGTTCGCCAATGGCGACAACCCCGAGGCGCACTACACCAGCACCGGCCCGGAAATCTGGCGCCAGACCCAGGGCACCATCACCCATTTCGTCAGCTCCATGGGCACCACCGGCACCATCATGGGCAACTCGCGCTACCTCAAGGAGCAGAACCCGGCGATCCAGATCGTTGGCCTGCAACCGATGGAAGGCGCGGCCATCCCGGGTATCCGCCGCTGGCCCGAAGAGTATCTGCCGAAGATCTACAACGCCACGCGCGTGGACCGCATCATCGACATGGCCCAGCGCGAGGCCGAAGACACCACCCGCCGCCTGGCCCGTGAAGAAGGCATCTTCTGCGGCGTATCCTCCGGCGGCGCCGTGGCCGGTATGTTGCGCCTGTCCAAGGAGGTGGAAAACGCGGTGATCGTCGCGATCATCTGTGACCGAGGCGACCGCTACCTGTCGACCGGCATCTTCGACGAACCCAACTGATGGCCAGGCACGAGAGAGGCCTGCGCTTCCAACCGACGGGCGGCAGCCGGGCCCCGCAGATTCCGGTGGGCAAGAAACAACGCCTGACCATCGAGCGCCTGGCCAATGACGGCCGTGGCATCGTGTTCTTCGAAGGGCGCACCTGGTTTGTGAACGGCGCGCTGGCCGGCGAAGAAGTCGAAGCGCGGGTGCTGGGTGCCCACGGCAAAATCGTCGAGGCGCGCACCGAGCGCGTCTTCAAGGCCAGCGAGCTGCGCCGCCCGGCGCCTTGTGCGCACGTCGGTCGTTGCGGCGGTTGCAGCGTGCAGCATTTGCCCCATGCCGAACAGCTTGCCCTGAAACAGCGCATGCTCGCCGAGCAACTGTCCCGCGTGGCGGGCGTGGAACCGCAAGAGTGGGCCGCACCGTTGAGCGGGCCGGAATTCGGCTACCGTCGCCGCGCCCGCGTGGCCGTGCGTTGGGATGCCAAGGCGAAACACCTGGACGTCGGTTTTCGCGCCGTGGCCAGCCAGGACATCGTCGCCATCGATGACTGCCCGGTGCTGGTACAGGCCTTGCAACCGATCATGCAGCGCCTGCCGAACATGCTGCGCCGCCTGAGCAAACCGCAGGCCCTGGGGCATGTGGAATTGTTCAGCGGTACGTCCATTGCGGTGTTGCTGCGGCATATGGCGCCGCTGTCCGAAGCGGACCTGCAGGTATTGAACGAATTCTGCGCTTTCCATGAGGCGCAGTTGTGGCTGCAGGGCGAGGGCCAGCCGGCGCCGGTTGACACCGATGCTGTGTTGGGCTTTCCACTGGAACAGTGGAATCTGGAACTGGCTTACCGGCCAGGCGACTTTGTGCAGGTCAACGCCGGCGTCAATGCCGCGATGGTTGCCCAGGCCCTGGAATGGCTGGCGCCACAACCCGACGAACGGGTGTTGGACCTGTTTTGTGGCCTGGGCAATTTTGCCTTGCCACTGGCGCGCCAGGTACGCGAAGTGGTGGCGGTGGAAGGTGTGCAGACCATGGTGGACCGGGCGGCCGTGAATGCCGTCAGCAACGATTTGCACAATGCGCAGTTTTTTCAAGCCGATTTGTCCCAGCCTTTGATTGACGCAGAATGGGCCAAACAGGGCTTTTCTGCGGTACTCTTGGACCCACCCCGTGACGGTGCCCTGGAGGTTGTGCGCAAGCTTGCGACCTTGGGCGCCAAGCGTCTGGTGTATGTGTCCTGCAACCCGGCCACGCTGGCGCGGGACACGGTTGAGTTGGTCAGGCAAGGCTACCGGCTAAAACGTGCCGGGATCCTCGACATGTTTCCGCAAACCGCGCATGTCGAGGCCATGGCGTTATTTGAAGCGGGCTAGGATGCCTGTTTAATCCGACTGGCCTGCGTTCTCCAGGGCCTTTGATCTGCCAGGGAGTCCGCAGTAAACGTCGGCGATGATTTTGGCGCATCGAAGGTGCGTCGTAGGGAAGGTAAGCAAGATGGTACAGGTGAGAGCACACCAGCCGATCAACACCGACGGCAGTATCAATCTCGAGGCATGGCTGGACCATGCCATCAGTGTCGATCCGGCACTGGACCGTGAAGCCTTGAAAGCAGCCTGCGAGTTCGCTCGTGAGTCTGAGCAGCAAGACAATGCGGCCAAGAACCTATGGGCCGAAGGCACTTCCAGCTTTCGCACCGGGTTGGAAATCGCTGAGATCCTCGCCGATCTCAAGCTGGACCAGGATTCGTTGATCGCCGCCGTGCTCTATCGCGGCGTGCGTGAAGGGCATATCCCGTTGCCCACCGTCAGCCAGCGTTTCGGCACCGTGGTGGCCAAGCTGATCGACGGCGTGCTGCGCATGGCGGCGATCAGTGCCAGCCTGAGCCCGCGCCAGTCCATGGTGCTGGGCACCCAGGGCCAGGTCGAGAACCTGCGCAAGATGCTGGTGGCGATGGTCGATGACGTGCGCGTCGCCCTGATCAAGCTGGCCGAGCGTACCTGCGCGATCCGTGCGGTGAAGACCGCCGACGACGAAAAACGCAACCGTGTTGCCCGCGAAGTCTTCGACATCTATGCGCCGTTGGCGCATCGCCTGGGCATCGGCCATATCAAGTGGGAGCTGGAGGACTTGTCCTTCCGCTACCTCGAACCCGATCAATACAAACAGATTGCCACGTTGCTGCATGAGCGGCGGCTGGACCGTGAGCGCTTCATTACCGATGTGATGAACCAGCTGCGCTCCGAGTTGCAGGCCACTGGCGTCGAAGCCGACATCAGCGGCCGCGCCAAACACATCTATTCCATCTGGCGCAAAATGCAGCGCAAGGGCCTGGCCTTCAGCCAGATCTACGACGTGCGTGCGGTGCGCGTGCTGGTGCCGGAAATGCGCGACTGCTATACCGCGCTGGGGATCGTCCACACCCTGTGGCGGCACATTCCCAAGGAGTTCGACGACTACATCGCCAACCCCAAGGAAAACGGCTATCGCTCGTTGCACACGGCGGTGATCGGCCCCGAGGGCAAGGTGCTGGAAGTGCAGATCCGCACCCACGCCATGCACGAAGAGGCGGAACTTGGGGTATGCGCGCACTGGCGCTACAAGGGCACCGACGTCAAGGCCGGGTCCAACCAGTACGAAGAGAAAATCTCCTGGCTGCGCCAGGTGTTGGAATGGCACGAAGAACTCGGCGACATCGGCGGCCTGGCCGAACAGCTGCGCGTGGATATCGAGCCGGACCGGGTCTACATCTTCACCCCCGACGGCCACGCCATCGACCTGCCCAAGGGTGCCACGCCGCTGGACTTCGCCTACCGCGTGCACACCGAGATCGGCCACAACTGCCGGGGCGCCAAGATCAACGGGCGCATTGTGCCGCTCAACTACAGCCTGCAGACCGGTGAACAGGTCGAGATCATCACCAGCAAGCACGGTACGCCGAGCCGCGACTGGCTGAACCCGAACCTGGGCTACATCACCACGTCGCGGGCGCGCGCGAAGATCGTCCACTGGTTCAAACTGCAGGCGCGCGACCAGAACGTCGCTGCCGGTAAAACCTTGCTCGAGCGCGAACTGGCACGCCTGGGCCTGCCCCAGGTGGACTTCGACAAGCTGGCCGAAAAGGCCAACATGAAGATCGCCGAAGACATGTTCGCCGCCCTCGGTGCCGGCGATCTGCGCCTGGCCCAACTGGTCAACCTGGCCCAGCAACTGGTCGAGCCGGAACGCGGCAGCGAACAGCTGGAACTGATCCCGCGCAAGGCCACCGGCTACAAGCCCGGCAAGCGTGGCGATATCCAGATCCAGGGCGTGGGCAACCTGATGACTCAAATCGCCGGCTGCTGCCAGCCGCTGCCGGGGGATGCCATCGTCGGCTATATCACCCAGGGCCGCGGTGTAAGTATTCACCGCCAGGATTGCGCCTCGGTGCTGCAACTGGGCGGGCGTGAGCCGGAGCGGATCATCCAGGTCAGCTGGGGGCCGGTGCCGGTGCTCACTTACCCGGTGGACATCGTCATCCGTGCCTACGACCGTTCCGGGTTGCTGCGTGACGTGTCGCAGGTGTTGCTCAATGAGCGGATCAACGTACTGGCGGTCAACACCCGCTCGAACAAAGAGGACAACACCGCGCTGATGTCCCTGACCATCGAGATTCCGGGACTGGACGCACTGGGACGGTTGCTGGGGAGGATTTCCCAGTTGCCGAATATCATCGAGACGCGGCGTAACCGTACCCCATGATGTATACGCTCGAAGACCTGCTGCACCTGATGAATCGCCTGCGGGACCCGCAGTACGGGTGCCCGTGGGACATCAGGCAAACCTACGCCACCATCGTCCCGCACACGTTGGAGGAGGCCTACGAAGTCGCCGACGCCATCGAGCGCGGCGACTTCGATCATCTGCAAGGTGAGTTGGGCGACCTGTTGTTCCAGGTGGTGTACTACAGCCAGTTGGCGCGGGAAGAAGGGCGCTTCGAATTTGCCGGGGTGATCGACAGCATCACGCGCAAGCTGATCCGTCGCCATCCCCATGTGTTCCCCACCGGCGACCTGTATGCGCCGCTGGATATCCCGCAGTTGAGCGAAGAACAGGTCAAGGAACGCTGGGAGCAGATCAAGGCCGAGGAGCGCGCGCAGAAGTCCGACGCGCCGGAGCAGCTTTCCCTGCTGGACGATGTACCCACCGCGTTGCCGTCCCTTTCCCGTGCCGCCAAATTGCAGAAGCGCGCCAGCCAGGTCGGGTTCGACTGGCCCTGCGCCTTGCCGGTGGTGGATAACGTGCGCGAAGAGCTGGATGAAGTGCTCGAAGCCATGGCCGATAACGACCCGGCGGCGATTGCCGATGAGGTTGGCGACCTGCTGTTTGCGACGGTCAACCTGGCCCGTCACCTCAAGGTCGACCCGGAAACTGCGCTACGGGGCGCCAATGCCAAGTTCGAACGACGCTTCCGATTTATCGAACAGGCATTGCGCGATACCCGCCGTCCCATAGAAGATTGCACCCTCGAAGAGTTGGACGCCCTGTGGGGCGAAGCCAAACGTCAGGAAAAGAATGTGTCCAGCTGCGGTTGAGCAGTTGCCTAAGTGAGTAAGCACCATGAGCCTTTCCCTTCGCGACCAGTTGCTCAAAGCAGGTCTGGTCAATCAAAAGCAGGCCAAGCAGGTCGGCAAAGAGAAACAGAAACAGCAGCGCCTGGTCCATAAAGGCCAGATCGAGGCCGACGACACCCAGGCCCGTCTGGCGGCCGAGGCGCACGCCGAGAAGGTCAAGCGCGACCAGGAACTGAACCGCCAGCAGCAGGAAAAAGCCGAGGCCAAGGCCCGCACGGCCCAGGTCAAGCAACTGATCGAGACCTCGCGCCTGCCCAAGCTGACCACCGAGGACTACTACAACTTCGTGGACGACAAGAAGGTCAAGCGCCTGTCGGTCAACACGCTGATGCGCAACAAGCTGAGCAACGGCTCCCTGGCGATCGTGCACCACGGTGGCGGTTATGAGGTGATCCCGCGTGAAGCGGCGCTGAAGATCCAGGAGCGCGCACCGGAGCGTATCGTGCAGCTCAATATCCTTACCGAAAGCCAGGTGCCGGATGAAGATGATCCCTACGCCGCTTACCAGATCCCGGATGATCTGATGTGGTAAGTCTGTAAGCCTTGAGCGGGCTTGCCTGTGGTGAGCGGGCTTGCCCCGCGTTGGGCCGCGAAGCGGCCCCAAAACACAAACCCCGCTCAAAAGGCGGGGTTTGTGCTTTCAGCGCTGCGTGTTACCAGTCCACGGCATAACTCACGCTGAAGGTCCGACCTTCGGCATTCGGGTACGGTGCTCGCGCGTTGGCCTGGGCAAACATGTTCTGGTAATTGCGGTTGCTGAGGTTGTAGATCGCCCCCTCCAGGCGACCCACAGGCAAGCGTACCGAACCCAGCAGGTCGACCAGGGTGTAGCCCTGGATATCGCGGCCATTGTTATCCTTGAACGCGGCGTCATAGTCGGCCAGGCGCATGGCTTGCAGGCGCAGGCTGTAGTCGTCGTGGTCATAGCCGACAAAGGCGGTGGTCTTGGCGGGGGAGATGCGCGTGGCCGGCAAGTCGATCCATTTGCCGTTTTGGCGGGTCTCGCCTTTGGCATACGCGTAAGTACCGCCGACCGACCACTGGTCAGTGACGTTGTACGTCAGGCTGGTTTCAATGCCGCGCACGCGTTCTTTCTGGTTGACCAGGCGCAGCACGCGATCATTGGCGTCATAGAACTGGGTGACATCCGAAGTGTTTTCATACGCCGTGACGTTGGCCAGCCATTTGTCCCAGTTGCCACGCCAGCCCAGCTCATAGCTGTCGACCTTGAGGGCTTGGGCATTGAGCTTCTGAATGTCGTACTGGCTGTTGACGTCCCGCAGGAAACGTTGGATGTCCGGCAGGGAAAAGCCCTGGCTGTAGTTGACGAATACATCCTGGTTTTCGCTCAGGTGATACACCGCCCCGAGGTTATAGAGGGTGTCGTCATATTTGAGGGTGCCGCCCGGCAGGGTAGCGCGGTTACCGGTCTGAACGATTTCGCCATAGGCAATGCTGTCGTCGATCCGGCTCTCGATCCACTCGCGGCGCACACCGCCACGCAAGGTCCAGTCGTCGATGTCGTAGGACAGTTGGCCAAAAATCGCCTTGGTAGTAGTGGTGATGTCCGGCCCCATCTCGAACGTGGTGCCGGTCTTGGTGTAGGTCAGGCCATTGACCCGGTACTGGTCGCCGCGCTGGCGTGAGGTTTCGTGATCATAGTCAGCGCCCCAGACCAGATTGCCGGTCGCCGGGCCGATATCCGGCATTTGCGTGTCGATGGCTGCGCGCACGCCATAGACGTCCTGCACGCTGTTGTTGTCGGAAACCCCTGCGCGACCGCGGGAAAGGTCGGGGAAAAACAGCGCGTCGGCCCGGCGCCAGTAGCTTTCGACCTGCAAGCCCTGTCCGAAGAACGCTTTGTCGGAGTAATTGAGGTTGACCGCCTGGTTGTGTGTGAACGGTTGATCGTCCAGGTCCAGGCCTTTGACCGCAACGGCGGTGTTGGTGATGCGTGGGTTCTTGGTGTAACGGGTGTCCTGTTCGTCTTTGTAATCTTGCAGGGACAGGCTGATCTTCTTGTCGTCATCCAGCGTGTAGCCGAAGCGACCTTGCAGGTCGTAGGTCTGGGTATCCATGTTGCTGCCCTGGGACGTGTCCTGGGGAATGCGCTTGCCGTTGCCGTCGAACTGGTCGTTGCGCTGCACGCCGTTCGCCGATACGTACCAGTCCACCGGGCCCTTGCGCCCAGTAGCGCTTTGGAACGCCTCGTAGGCAAAGCCCTTGTGACTGAAGTTATTGCCGCTGGTCATGCCGATCTTGCTGCTAAAGGCGAGGTCTTCACCTTGGTTACGCTTGGTGATGATATTGATGATGCCGCCTGAGGCGCCCGCGCCATAAACGCTGCTCGCTCCGGAGATCACTTCGATGCGCTCGATGCTTTCCGGCGCAACGCTGTTGAGCTGGCGGAAGTTGTCGCGTGTTGCGTTCTGGGACACGCCGTCGATCAGGATCAGCGTATTGCGTCCGCGCAGGGTCTGGCCGAAGTTGCTCATGCCACCGCTGGAAGGGGCAATGCCTGGCACCAATTGCCCGAGAATATCCGCAACCCGGCGCCCCGCGGCTGTTTGCTGGCGGATCTGGGTTTCGTCGATGACCTGTACGGAGCCTGGAATCGCGGCAATGCTGGTTTCACTGCGCGTGGCCGAGACGACGGTGGCCTGCAATTGCAGGTTGGTGGGCTCGGCCTCGGACTGATCGGCCCAGGCCGGTGCGCTTATCGATCCCATCAGTGGCAGCAGCGCTGCCCATTGCGACTTTCTCATGATCTTGCCTTTCAATTATTAGACGTATTGACAGAAAAAACAGGCATAGCGGGTGTTCGGGTGAACGAGCGGATGATGCGGATACCCAGGGCGGCCAAGGCGTACGTGAGTGCAACCAGCCAGAAGCTGTGTGCCAGGCCTACCATCCCCATGCCGATACCACCCAGCAAGGCACCGCCTAGCGCTCCCGCCTTGGCGGCGCTGTTGCCGATGCCCAGGGCAAACCCCTGTTGGGCGGGCGCAACGGTATTGGCGATCAACGTATAGGCGACCGGCAGCAAGGCGCCTTGCCACATGCCCCACAACAGCCGGCTGGCGATGAAGCCCAGCCATTCGCTGGCCAGCGCCGTGCACGCCAGGGTCAAGGCGCAGGCCCAGGTGACCCATTCGATGATGCGCAGCGTGTGTGCGGGCGGGTGTCGGTCGAACAGGCGACCCCAGAGCGGTGCGGACAGGGCCAGGGTCAGTGCGCTGGCGGCATAGCTGGCACCGATCAACCAGCCTGGCGCATGCAGGACGTCCGCGACGTATAGGGCGTAAAACGGCTGAGGCATCATTTTGGCAGCCTGGATCAGTACGATGATCCCCAACATTGCGCCGAGCCAGCCTTTGGGCAGGGCGGTGGGCGTGGTGGCATTAGTCTTTCGCAGGCGCTGGTTGTCGCTGGGCAAGAACAGGCTGACCAGCGCGCATACCAGGCAGACGGCGGTAGCGCTGTAGCACAGCAGGGCGAATCCGGAGATATCCATCAGCCAGCCACCCAACACCGGACCGGCCAGCGAACCCACGGCGGTGGCGGATTGCAGGCGGGCCATTATGTGTCCGCGCCCACTGTCGCCGCAGCACGCCAGCGCATAGGCTTGGGCGGCCGCGATAAAACCCGCCAGTGCACCTTGTGCCACGCGGATCGCGACCAGCAGCCAGGGATCGAAGGTCAGGGCGGCCAGCGCCTGACAGGCCGCCAGCGCCAGCAGCGCCCGAATGATCATCGGCTTATGCCCGGTTCGGTCGCCCAGGCGACCCCACAGGGGCGTCAGGATCATCGCTGCCATCATCGGTCCGGCGTATACCAGCGACGACAGCAGGCCGGTGTAATGGGCGCCGGCATCGCCAAGCAGCCTCTGGATCTGCAAAGGCCAGAAGGGGCCGCTCATTTCCATGGCACCCATCGACACCAACTGGATGACCACCAACAAACGCAGTGCAGTGCTGTTAGCCGGCATGTGCGGCGCCGCTCAGCGGGTTCGGCAGGCGCCCGACGATATCGGCGTGACTGTCCAGCAGCCGCATCCGCATGAACGACTTGGCTGGCCACGGCTGCTCCAGCAGCGCTGCACGTTCGGTTTCCCAGCGTTGGGGAGCGACTTCGTTGCGCATGCGATCAAAGCACTGGCTGACTTGGGCCGCGAGTTCGTTCCACAGTTGTGCCTGGGGAATATCGAAGTAGCGGGCACTGAGCAGCACCAGCTCGCCCAGGTGGCACATGAATACCGTGTGCAGCAGCTTGTCACGGACAAAACCGGCATCGTCGTAAAGGGTCATCCCGGGGTCATGCAGTTCGATGTCCAGGCCGTGGGCATGCAAGGTCTGGCGGTCGATGCGAATATCGCCAAAATCACGCAACAGCAGGCGGCTCAACTGCCTGTCTGCGGCCATGACCATGAAGGCGTTCTGCTGATGGGCCTCGAACGCCACACCGTAGCGCAGGTACATCCCCAGCAGGGCCGGCACAGTGATCGCTGCATAGTCTCGAAAGAACGCGAGCATGGCCGGTGCATTGTCCTGGCCTTTGCTCAAACGTACCCACTGTCTCAGCAAGGGCTGCCCGTGTTGGTCGATGGCAAACAGGCTACCTACCGGAACGGCCATTTCCCCCGGTTGTAGCAGGCTCTGGGGGTTGTCGCGGTAGAGCACGGCCAGGTGGCGGGCGTGTTCGTCATTCACCGGTTGGGGGTTGAAATGCACGCCGATCCGCTCGGGGACGATGTTCAGGAGTTTCTGGATCGCGGGTTCGCGCGCGAGGATCGTTTGCAGCAAGTGACTGATCCGCGGCCCCATGCGCGCCGAGCGTGGCGATACCGTGCGCTGTACGCTGGTCAGGCGCAGTGAGACCGGGAGCTTGACCATGGGCGCGCCGCCCTGGCCATCAGGCAATACGGTCCGGAAGGACATGGTGGGGTGGGCGGTAAACGCGACGATGTCGGTCAGCACCAGCAGTCGGTCGCCGATTTCGTTGGCGAACAACCGGGGCAGTTCCTGTTGGGCTTGCCAAGGGTGCGCAGGCAGCGGCAAATACTCGCTGGCTTCCAGGCCCTGGGCCGTCAGCGCTGCGGTCAATTGCTGCGCAGCACGTGGAAAGTGGGCTTGCCACCATTGCCAGTAATCAGCGGTATCGGCCAGCGTTTCCACGTGGGCGTACTGGTGGTGCAGCGCGCACAGCAACACCGGGAAGCGCGCTTCGAACTCCGGTGAGAAGTCGATGACCTGGTGGGTGTCCAAACCCAGTTTGGTTTTGTAGTTGGGGTGCCAGGGGTGGCCCAGCGTGCCCCACTGCTCAAGCACGGAAGTCGGGTTGGTAACGCTTGGCTCATCCTTGAGATGACTCAGCAGGTTGTCCTGATGGGACGGGCCCATCGAGGCGTGCAGCCTCAGGCTCCATTGCTCGTGGAAGGCCAGGCAGAGCGTATCGTTGACAAAACTGTCGTCGATCTCGCTGATCAGGCGGCTCAAGACCTGCGGGGCGGCAGGTGTTTCGAGGGTGTCGTTGAGCAGCGTCAGCAATTGCGATGGGAATTGGATCTTCCGTGCGGTCTGTCCAGTTTGCACAAGCGTCACCGCGCCACGCAGGTCCCAGCTGGCCATGCGCCCGGCACGCAGGTGGTCGAAACGCAGGCAGGCGTGATCGGACAGCGGCAGGTGGTGGCGGCCTTGCTCGTCCTGGGTGAGTGTATCGGGGGCCAGCAGGCCTTCACGGAACAGGGCCTGGATCAGGCGTTGAAAGCTGCGTTCGGCGGCGGGTGCGAGGGTGTCGATCAGGGCGTCGAGGGTGACGTTGTGAGTCTGGAACTGGGGCGTAACCAGTGCTTCACCCCAGCGTTTGAGCAATTGTTGGTCCGGCGTATTGCTGCATCCGTTCGTCATGATGAATTCCGTTTTCATGGGCGTGCTGAAAGGTGGTGGATATTATCGAGAATCATTTCCAATTGTCTATTTGCTGATACAATTTTACTGAATCGTTTATGCCCGCCGTGCAGTTTGCCAAAACGAAAAACCCCGCTCGATGGCGGGGTCGTCGGGGGTAGGCCCTACAGCTGCGTGGGGCTGGGGCCTACGAGATTTCAGGTGTTCAGGAGCTTTGTGTCTGGCGTCTCATCTCAAGGGCTTCGAGCTCGTTTTTATAATTATGAGCGTCGCTCTCGTTGTGAAACATGCCGACCAACAGGTCTTGCTGGTGTACATCCCAGATGTGAATCCCATGGCCCAGTGCTTCGTGGGACATATGTTCGTCGTCGCGTTCAGTTACTTTTACAGTCATCTGCTTGCTCCAATCTCTGGTGGATCTGCGGCAAGTCGTCGCAGGCCTTTGTTATATGTTTTGTTAGCTTGCTAAGTAAACCGACTTTTCGCGCAACAAATCATTGCAGCAAACGCAACAGTGCTGCGGGCCGCGTAAACCGCGACATTGCGCCGCAGGGTGCTGAGTTTTATGACGAAAGTTTCATGTTCAAGTCAGGCATTGAACCCTTTGTTGGCCCGGCTATCGCCATCGGGGGCAAGCCCCCTCCCACATTTTTGATCGGTGAACACAACCCAGTGTGGGAGGGGGCTTGCCCCCGATAGCGGTAGAGGTTTGAACACCAAATCCATAGGCGAAAAAAAGCCCCGCATTCGCGAGGCTCGTTGTTCCAGCTACCGATCAGCTACCTTTGACAGCCTTGCCGTCAACAGTGCCGTCCTGCAGCATGATGTTGTATTCCTTGCCATCGGTTTCTACCTGGCGCAGGGCAACCAGAATGCCGCCCTGGTCCTTGGCAAACCACATCTGGGTGATGCGCTTGCTTTGCGTCGGGTCACGCACGCGCTCGACCTTGATCGCGTCGATGGAGCCAACCTTGGTCTGGACTTTTTCCGGGCCAATCACGCGGAAGTCGTAGGTGTCGACGTCGGTGCCTTCGACCACGTTGTAGCTCATGCTTTTCTTGCCGGCGGCCACATCGCGTTGCAAGGCCAACTGGTAGGTCGACTTGTCGAGCATGCCGCTTTGCAGGGGCACGTTGACCGGGTCTTTGTTTTCAAAGCCGGTGACTTTCTTGGCGGTCTGGTCGAAGTCCAGATTGATTTTCTTCGCCTTGCCCAGGCCGCCGCGTTCGAAGGTGTAGCTCTTCGGTTGCAGGGTGTCCTTGTCAAACAGGATCACGCTGGTTTCGGTGAGGCTGGCGATCATCATGGAAGCCTTGAAATTCAAGGTCCAGGAGCCGTCGCCGTTCTTGGCCAGGCTGCGTTCGGCCGAACCACTCATGGGCAACTGTTTCCAGTCGGCGGTGTAGCTGACGGAGAAGGGGTGAAGGTCTGCTGCTTGCACGGCTGGCAAGGCGAACAGCGCAAAAGCGAAGAGCAAGGCGCGACGCATAAAATCTCCTAGGTTCGAATCAAGTGGCCGCTGGCCGCGAGTAACTGACCGTCCAATAATGCACCCTGGTCACCAAGAATCAACCGCCCCTCGGCAAACCAGCGAACGGCCAGCGGGTAAATCCTGTGTTCCTGGGCGTGAACCCGTTGCGCAAGCGTCTGCGCCGAGTCGTCAGACTCTACCGGAACCACTGCCTGTACGACCAGAGGCCCGCCATCGAGTTCCTCGGTGACAAAGTGCACGCTGCAGCCATGCTCGCTGTCGCCGGCCTCGAGCGCACGCTGGTGCGTGTGCATGCCCTTGTACTTGGGCAGCAGGGAAGGGTGGATATTCAACAGGCGCCCGGCGTAATGCCGCACGAAGTCAGCGCTGAGGATGCGCATGAAGCCGGCGAGTACTACGAGCTTGGGGTTGAAGGCGTCGATCAGTTCGATCAAGGCGCGGTCGAAGGCCTCGCGACCGTCGAACGCCTTGTGATCCAACGAGCGGGTGTCGATACCCGCTTCCCTGGCGCGTTGCAGGCCGTAGGCGTCGCTGCGGTTGGAGATCACCGCAGCAATGCGCACCGGGTTGTCGCCGGTGCGCGTGCTGTCGATCAGGGCCTGCAAGTTACTGCCGGTGCCGGAGAGCAGCACCACGACATCACAGGTCTGAGACATTAATGAGCCTTGAGGTTCTTCAGCTCAACCTGAGCCGCGCCTTCGGCAGCGGTGGCGATCTGGCCGATGACCCAAGGCTGTTCGCCGGCTTCGCGCAGTACGTTCAGCGCGGTTTCAACGTGCTCCTGAGCCACGCAGATGACCATGCCGACGCCGCAGTTCAGCACGCGGTGCATCTCGGTTTCGTCGACGTTGCCTTTCTCTTGCAGCCAGTCGAATACTGCCGGACGCTGCCAGCTGGCCACGTCAACGATGGCCTGGGCGCCTTTTGGCAGCACGCGCGGGATGTTGTCCAGCAGGCCCCCGCCGGTGATGTGGGCCATGGCCTTGACGGCGCCGGTGTCCTTGATCAGCTTGAGCAACGGCTTGACGTAGATGCGGGTCGGGGCCATCAGCAGGTCCGTCAGCGGCTTGCCGTCGAGCTGGGTGTTCTCGATCTCGGCGCCGGACACTTCGATGATCTTGCGGATCAGCGAGTAACCGTTGGAGTGCGGGCCGGAGGATGGCAGGGCGAGCAGGGCATCGCCGGCCGCAACCTTGGAGCCGTCGATGATCTCGGCTTTTTCCACGACGCCGACGCAGAAGCCGGCCAGGTCGTAGTCTTCACCTTCATACATGCCTGGCATTTCAGCGGTTTCGCCGCCGACCAGGGAGCAACCCGACAGTTCGCAGCCGGCGCCGATGCCGGTGACCACTTGGGCCGCGGTGTCCACGTTCAGCTTGCCGGTGGCGTAGTAGTCGAGGAAGAACAACGGCTCGGCGCCGCACACAACCAGGTCATTGACGCACATGGCGACCAGGTCGATGCCAATGGTGTCGTGCTTGTTCAGGTTCAGCGCCAGGCGCAGCTTGGTGCCCACGCCGTCGGTGCCGGACACCAGTACAGGCTGCTTGTAGCCGGCCGGGATCTCGCAGAGGGCGCCAAAACCGCCCAGGCCGCCCATGACTTCGGGGCGCGCAGTGCGCTTGGCGACGCTCTTGATGCGTTCGACCAATGCTTCACCGGCGTCGATGTCTACACCGGCGTCCTTGTAGCTCAGGGAGGGTTGCTTGCTCATGATCCAGGCCTTTAGGGGGGATTTCTGGGTAACGACCGAGCGGGCGGGGGCTTTTATAAAGGCCACGCCGTTGACGGTCTGCGAAGGCGCGCGATTTTATCAGGCTTGAGGGGCAGCGGCCATCCTCGGGCCGACGGGCAGGGGCATATGGCGTTAAAAAAATGCTAATCGGGTCTGCTTTGGTGCGTATTAAGGTATAGCCTTTACTGCGCTAGCGTTATGACAGTACGAAAACTTACCAAGACCCTGTGAATGTTTTATCGGTCGCCGTGGTCACAGCCTTGGCAAACCGAGTTCACGCGGTCTGTTCCAGCCGCTAAATTTGTCGTTCGGGAATCTTCCATGCGTCTGTGTAAATTCTTCTTTGTAGGCTGCTTGTCGTTGGTCAGCCTGGCGAGTCATGCCGAAACCCTCAATGGCCTTTACCAAGTACTCGAACCCGTCAGCAGTCAGTCGCCGCAAGAGCGTGACCAGGCGACCCAGCGCGCCGTGCAGACCCTGGTGATCCGCCTGACCGGCGACGCCAAGGCCGCCGAGGGGCCGGGTCTGGCGGCCGTTCGCAAGGATCCGCAACAAATCATCAGCCAGTACGGCTACGACGCCGGCCCGCCGGAAAGCCTGCAAGTGGATTTCGACCCAGTGAGCACCGATCGCGTGCTGCGCGAAGCGGGCCTGTCGATCTGGGGCAGCAATCGGCCGTCGATCCTTGGCTGGTGGCTGAACGACTCCACCGAAGGCAGCAGCCTGGTGGGTGATGGCCAGACCGTCGCCCAGGCGCTGCGCCGTGCCGCGCAACACCGTGGCCTGCCGTTGCGCCTGCCGCTGGGCGACCTGGATGAGCAGGTGGTCGCCACCGCACCGAACCTGGAAAGTGCTGACGCCACACCGTTGCGCGCCGCTTCCGAACGTTACGGCGCCGACGCTTTGCTGGCCGTGCATGCGCGTCAGGAAGGCAACCAATGGCAAGCCAAATGGCGCCTGTGGCTGGGCGACAAGAGCGAGCAGGGCGCCGCGCAAGGGGCCGACACCGGCGCTGTAGCCGACGCGGTGATGCTGGCGATCAGCCAAAAGCTCGCGCCACGCTTTGCGGTCAAACCCGGCGTGAGCACCGAACAATTGCTGGAAGTGCAGGGCATGACCCTGGAGCGTTATGCCGCGCTGGGTCACCTGCTGGAGCCTTTCGGTGGTCAGCCGCAGTTAGTGGATGGCAATCGCATCGTGTACCGCGTCAATGGCAGTGCCGATCAATTGCGTACCCAGTTGAGCCTGGCCAAGTTGCAGGAGATTCCTGCGGGTGAAGCACCGGTCCCGCAACCGGCGGCGGAGGGTGCGCAGCCGGCTGCTGCACCAGAACCTCAGGCGCAACTGCGTTTTCGCTGGTAGCAGTTTTCTTCTTTATATAGATGGAGTGGTTTATGGCGGATACGCGTCGTTGGGTGTGGCTTGGCGGGTTTGTCCTGCTGTGCGTTTTTGTGTTCCTGCTGCATTCGATCCTGACACCATTCCTGGTCGCGTTGCTGCTGGCTTACCTGTTCGATCCGGTGGTGGATCGCCTGGAAAAAGCCGGGTTATCGCGGACCTGGGGCGTGGTGGCGGTGTTCGCCCTGTTTACCTTGATCATCACGGCGTTGGTGCTGGTGCTGGTGCCGATGCTGGCCAAGCAGTTGTTCCGCTTGTATGAGCTGGCGCCGCAGATGCTCGACTGGCTGCAGCACACGGCGATGCCGTGGGCCCAGGCCAAGTTGGGGCTGGCGGATGGTTTCTGGAAGTTCGACAAGGTCAAGGCGGCCATCAGCGAACATATGGGCCAGACCACTGATATTGTCGGGGTCATCCTCAGCCAGGCGACGGCGTCCAGCCTGGCGTTGATCGGCTGGCTGACCAACCTGGTGCTGATCCCGGTGGTGGCGTTCTACCTGCTGCGCGACTGGGACATCATGATGGCCAAGATCCGCAGCCTGCTGCCGCGCAACCGTGAGGAGCGCATTGTTTCGCTGGCTGAGGAATGCCATGAGGTGCTCGGCGCCTTCGTGCGCGGGCAGTTGCTGGTGATGCTCGCCCTGGGGATCATCTACGCGGCCGGCTTGATGGCTATCGGCCTGGAGCTGGGTCTGTTGATCGGCCTGATCGCCGGCCTGGCCGCGATCGTGCCTTATATGGGGTTTGTGATTGGGATCGGCGCGGCGCTGGTCGCGGGCTTGTTCCAGTTTGGCGGGGACTTGTACCCGATGCTGGGGATCGTGGCCGTATTCATGGTCGGCCAGGCGTTGGAAGGCATGGTGCTCACGCCGTTGTTGGTCGGGGATCGGATTGGTCTGCATCCGGTGGCGGTGATCTTTGCGATCCTGGCGGGTGGTGAGCTGTTTGGCTTCACGGGCATCCTGCTGGCGTTGCCGGTGGCGGCGGTGATCATGGTGCTGGTGCGCCATGTGCACGATCTGTACAAGGATTCGGATGCTTATACGGGGGTTGAAGATCCCGACCTGTAACTCTATCTTCACAAACCCGGCCAAGGCCGGGTTTGTCTTTTCTGGGGGCGGTCCGTCAAACAATCTGCATAAATCCAACAAGTTAACGCAAACCTTTGATTTTGCTTGGGGTCTGTTGCATTGTGCGCCCGGCGTCACGGGTATAAACTTTGCAAACTTTACACAGAGGCCACTAACGGTTCGTTCGGAGCCGTTCAGTCAGCATGAAACCGATTCAGCTGCCCTTGGGTGTGCGTCTGCGTGACGACGCCACCTTCATCAACTACTACCCAGGCGCCAATGCCGCTGCACTCGGCTATGTCGAGCGGCTCTGCGAAGCCGACGCCGGGTGGACTGAAAGCCTGATCTATCTGTGGGGCAAGCACGGCGTAGGGCGTACCCACCTGTTGCAGGCTGCGTGCCTGCGGTTCGAGCAGATGGGCGAACCGGCGGTGTACCTGCCGCTGGCCGAGTTGATGGATCGCGGTATCGGCATCTTCGATCACCTTGAGCAATACGAACTGGTGTGCCTGGATGACTTGCAGGCGATCGCCGGCAAGGCGGATTGGGAAGAAGCGCTGTTTCACCTGTTCAATCGCTTGCGTGACAGCGGTCGGCGCCTGCTGATTGCCGCGTCGACTTCGCCACGCGAGTTGCCGATCAAGCTGGCCGACCTCAAGTCGCGCATGACCCTGGCGCTGATCTTCCAGATGCGCCCGCTGTCCGACGAGGACAAATTGCGTGCCCTGCAACTGCGGGCCTCCCGTCGCGGCCTGCACCTCACCGACGAAGTCGGTCACTTTATCCTTACTCGAGGCACCCGCAGCATGAGTGCGCTGTTCGATTTGCTCGAGCAGCTCGATCAGGCGTCCTTGCAGGCTCAAAGAAAATTGACGATCCCTTTTCTCAAGGAAACGTTGGGCTGGTAACTCATTGAATTTACGCGGTTCGCCATTTTACGGGCGCCAGAAAACCTGCGTTTCTGCCGGCTGGGCTTCGCATTCGAACCGATAAATGGAATTACGGCTTAGATGTCATAGTCCAATCGCGAAGTCACATAGAGCACGATTGAATTTGCAAATCGATGTGATAGAAGGCATAGTCTCGACTTCTTTACATATCAGCCACGGTCGTGCCCATGCTAAATCGCTTCGCACCCCTCGTGCCCCTCGCACTCGTTACCCTGTTGTTTGGTTGCGCCTCCCACCCTCAGCAGGTGGTCGATCAGCAGAAACCACAGGTTCAAAATCAGGCAAAATTCGTTGCTGCACAATCTGCCTCTGTTTATGAGGAAGAAGTCGCAACGGAAAAGGAACTGGCCGATTTCGCCGGCAACAAGCCTTATCAGCTTCCAGTCCTGGCCGACAGCATTCTCGAACGCGGCATGTCCCTGATCGGTACCCGTTACCGTTTCGGTGGTACCTCTGAAGCCGGTTTCGACTGCAGTGGTTTCATCGGCTATCTGTTTCGTGAAGAGGCCGGCATGAATCTGCCGCGCTCCACCCGCGAAATGATCAACGTGAATGCACCGTTGGTCGCACGCAACAACCTCAAGCCTGGCGATCTGCTTTTCTTCAGTACGGCAGGCCGTGGTCGTGTGAGCCACGCCGGTATCTACCTGGGCGATAACCAGTTTATCCACTCCAGCAGCCGTCGCAGTGGCGGTGTCCGGGTAGATAACCTGGGTGACAGCTACTGGAGCAAAACCTTCATCGAAGCCAAGCGCGCACTCGCCATGGCCCCGACGACGGTTACCGCTAGCAAGTAAACTTAAAGTGATACTTGAAGTTTGACGTGTAAGCGCTAGAATCACTGGACATTGTTGTAATCCGTTCGCGCGAGCTTTGCTTGCGCGTTCTGGTTTTCAGCGTTCGGCAGCGAAAGCCGCATCCAGACCAGGATTGTTCTGCACATGTCGACCTCGGCCCGCCTGATTCTCATTGTTTGCGCCGCGCTCCTCAGCGCCTGCGCAAGCCGCACACCGCCGCCCGCTCCTGTAGCGGTGAAGCCCAAGCCGGTGTTCAACTATTCTACCCAGAATTTCTCGCCCGCAGCCGAAGACGTACTCTTCCGCGCGCTGGGCCTGGTCGGCACGCCTTACCGTTGGGGCGGCAACACGCCGGACTCCGGGTTTGATTGCAGCGGCCTGATCGGGTTTGTCTTCCGCGATGCCGCCGGGATTTCCCTGCCGCGTACCACCCGCGAGCTGATCGTAATGCGCGCGCAGGACGTCAGCGAGCAGAACCTGCAGACCGGCGACCTGCTGTTCTTCGCCACCGGTGGCGGTTCCCAGGTCAGCCACGCCGGGATCTACGTGGGTGAAGGGCGCTTTGTGCATGCGCCACAAACCGGCGGTACGGTGAAGCTGGACACATTGTCCAAAGCCTATTGGCAGAATGCCTATTTGAGCGCCAAGCGCGTGTTGCCGGGCAACCTGGCACGCAATCCTTAGCGCCAGACTCGAATCGAAATGTGGGAGGGGGCTTGCCCCCGATAGCGGTGTGTCAGCTAAAGATAACTGGGCTGATCCACCGCCATCGGGGCAAGCCCCCTCCCACAGTTGTTTTGTGTCGACTTCAAGTTGCTTTAATTGACGCTCCACCCCCAACCTACTACCCTTCGCCGCTTGTTCCAGGTGCTCTGTGACCCACGGGTCGACAGAGTGAAACAGGGAAGCCGGTGAGTGAGCGCACTTCTACACAGTGCCGCCGCGATTCCGGCGCTGCCCCCGCAACGGTAAATGAGTCAAGACGCTGCCTTTTGCCACTGTATCGCCTGCGATATGGGAAGGCGCAGCGTTGGCCTGCCTTCAGCCAGCACGCCACTCATGAGCCCGGAGACCGGCCTGCAACATCCAACAGCATCACGGTGGGCGATGCTTGGCTGTCTGCTTTTCTTTTTTCCTGCCCGCCGTTTTTGTCCAGCCCCAACGGAGAGCTGCCATGACCGATTCCCCCGACCGCGACGAACGCCACCTGGCGCGCATGCTGCGCAAAAAAGCCGTGATCGACGAGCGCATCGCCAACTCCCCCAACGAATGCGGTCTGCTGCTGGTGCTGACCGGCAACGGCAAAGGTAAAAGCAGCTCCGCGTTCGGCATGTTGGCCCGTGCCATGGGCCACGGCATGCAGTGCGGTGTGGTGCAGTTCATCAAGGGGCGCAACAGCACTGGAGAAGAATTGTTCTTCCGTCGCTTCCCCGAGCAAGTGCGCTTCCATGTAATGGGCGAAGGCTTCACCTGGGAAACCCAGGACCGCCAGCGCGACATCGCCGCCGCCGAGGCCGCCTGGGCAGTCTCCCGCGAATTGCTGCAGGACCCCTCCATCGGCCTGGTGGTGCTGGACGAACTGAACATCGCGCTCAAGCACGGCTACCTCGACCTGGACCAGGTCCTCAGCGACCTGCAAGCCCGTCCACCGATGCAACACGTGGTAGTCACCGGCCGCGGCGCCAAGCCCGAGTTGATCGAAATGGGCGACACCGTCACCGAAATGGGCATGCTCAAGCACGCGTTCCAGGCGGGTATCAAGGCACAGAAGGGCGTCGAACTTTGAATCAGCCCCGTCATTGCCCTGCCGTTTTGATCGCCGCTCCGGCGTCCGGCCAGGGCAAAACCACCGTCACCGCCGCGCTCGCCCGTTTGCACCGCAACCTGGGGCGCAAGGTGCGCGTATTCAAATGCGGCCCGGACTTTCTCGACCCGATGATCCACGAACGCGCCAGCGGTGCGCCGGTGTATCAGTTGGATATGTGGATGGTGGGCGAGCAGGAAAGTCGTCGTTTGCTGTGGGAAGCGGCGGGGGAGGCAGACCTGATCCTGATCGAAGGCGTGATGGGCCTGTTCGACGGCACACCCTCCAGCGCCGACCTGGCGCGACACTTCGGCGTGCCGGTGCTGGGGGTGATCGACGGCACGGCCATGGCGCAGACCTTCGGCGCGTTGGCATTGGGCCTGGCGCGCTATCAGCCGGATCTGCCATTCGCCGGCGTATTGGCCAACCGTGTCGGCACCCTGCGTCATGCGCAACTGCTCGAAGGCAGCCTCACCGAGGGCCTGCGCTGGTATGGCGCATTGTCACGCGAGACCGGTATCGAACTGCCCAGTCGCCACCTCGGCCTGGTGCAAGCGAGCGAACTGAATGACCTCGATGTACGCCTGGACGCCGCCGCCCAAGCGTTGGGCAGCAGTTGCGAAGTCGCCTTGCCGCCGCCGGTTACGTTCGCTGCGCCCCAAGTGATCGAGGCTGAGCCGTTGCTCAAGGGCGTGCGCATTGCCGTGGCCCGCGATGAGGCCTTCGCCTTTACCTACGGCGCGAGTCTCGACCTGCTGCGCGCAATGGGCGCTGAGCTGACGTTTTTCTCGCCGATTCACGATCGCCAATTGCCTGATGCCGACAGCCTCTACCTGCCCGGCGGTTACCCGGAATTGCACCACCAGGCGCTGTCGGAAAACATCCCGATGCTCGACGCCATTCGCGCTCACCACGCGGCCGGCAAACCCTTGCTTGCCGAATGCGGCGGCATGCTCTACCTGCTGGACTCGCTGACCGATGTCGACGGCATCCGCGCTGAACTGCTCGGCCTGTTGCAGGGCGACGCGGTGATGCAAAAGAAACTGGCGGCCCTGGCCCTGCAAAGCGTCGAATTGCCGGAAGGCACGCTGCGTGGCCATACCTATCACCACTCCCTGACCACCACTGAATGGCAACCGATTGCCCGTGGCCTGAGCCCCAATGGCGGGCGCGGTGCCGAGGCGGTGTATCGGCAGGGGCGGATGACGGCGTCCTACGTACACTTCTATTTCCCATCCAATCCCCAGGCGGTGGCCGCATTGTTCGCGCCCGATCCAGCACTATGAGCGACAACGCTTTTCCCCAGGCCGACCGCGACGCCGTCTACCGCGCCATCGCCGAACGCCGCGACATGCGCCACTTCAGCGGCGGCACTGTCGCCCCCGAGCTGCTCCACCGCTTGCTCCAGGCCGCACACCAGGCGCCCAGCGTCGGCCTGATGCAGCCCTGGCGCTTTATTCGCATCAGCGATCGCCAGTTGCGTGGGCAGATTCAACAGGTGGTGGAAGAAGAACGCGTACGCACCGCCGAAGCCCTGGGCGAGCGTTCCGATGAGTTCATGAAGCTCAAGGTCGAAGGCATTCACGACTGTGCCGAAGTGCTGGTAGCGGCGTTGATGGATGATCGTGAGCGGCACATCTTCGGGCGTCGCACCCTGCCGGAAATGGACATGGCGTCATTGTCCTGTGCTATCCAGAATTTGTGGCTGGCGGCGCGGGTCGAAGGCCTGGGCATGGGCTGGGTCTCGTTGTTCGAACCCCAGGCGCTGGCCGATCTGCTGGGTTTGCCGCCTGGTGCGAAACCCCTGGCCGTGTTGTGCCTGGGGCCGGTGGCCGAGTTCTACCCGGCACCGATGTTGCAGCTCGAAGGCTGGACCGAGCCTCGACCGTTGAGTGACATGTTGTATGAAAATGCGTGGGGAGTGAGTCAATGAGTGTGGCCTTGCTGTGTGTCGCTGCAGTCGCGCTGGATGCGCTGCTGGGCGAACCCAGGCGCTGGCATCCGCTGGTGGCGTTCGGCAATTTTGCCGGGCGCATCGAGCAACGTTTCAATACCGGTGGCCGTGGCTGGCGCAGCCATGGCGTGACCGCGTGGTTTATCGCCGTGGTGCCGCTGACGCTGCTGGCCACGGCCTTGTCGTGGGCGCCTTACATTGGCTGGGTACTGGAGATCCTGGCGTTGTACTGCGCCCTTGGCATGCGCAGCCTTGGCGAGCATGTGATCCCGGTGGCCCAGGCCCTGCGCAGTGATGACTTGGAGGCGGCGCGCAAACGCGTGAGCTACCTGGTCAGCCGTCAGACCAGCGAGCTGGACCGCACCGAAGTCGCCCGTGCCGCCACCGAATCGGTGCTGGAGAACGGCAGCGATGCGGTGTTCGCTGCGATTTTCTGGTTTGTGGTGGCCGGTGTGCCGGGCGTGGTGCTTTACCGCCTGAGCAACACCCTCGATGCCATGTGGGGTTATCGCAACGAGCGTTTTGAGCGCTTCGGTTGGGCAGCAGCAAAAATCGACGATGTGCTGAACTACATTCCCGCGCGCCTGGTGGCGTTGACCTACGTGTTGCTGGGCAAGACCCGGCTGGCGCTCAAATGCTGGCGCACCCAAGGCCCGACCTGGGACAGCCCCAACGCCGGCCCGGTCATGGCCGCTGGTGCGGGCGCCCTGGGCGTGGAGCTGGGCGGTGCCGCGATCTATCACGGCGAAGTGCACCATCGTCCACAACTGGGCGAAGGCCCGGCGGCGGATGCCGATTCCATCGATCGGGGCTGGCAACTGGTGCAGCGCGGCGTATGGTTGTGGCTGCTGATCCTATGCGCGGGGGCGCAATTCTATGCTTGAGCATGGTGGCCGGCTGCGCAAGGCAGCGATTCAGTACGGGATAGCTGAAGCCGACTGGCTCGACCTGTCCAGCGGGCTCGCGCCCTGGCCCTGGCCGATCCCCGAGATTCCCCTGCGCGCTTGGGCTCGCCTGCCGGAAACCGACGACGGCCTGGAGCAGGCCGCCAGCGAATACTACGGCGCTGCGCATCTATTGCCGGTGCCGGGTTCCCAGGCGGCGATCCAGTTGTTGCCGCGACTGCGTCGTGCCGGCAAGGTCGGCGTGCTGTCGCCGTGCTATGCCGAACACGCCGAAGCCTGGCGCCGTGCCGGTTACGTGGTGCGCGAAGTGCAGGAACAGGAAGTCGACTTCTTTCTTGATGGCCTCGACGTGCTCGTGGTGGTCAACCCCAATAACCCCACCGGCCTGAGCCTGAGCCCGCAACGCCTGCTGGATTGGCACTCGCGGCTGGCCCAGCGCGGCGGCTGGCTGGTGGTGGATGAGGCCTTCATGGACGTCACCCCGCAAGTGAGCCTGGCCGGCCAGGCGCATCAGGTCGGTTTGATCGTGCTGCGTTCGTTCGGCAAGTTCTTCGGCCTGGCCGGCGTGCGACTGGGCTTTGTGTTGGCCGAGCGCAAGTTGCTCAAGTTGCTCGCCGAGCAGGTCGGCCCCTGGGCGGTCAGCGGGCCGACGCGGGTGCTGGGCCAGGTGTGCCTGCGCGACACCGCCGGGCATGCGCGGCAACGCACGCGTTGCATCGAGGCGGGCCAGCGCTTGTTCGCGTTGCTGGAGCGCCACGGCTTTCCACCCCAGGGCGGCTGTGCCTTGTTCCAATGGCTGATCACGCCCCATGCCGAGCGTGTGCACGAATTCATGGCCCAGCGCGGCATTCTGCTGCGCCTGTTCGTCCACGACAGCAGCCTGCGTTTCGGCCTGCCCGACACTGAGGCCGACTGGCAGCGCCTCGACGACGCCCTGGCCGCCTATAAGGACGCAACATGAGTACGCTGATGGTGCAGGGCACCACCTCCGATGCCGGCAAAAGTACGTTAGTGACCGCGTTGTGCCGCTGGCTGGTGCGCCAGGGTGTGGCCGTGGCGCCTTTCAAGCCGCAGAACATGGCGCTCAACAGCGCCGTGACCGCCGAAGGTGGTGAAATCGGCCGCGCCCAGGCGGTGCAGGCCCAGGCCGCCAACCTGGCGCCTCATACCGACATGAACCCGGTGCTGCTCAAACCCAACAGCGACACCGGCTCCCAAGTGATCATCCACGGCCGTGCCGTGACCACCATGAACGCCGTGGCCTATCACGACTACAAAGCCATTGCGATGCAGGCGGTGCTGGCCTCCCACGCCCGGTTGAGCCAGGCCTATCCCGTGGTCATGGTGGAAGGCGCTGGCTCCCCGGCGGAAATCAACCTGCGCGCCAACGACATCGCCAACATGGGCTTCGCCGAGGCGGTGGATTGCCCGGTGTTGCTGATTGCCGATATCAATCGCGGCGGGGTATTCGCCCACCTGGTCGGCACCCTGGAGCTGCTGTCACCCACGGAACAGGCGCGGGTCAAAGGCTTCATCATCAACCGTTTTCGCGGTGACATCGCGCTGTTGCAACCCGGCCTGGACTGGCTGGAAGCACGCACCGGCAAACCGGTGGTGGGCGTTCTGCCTTACGTGATGGACCTGCACCTGGAAGCCGAGGACGGCATCGACCAACGCCAGATCGACAAGGCGGCCCAGGTGCTCAAGGTGGTGGTCCCGGTGTTGCCGCGCATCAGCAACCATACGGATTTCGACCCGCTGCGCCTGCACCCCCAGGTGGATTTGCAATTCATCGGGCCAGGCCAGCCGATCCCGGCCGCCGACCTGATCATCCTGCCCGGCTCGAAAAGTGTGCGCAGCGACCTGGCCTATCTGCGTGCCAACGGTTGGGACGCCGCCGTGGCGCGTCACTTGCGTTATGGCGGCAAGGTGCTCGGCATTTGCGGCGGCTTGCAGATGCTCGGCGAGCAAGTGCACGACCCGTTGGGCCTGGAAGGGCCTGCCGGTTCCAGCGATGGCCTGGGGCTGCTGGCGTTCAGTACCACGCTGGAAGAAGAGAAGCAGTTGCGCAACGTGCGTGGACGTTTGTTGTTGGAGAATGCCGAGGTCAGCGGTTATGAGATCCATGCGGGCGTGACGTCTGGCGACGCGTTGTCGAACGCTGCCGTGTTGCTCGATGACGGTCGCATGGACGGCGCACAAAGTGCCGATGGGCAAATCCTCGGCACCTACTTGCATGGCTTGTTCGAAAGCCCGGCCGCGTGCAGCGCCTTGTTGCGCTGGGCCGGTTTGCAGGACGTGCAGGAAGTGGATTACCACGCCCTGCGCGAGCGCGATATCGAGCGCCTGGCTGATCTGGTGGAAAACCATTTGGATACTGAGTTGTTACGCAAACTATGTGGGATTTGACAGTGAGCGAATGTGCTGAGTATTCAACTGCTGCACTGCAACCCAAAGGTGGGAGGGGGCTTGCCCCCGATGGCGGTGCGTCAGTAGCCAATGGGCTGACTGGCGCCACGCCATCGGGAGCAAGCTCCCTCCCACAGGGAGCCGTGCCAGCTTCGAGGGCCCCACTGGCGAAACGAGGTGTTATGTCATGCTCCAGCTGATCCTCGGTGGTGCCCGGTCCGGCAAAAGCCGCCTCGCCGAAAAGCTTGCCAGCGACAGTGGCTTGCCCGTCACGTACATCGCCACCAGCCAACCGCTGGATGGCGAGATGAGCGCGCGTGTCGCCCTGCATCGCCAGCGTCGCCCCGACCATTGGGGGCTGATCGAAGAACCCGTTGAACTGGCGCGGGTACTGCGCGACAACGCGGCAACCGAGCGCTGCCTGCTGGTGGATTGCCTGACCCTGTGGCTCACCAATCTGCTGATGCTTGAGGATTCGCATCGTCTGGCCGCCGAGCGCGATCAACTGCTGGAAACCCTGGTCGCGCTGCCGGGTGAAATCATTTTTGTCAGCAACGAGACCGGTCTGGGTGTCGTGCCGCTGGGCGAATTGACTCGCCGCTATGTGGATGAAGCCGGTTGGCTGCATCAAGCCTTGGCCGAGCGATGTCAGCGTGTTGTCCTGACCGTCGCCGGCCTGCCCCTGACTTTGAAAGGTACTGCGTTATGACTGACACCTGGTGGCTCAACCCGTGTAAGGCGATTGACACTCAAGCCTACGAACACGCCCTGGCACGCCAACAGCAACTGACCAAACCGGCCGGCTCCCTCGGCCAGTTGGAAGCGCTGGCGGTGCAATTGGCCGGCTTGCAGGGCCAGGTCAAACCGTCGGTGGAGGCGCTGTGGATCGCCATCTTCGCCGGTGACCATGGCGTGGTCGCGGAAGGTGTGTCGGCGTTTCCCCAGGAGGTCACCGGGCAGATGCTGCACAACTTCGTCAGCGGTGGTGCGGCTATCAGCGTCTTGGCGCGGCAGCTGGAAGCACAGTTGGAAGTGATCGACCTGGGCACGGTGACCCCGTCCCTGGACCTGCCCGGTGTGCGTCACCTGAACATCGGCGCGGGCACCGCCAATTTTGTCAACGGCCCGGCCATGACCGAGGCCCAGGGGCAACGTGCCCTGCAAGCCGGTCGCGACAGTGCGCGGCGTGCGTTGGCTAGCGGTGCACAGCTGTTTATCGGCGGCGAGATGGGCATCGGCAACACCACCGCCGCCAGTGCCCTGGCGTGTGCCTTGCTCGACTGCCAGGCCAGTGACCTGACGGGGCCGGGCACCGGCTTGAATGCCCAGGGCGTGAGCCACAAGGTGGCCGTGATCGAGCGCGCACTGGCGGTGCATGCCGCCCAACGCGGCGATGTCTTGCAGACCCTGTTCAATCTCGGCGGCTTCGAGATCGCCGCGCTGGTCGGTGCATACCTGGCGTGTGCCCAGGAAGGCATCGTGGTGTTGGTGGATGGGTTCATCTGCACCGTCGCGGCACTGGTCGCCACGCGCCTGAACCCGGCATGCCGCGAGTGGCTGGTGTTCGGCCATCGCGGCGCCGAGCCTGGCCATCGTCATGTGCTGCAACACCTCGACGCGCAGCCGTTGCTGGAACTGGGCCTGCGCCTGGGCGAAGGCAGTGGTGCGGCGCTGGCAGTGCCGTTGTTGCGCCTTGCCTGTGCATTGCACGGGCAGATGGCGACCTTCGCCGAAGCCGCCGTGGCGGACCGCCCGGCATGATCTTGCACCTCGACCTGCTGCGCCACGGCGAAACCGAGCTGGGTGGCGGCCTGCGCGGCAGCCTGGACGATGCACTCACCGCCAATGGCTGGGTGCAGATGCGCGAGGCCGTGGTGGCGCGGGGGCCGTGGGACCGCCTGATCAGTTCGCCGTTGCAACGCTGTGCGCGATTTGCCGAAGAATTGGGCGCCCGGCTCAAGCTGCCGGTGACGCTGGAGAAGGACCTGCAAGAGCTGCACTTCGGTGCGTGGGAAGGGCAGAGTGCGGCGACCTTGATGGAGACCGACGCCGAAGGACTGGGGCTGTTCTGGGCCGATCCTTATAGCTTTACACCGCCGGACGGGGAACCGGTCAGCGCCTTTTCCGAACGGGTTCTGGGTGCTGTCTCACGTTTGCATCAGGCGCATGCCGGTGAACGGGTGTTGTTGATCAGTCACGGCGGTGTGATGCGCCTGTTACTGGCGCAGGCGCGTGGCTTGCCCCGGGAGCAGTTGTTGAACGTCGAGGTCGGTCATGGTGGGCTGTTCAGCCTGCAGGTTGCGGCTGACGGAACTCTGAAGGAAGGGGAGTAGACGTGCTGCCATTCTGGATCGCCCTGCAATTTCTCAGCAGCCTGCCGATTCGCCTGCCGGGCATGCCACAGCCTCAGGAACTGGGGCGTTCGCTGCTGTTTTATCCGGTGGTAGGCCTGTTGTTCGGCGTGCTGTTGTGGGCGCTGAACAGCGTATTGATGGGCGCGCCATTGCTGCTGCATGCCGCACTGTTACTGACTGCCTGGGTATTGCTCAGTGGCGGCTTGCACCTGGATGGCCTGGCGGACAGCGCCGATGCCTGGCTGGGCGGCTTCGGTGACCGCGAGCGCACGCTCACGATCATGAAGGACCCGCGCAGCGGGCCGATTGCCGTGGTGACGCTGGGGTTGGTGCTGTTGCTCAAATTCACCGCGTTGGTGGCCTTGATCGAGCAGCAGAACGGCGTGGCACTGATGCTGGCGCCGCTGATCGGCCGCGCCTCGATGCTGGCGCTGTTTCTCACCACGCGCTATGTGCGTGCAGGGGGACTGGGCCAGGCACTGTCGGATCATTTACCGAGGATTGTCGGTCAACAGGTACTGATCCTCAGTGGTCTTGCCTGCATCCTGATTGGCGGCTTCAGCGGCGGGGTTGCGGTATTGCTCGCGGCGGTCTGCTTTCTGGGGCTGCGCCAACTGATGGTCAATCGCCTGGGCGGCATCACCGGTGACACCGCTGGGGCCTTGCTGGAGCTGCTGGAAGTCGTGGTGTTGGTCGGCCTGGCGCTGTAACACTTTCTTGCATTTCCTTAATCGCGGGTATATACACGTTCCATGCTTGCCTCCCAATGTTTATGTACCAACCTGCGACGTGCCGCCCGTGGCGTCAGCAGGCATTACGACGGCGCTCTCGACGGCTTCGGGATCAACGTCGCCCAGTATTCTTTGCTGTGCAACCTGCAACGACTCGACCAGCCGAGCATTTCCAGCCTGGCGGAAGCCATGGGCCTGGATCGCAGCACCTTGGGCCGCAACCTGCGGGTGCTGGAAGGCGAGGGCCTGGTGCAACTGGTGGAAGGCGACGACCTGCGCAATCGCCTGGTGATGTTGACCCGGGAGGGTGAGGCGCGACTCGCCGCCGCATTACCCGCCTGGGAGGCGGCGCAGCAGAAATTGATCGATCAACTCGGCGCGGAAAAACGCGAAACCTTGTTGGCCTTGCTGGACGAACTCGCCTGAAAGGGAGTTTGTTCGAATACAAGCGGGTATATACCCGCGAGCGGAGAATAAGAAATGACCTCGATGTGGCGCACCAGTGGCTGGATTCTTGTGGGGAGTGCGCTGATCCTGGCGTTGTCGTTGGGCGTGCGCCACGGTTTCGGCCTGTTCCTGGCGCCGATGAGCAGCGAGTTTGGCTGGGGCCGCGAGACCTTCGCCTTCGCCATCGCCCTGCAGAACCTGATCTGGGGTCTGGCGCAGCCGTTCACCGGCGCCCTGGCCGACCGTTTTGGTGCCACCAAAGCGGTGTTTGTCGGCGGTGTTCTGTACGCCGTTGGCCTGGTGTTGATGGGCATGTCCGATTCGGCGTGGTCGTTGTCCCTCAGTGCGGGCTTGTTGATTGGTATCGGCCTGTCCGGCACCTCGTTCTCAGTGATTCTGGGTGTGGTCGGCCGCGCGGTGGCGCCGGAAAAACGCAGCATGGCGATGGGGATCGCCAGTGCTGCCGGTTCGTTCGGCCAGTTTGCGATGGTACCGGGCACGCTGGGTTTGATCAGTTGGCTGGGCTGGTCGGCGGCATTGCTCGCACTGGGCTTGATGGTGGCGCTGATCCTGCCGCTGGTCGCCATGCTCAAGGACCGGCCGCTACCGGCGCTGGCCGGCCAGCAGACCCTGCGTGAAGCCTTGAAGGAAGCCTGTTCCCATTCCGGCTTCTGGCTGCTGGCGTTCGGCTTTTTTGTCTGCGGTTTTCAAGTAGTGTTTATCGGCGTGCACCTGCCGGCTTACCTCGTAGACCAGCACTTGCCGGCCACGGTTGGCACCACGGTGCTGGCTCTGATTGGCCTGTTCAATATCTTCGGGACCTACACCGCCGGCTGGCTCGGCGGGCGCATGTCCAAACCACGCTTGCTGACGGGCTTGTACCTGCTGCGTGCGGTGGTGATCGTGCTGTTTCTGTGGGCGCCGGTCACCGAGATTACGGCCTACCTGTTTGGCATGGCAATGGGCTTCCTGTGGCTATCCACGGTACCGTTGACCAACGGCACCGTGGCGACGCTGTTTGGTGTGCGAAACCTCTCCATGCTGGGTGGGATCGTGTTCCTGTTCCACCAGTTGGGTTCGTTCCTGGGTGGCTGGTTGGGCGGGGTGGTCTATGATCGAACCGGCAACTACGATTTGATCTGGCAGGTGGCGATTCTGTTGAGCCTGCTCGCCGCCGCCCTGAACTGGCCGGTGCGTGAGCGGCCGGTGGCGCGCTTGCAGGCGCAGATGGAGGCGGCATGAGTGTAGCGTTACGCGGTCTGATCCTCGTCGCGGGGCTGCTCCTGGTGCTGCTGGCCTGGTGGGGCTGGCAGCATGGCGGGCTGGCGTTGATGCAACTGGGTATGGCGATCTGTTAAGTTCGTGGTCTGAATACTTTTAAGGACACACGATATGCAGATGCGTTGGCTCGCTGTACCCGTCCTGATGGCCATTGGCAGTGTCGCCCTGGCCGCCAGTTGCCCGCCGCTGCTGGAGGGCCAGTTGCCCAAGCTGCGCGCCAAGGAATCCATCGACCTGTGCCAGCGTTTTGCCGGCAAGCCGCTGGTTATCGTCAACACTGCCAGCTTCTGCGGGTTCGCCCCGCAGTTCAAAGGCCTTGAGGCGTTGTACCAACGCTACAAGGGCCAAGGGCTGGAAGTGATCGGCGTGCCGTCCGATGACTTCAAGCAGGAAGCCAAGACTGGCGAAGAGACTGCCAAGGTCTGCTACGTGAATTACGGCGTGACCTTCACCATGACCGAGCCACAGAAGGTCAAGGGACCGGATGCGGTGCATCTATTCAAGGTGTTGGCGCAGCAGACCGACGCGCCGCCGAAGTGGAATTTCTACAAGTACGTGGTGGATCGGCAGGGCAAGGTGATTGCCAATTTTTCCAGTTTGACCAAGCCGGACAATCCGGATCTGATCAAGGCGGTGGAACAGGCGATCGCCTCCAAACCTTGAGGGCCAGCCATTAAAAAGCCCCGCTTCCTTTGCAGGAGAGCGGGGCTTTTTCATGCGGTGTCAGATCAGAACTTGTACGTTACGCCCAGGCCAAAACCGTTGGCGCTGTTCTCGTACTTAGCATTGTAGGACTGGCCCAATGCGTTGGCGCGAGCGACCTTGACTGGTTCTTCCTTGAGGTAGGAGTAAGCCAGATCAACGGTCATATTCGGCATTACATCGTAACCAAGGCCGAGACTGAAGATAGTCCGGTCACCGGTTGGGATGCGCGGCGAACGGTCTTTGTTGTTGGTCGGCGACTGGTCGAAGGTCAGGCCGGTACGCAGCACCACTTGCTTGGTGACGCGATACGAGGTACCCAAGGCATAGGCCCAAGTGTCGTGCCAGTTCTGGTCTTCTTTGATGGTACCGACAATTTGCGGAGCCAAAGCACCGCTACCGGCTGCGGCCGATACACCTTCGTTATTGACGGTAATGTCTTTCAAACGGCTCCAACGGGTCCAAGTAGCGCCTGCGTAGAGTTTCCACGCGTCGCTCATATCTTGAGTAACCGAGAAGTCCCAGGATTCAGGCGTGTCGATCTTCAGTGACGCGTCGTAGCGGCCATTGTTCAGCAGCGTAGCCGGAACGTTGGTGCCTTTGGTCACTTCAGTATGGCCTTCGAGCTTGTACTTCACTTTCGAGTGGTAGGTCAGGCCCACGCGAGTTGTATCAGTGGCTTGAACCAGCAGGCCGGCATTGAAGCCGACGGCGGTGTCATCTCCCTTGATCTTGATGTTGTTGGAGCCGGTACCATTGATTGGCAGGTTGATATCGGACTCGAGCGTACCAGCGATACGGTTGATGGTCGGGCCAAAACCAATGGAAACCCGATCGTTGAAGGCGTAGCTCACCGTAGGCTGGAAGGTGATGACAGTCACTTCGCTTTTGCTGCCAAAAGCTTTGCCTTGGAAGCCATTTTCGTAGTCTGTCACGAGGCCAAACGGAGCATAGACGCCGAAACCGACAGCCCATTGTTCATTGAGTTTATTGGTGTAGAAACCGAAAGGAACGGCAGTGAAAGGCACCATATCGCCTTTGTTCGTGCCTGAAGAGCGGCCGCTGACATCCTTGATGTTGCTTGAGGCATCAATCGCTGCAACACCGCCAGTGACTTGCTGGCCTTCAAGGCGAGCCATACCGGCAGGGTTACCATAAACGGTACTTGCATTTTCGGCAGAAGAAGAGCGGCCTGCGAAACCCGTTCCCATTCCCGCGACGTCTTGTTCGTTAAGGGCGAAGCCACTTGCGAACACGTGGGAAGAGGCCATTGCAACGGCGAGGCTAAGTGTGGTCTTGAGCATTACTTTTTTCATTATTAGAACTCCGTGGTGATCACCGCTGCGGAAAGTAACAATAAATTTAACATCGCGCTATAGGCTGTAATGCAGGAGATAGAGCGGTTTTGTAGGACAATCCGACCAAAATTCTGATTTTTTGGCGAATCTTGCAAATTGCCCGGTCAGCAAACCACCTGATTCATGGGTGAAACACAGGTTTGCCAGGCTTGAGTGAAATCGCGCAGCCTTCCTTGTGGATGAAAAATTTCTTTCCAGATACGTGCCATGCCCAGCACATCACCGGGCGGGGGCAGTGCAGGGGTGTGTTGTTCCACCAAAAGCCAGGCGATGGCCGTGGCATAACGCAGGTTGACCGTCAGCTCAAGTTGCGGTGCGCTGAGGAACGCGTGCTGGCTGGCGAGGCCGCGTACCAGGCTGGCGCGCTCGGGGTCCAGCGCCAGGTAGTCGTCCCACAACGCGCGGTGGCGCGGTTCGGTGATGCTGTACAGGCCGTGTCCACGCCGGTCGTGCAAGGCGGAACCGAGTTCCGACTGGCTGGCGGCAATGCCCAGCAGCAGTGACTCGGCCGTCGGGTTATGTCGGCCAAGGTACATCAACGTCGGCCTGATCACATAACGACACAATTCGCTGGCAGCGATACCCATACAAGCCTCAATCCGTGAAAGTGGTCGACGAGGCCTGAGAAGGTGGGGGCTTGGCAGCAGTGGATCGGATCTCAGGCTCGCCGGAAGCGGATCATGCCGCTTGAGTTGAAGTGTAGTGTCATATTTGCGATGTAAAGGACTGTTTTTAAAACATCTTCTTCATTTAGTTATAACGTTTATATCTATTTGAACTTAGTGCAAGAGCTCGGTGGGCAAATTCCGGGCAATAAAAAACCCTGCTTTTTAAACAGGGTTTTTGTGTTTCAGCGACTCGGGTCGATCAGGCAGTCAGTGCCTGACGGGTACGCTCGATCACGGCCTGCAGCGGTTCTGCGCTGGAGTATTGATCGGGGTACAGGCGTTCGCTGTGACGAGCGATGCCGTGTTCGTTGACCAGGGTGAAGCTGAAGCAGCCTTTGCGAGCGGCCATGATCAGGCAGTTCATTGGAGCAAAAGCGTTGGTGAGGGTGCGAATGGCATCCTGAGTGTGGATTTGAGCGTTCATAATTATTGGTGTTCCTACAAATGACACAGATAAGAACCGTGCCGTATTAAAACGTTCCAGTGACGTTGATCACCATTGATCGAACGAAGAACCCGACTGGAACAAAGCAGCCAGTTTGAAGCGCTATTAAGTTAGGCGCGCTTGGGCTGGCAGGTAGGTACTTAGGAGGGCAGGCGACACAACAGGGGCAAAGGTTCTGGGCCCAGGGTGAAGATCCTGATCAATTTGCAGGTTGGTTCGGTCAGAGTATGGAAACTTCGCGGCACCCTTTGCTTGTTCAAAGGCAGTGTCGTCGCAAGTGATACCTTGAAACCATCGAGGTGGTCGATCCCGTGTTGTACAAGGGAGTTGTTCGACCAGAATTGACTTTCAGCTTGGTACTAACGCCGCGGATAGTAACGGATTGAAACGGGTAAGGGAAGTGTGTTAGCCAAAAAACTTCAATCAGCCGCCCAGCAGGCCCCGATAAGCCAGTACCGTGGCTGCTGCTGCCAGCGAGCAACCCAGGCCGTAAGCGGCAAGGGTCAAGCGCAGGGATTGGCCGGTCTCGACCACTTTCATAACATCCCTCATATCGTTGATCCGGCCTTCGCCGAGCTCAATGCACAAGCTCACGGCCGTGAACGCCGCCGACAGCAGAATGGCGATGGCGAACAGTGCCCCGTCCGGAGAGGGCAGCGCCGCATTGATTCCCAAGGAAATGGCACAGATGGCCAGGAGCAGCACCGCGAACAACAGAATTCCCTTCATCGACCCCTCCACCGTTGCGCTGTAGGTCGGGGAGTGTGGCGAGCCCGGCAAGATTTGAAAAGTCCCTGGTTGGCCTTGGCGGTAACATCTTTGCAGCAAGTTGCTTCAAAAAACGCCCGTGATATAACCGTCGGATGGGTAGTTGTGCACATTAGTTGCGGGGTGTGTAACCACGCTGTCAACTGCTCTGAGGGGCTGCCATTTGCCTGCAATGGAAATTTAAGTCAATGAAAAATCTGGCTTTTTTTTATTGGTGAAAAAATCGTCAGTTTGACTGCGGCCCCCATTCCATGGGGCTTTGCGCGAGTTAAAGGGGGGTTGTCCACTGAGTTATCCACAGCTTCTGTGGATTGTCCAAAGCGCTTGCTCTAGAACGGGCGTGCAGAGTTTTTTCAGCTTTACCTGTACGAAAAAAAGAGTAGAGTGGCGCGCCTTCCGATCTGTCCCACAGTGCTTTATGAAGTTTCGCTCAGTATCACCTTCTGTTACCGATACCCCTCAAACTGTTACCGCCCCCAAGCGCTTCTCCTTGAAAGTTGCCTTGTGGCTGCTCGACAGTCCGCGCCTGGGTCATAACACCAACGTCAAACACTTCGCCGGGCGCTTGCTCAAGCAGCCCGCCCGTGAAGGCGTGGTCGCTGCCCAAAGTCGCCTGGGCCAACTGATGTGCCGTGAATGTGGGAATGCCCGCGACCGCCGCATCGGCCACGACCTGTTGCGCCTGGCGGCCCGTGCCGGCGACCGTCGCGCCCAGCGTGAACTGGGCCAGGTCGAAGACTGAGCTGTCCTCAGGCCCTGGGCTCCGCTAACCTTGCTTTTTTTCGGTGATGGCAGACATGTCTATGGTTTTTGACTGGACCAGTATCGCCCTGGGCCTCGCCGGCGCTGCCGTGCCTTTATTGGCGGTGTGCTGGCAGCTTCAGCGGCGTCTGACCGCCCGCATGACCGGCTGGGAACTGCTCGAAGAGCGCCTGGCCACCGCACAACTGGCCCAGGAGGGCCTCGCCGCGCAGTTGGATGCCAGCCGCGACGAGATCAGCGATCTGAGCCAGGCCAACGCCGCCAAGCAGGCCGACCTGGCTGCCTTACGCCGCGAAGTCGAGCTGCTGCAGATCGACCGCGACAATGCCCGCGACGCCGCCCACGCCTGGAACCTCGACCGCAGCGCCAAGGAGACTGAGCTGCGCCGCCTCGACGCTCTTTCAGCTGCCTTGCGCGCCGAACTGCGCGAACAACAGGACAGCCATCAACAACGCCTAACCGACCTGCAAGGCTCGCGGGATGAGCTGCGCGCGCAGTTCGCCGAGCTGGCCGGCAAGATCTTCGATGAGCGCGAACAGCGCTTTGCCGAAACCAGCCAGGAGCGCCTGGGCCAATTGCTCGACCCGCTGAAGGAGCGCATTCAGTCTTTCGAAAAGCGCGTGGAAGAAAGCTATCAGAACGAGGCGCGCGAGCGTTTTTCCCTGGCTAAAGAGCTGGAGCGCCTACAGCAACTGAACCTGCGTCTGTCGGATGAAGCCACCAACCTGACTCGTGCGTTGAAGGGCCAGAAAACCCAAGGCAACTGGGGGGAGCTGATCCTTGAACGGGTATTGGAGCACGCGGGCCTGGAAAAAGGCCGTGAGTACCAGACCCAGGTCAGCCTCAAGGGCCCGGATGGCGAGCGCTTCCAGCCGGACGTGCTGATCATGTTGCCTGGTGACAAGCAGGTGGTGGTGGATTCCAAGGTCAGCCTCACCGCGTATCAACAATACGTGGCGGCGGATGATGAGGTCATCGGCCAGGCGGCCCTGAAACAGCACGTACTGTCGCTGCGTAATCACGTCAAGGGGCTGGCGAGCAAGGATTACAAGCGCCTGGAGGGCCTGCACAGCCTGGATTTCGTGTTGCTGTTCGTACCTATTGAAGCAGCGTTTTCCGCTGCGTTGCAGGCCGAGCCGAACCTGTTCCAGGAAGCCTTCGACCGCCATATCGTGATCGTCAGCCCGACCACGTTGCTGGCCACCCTGCGCGTGATCGACAGCCTGTGGAAGCAGGAACGCCAGAGCCAGAATGCCCGGGAGATCGCCGAGCGCGCCGGTTGGCTGTACGACAAGTTCGTGTTGTTTATCCAGGACCTGGATGAAGTGGGTAACCGTTTGCAGCAGTTGGATAAGGCTTACAGCGCAGCACGTAACAAGCTGACGGATGGGCGCGGAAATCTGGTCAGCCGGACTGAGCAATTGAGGTTGCTCGGTGCGCGGGCCAGCAAGAGTCTTCCTGCTGATTTGCTGGAACGGGCGATGACCGATTCAGATGGCGTGGCCCATCTGCCCGAGTAACGGTAGGCGTCGGCCTGCCGTCTCCTACAAAGGCAGGTGCCGACTCAACAATGCCCGCAACGCTGCCGGTTTCACCGGCTTGGCCAGGTAATCCAACCCCGCCGCATGCACCTCGGCCAGCATCTCCGGACGGCCGTCGGCGCTGATCACCACACCGGGAATCGGCTCCGCCAATTGCGCGCGCAGCCAACCCATCAGTTCAGTCCCGGTTTCGCCATGGTCCAGATGGTAGTCCACCAGCGCCAGTTGCGGACGCACGCCATCGGCCAGCAATGCCGCGCATTGCGCCTGGTCGGTGGCGGTCCAGACTTCGCAGCCCCAGCGCGTCAGCAGGCTGCGCATGCCGATCAGGATGCTTTCTTCGTTATCCACGCACAGCACCTGCGCACCGCTCAGCGGCAGGCCGGTTTCCTGCGGCGTCCTGACCTGCGGGCTGGTCTGGTTGCGGGCCAGCGGCACGCGCACGCTGAATACGCTGCCCTTGCCGGGCCATGAACGCACACTCAGGCGGTGGCCCAGCACGCGGCACAGGCCGTCGGCGATCGCCAGGCCCAACCCCAGGCCTTTCTCGGCGCGGGTCTGGTGGCTGTCCAGGCGCTTGAATTCCTCGAAGATCACCTTTTGTTTATCCGGTGGGATTCCCGGGCCACGGTCCCACACTTCCAGGCACAGCGCGTCTTTACGTCGGCGTACGCCGAGTAGCACCGGGCCGTCGGCATAACGGAATGCGTTGGTAAGAAAGTTCTGCAGAATCCGGCGGAGCAACTTGATGTCGCTGTCCACGCGCAAACGACTGCCGCGCAGGCGGAAGCGCAGACCTTGCTCCTGGGCCAGCGCCTTGAACTCGGCGCCCAAGGTGTCGAACAGTTCGTTAAGCACAAAAGGCTGGCGCTGCGGATTGATCTTGCCGTTTTCCAGGCGCGAAATATCCAGCAGGTCGCTGATCAGGTCTTCGGCGGAACGCAGTGAGCTGTCCAGATGCTGCACCAATTGCCGGGCTTCGCTGGAGAGGCCGTCCTGCTGGTGGGAGAGGGCGGCGGAGAACAGGCGCGCGGCATTCAGGGGTTGCATCAGATCATGGCTGACCGCCGCCAGGAAACGCGTCTTCGACTGGCTGGCGGACTCGGCCACGCCCTTGGCGTCGGTGAGCGCCACGTTCAACTGCGACAGTTCGTGGGTGCGCTCGGTGACCCGTTGTTCCAGGCCTTCGTTGGCCTCTGTAAGGGCTTGCTCGGCTTCACGGAACGCAGTGATGTCGGTGAAACTCATCACGAAGCCACCGCCGGGCATCGGGTTGCCGATCAGCTCGATCACGCGACCATTGGGAAACAAGCGTTCAGACGTGTGCGCACGGCCCTGGCGCATCCAGTGCAGGCGGCGCGCCACATGCACTTCGGCCTCACCTGGCCCGCACAAGCCACGTTCGGCGTTGTAGCGGATGATGTCGGCAATCGGCCGGCCGACGCTGATCAGTCCGTCCGGGTAGTTGAACAGCTCCAGATAACGCCGGTTCCAGGCCACCAACTTGAGGGACTGGTCGACCACGCTGATACCCTGGGTGATGTTCTCGATAGCGCCTTGCAGCAAGGCGCGGTTGAACTGCAGCACTTCCGAGGCTTCGTCAGCGATGCGTACTACGTCCTCCAACTGCATTTCCCGCCCTTCAATGGCGGCTTTCACCACGGCACGGGTCGAGGAGGCACCGAGTACACCGGCCAGCAACCGCTCTGTGTGGGCGATCCAGTCGTTGTCGGCATTCTGGTTGGGGTTGAAGCCTTTGCCCTGACGATAGGCGAAGCGGATAAAACTCTGCTGGGCGCGTTCTTCACCCACAAAGCGCGCGGCCAGGCTGAGCAAATCACTGATCTGCACCGACAGCATCGAGCGGGCGCTGGCGCGTTGGCTGATTTCCTGGCCAATAAAACGCCCGGCTTGCCAGTGTTCGGAAACCCGCGTGCGCGACAGCATCGACACCCACACGAACAGCGTGAAGTTGCCCGCCAGCGAGAACACGGTGCCCAGGGTCAACGACGTCACGGACAGACCCAGTGGGTGGGAATGCATCCACGTCAGTCCTGGGAAAAGGCTGAGGGACCAGCCCAGGCTTTTCGCCGTTACCGGTAGGACCAAGGTGTAGAACCATAGGAAAGTGCCCGCTGCCAGCCCGGCAAACACGCCGCGTCGGTTGGCCTGTTTCCAATACAGCGCACCGAGCATCGCCGGTGCCAGTTGAGTCACGGCGGCAAAGGCGATCTGGCCGATGGTCGCCAGGCTCGCGGTGGACCCCAGCAGGCGGTAGCTGACGTAGGCCAGCAACAGGATGATGACGATGCTGACTCGGCGTACCGACAGCATCCAGTGGCGGAACACTTCGAACGGGCGCTCGGCACTGGAGCGGCGCAGCAGCCACGGCAGTAGCATGTCGTTGGAGACCATGGTCGACAAGGCGATGCTCGCCACAATCACCATGCCGGTGGCCGCCGAGGCGCCGCCGATAAAGGCCAGCACCGCCAGCGCTGGGTGGGCTTCGGCCATGGGCAGGCTGATCACGTAGGAGTCCGGCAGCACCGAGCCCGGCAGCATCATCTTGCCGCCCAGGGCGATCGGTACTACAAACAGAGCGGCCAGGATCAGGTAGGCGGGGAACACCCATTTGGCCAGACGCAGGTCCTGAGGGTCGATATTTTCCACCACCGTGACATGAAACTGCCGCGGCAGGCAGATGATCGCCATCATCGCCACGCCGGTCTGCACCACCATCGACGGCCAGTTGACGGTCTCTTTCCAGTATTCCTCCAGCCGTGGCGCCAACATGGCCTGGCTGAACAGGTCGCCGAAACCGTCGTACAGGCCGTAGGTCACAAACGCGCCGACCGCCAGGAAGGCGAACAGCTTGACCAGGGATTCAAACGCGATCGCCAGCACCATGCCCCGGTGGTGCTCCGTCGCGTCGAGGTTGCGCGTACCAAACACGATGGTGAACAGCGCCAGCACCAGCGACACAATCAACGCGGTGTCCTGGGCGCGGGTGCCGGTGGTGTCCGCGCCCGCGCCGATCAACAGGTTCACGCCCAGCACGATGCCTTTGAGTTGCAGGGCGATGTAAGGCAATACGCCGACCAGGCAGATGAGTGCGACCACCACCGCCAGCGATTGGGATTTGCCGTAGCGCGCGGCAATAAAGTCGGCAATGGAGGTGATGTTTTCCTGCTTGCTGATCAGAATCATCTTCTGCAGCACCCAGGGTGCCAGCACCAGCAGCAGCACCGGCCCCAGGTAAATCGGTAAAAACGCCCACAGCTGTTCGGCGGCCTGGCCTACGGCGCCAAAGAAGGTCCAACTGGTGCAATAAACTGCCAGCGACAGGCTGTACACCCAGGCACGCATGCGCGGCGGCAGTGGCGCACGGCGACGGTCACCGTAGAAGGCGATGGCAAACATAATGGCCATATAGGCCAGGGCAACGGCGGCGATCAGCCCGCTGGACAGCGTCATGGTAACTCCGAGCATAGGAACGCCCGGGCATTCCAGGCCCGGTTGGACAGTCTCGCATGATGCCTGGGGTTAGTCAGTGTCGACCAAGGTCGTGTGGGATCGAATGTCGCAGGTCATTCAGCGCGGTGGCAGGGTTTTCTGGCGCAGGATGTAGATTGTCACCAGCACGGCGCTGGTCAGCATGAAGCCGCGCGCCCACGGTAGGGGCACTAAATAGCAGGACACGCCGATGCTCAGCCACATCAAGCCGATGGCGTAGACCTTGCCCTTGAGCGGGATGCCGTTGCCGTCCAGGTAATCACGGATCCACGGGCCAAGGCGCGGGTGTTGCACCAGCCAGTGGTAGAAACGCGGGGAGCTTCGGGCGAAGCAGGCGGCGGCGAGCAGCAGGAAGGGCGTGGTCGGCAATACCGGTAGGAAAATGCCGATGACCCCCAGCGCTACGCTCAGCCAACCAATGGCCAGCAGCAGGTAGCGCAGGAGCAGCGGACGGTTGCCCATGGGTGTCACGGGCAAACGACTCAGTGGTGACGTGGCTTGAGGATCGCCGGTTTTTCGTCAGGGGCGTTGCACAGCAGGTACAGCGCGGTGAGGGCTTCCGGGATCTGCACGATCATGTCGTCCATCAGGTTGGCGTCGGCGGCGATGTCGGAGAACTCCGGCTGGTCGTCGAACAGACCCGAACCGACCATGATCGGCAGCAGCATTTCGCTGACTTCTTCCTCGGCGGTTTCAAACCAGGCGGCTTCGCGCAGGAACACGCCTTCCATGAAGCCGATGCACCAGCCGCGCAGGTCGGAGTCATCCGGCTCTTCGCCCAGGTCCAGTTCGCACGGCAGCTCGAACTCTTCGTCCGAGGCCAGCTGGCGACCGATGTGGGCCTTGAGGGCCAGCAGGGTGGCTTCGATTTCTTCGCGTTGGGCGGCGTCGGTGTAGTGCGGCTCTTCGGCGAACAGCGCGTCGATCCATTCACGGTCAGGCACGACCTCGGAGCAGATCGACAAGGCGGTCAGGTAGCCGTGGGCGGCCACGTAGTCCAGCGCCTCGTCATGCAGCTCATCGGCGTCGAGGAAGGCTTGCAGGCGGGTTAGTTGCTCAGCGAAGGACATTGAAGAGTTACCTTGGGAATAAACGATGCTGAATTCTAGGCTTTCTTGAGCGCCCAGGCCAGCCGCACGGCATTTTAGATCGTGGCGGCTATTCGTCAGTGATGCCCTTTGCCGCAGATCGCTCGGGTATACTGCCGCGTTTTGTGATGCCCTTGCAGGCCAAGCGCCAGCCCGCGAAAACTTCGCTTACGGATTATTTCCCGTGAAAGCGTGTTTTTTCGGCCAGCCTGTACAGAGGGATTTCGGCACCATTTTGGAGTTTTACATGCTCGAGCAGGCTCAACGCGTCCTCAAGGACATCTTCGGCTACGACAGTTTTCGTGGCCGCCAGGGTGCGATCATTGAGCGCGTGGCCAGTGGCGGTGACGCACTGGTCCTGATGCCTACCGGTGGCGGCAAGTCTTTGTGCTTCCAGGTGCCGGCGCTGTTGCGCAATGGCTTGGCGGTGGTGGTATCGCCTTTGATTGCATTGATGGACGACCAGGTGGCAACCCTGGAAGAGCTGGGTGTCGCCGCCGCATCGTTGAATTCCACCCTCAGTGCCGAACAGCAGCGTGACCTGGCCGCTCGCATCAAGCGCGGTGAAGTGAAGATGCTCTATCTGGCGCCCGAGCGTCTGGTGCAGCCGCGCATGCTGGCGTTTTTGCAGAGCCTGGAAATCGCCCTGTTCGCCATCGATGAAGCCCACTGCGTATCGCAATGGGGTCATGACTTCCGCCGCGAGTATTTGCAGCTCGGCCAATTGGCGGAGCTGTTTCCCGATGTGCCGCGCATTGCGCTGACCGCGACCGCCGACAAGCGCACCCGGGAAGAAATCGTCGAGCGCCTGCATCTGCAGAACGCCGAACGCTTCCTCTCAAGCTTCGACCGACCGAATATTTTCTATCGCATCGTGCCCAAGGAGCAGCCGCGCAAGCAGTTGCTGGCGTTCCTCTCCGAGCGGCGCAGCGATGCGGGCATCGTCTATTGCCTGTCGCGCAAGAAGGTCGATGAAGTGGCTGCGTTTCTCTGCGAGCAGGGCTACCCGGCGCTGCCGTACCACGCCGGCCTGCCCAACGAAACGCGTTCGGCGCACCAGAAGCGCTTCCTCAACGAGGAAGGCCTGATCATGGTGGCTACCATTGCGTTCGGCATGGGCATCGACAAATCCAACGTGCGCTTCGTGGCGCACATGGATTTGCCCAAATCCCTCGAGGCGTACTACCAGGAAACCGGGCGTGCCGGCCGTGACGGTTTGCCGGCGGATGCGTGGATGGTCTACGGCCTGCAAGACGTGGTGATGCTCAAGCAGATGTTGCAGAACTCCGAAGGCGACGAGCGACACAAGCGCCTGGAGCAGCACAAGCTCGACGCGATGCTCTCGCTGTGTGAGGAAACCCGCTGCCGGCGCCAGACCCTGCTGGCATATTTCGATGAAGACATGCCTGAACCCTGCGGTCACTGCGATAACTGCGTCGATGGCGTGCAGACCTGGGATGCCACCGAGCCGGCACGCCAGGGTTTGTCCGCTATCTACCGCACCGGCCAGCGTTATGGCGTGGGCCACTTGGTGGATGTCTTGCTGGGCAAGGACAACGAGAAAGTCCGCAGCTTTGGTCACGAAAAGCTCTCGGTCTACGGTGTCGGCAAGGCCCGCGCCGAAGGCGAATGGCGTTCTCTGTTCCGGCAGATGGTCGCGCGTGGATTGGTAGACATCGACATCGAAGGATTCGGCGGCTTGCGTCTGAATGACAGTTGCCGGCCCTTGCTGAAAGGCGAGGTCAGCCTGGAATTACGCCGCGACCTCAAGCCGCAGACCACCGCGAGGACCAGCACCAGTCAGGCCAGCCAACTGGTGCGTGGCGAGGAGCGCGAGCAGTGGGAAGCCTTGCGCACCCTTCGGCGCAAACTGGCACAGGAACACAGCGTGCCGCCGTACGTCATTTTCCCCGACTCGACGCTGTTGGAAATGTTGCGCGAACAGCCCACCACCATGGCCGAGATGGCGCGCGTCAGCGGCGTGGGGGCGCGAAAGCTGGAGCGTTACGGCCAGGCGTTCCTCGAAGTGCTCGGCGGCCAGGCCGAAGCGCCGAAGGAGGTCGCCGATATCCGCCACGAACTGATCAGCCTGGCACGCGCCGGCATGACCCCGATCCAGATCGCCGGTCAGTTGCAATGTTCGGAAAAAAACGTCTACACCTTGCTTGCCGAATCCATCGGCAAGCAGCAGTTGTCGTTGGAGCAGGCCCTTGACTTGCCAGAGGATCTGCTCGGTGAGATCCAGGATGCGTTCCTCGACGGCGAGGGCGAATTGCCACCTGTTGCGGAGATTGCGCCGCTGTTTACCGGGCGTGTTCCAGAGGGGGTTTTGTACTGCGTGCGCGCGGCTTTGCAGTCTGAGTTCGAAATTTAGTGTGGCAATTACGACAATGTAACGAATCAGTACATAGCAACTCTTGCCTATGGGCAAAGCTCATGCTTAGCTGACTAATAATTAGCCACACTTTATTTTCAGTCTAAACAATGAGTTTTTTATGTCTTTAACCGATCAACATCGTTTTGGCATGCAGCTGGCGCAAATGTCCCGTGGGTGGCGCGCCGAGCTGGACCGCCGTCTGGCGGGGCTTGGTTTATCCCAGGCGCGCTGGCTGGTTCTGCTGCACTTGGCTCGTTTTGAAGAAGCACCCACCCAGCGTGAGCTGGCGCAAAGCGTCGGCGTCGAAGGGCCTACACTGGCTCGCCTGCTGGACAGCCTTGAAGGCCAAGGCCTGGTGCAACGCCAGGCGGTGGTGGAAGACCGTCGTGCGAAGCGCATCGTGCTGTGTGATACCGCACGCCCCCTGATCGAACAAATCGAAACCATTGCCACCGCCCTGCGCCACGAGCTGTTTGTGGGGGTGGACGAAGCCGACCTGAGCGTGTGCATGCGCGTGCATGGGCACATCCTGGCGAATCTGGAAAAGTCCTGAAGAAACCACCGGGCGGGCTTGCTGTGGCCAGCGGTGCTGTGGTGGTGAGCAGATTTTTTGTGGCGAGCGGGCTTGTCCCGCGTTGGGCTGCGAAGCGGCCCCACTAAAGTCACCGCGTTTTTCAGCTAGAAATCAGTCGTCTGTTTTTGGGGCCGCTTCGCAGCCCAACGCGGGACAAGCCCGCTCGCCACAATAGCGCCGCTCTCCACACGGGTTCTGAGCAAGACGCTAAAACGTCTGCCCCAGGTTCAGATACACCGCCTTCTGGTTGTCATCGTTGAACCCATAGCTGAAATTCAGCGGCCCCAACGGCGTATCGAACCCCAGGAAAATACTCGCCGCGTTGATATAGCCGCTGTCGAATTCGTTGTCGTTGTTCCACGCCCGGCCGCGTTCAAGTGAAGCGCCCAGGTACAACGGGAAATCCAGTGGCAGGTACGAACGGGGCGTAAGCCTGCGGTAGTACACCGCCCGCATCAGGCTGACGTTCTGCCCCGAGATCGCATCCTGGCGGAAGCCCGATAGCTGTCGCGCCCCGCCCAGCAGGAAGCTGGAAATCACCACATCCGAATCATCCAGGGTGCGCCCGTAGCGTCCACCCAGCACCAGGGTGTCCGGACCGTGGCTCATGGCTTTGTCGAGCTTGAACTCCCACTGGCGGTAGCGCTGGTCCGAGCCCAGGCCGGGTTCGAACTCGCGGTAGGCCAGGCCGATGTCTTCGCCGGTGTGGGGGAAGTACACGTTGTCCAGGGAATCGAAGGAGTACTTCAGTTCATAGAAGCCTTCGCTGAAACTCACGCTGGGCAGGTCGCGGTCGCCGATGCGCACGTCCGCCTTGCCCCAGGCTTCGCCGACGCCGAAGCGGATCTCGCCGCTGTTGCCGATCTGGCGGCCGACGTTCAAGCCAAAACCGTAGCGTTCCAAGCGGTATTCGGAGATGGGGTCGTTGTCCAGGATCAGCTCGACGTTCTGCGCCTGGGCCCTGATGTACGGTGCGACAAAGTAGCGCGAGCCGGTGTCCATCGGCTGGTAGAACTCGCTGTACAGCTCCTGGCGGTCCCCGATCTGCACCCGCGTGAGCCATTCCGCACCGAGCCGGTTGATGCCATTCATGCGGTAGCTGGCGCCGAGGTTGAAGGCGCTGTCGCCGCGCATGTCATCCGACAGGTTCAGGCCCAGGCGCAGGTAGTCGGTGCCGCTGCGCTTGCCCCGCGCGCTGATCACCAGCGTGTTGTCCTGGCCCTTCTTGACCACGCGGTATTGCACTTGCTCGAAATAATCCAGGCCGTACAGGGTGCCCATGTCCGTTTGCAGGCGTCCCAGGTTGAGCGGCTCGCCCAGGGGTTGGCGAATGTAGTAGCGGATCACGTCGTCGCTGACTTTCGAATCGTTCTCCACGCTGATCGCGGTGATCACCGGGGTGCGTTCGCCCGGCGTGCGCGCGGCCACCAATTGCGGGTCGACCGGCTCGGCGGGGCGCAGGTGGGCCAGGCGCATGTCAAGGGCACGGGTGGCGCGGTAGCCGGCGTCGATCATGTCCTTGGCGCGGCCGAAGTCGGTCACGCCATAGGCGGCGAGAGGCGGCTGGATCAGCACGTCCTTGGGGTGCAGGTCCTTGAGTTGTTCCTCGGAATTGCGCCGAGTCATCAAGGTGATGGACTGGTTGAGCACGTCCACCACCGTGGCCAGTTGCTTGCGTGAACGCAGCGGGGTGCCGATGTCCACGACTATGGCGATGTCTACGCCCATCTCTCGCGCCACATCCAGCGGGATATTGTCGGTCATGCCGCCATCCACCAGTAGCCGACCGTCCAGTTCCACCGGTGCGAACACCGCCGGGATCGACATGCTGGCGCGGATCACCTGGGGCAGGTGGCCCTTGCGGAACACCACCTTCTCGCCGGTGGTGATGTCGGTCGCCACCGCCCGGAAGGGGATGGGCAACTTGTCGAAGTTACGCGTGTTGCTGGTGTGGGCGAACATGCTTTCCAGCAGCAGCGCCAGGTTCTGGCCCTGAATCACACCCAGTGGCAGGCCCAGGCTGCCGTCGTCGCGAAAGCTGAGTTTCTGCTTGACCAGGAAGTCCCGGTCATCCTGTTTGCGCCGGAACGGCACGTCTTCCCGCGGCGGTGCGTCGGACAGGGCCTGTTGCCAGTCGATACTCAGCGCCAGCTTTTCCAGTTCATCGATCTTGTAGCCAGAGGCATACAGCCCACCGATCACCGCGCCCATGCTGGTGCCGGCAATCGCGTCGATCTGGATGCCTTGTTCTTCCAGCGCCTTGAGCACGCCGATATGGGCCAGGCCTCGGGCGGCGCCGCCAGACAGCACCAGGCCGATTTTCGGACGGGGCGGTTCAACGGCGTCGACAAGCAGAGGGAGCAGGCACAGCAACAGGCAGGACAGCAGGCGGCGCATCAGGAATCTCGGGGCTGGGCGATAAAGGCCGGTATTATAGCCACTCGATCCGTCGAGCCCGTCATGCCAGGAGCCTTTCAAATTATGTCCACAAGCAAACCCGAGGTCGTCATCACCTATTGCACCCAGTGCCAGTGGCTGCTGCGTGCCGCGTGGCTGGCGCAGGAACTGTTGAGTACGTTTGCCGATGACCTGGGCAAGGTCTCACTGGAGCCGGCCACCGGCGGCGCGTTTCGCATCACCTGTGATGGCGTACAGATCTGGGAGCGCAAGGCGGACGGGGGCTTTCCCGAAGCCAAGGTGCTCAAGCAGCGCGTACGCGACCGGATCGACCCGCAGCGTGACCTGGGGCACAACGACCGTACGCAGTGAACGTCACCGCCCTATCAAGGGCGGTGACCCTCTGGTGCGGCCCTATTTGGCGGCCATCTTTTGTTTGATGAAGCCAATCAGCCACGTCAGTATGAGGCCGCCTATACCACCCCCCACAATGTTGCTGCCAACTGCCGCCACATCCAGCGCTTCACCGCCCGAGGTGCCCGTGAATGCCGCGACGACCTGGCCCAACACCAGTCCGCCGACACCCCCGATCAGTGTATTGAGCCCGGTCCCGAGGCTCTGTTTGGTCATGCCGGCGACGTTGCCGCCGACTGCCCCGCTGATGATCTGTACCAATAAGCTGATGAGCATTTCCATGGTAAAGCTCCCGCATCGCGTTGAGGTTGTGACCACTCGCTTGCAGCAACTTCAGAACACACCCTGGCTGTCATCGAGCTGTCGGATATCCGTTGAACGACTGCTGACTGTTGCGGATGTTTAAAGTATAGATCAGGCCGTTGCAGTGGGCTGTTTGGCCTGGCTGGCGCTGCCCATCAACCCCGACAGCACAATGGCGACGATGATCAGTGCGCCGCCCAGGAGCATGCGCAGCGTCGGCGTTTCGGCAAACAGCAACCAGGCGGCGGTGATGCCGTAGACCGGCTCCATGGCAAATACCACCGAAGCCGTGCGCGCCTTGATCACCGCCAGGCTGGCGACAAACAGGCTGTGGGCCAGGCCCGTGCAGAACACGCCGAGCAAACCGATCCATAGCCAGTCGATTGCCCGTACCTCGGTCAACCCCGGTGCCGCCACCGGCAACAGGCAAACCGCGACCACCACGTTCTGGCACAGCGCCGCCTGCACTGCGGGGATGCGGCCGGAGCTGGCGCGGTTGTTCAGCGATAATAGTGAAAACAACAGCCCCGAGGCGATCCCCCAGAGCAAGCCGCCCGTGGCTTCACTGGCAAGGTTGAAGTCCGGGGTGACCAGCACCAGCCCGACGCTGACCAGCGCCACCAGTACAATTTCGTTGGTGCGGATCCGCTCGCGGAAAATCAGCCCTTCGAGGATTACGGTAAACGCCGGGAACGCGGTGAAGCCCAAGGTTGCGACGGCCACACCGGCTACCTTGACGGCAATAAAGAAGGTCACCCAGTGCGCCGCCAGCAACACACCGCTCACCAGCAGCCGGCGCCAGTCGCGCAGCTCCAGTATCTTCCACGCCGTGTTGCTGGCGAACCGGGCAAACACCGCCAGGGCCACCACGGCAAACGCCGCGCGACCAAACACGATGATGGCTGGCGAAGCGGCCGCGAGTTTGCCGAATACGCCGGTAAGGCCAAACATCAATGCGCCGATATGCAGGGCGCCGAGGGCTGAGCGGGGAGTCATTGCGATCCTTGAGACAAGCGGGTGGCAAGTGCGCAGTCTAGTGGGTCGCCGGTGCGGATGTCTGTCGTGCGGCTCGCGTTTTTTATCGCAGGACTCTTCCTACGCGTTGCGTCGCAAAGCCCCCGGCGACGCGCCAAACTCACGCAGCATCGCGGCAGCAAAGGCGCTTTGCGAGGTGTAGCCGACGCGATCGGCGATGTCGCCGATGGGCAACGGCGTTTGGCGCAGCAGGTCCAAGGCCATGTGCAGGCGCCGACTGCGGACGTAGTCCATCGGCGTTTGTCCGCATTCGGCGATGAAGCGGGCATGCAAGCGTGCCACCGACAGGTCGGCGATGCGCGCCAGGTCCGCCACCTGCAGCGGGTGCGCAAGGTGGCGCTCGATGTGCGCATTGAACGCCGCGTACGGCAGACGCCGTGCCGAAAGGGGTTGGGCCTGGGGATGATTGAGACTGGCCAATAACAGCACGGCGCCTTGCTGGACGATCAGCGGGTCATCCACCGGGCTGTGCGCCAGCCATTGCACCAACTGGCTCTGCCGCGTATCCAGGGCCAGCCGCGCCGGTTGGTCGAGCAAGCGGCGGCTGGCGTCGGCATGTTCGCCCAGCGATTGCAGCAACCAATGCTCGGTGGGCACATCCAGCACCAGGCAGCGGCTGCCATCGCGGCTGCCGCACGCATGGTGGGCGGAGAAGGGCAGCACCATCACGCTGCTTTCGCGGACCTGGCTGCCACGCCCATCGACTTCCAGGTCCAGGTGACCGGACAGGCCGAACACCAACTGCGCATGATCATGGCTGTGGGCGAGGGGCGCTTCGAGGTAATGGCGCAGGGTGAGGGCGGGTCCCATAGTGGTCTCCATGCTGGCAAGCCGGCAGTCTACAACGCTTTGCGGCCGGCAGGCGCTGTCATCAGACTGACGCACAGTTGTCATGGGCTATTAATCGCCAGGGCGCAAGCTCGCGAAAACACCGTCGAGGGATGCCCATGACCAGTGCCGAGTTCACCAAGCCCAGCCGCAAGCAACGGGTGCGTACCCTGTGGATTTCCGATGTGCACCTGGGCACGCGGGATTGCCAGGCTGAGCATCTGTCGCAGTTCCTCAAGGGCTATCACGCCGACAAGGTCTACCTGGTGGGCGATATCATCGACGGTTGGAAACTGCGTGGCGGCATGTATTGGCCCCAGGCTCACACCAACGTGATCCGTCGCCTGCTGACCATGGCCAAGCGCGGCACCGAGGTGATCTACGTCACCGGTAACCACGACGAATTCCTGCGCCGTTATTCCAAGCTGATCCTGGGCAATATCCAACTGGTGGACGAAGCCATTCATGTGACTGCCGATGGCCGCCATCTGTTGGTGATCCACGGCGACCAGTTCGACGTGATCACCCGCTATCACCGCTGGCTGGCATTCCTCGGCGATTCGGCCTACGAATTCACCCTCACGCTCAACCGCTGGCTGAACCATTGGCGGGCGCGCTATGGCTACGGCTATTGGTCGCTGTCGGCGTACCTCAAGCACAAGGTCAAGACGGCGGTGAATTTCATCAGTGATTTCGAAGAAGCCATCGCCCACGAAGTGACCAAGCGCGAGCTGCACGGGGTGGTCTGCGGGCATATTCATCATGCGGAGATCCGCAAGGTGGGCGAGGTGGACTACCTCAACTGCGGGGATTGGGTGGAGTCGTGCACGGCATTGATCGAGCACTGGGATGGGAGTATCGAGTTGTATCGGTTGGCGGATGCGCAGGCCAGGGAAGCGCAGCTCAAGGCCGAAATGGTCGCGGGCTGAAGTTGCACACAAGTCAGATGTGGGAGGGGCAAGCCCTCTCCCACATTCATTCCGGGTTTCGTCAGCGGGAAACGTCGGCGATGGCTTCGGCCAGCAGCGTCAACCGCGTCGCATCAATCCCGGCCACATTCGCCCGGCCAGAACTCACCATATACACGCTGTGTTTCTCCCGCAGTTGTGTAACCTGCCCGGCACTCAGGCCGGTATAGGAAAACATCCCACGCTGTGCGCCAATGTGCGCAAACCGCTCCGACAGACCATGGGGTGCCAACGCCTCCACCAGCCCGGAACGCAGGTGCGCGATCCTCGAGCGCATGGCCTCGACCTCGTCGCTCCACTGCTTTTTCAGCTCGGCATCACCCAGGATCGTCGCCACCACCGCCGCACCATGGTCTGGCGGCGTCGACCACAGGTTGCGCGCCGTGTTCGCCAGTTGGCTGCGCACATCCGTCAGCTTCTCGGCATCCGCTGCGCACACGATCAGCGCGCCGACACGGTCGCTGTACAGGCCGAAGTTTTTCGAGCAGGAGCTGGTGACCAGCACTTCCGGCAACTCGGCCGCGAACAGTCGCACCGCCCAGGCATCCTGCTCCAGGCCATCGCCAAAGCCCTGGTAGGCGAAGTCGATCAGCGGCAGCAGTTGGCGCTCGCGCACGATCTGCAGCACCTGGCGCCAGTCATCCTGGGACAGGTCAAAACCGGTCGGGTTGTGGCAGCAGGCGTGCAGCAGCACGACATCGCCCTGGGGCACGCTGGACAAAGTGGCGAGCATCGCCGCCACGTCCAGGCGATTGTCGGCACCCACGTAGGGGTAATGACTGACCTGGAGGCCGGCCTTGGCGAAGATGGTTTCGTGGATCGGCCAGGTCGGGTTGCTCAGCCACACGCCACGGCCCGGTAGGTTGTGCGCAATAAAGTCGGCGCTCAAACGCAGGGCACCGGTGCCGCCTGGGGTCTGGGTGGCGCCGGCACGACGGTCGCGCAGCAGCGGGGAGTCGGCGCCGAGCACCAGTTCGCTGATCAGCTTGCCAAATGCGGCATTGCCGTGGCCGCCGATGTAGGTCTTGGTGGTTTGCGTGTCAACCAGGCGCTGCTCGGCCAGTTTCACCGAGTGCGGAATCGGCGTCAGGCCCTGGTCGTCCTTGTAGACGCCCACGCCCAGGTCGAACTTGTTCGGGTTGGCGTCCTGGGCGTACAGGTCCATCAGCCCGAGGATCGGGTCGCCGGGTACGCGGCCAATGGCATCGAAGTGCATTACTTGCGGCCCTCGGCGTCCTTGGCCACTTCGTCGGTGCGGGCGGCCATGATGAAATCGTTGCGGTGCAGGCCCTTGATGGAGTGGCTCCACCAGGTCACGGTGACCTTGCCCCACTCGGTGAGCAGGCCAGGGTGATGGCCTTCGGCTTCGGAGATTTCACCCATGGCGTTGGTGAACGCCAGGGCGAACTTGAAGTTCTTGAACAGGAAAACCTTTTCCAGTTGCATCACGCCGTCGCGGACTTCGATGTTCCAGTCAGGGATCTGCTTGAGCAGTACCGGCAGTTCTTCATCGCTGACTTGCGGGGCATCGGCGCGGCAGGCTTCGCAATGGGCTTGGTTCAAGGTGGTCATGATGGTGTCCTGAATTCGAGTGTTTGAAGATCAGTAGCGTCACCCTAAAGCAACGCGCGGCCAGGGAACAGACTCACCTGGCCTGAAGATGTAAGGTTCAAGCCGCTTTGGGTTTCGGTGGAAACTTCGGCGCGTGCAGACCCAACTGCATACCGCGTTCGACCATGCCCATGATGTCTTCCTGCGCCACTTCGAACAGGCGCTTCAGATTGGGCAACACGAAATACAACGGTTGCAGGATGTCGATGCGGTACGGCGTGCGCATGGCTTCCAGCGGGTCGAACACCTGGTGTTCGGGCTCGGACGACAGGCTGTACACGGTCTCCTTGGGCGATGACAGAATGCCGCCGCCGTAGATGCGCCGACCTGCGGGCGTGTCCACCAGGCCGAATTCGATGGTCATCCAGTACAGGCGCGCCAGATACACCCGTTGCTCCTTGGTGGCCGCCAGGCCGAGCTTGCCGTAGGTGTGGGTGAATTCGGCGAACCAGGGGTTGGTCAGCAGCGGGCAGTGGCCGAAAATCTCGTGGAAAATATCCGGCTCTTGCAGGTAGTCCAGTTCTTCGCGGGTACGAATAAAGGTCGCCACTGGAAACTGTTTGCTGGCGAGCAATTCGAAGAAGGTCTGGAAGGGTATCAGCGCCGGCACACGGGCGACCTGCCAGCCGGTAGTCTCGGCCAGCACCTTGTTGATTTCACCCAGTTGCGGGATGCGATCGTGTGGCAGGCCGAGCTTGTCAATGCCGTCCAGGTATTCCTGGCAGGCGCGACCCTCGATCACCTTCAACTGGCGAGTGATCAGGGTGTTCCACACCGCGTGTTCTTCCGGCGGGTAGTGGATAAAACCTTGCGCGTCGGGCTCGCGGGCCACGTACTGCGTCTGCTTCATACGGCTCTCCTGCTAGGCATTCGTTCTTGTTATGTCCTGCGATGAGCCTATTGATAACCCGGGCGAGGCCGGATTCCATCTGTTTAAAACGCCTTGGCGTAGGAAAACTTACCATTTTCCGTAAAGTATTCGTTACGCTTGTGGGGCTGGCCGTTGCATTGGGCTGGGAAAGTCACTCCGCCTGTCACATAATCTTGACGACTATCTGCGCCCAGCGACAAAAAGACGCGGCGCTTCCCCACTTTTCGGGCCTCTTCATGCGTATCAAAGTGCACTGCCAGAACCGCATTGGCATCCTGCGGGACATCCTCAACCTGCTGGTGGAATACGGCGTCAACGTCGCCAAGGGCGAGGTCGGTGGGGAACATGGCAACGCCATTTACCTGTACTGCCCGAACCTGGTGAACATGCAGTTTCAGGCCTTGTGCCCGCAATTCGAGGCGATTGCCGGGGTGTTTGGCGTCAAAAGAGTCGGGCTGATGCCCAGCGAGCGCCGGCATATGGAACTCAATGCACTGCTGGGCGCCCTGGAGTTTCCGGTGTTGTCCATCGACATGGGCGGCTCCATCGTCGCCGCCAACCGCGCGGCGGCGCAGTTGCTCGGGGTACGGGTGGATGAAGTGCCGGGCATTCCGTTGTCGCGCTATGCCGAGGACTTCGACTTGCCGGAGCTGGTGCGCGCGAGCAAGTCGCGGATCAACGGCCTGCGGGTCAAGGTCAAGGGCGACGTGTTCCTGGCGGACATCGCGCCGCTGCAATCCTCCGAGCATGACGACAGCGAGGCCATGGCCGGTGCTGTATTGACCCTGCACCGCGCCGACCGCGTCGGTGAGCGCATCTACAACGTGCGCAAGCAGGAACTGCGCGGCTTCGACAGCATCTTCCAGAGTTCCAAAGTCATGGCCGCGGTGGTGCGCGAAGCCCGGCGCATGGCGCCACTGGACGCGCCGCTATTAATAGAAGGCGAAACCGGCACCGGCAAGGAACTGCTGGCGCGGGCCTGTCACCTGGCCAGCCCGCGTGGGCAATCGCCGTTGATGGCGCTCAACTGCGCCGGCCTGCCTGAGTCGATGGCCGAAACCGAGTTGTTCGGCTACGGCCCTGGCGCGTTTGAGGGCGCGCGGGCCGAAGGCAAGCTCGGCCTGCTGGAGCTGACGGCGGGCGGTACGTTGTTTCTCGACGGTGTAGGGGAAATGAGCGCGCGCTTGCAGGTGAAACTGCTGCGCTTTTTGCAGGACGGTTGCTTTCGTCGCGTCGGCAGCGATGAAGAGGTGTACCTCGATGTGCGGGTGATCTGCGCCACCCAAGTGGATTTGTCCGAGCTGTGCGCCCGTGGCGAATTTCGCCAGGACCTCTATCACCGCCTCAATGTGCTGTCCCTGCATATCCCGCCGTTGCGCGAATGCCTGGACGGCCTGGCGCCGCTGGTCGAGCACTTTCTCGACCAGGCCAGCCGACAGATCGGTTGCCCGCTGCCCAGGTTGGCGCCCGCCGCAATGGAGCGCCTCAGTCATTACCACTGGCCAGGCAATGTGCGGCAGTTGGAAAACGTGCTGTTCCAGGCGGTGTCGTTGTGCGACGGCGGGACGGTCAAGGTCGAGCACATCCGGTTGCCGGACTATGGCGTGCGTCAGCCGCTTGGCGATTTTTCGCTGGAGGGTGGCCTGGAAGAAATTGTCGGGCGGTTCGAGAAGGCGGTGCTGGAAGCCTTGTACGCCGAGCATCCCAGCAGTCGGCAGATGGGCAAGCGCCTGGGGGTGTCGCACACCACCATCGCCAATAAGCTGCGCGACTACGAAATCCTCAAGACCGACAAATAACCCAATGTGGGAGGGAAGTTGCCCCCTCCCACATTTGATCTTTGTCCTTTTCAAGGACGGGGCTTGCCGCAGGCGGCAGTAGTCCGCCGTTTTTTCGACTCGCGCTCAATGCGGAATTCACCCCACCTCACGGCAAACCCCCGCCCCGCCTGCACTTCTCGCTATTTTCAAAAGTTGGTTCGCAAATTGCTTAAGCCTCATCAGTACAGCGGTGGGCGGCAAGCGTCCGTCAGAAAGAGGAAGAAGCGTGGACAAGTACCTTTATGTGGCAATGACCGGCGCCAGCCAGAATGCTCTGGCGCAGAAGGCCCATGCCAACAACCTGGCGAACATTTCCACCAATGGTTTCCAACGTGACCTGGAGCAGGCGCGTTCGATGCCGGTGTTCGGTGACAGCTTTCCGGCGCGGGCGTTTGCCATGACCGAGCGTCCGGCCACCGACTTCACCCCTGGCGCCATGATCGAGACCGGCCGTGACCTGGACGTGGCCGTCAACGGTGACGGCTGGATGGCCGTGCAGACGCCTGATGGCAGCGAAGCCTACGTGCGCAGCGCCAGCATGAACGTCGATGCGTTGGGCGTGCTGCGCGCTGGCAACGGCATGCCGATCATGGGCAACGGTGGCCCGATTGCCGTGCCGCCCCAGCAGAAAATCGAAGTGGGTGCCGACGGCACCATCAGCATCCGCGCCATGGGCGAAGGCCCGCGGGTGATGGCCGAAGTGGACCGCATCAAGCTGGTCCAGCCGGACCTGAAGAACATGAATAAAGGCCTCGACGGCACCATCCACACCAAGGATGGCCAGCCGGCCCAGGCCGACGCGAACGTCAAGCTGACCTCGGGCTTCCTGCAGGCGAGCAACGTCAATGCCGTGGAAGAGATGACTGCGGTGCTGGCGCTTTCCAAGCAGTTCGAGCTGCACATCAAGATGATGAACAGCGCTAAAGAAGACGATCAGGCCATGACACGCGTCATGCAGATGAGCTGATCCAACACACTAATTTTGCGGCGCAGCGCCAACAAACAGGCGCACGAAGGAGAACAGCATGCTTCCGGCTCTATGGGTTGCCAAAACAGGTCTGTCCGCCCAGGACACCAACCTGACCACCATTTCCAACAACCTGGCCAACGTGTCGACCACGGGTTTCAAACGTGACCGTGCCGAGTTCCAGGACTTGCTCTATCAGATCAAGAAGCAGCCAGGCGCCCAGTCGACCCAGGACAGCGAACTGCCGTCCGGCCTGCAATTGGGTACCGGTGTGCAGATCGTCGGCACCCAGAAGAACTTCAGCGCCGGTAACCTGCAGCAGACCGGCCAGCCGCTGGACATGGCCATCAACGGCCGTGGTTTCTTCCAGATCCTGCAACCGGACGGCACTACTTCCTACACCCGTGACGGTACTTTCCACCTGGACTCCAACGGCCAGATCGTGACCGCCAACGGTTTCGCCCTGGAGCCGGCCGTGATCGTTCCAGCCGACGCCAAGACCTTCACCGTCGGTAACGACGGTACCGTGTCGATCACCGTGGCCGGCAACCCCGCGTCGCAAGTGATCGGCAACCTGCAGACCGCCGACTTCATCAACCCGGCCGGCCTGCAGGCCATGGGCAACAACCTGTTCCTGGAAACCGCCTCCAGCGGCGCGCCGCAAATCGGCACCCCTGGCCTGAACGGTTTCGGCACCACGCTGCAAAGCACCCTGGAAACCTCCAACGTGAGCACCGTTGAGGAGATGGTCAACATGATCACCACCCAACGCGCCTACGAGATGAACTCCAAGGTGATCTCCACCGCCGACCAGATGCTTTCGTTCGTAACGCAGAATCTGTAATCAAGTCTATGGGGCGCTCTTGAGGGCGCCTGCAACACCGTGAGGTAAGGGTCATGAATCGCTATGTTTCTGTTCTGGCATTGAGTGGGATTGCCGTGCTCGCGGGCTGTGTCGCCCCGACGCCAAAACCCAATGACCCGTACTACGCGCCGGTGTTGCCACGCACACCGTTGCCGGCGGCGGCCAACAATGGCTCGATCTACCAGGCCGGTTTCGAACAGAACCTGTACAGCGACCGCAAGGCGTTCCGGGTCGGTGACATCATCACCATTACCCTGAACGAGAAGACCCAGGCCAGCAAGAACGCCAACTCCCAGGTGGGCAAGACCAGCAAGACCGGTATCGGCCTGACCTCGTTGTTCGGTGCCGTGCCGAACACCAACAACCCGCTGGGCGATGGCGACCTGAGCCTGAGCGCCGGCTACAGCGGTGATCGTGCCACCAACGGCAAGAGTTCGGCGGGGCAGGGCAACAGCCTGACCGGTTCGATCACCGTTACCGTGGCCGATGTGCTGCCCAACGGCATCATCGCCGTGCGCGGTGAAAAGTGGATGACCCTCAACACCGGTGACGAGCTGGTGCGCATTGCCGGCATGGTCCGTGCCGATGACATCTCCACCGACAACACTGTGCCGTCCACACGGATTGCCGATGCACGCATTACCTACTCGGGTACGGGTTCGTTTGCTGATGCAAGCCAGCCGGGCTGGTTCGACCGTTTCTTCCTTAGCCCGCTGTTCCCTTTCTAGGTGGCCACTTTGAACTTCAAACAGCTGATGGCGGCCGCACTCCTGCTTTCCTTGAGCGCTGTCGCCCAGGCCGAGCGCCTGAAGGACATCGCCAGCATCTCCGGCGTGCGTTCCAACCAGTTGATCGGCTACGGCCTGGTGGTGGGGCTCAACGGTACGGGTGACCAGACCACCCAGACCCCGTTCACCCTGCAGACCTTCAACAACATGCTCTCGCAGTTCGGCATCAAGGTGCCGGCGGGGTCGGGCAACGTGCAGCTGAAAAACGTCGCGGCAGTGTCGATCAGCGCCGACCTGCCGGCGTTCTCCAAACCGGGCCAGGTGGTGGACATCACCGTGTCGTCCATTGGTAACTCGAAAAGCCTGCGCGGCGGCACCTTGCTGATGACGCCGCTCAAGGGTATCGACGGCAACGTCTACGCCATCGCCCAGGGCAACCTGGTGGTAGGCGGGTTTGACGCCGAAGGTCGCGACGGTTCGAAGATCACCGTCAACGTGCCGTCGGCCGGGCGTATCCCGGGCGGCGCCACGGTTGAACGTACCGTGCCAAGTGGTTTCAACCAGGGCAACAGCCTGACCCTGAACCTCAACCGTTCCGACTTCACCACCGCCAAGCGCGTGGTCGACAAGATCAACGACATGCTCGGCCCGGGCGTGGCCCAGGCCATCGACGGCGGCTCGATCCGTGTGACGGCGCCGCTGGACCCGAGCCAGCGCGTCGACTACCTGTCGATCCTGGAAAACCTTGAAGTCGACCCTGGCCAGGCCGTGGCCAAAGTCATCATCAACTCGCGCACCGGCACCATCGTGATCGGCCAGAACGTCAAGGTCTCGCCTGCGGCCGTGACCCACGGCAGCCTGACCGTGACCATCACCGAAGACCCGATCGTCAGCCAGCCTGGGCCGTTGTCCAACGGCCAGACGGCGGTGGTGCCGCGTTCGCGGGTGAATGCCCAGCAAGAAGCCAAGCCGATGTTCAAGTTCGGTCCTGGCACCACCCTGGACGAGATTGTCCGCGCGGTGAACCAGGTGGGCGCAGCGCCCGGCGACTTGATGGCGATCCTCGAAGCATTGAAACAGGCCGGCGCCTTGCAAGCCGACCTGATCGTGATCTGAGGCCATGGTCATGGATATGCGCAAGAGCGGGATCAGCAGCACGGCGGATTCGGGGTCTTACTCCGACCTGAACCGGCTTAACCAGCTCAAGGTCGGTGCCGACAAGAACAGCGAAGGCAACATGCGCAAGGTCGCGCAGGAGTTCGAATCGCTGTTCTTGAGCGAGATGCTCAAGTCCATGCGTTCGGCTACCGAGGCGCTGGGTAAAGACAACCCGATGAACACGCCGGCCGCCAAGCAGTACCAGGAAATGTACGACCAGCAGTTGGCCGTCTCGATGTCCCGCGAGGGCGGTGGTATCGGCCTGGCCGACGTGCTGATGCGCCAGATGCAGAAGAACAAGCCGGTGGAGGCCCAGGCCGCCACCTTGCAAGGTCCGGCGGCTGCCGAGCCTGCGAAGAAGGTCGACGTGCCGACGGAAATCGCGGCAGGCACCCAGGCCGAAGGGCCGCTGGGCCGCTCCAATGGCCAGCGTCCGTTGTGGGCGTACCGCGTGGCTGAGCCGCAGGCCGGCGCTGCGGCGTCCCACAGCAATGACATGGAGCTGATGAACCAGCGTCGCATCGCCTTGCCGAGCAAGCTGACCGATCGCCTGCTGGCCGGCATCGTGCCCAACGCGCCCGTTGCTATCGATGCCAAAAGCGCGCCGCTGCGTAACAGCGTGGCCGACGACAACGTGATCAACAGCAGCGCGCGCACCTTCGCCGTGCCGAGCGGGCGCATGCAGGTGTACGGTCGCGCCGTGGCCCAGCCACCCTTGGCGCCGGCGAAGAAGGCCTTCAGTTCGCAGGATGAATTTGTCGCCACCATGTTGCCGATGGCCAAGGCCGCCGCGGCGCGCATCGGTGTCGATCCGAAATACCTGGTGGCCCAGGCTGCCCTGGAAACCGGTTGGGGTAAATCGGTGATGCGCGCCGAAGACGGTAGCAGCAGCCACAACCTGTTCGGCATCAAGGCCGGCCAGAGTTGGCAGGGCGGCCAGGCACGTGCGATCACCAGCGAGTTCCGGGATGGGGCGATGGTCAAGGAAACGGCGCAGTTCCGTTCCTACGCCTCATACCAGGACAGCTTCCACGACCTGGTGACCTTGCTGCAAAGCAATGATCGCTATAAAGAAGTCATCAAATCGGCCGACAACCCGGAACAGTTTGTCCGCGAGTTGCAAAAAGCCGGTTACGCCACCGACCCGGCCTATGCCAGCAAGATTTCGCAGATCGCCAAAACGATGGACAGTTACCAGAATTACGCTGCCGCTGGCGCAACCACACATTTATAAGGTCTGAACCATGAGTTTGCTCAGTATCGGGATGTCAGGGCTCAATGCCTCTCAAGGATCGCTGTCGGTCTTGAGTAATAACATTGCCAACGCCAATACTCCGGGTTATTCGCGTCAGCAGACCACCCAGAACGCCAGTGCGGCCAACCAGTACGGTGGTGTGTACATCGGCAGCGGTACCACCCTGGCCGATGTGCGCCGGGTGTATAACGAGTTCCTCGACGCGGCCTACCAGAACAGCACCTCGCTCAACAGCGATGCCAAGGCTTACCTCGACCAGGTCAGCGCTGTCGACAAGACCCTGTCGGACAAGACCACCGGTATGTCGGCTGTGCTCAGTGAGTTCTTCTCGGCCGTGCAGACTGCCTCGGGCAACCCGAGCGATGTCTCGGCCCGCCAGGTGTTGATCACCAAGGCGCAGACGCTGAGCAATCGCTTCAACTCGATCTCTACACAGTTGGGCCAGCAGAAAGAAACCATCAACAGCCAGCTGTCGTCGATGAGCGACCAGGTCAACAAGCTGACGTCGTCCATTGCCTCGCTCAACAAGCAGATCGCCCAGGTGCAGGGTTCGTCGAACACGGCCCCGGCCAACCTGTTGGACGCGCGTGCCGAAGCCGTGCGTTCGCTGAACGAATTGGTCGGCGTGACCGCCACCGAGAAGAATGGCATCTTCAGCGTCAGCACCGGTTCCGGCCAGTCGCTGGTATTGGGTGACCAGTTCAACACCATCTCCGCCGTACCGAGCAAGAACGACACCAGCCAGTTCACCATCCAGCTCAACGTGGGCGGCGGTGAGTCGCTCGATCTGGGCAACGTGCTCAGCGGCGGTAGCATCGGCGGTCTGTTGCGTTATCGCAGCGATGTCCTGATGCCTGCCATCAATGACCTGGGGCGCATCGCCATCGCCACCGCAGACACCATCAACAACCAGTTGGGCCAGGGCCTGGACCTCAACGGCCAGTTCGGCAGCTCGCTGTTCAAGGACATCAACAGCGCCGCGGCCATTGCCCAGCGCAGCCAGGCTTCGGGTGGCAACAGCGCGGGTTCCGGCAACCTGAACGTGTCGATCAAGGACAGCAGCAAGCTGACCAATTTCGATTACAAGGTCACCTTCAACGACAGCGCCAACCCGAACAACGTCACCGTGGTGCGTTCCGATGGCAAGGCCATGGGGACCTTTGACGTCACCGCCACGCCACCGGCCGTGATCGATGGTTTCACGTTGGCGCTCGACGGCAAGGGGCCGATGGCTACCGGGGACAGCTTCAAGGTCAGCCCGACCGCCAATGGTGCCAAGGACATTGGCACCGTGATGACGGATCCGAACAAGATCGCTTTTGCCGCGCCACTATCCGGGCAGGCCAGTAAGACCAACGAAGGTACCGGCACGTTTACCCCGCCGACCCTGACGGTGCCTTTGGATATCCAGGGCGGCGCCGCCACTGCCCAGTTGCGCACGGGGATTGAACATTCGATGCCGGTGAAGATGGTATTCGGCAAGCCGGCAGCCGACGGCACCCAGCCGTATACACTCAATGATGCCCAGGGCAACCCGATCGGCACCGGCAGCATTGTTCCGGGGCAGGGCAACAAGGTCACGATCAACGTGCCGATGCGCGATGCCAACGGTGCCCTGGTGGTGCCGGCCAAGAGCTTCAGTTTCGACACCACGGTGGGCGGTTCGCCGGCCAACGGCGACAGCACGACGTTCTCGTTCAATGCCTCCGGCAAGTCCGACAACCGCAACGCCCTTGAGCTGCTCGGCCTGCAAACCAAGGCGACCATCGGCACGGCCGCCGATGGCACCGGTGGCACCAGCCTCGTAGGGGCCAATAGCAAGTTGGTATCTACCGTCGGCGCGAAAGCGGCGGCTGCCGGTACGGACAGCACGGCGACGAACGCATTGCTGACCGCCAACAAGAATGCGCGCAACTCGGTGTCCCAGGTCAACCTGGACGAAGAGGCGGGCGACATGATCAAGTTCCAGCAGTACTACACGGCATCGTCGCAGATCATCAAGGCTGCGCAAGAAACCTTCAGCACATTGATCAATAGTCTTTAAGGGAGCCTGGGACGATGCGTATTTCTACACAGCAGTATTTCGAGACCAGTTCCGCCAAGTATTCGGATAACTATTCGGGTGTGGTGAAGGCCCAGGACCAGGCCAGCTCCGGCGTGCGTGTACAGACCGCCGCGGATGATCCTGTGGCGGCGGCGCGGTTGTTGATGCTGCAGCAGCAGAAAGACATGGTGGCCCAGTCCACTGGCAACATCACCAGCTTGAAAAACTCGCTGACTAACGAAGAGAGTGTTTTAGGTGCGATCAGTGAAGCCATGCAGCGGGCCACGGAGCTGGCACTCAAGGCCGGTGGTGTCGGCAGTGATGCCGATCGTCGCTCGATTGCCAGTGAGGTCGGTGCGATTGAAGATCAGGTCCTGGGCCTGCTCAACAGCAAGGACTCGGCCGGCAACTACTTGTTTTCCGGCTCCAAGACCCAGACGCCGCCGTATGCGCGCAACAACGATGGCACCTACAGCTACCAGGGGGATGAAACCCCGCTGAGCCTGCAGATTTCCAATACGCTGAATGTCAGCGCGGGTGATACCGGCAAGACCATCCTTGAAGGCGCGGCCAACGCCGGTCGCACCCAGGCCCCCTGGGTTGCGCCGAACCCGCAGACCGTGCCGCCTACGGTCAATGACCACAAGGTGGCGCTTTCGGCCGGGCTGGTGACATCGAGCGGCGACTACGCCAACAAATTCGCCGACGGCCAGCCTTACAAGCTGACCTTTACCAGCAGCACGCAATACAAGGTGTCTGACAAGAACGGCAATGACGTGACTTCCGAGATACCGGGCAATGGTACGTTCGACGCCACCAAGGAAGGCAGCACCAGCGTTGCACTGCGGGGGGTGAAGTTCGATATCACCATGAACCTCGGGGACGTGGCGCCGGGCGCCAACTCCGATGCGTTGGTCAAGGACCGTACCTTCAGCCTGGAGGCCAAGCCGGACACGTTCAGCGTCTCGCGTACGCCGAGCAATCTATCGAGCGCACAGCTGACCGGCGCCCAGGTTACCAATCAGGCGGACTATGCCAGCACGTTCCCGTCCAACAGCGGGGCGATCATCAAGTTCACCAGCGCGACGGCCTATGAGGTGTATGCCCAGCCCTATTCGAGCGCCAGCAAGGCGATCGCCACCGGCGATACCGGCGGCGGTACCACGGTGACGGCGGCCGGCGTGACGTTTGACGTGAGCAGCGGCCCGCCACAGCCAGGCGATCAGTTCTCTGTGGGTGCCAATACCCAGAAGACCCAGAATGCGCTGGATACCCTGGGCCAGTTGCGCAAGGCGCTGGAGGCGCCGGCCGACGGCAACCCGGCAGCGACGGTCAAGCTCAAGGATGCCATGAACTCGGCCATCGCCAACCTGGCCAATTCGATGTCCCAGATCGTCAATGTGCGGGGTTCCGTCGGGGCGCGGCAGAATGCCTTGGAGATCCAGGCCAGTGAGAACTCAAGCATCAGCATTGCCACGACCAGCACGATGAGTGATCTGGCCAACATCGACATGGGTGAAGCGGCCATCAACCTGGCGCTGCAGCAAACCATGCTGCAAGCCTCCCAGCTGGCCTTCGTGAAAATCTCGCAGTTGAGCCTGTTCAACAAGATGTAAGTGGCTTCACGTCAAGCGGCCCGCCCTGGAAACACGGCGGGCCGTTGTCGTTTCTGGGGTTTAATTGTTTGAAGGTTTTGCATAAAGCACACACAATTGAGTGACCTGTGAGTCATAAAGCGCATCTTCACTGTATCGTGTGAAAAGGATAAGTCGTCACAGGGTCCTTACGTGGCGGCTTTCAGCGAGATTTTTATGGGGTTATCCCCTTTATTGTCAGCACTCCGGGCGTAGTCCCAGGGGTGTTCTCCAGCTATTTAGTATTGGGAAGCCACAATGATTGGCATAAAAAGCATCGCCAGTTACGTGCCGGCAGACGGGATCGATAACTACGCCCAGGGTGCCAAATTCGCCAAGGATGAAGAATTCATCATTGGCAAGATCGGGTCGGCGTTCCTGCCGCGCAAGGAAGCCGCGCAGGAAACTTCCGATCTGTGTGTCGAGGCGGTCAACGCTTTGTTTGCCAACAACCCGGATTTGAAGCGCGAGTCGATCGACGCGCTGATCGTCGTCACCCAGAACGGTGATGAAGAGGGCTTGCCCCACACGGCGGCCATCGTCCAGGACAAGCTCGGCCTGCCGACCCACGTCGCGGCCTTTGATATCTCCCTGGGTTGTTCCGGTTACGTCTACGGCATCTATGCGATGAAGGGCTTCATGGAAGCCGCCGGCTTGAAAAACGGCCTGCTGGTCACCGCTGACCCGTATTCCAAGATCGTCGACCCGGAAGACCGCAACACCACCATGCTGTTCGGCGATGCCGCTACGGCTACCTGGATGGGCGAAGACGCGCCGTGGTTGCTCGGCAAGTCCAAGTTCGGCACCGACGGTTCCGGCGCCCCGCACCTGAAGGTCAGCGATGGCGTGTTCTTCATGAACGGCCGCCAAGTGTTCAACTTCGCCTTGCTCAAGGTACCGGCGCATTTGCATGAGCTGCTCGATGAGTCGGACCTCAAGGCCGACGACATCGATGCGTTCTGCATTCACCAGGGCAGTGCGGCGATTGTCGACGCCGTGGCGCGTCGTTTTGAAGATGCGCCGGTGGACAAGTTCATCAAGGACATGGTCGAGACCGGCAACACGGTGTCGTCGAGCATTCCGCTGCTGCTGGAAAAGCATGTGATGGACGCCACCTGGAAGCGCGTGGCCATCAGCGGTTTTGGTGTGGGCCTGTCGTGGGGCTCGGCGATTCTCTATCGCCCGTGACACCTTGAACCGGTAGCACAAAAAAAACGCCGATACTCGAAAGAGCATCGGCGTTTTTTATTTGGCGCCAGAAAACCCAATGAAATCGGGCTTTTTTGCCTGCGTAAGCCCTTGAATTGCAAGGAGTGGCACGACGCCAGCAAAAAAATCGAAAAAAATCCTCAAGCAACCGGCTACCACGACGATAACTATTACGTAGGTTCTCAGGCCACACCCGGCGGTTGCCAGGGCCGGAAGCCGCAGTATCCATCCAACGAGGATTTCGTCATGGCTTTAACAGTAAACACCAACATTGCTTCGATCACTACTCAGGGCAACCTGAACAAAGCTGGCGGCGCCCTGGCCACTTCCATGCAGCGCCTGTCTTCCGGCCTGCGTATCAACAGCGCTAAAGACGACGCCGCCGGCCTGGGTATCGCCAGCCGTATGACCAGCCAGATCAACGGCCTGGGTCAAGCTGTAAAGAACGCCAACGATGGTATCTCCATCGCGCAGACCGCTGAAGGCGCAATGCAGGCTTCGACCGACATTCTGCAAAAAATGCGTACCCTGGCTCTGTCCTCGGCTACCGGCTCCCTGAGCTCCGACGACCGTAAGTCGAACAACGACGAATACCAGGCTCTGACTTCGGAACTGACCCGTATCGCCCAAACCACTACTTTCGGTGGCCAGAAGCTGCTGGACGGTTCGTACGGTACCAAGTCGATCCAGGTTGGCGCCAACGCTAACGAAACCATCAACCTGTCCCTGGATAACGTTGCTGCCAACAATATCGGTTCGCAGCAGGTGAAGAGCATCGGCATCACTCCAGGTGCTGGTGTAGCTGGCGGCGCAATCGCAGTGACCGGTAACGGCCAGACTAGCAGCGTCACTGTTGCTGCTGCTGCTTCCGCTAAAACCATCGCTGCCCAGCTGAACGGCGCCGTCGGTGGCCTGAGCGCTACCGCCAGCACTGAAGCTCAGTTCGTAGTCGGCGCCGGTGCTGCTACCGCTCCAGCTTCGTTCACCATGACCGTTGGCGGCCAAGCCACCACGTTCGTTGGCGTAAAAGACACTGCCAGCCTGGCTGACCAACTGAAGTCGAACTCCGCCAAACTGGGTATCAGCGTTAACTACGACGAGTCCAAAGGCACTCTGTCGGTTAAATCCGACACCGGTGAAAACCTGGCCTTCAGCGCTTCGACCGCTGCCGGCACCATCACTGTTGCCACCAAAGACGGTTCGGGCGCTTACGGTACTGCTACCGCCCTGGCTGACGGCATCATCGCTACCGGTGCAGTGAACCTGGACTCCGCCAAGGGTTACTCCCTGGAAGGCGCTGGTGTGACCGGTGTCTTCGGTGCCGCTACTTCGGCTGCTTCGACCAAGACCTCCGTATCGCAAACTGACGTGACTGACGCCACCAAGGCCCAGAACGCTGTGTCCGTGATCGACCAGGCTATCGCTACCATCTCCAGCTCCCGTTCGGGCCTGGGTGCGGTACAGAACCGTCTGACCAGCACTGTGGACAACCTGTCCAACATCCAGAAAAACAGCACCGCTGCTCGTTCCACCATCCAGGACGTCGACTTCGCTTCCGAAGCCGCTGAACTGACCAAGCAGCAAACCCTGCAGTCGGCTTCCACTGCGATCCTGTCGCAGGCTAACCAACTGCCATCCGCTGTACTGAAGCTGCTTCAGTAATAGCGACGCGTGGTGAATGACGGAAGGGCGCGTTTACGTGCCCTTTCGTCTTTTCCAATCAGAGGAGATTGGGCATGGACATGAGTGTAAAACTGAACTTGTCTTATCCGCCGCTGGCCCCTCAAGGCACTCCGGCACCTGTGGTTGCGGATAAAGACAAGACTAAGGTTGAAGCGGCCGCGCCAACCGCAGGCAAGTCCCAAAAGGACAGCCTGGAAAAAGCGGTCACCGATATTAAAGAATTCGTACAAGCGGCCCAGCGCAACCTGGACTTTTCCATTGACGATTCTACCCATAGGGTCGTAGTCAAGGTCATTGCCACCGACACCGGTGAAGTGATCCGACAGATTCCTTCGGAAACGGCCTTGAAACTGGCACAGAGTCTGGCCAGCGCCAGTCATGTGTTGTTTGACGACAAGGCGTGAACTGGCATGAAACTTGTTGCTGTCACCGCTTGAAGCGCTAGTCGTCAAGATAACGGCAGCCACCGGAACAGGAGAAAGATGATGGCGGGTACAACGATTACCGGCGTGGGGTCGGGTTTCGACACTCAGGCGATTGTGAAATCCCTGGTGGATGCCGAGCGAGCGCCTAAGCAGGCTCAGATCAACATCCAGTCGCAAAAGGCAACCACCCAGCTGTCGTCGATCGGCAAGATCCAGGCAGCCCTGGATGCCTTCCGGGGTGCGCTGGCCAACATGGGCACCGATAACAGCTTCAGTGGCTTGACCGGTACGTCTTCGGACGAAAAGGTCGCCACCATGACGGCCAACCAGGGTGCGGCGAGCGGTAGCTTCTCGCTGGTCGTCAACCAGTTGGCGACGCCGTCGAAGCTGTCGACCAAGAGCTTCGCCAGCGGCCAGTCGACGGTCGTGAACAGTGGCACCACCCCAACGACGCTGACGATCAGCCAGTCTGGCAAGAACTTCGACCTGAAGGTGCCGGCCGGCGCGACCCTGCAACAGGTGCGTGACTCGATCAACTCGCAGTTCGGCACCGCAGGCCTGAGTGCCAACATCCTCACCGACTCCAATGGTTCGCGTCTTATCCTGACCTCCACCAACTCCGGTGTTGGTTCCGATCTGACGATGTCGGGCAACTCGGGGATTGATACCGGTTACACAGTGGTCAGCGAGCCGAAGAACGCCAAGTACACCATTGACGGTATTGCTGCAGAGTCCAAGACCAACAGCATCACGGATGCAGTGAGTGGTGTGAGCATCAAGTTGCTCTCTGTGTCGCCCTTGACCACGCCTTCGGATACCGCGTCTACGGCTCGCAATGCTTTGACCATTTCCGTCAGCACCAGCACCACCGCCCTCAAGTCCGGGGTCAAAGGCTTCGTCGACACCTACAACGCCCTGCTCAAGGCAATGAACGCCGAGACCAAGGTGACCAAGGATGCCGCCGGTAACTCCGTCGCCGCCACTTTGACCGGTGACTCGACCATGCGCACCTTGCAGGCGGCGATCCGCAACGAGTTCAACGCATTGTCCGGCAACGGCACCTTGAAATCCCTGGCCCAGTTCGGTGTTACCACCGACCAGGACACCGGCGCGCTGAGCATTGATGCCAAACAGTGGGACAAAGCCGTACTGACAAACGCCGCCGACATCAACAGTATCTTCAGCGGCAAGACCGGCCTGCTCGCGCGCCTGACGGCGGCGACCGATGGCTATGCCAAGGCCACCACCGGGATCCTGGCCACGCGTTCAACGTCGTTGTCCGACAGCCTTAAAGACCTCAACAAGCAGCAAGTTGCGTTGGATGAACGCCTCACCACCATGCAAGACTCCTTGACCCGCAAGTACACCGCCATGGATACGCTGGTGGCGCAACTGCGCCAGCAGAGCAACAGTATCCTCGGTACGCTAAATGCCATCAGCAAATCACAAAGCAGTGATAGCTGATTGAATGCGGATTGAAAAAGCCCGGGTCCATTGACCTGGGCTTTGTTCTTCATAAGGCCGACGGGTTAAAGTTTTTTGCGATCCAGTCGACATAATGGTTACTGCAACCCATCTCGCTGTTGCCTGTCACGAGGTAGAAAAATGAATCCCATGAGAGCCCTTCGCCAATACCAGAAGGTCAATTCCCATGCCCAGATCTCCGAAGCCAGCCCGCACCGCCTGGTGCAAATGCTGATGGAGGGTGGGCTCGACCGTATGGCGCAGGCCAAAGGTGCGTTGGCACGTGGTGATATCGCCGCGAAGGGCCTGATGCTGGGCAAGGCCGCCGACATCCTCATCGGGCTTCGTGATGGCCTGAGCGCGGAAAAAAGCGACAACAAGGAATACGTTCAGCAACTGGAAGGTCTGTACGTGTACATGACCAACCGTTTGATGGAGGCCAATCTGCACAACGACGCCGACATGATTGACGAAGTCGCCCGTTTGCTGATTACCGTGAAAGAAGGCTGGGATGCCATCGGCGCGCCACAAGGCGCTGCACAATAAGGCCAAGCGGCCTTGAGGAACACGTCATGAGCCAAGCATTGCAACGCATTGATGAAACCCGTGAGGCGCTGATGGGCGCGCTGGCGGACCGCAACTGGGACGCCATCGGCGAGCTGGACCTGGGCTGTCGTCATGTCATCGACGAGGTGCTCAGCGAAGCGCCGGTAGACGAGGATGCGTTGCGCGAAAAGCTTGAGGGGCTGCTGGCGGTTTACCAGCAATTGCTCGAGGTGACGACGGGCGAGCGGCAGGCGATTTTCGAGGAGATGTCGCAGATCAACCAAGCGAAAAATGCGTCAAAGGTTTACCATCTGTTCGGCTGAAGAGCCGCAGTTGGTCCGATGGGCGCGTCATATATTTGACTGTGCCAGCATTTTTGACTTAACTAGTGCTGTTTTCAGATTTCAGACGTCTAGTAAGGTACAAAGTCTTACAGGCGTCTCGATTGCCCTCACTTCGGGGCAGGAAGTTTTACTAGGGAAGTTGCTATTGCATGTGGCGTGAAACCAAAATTCTGCTGATTGATGACGATAGCGTCCGCCGCCGCGATTTAGCGGTGATTTTGAATTTTCTTGGCGAAGAAAATTTGCCCTGCGGCAGCCATGACTGGCAGCAGGCGGTCAGCTCATTGTCATCGAGCCGTGAAGTCATTTGTGTGCTGATCGGGACGGTAAATGCTCCTGGCGCTGTTTTGGGCTTGTTAAAGACACTGTCAACCTGGGATGAGTTCCTTCCCGTGTTGCTGATGGGCGATATTTCTTCTGTCGAACTGCCAGAAGACCAGCGCCGCCGGGTGCTTTCCACCCTTGAAATGCCGCCCAGCTACAGCAAATTGCTCGACTCCCTGCACCGTGCCCAGGTCTATCGCGAGATGTACGACCAGGCCCGCGAGCGCGGTCGCCATCGCGAACCCAACCTGTTCCGCAGCCTGGTCGGCACCAGCCGCGCCATCCAGCACGTGCGCCAGATGATGCAGCAAGTGGCCGATACCGACGCCAGCGTGTTGATCCTCGGCGAGTCGGGCACCGGCAAGGAAGTGGTTGCGCGCAACCTGCACTATCACTCCAAGCGCCGCGACGGGCCCTTTGTGCCGGTCAACTGCGGGGCGATTCCGGCAGAGCTGCTTGAAAGCGAATTGTTCGGCCACGAGAAGGGCGCCTTTACCGGGGCGATCACCAGCCGTGCCGGGCGTTTCGAGCTGGCCAACGGCGGCACCCTGTTCCTCGACGAGATCGGCGACATGCCGCTGCCGATGCAGGTCAAGCTGCTGCGCGTGTTGCAGGAGCGTACCTTCGAGCGCGTGGGCAGCAACAAGACCCAGAGCGTTGACGTGCGCATCATCGCGGCCACCCACAAGAACCTCGAAAGCATGATCGAGGTCGGCAGCTTCCGCGAAGACCTGTACTACCGCCTCAACGTATTCCCGATCGAGATGGCCCCGCTGCGCGAGCGCGTGGAGGACATCCCGTTGCTGATGAACGAACTGATCTCGCGCATGGAGCACGAAAAGCGCGGTTCGATCCGTTTCAATTCCGCCGCAATCATGTCCCTGTGCCGCCACGGCTGGCCGGGCAACGTGCGCGAGCTGGCCAACCTGGTGGAGCGCATGGCGATCATGCACCCCTACGGTGTGATCGGCGTGGTCGAGCTGCCGAAGAAATTCCGCTACGTCGACGACGAAGACGAGCAACTGGTCGACAGCCTGCGCAGCGACCTGGAGGAGCGGGTGGCCATCAACGGTCATGCCCCGGACTTCGGCTCTACCGCCATGCTGCCGCCCGAAGGCCTGGACTTGAAGGACTACCTCGGCAACCTGGAGCAAGGCCTGATCCAGCAGGCTCTGGACGACGCCAACGGCATCGTCGCCCGTGCCGCCGAGCGCCTGCGCATTCGTCGAACCACCCTGGTGGAGAAGATGCGCAAGTACGGCATGAGCCGCAAAGAAGGTGACGAACAGGCGGATGATTGACGCCTGTTTTTTAAATCACTGAAACTTCAGTGGTTTTTTTTCGGCACGGGTATTGCTACAGCCCTCGCAACGTTCCGTTTAACTGACGGTCAGCCAAGCGAGAGAGCATGATGCCCCACGCCGCCCAACATTCTTCCAGTCCTGCCCTTGCAGGCCTGGTTCCCTCTGTAGAACAGCAAAGCCGCCAGGGCCTGGAGCAGGCGTTTTCGCTGTTCAACCAGATGTCCAGCCAATTGACCGATTCCTACAGTCTGCTCGAAGCCCGTGTTTCGGAGCTCAAGGGCGAGTTGGCGGTGGTCAGTGCCCAGCGCATGGAAGAGTTGGCCGAGAAGGAGCGCCTGGCCAACCGCCTGCAAAACCTGCTGTCGCTGTTGCCCGGTGGCGTGATCGTCATCGACGAAGAAGGTCGCGTGCGTGAAGCCAACCCGGCGGCCTGTGACATGCTTGGCCTGCCTCTGGAAGGCGAGCTGTGGCGTCACGTAATCACCCGCTGCTTTGCGCCGCGTGAAGACGATGGCCATGAAATTTCGCTCAAGGACGGTCGCCGCTTGTCCATCGCCACGCGCGCCCTGGACGCGGAGCCGGGCCAGTTGGTGCTGCTCAACGACCTGACTGAAACCCGTCACCTGCAAGATCAATTGGCGCGCCACGAACGTTTGTCCTCGCTGGGGCGCATGGTCGCTTCTCTGGCACATCAGATCCGCACGCCGTTGTCGGCGGCGTTGATCTACGCCAGTCATTTGACTGATGAACAACTGCCTGCGGCCACCCATCAGCGTTTTGCCGGGCGCCTCAAGGAGCGCCTGCATGAGTTGGAGCACCAGGTGCGCGACATGCTGGTGTTTGCCCGTGGTGAATTGCCGCTGACCGACCGCATCACACCTACCGAGTTGATGCAGGCGCTGCAAGCGGCGGCCGCCACCCACATTCAAGACGTGCAAGTGCGTTGGCAGTGCGACAGCCATCTCGGCGAGCTGCTGTGCAACCGCGACACCCTTGTCGGTTCGCTGCTCAACCTGATCGAAAACGCTACCCAGGCCAGCGGCCCTGGTGCGCGGCTCAAGGTGCACCTGTACAGCCGCGAACAAACCCTGCGCCTGTGCATCAGCGACAGCGGCAGCGGTATTGAGCCTGCCGTATTGCAGCGCCTGGGCGAACCTTTTTTCACCACCAAGACCAACGGTACGGGCCTGGGCCTGACCGTGGTCAAGGCAGTGGCGCGTGCCCATCAGGGAGAATTGCAGCTGCATTCCCGTGTCGGGCGTGGCACCTGTGCATTGATGACCTTGCCGCTGTTTTCATGCGCGGCAAGCACGGAGTAAACGGTTATGGCTATCAAGGTTCTGTTGGTGGAAGACGATCGCGCGCTGCGTGAAGCATTGGCCGACACGCTGCTGTTGGCGGGCCATGACTACCGGGCGGTCGGTTCTGCCGAGGACGCCTTGGAGGCAGTGGAGCAAGAGTCCTTCAGCCTGGTGGTGAGCGACGTGAACATGCCGGGCATGGACGGCCACCAGTTGCTCGGTGTGCTGCGCGCGCGTCAGCCACAGTTGCCGGTGTTGCTGATGACCGCCCACGGCGCTGTGGAACGTGCAGTCGACGCGATGCGCCAGGGTGCGGCGGATTACCTGGTCAAACCGTTCGAACCCAAAGCCTTGATCGAACTGGTCGCACGGCATGCCCTGGGCGTGATCCCGGCCAGCGACGGCGAAGGTCCGATTGCCTTCGAACCGGCCAGCGCACAATTGCTGGAGCTGGCTGCCCGCGTGGCGCGCAGTGATTCCACCGTGCTGATTTCCGGCGAGTCCGGCACCGGCAAGGAGGTGCTGGCCCGCTACATCCACCAGCAATCGACCCGCGCCAAGCAGCCGTTTATCGCAATCAACTGCGCGGCGATCCCCGACAACATGCTCGAAGCCACGCTGTTCGGCCACGAAAAAGGCTCGTTCACCGGCGCTATTGCGGCTCAGGCGGGCAAGTTCGAGCAGGCGGATGGCGGCACGATTTTGCTCGATGAAATTTCGGAAATGCCCCTGGGCCTGCAAGCCAAGTTGCTGCGGGTGCTGCAAGAGCGTGAAGTAGAGCGCGTTGGCGCACGCAAGCCGATCCAGCTGGATATCCGCGTGGTCGCCACCACCAACCGTGACCTGGCGGGCGAAGTGGCGGCGGGGCGCTTCCGTGAAGACTTGTTCTACCGTCTCTCGGTCTTTCCCCTGGCCTGGCGCCCGTTGCGCGAGCGCCCGGCGGACATCATTCCACTGGCCGAGCGCCTGCTGGGCAACCACGTCAAAAAAATGAAGCATGCCCAGGCACGCCTGTCGGCCGAGGCCCAGGCTTGCCTGGTCGCCTATCCGTGGCCGGGAAACGTCCGGGAACTGGACAACGCCATCCAGCGTGCGTTGATCCTGCAGCAGGGCGGCCTGATCCAGCCCCAGGATTTCTGCCTGGCCATGGGCAGCGGGGTTGCGCCGCTGCCGACCCTGGCGCCTGCGCCCGTGGTGGTCGAAACCGAAACCGCCGGTGCGTTGGGCGACGACCTGCGTCGCCGCGAATTCCAGATGATCATCGACACCCTGCGCGCCGAGCGCGGCCGCCGCAAAGAGGCCGCCGAGCGCCTGGGGATCAGCCCGCGGACCTTGCGCTACAAGCTGGCGCAGATGCGTGACGCCGGCATGGACGTCGAGGCATATCTGTTCGCCACATAATCGGTAACAAGGCGGACAAGGTTTGTCGCCTTTTCTTACGAGTTGAACCAGAGCTGGCACCCTTGTTGCTACTTCACCTAGTAATTGCGGCGTAGCGTCAAAAAACATGCGGGTTGTCGGAGAGAGAAGTTCATGAGCCAGGGTATTGAGTTCAATCGGTTGATGTTGGATATGCGCTCCATGCAAATGGATGCCATGGCTCAACCGAAATCCGTCGCGCCTGCGCCGGAATTGGGCCAAAGCAGCTTCGCCGACATGCTCGGCCAGGCCATCAACAAAGTCAGTGATACCCAGCAAGCCTCCAGCCAATTGGCCAACGCGTTCGAGATCGGCAAAAGCGGCGTGGACCTCACCGATGTGATGGTCGCCTCGCAGAAGGCCAGCGTGTCGTTCCAGGCGTTGACCCAGGTGCGTAACAAGCTGGTTCAGGCTTACCAAGACATCATGCAGATGCCGGTTTAAGGACGAGATTTAAGTCATGGCAGAAGCAGTCGTGGACAACGCACCCGCCAAGGCAGACGGCAAGCCGCCGCTGTTTGGCCTGTCGTTCCTGGAAAACCTCTCCGAAATGACCATGTTGCGTCAGGTGGGCCTGATGGTCGGCCTGGCAGCGAGCGTGGCGATTGGTTTTGCCGTGGTGCTGTGGTCGCAGCAACCGGATTACCGGCCGCTGTACGGCAGCCTGGCGGGCATGGATTCCAAGCAGATCATGGAAACCCTGGCCGCCGCCGACATCGCCTACACCGTGGAGCCCAACTCCGGGGCGCTGCTGGTCAAGGCCGACGATGTGGCCCGTGCACGCATGAAACTCGCGGCGGCCGGCGTCACCCCGTCCGACGCCAATATCGGTTTCGAAATCCTCGACAAGGACCAGGGCCTGGGCACCAGCCAGTTCATGGAAGCCACCCGCTACCGTCGTGGCCTGGAAGGTGAACTGGCGCGCACCATCTCCAGCCTGAACAACGTCAAGGGTGCCCGCGTGCACCTGGCCATTCCGAAAAGCTCGGTGTTTGTGCGCGATGAGCGCAAGCCCAGTGCCTCGGTATTGGTGGAACTGTTTGCCGGCCGCTCCCTGGAGCCAGGCCAGGTGCTGGCGATCGTCAACCTGGTCGCCACCAGCGTGCCTGAGCTGAGCAAGTCGCAAATCACCGTGGTCGACCAGAAGGGCAACCTGCTGTCCGACCAGGCGGAAAACTCCGCGCTGACCCAGGCCGGCAAGCAGTTCGACTACAGCCGTCGTGTGGAAAGCATGCTCACCCAGCGTGTGCACAACATCCTGCAGCCGGTGCTGGGCAACGACCGCTACAAGGCGGAAGTGTCCGCCGATGTGGACTTCAGCGCCGTCGAATCGACCTCCGAGCAGTTCAACCCGGACCAGCCGGCGTTGCGCAGCGAGCAGTCCACCAGCGAACAACGCACCGCTGCCAACGGCCCGCCACAAGGCGTACCGGGCGCCCTGAGCAACCAGCCGCCGGCCCCGGCCTCGGCTCCGCAAACCACCGGTGGCGCTACGGCCAGCGCTGGCGCCATCCAGCCAGGCCAGCCGCTGCTGGACGCCAATGGCCAACAGATCATGGACCCGGCCACTGGGCAGCCGATGCTCGCGCCGTACCCGGCGGACAAGCGTAACCAGTCGACCAAGAACTTCGAACTCGACCGTTCCATCAGCCATACCAAGCAGCAACAAGGCCGCGTCAATCGCCTGTCGGTATCGGTGGTGGTGGATGACCAGGTCAAGGTCAATGCCGCCGATGGCGCCGTTACCCGTGCCCCATGGAGCGCCGACGAATTGGCGCGCTTCACGCGCCTGGTGCAGGACGCCGTCGGTTTTGACGCCAGCCGGGGTGACAGCGTCAGCGTGATCAACATGCCGTTCTCTGCCGAGCGTGGCGAAGTGATCGCCGAGCCGGCGTTCTACTCGCAGCCGTGGTTCTGGGACATCGTCAAGCAGGTGCTGGGTGTGTTGTTCATCCTGGTGCTGGTGTTCGGCGTGCTGCGCCCGGTGCTCAACAACATCACCGGCAACGGCAAGAAACAACTGGCGGCCTATGGTGGCAGCGACGTCGAGTTGGGTGGCATGGGCGGCCTGGACGGCGAACTGGCCAACGACCGCGTCAGCCTCGGCGGCCCGCAAAGCATCCTGTTGCCAAGCCCGAGCGAGGGTTACGACGCTCAGCTGAACGCAATCAAGAGTCTGGTGGCAGAAGACCCGGGCCGTGTGGCCCAGGTCGTGAAAGAGTGGATCAACGCAGATGAGTGATAATCGAGCCGCTGTTGCCAAGCTCACCAAGGTCGACAAAGCCGCAGTCCTGCTGCTGTCCCTGGGTGAAACCGACGCCGCCCAAGTGCTGCGCCACATGGGGCCCAAAGAGGTTCAACGGGTGGGCGTGGCCATGGCGCAGATGCGCAATGTGCACCGCGAGCAGGTCGAGCAGGTGATGAGCGAGTTCGTCGAGATCGTCGGCGACCAGACCAGCCTGGGCGTCGGCTCCGACAGCTACATCCGCAAGATGCTCACCTCGGCCCTGGGCGAAGACAAGGCCAACGGCCTGATCGACCGCATCCTGCTCGGTGGCAACACCAGCGGCCTCGACAGCCTGAAATGGATGGAGCCGCGTGCCGTCGCCGACGTGATCCGCTACGAACACCCGCAGATCCAGGCGATCGTGGTGGCGTATCTCGACCCCGACCAGGCCGGTGAAGTGCTCGGCCACTTCGACCATAAAGTGCGCCTGGACATCATCCTGCGCGTGTCGTCGCTGAACACCGTGCAGCCGGCGGCGCTGAAAGAACTCAACACGATTCTGGAGAAGCAGTTCTCCGGCAACTCGAACGCCTCGCGCACCACCCTGGGTGGTATCAAGCGTGCGGCAGACATCATGAACTTCCTCGACAGCTCGGTCGAAGGCCAGTTGATGGACTCGATCCGCGAGATCGACGACACCCTGTCCGGTCAGATCGAAGACCTCATGTTCGTGTTCAACAACCTCTCCGATGTCGACGACCGCGGCATCCAGGCGTTGCTGCGCGAAGTGTCCTCGGACGTGCTGGTGCTGGCCCTCAAGGGTTCGGACGAGAACGTCAAAGAGAAGATCTTCAAGAACATGTCCAAGCGTGCCTCGGAACTGTTGCGCGACGACCTGGAAGCCAAGGGCCCGGTACGCGTCAGCGACGTGGAAACCGCGCAGAAAGAAATCCTCACCATTGCCCGCCGTATGGCCGAAGCCGGAGAAATCGTTCTCGGCGGGAAGGGCGGCGAAGAAATGATCTAAGGCGCTTCCCATGTCGAACAAAGATGAGGCGCCCAGCGATCTGATTCGCGCACGGGACGTCGGTGGGTTCGACATCTGGTCGTTGCCCAGCTTCGACCCGCATGTGCCCGAACCCGAGCCGGAACCGGTGGAAGAACCTCCGGTGGAAATGGAAGAAGTGCCGCTGGATGAAGTCCAGCCACTGACCCTGGAAGAATTGGAAGCCATCCGCCAGGAGGCCTACAACGAAGGCTTCGCGGCGGGTGAAAAAGACGGTTTTCGCAGCACCACCCTCAAGGTGCGCCAGGAGGCCGAGGAAGCCCTGAGCGTCAAGCTGGCCAGCCTGGAACGCTTGATGGGCACGCTGTTCGACCCCATCGCCGAGCAGGATTCGCAGATCGAAAAGGCCATGGTCGACCTGGTGCAGCACATCGCCCGCCAGGTGATCCAGCGCGAATTGGCGCTGGATTCCAGTCATATCGAAAGCGTGATGCGCGAAGCCCTCAAGCTGCTGCCCCTGGGCGTCGGCAACGTGCGGCTGTACATCAACCCGCAGGATTTCGAACAGGTCAAGGCCCTGCGCGAGCGTCATGAAGAAACCTGGCGCATCGTCGAGGACGCGTCGTTGCAGCCCGGTGGTTGCCGCGTCGAAACCGAACACAGTCGCATCGATGCCACGGTGGAGACCCGCATCAGCCAGATCATGGCCAAGCTGTTTGATCAGCTCCACGAACAGGCCCTGCACCCGGCCGAGCCTGATCTGAGCGTGGACCTGGACGCCGTCGATGCGCCTTGACCGCACCAGCTTCGCCAAGCGCCTGGGCGGTTACGCCGAGGCCACGGAGTTGCCCGGCCAGCCGATCCTCGAAGGACGCCTGCTGCGCATGGTCGGCCTGACCCTTGAGGCCGAAGGCCTGCGCGCCGCCATGGGCAGCCGCTGCATGGTGATCAACGACGACAGCTACCACCCGGTGCAGGTCGAAGCCGAAGTGATGGGCTTTTCCGGCAGCAAGATTTTCCTGATGCCCGTGGGCAGCCTGGCGGGCATTGCCCCAGGTGCCCGTGTGGTGCCGTTGGCCGACACCGGCCGCCTGCCGATGGGCATGAGCATGCTCGGTCGCGTACTCGACGGCGCCGGTCGTGCGCTGGACGGCAAGGGCGGCATGAAGGCCGAAGACTGGGTGCCGATGGACGGTCCCACCATCAACCCGCTCAACCGCAACCCCATCAGTGTGCCGCTGGACGTTGGCATTCGCAGCATCAACGGATTATTGACGGTCGGCCGTGGCCAGCGTCTGGGCCTGTTCGCCGGTACCGGCGTGGGTAAATCGGTGTTGCTGGGCATGATGACGCGCTTTACCGAGGCCGACATCATCGTGGTCGGGCTGATCGGCGAACGGGGCCGCGAGGTGAAGGAATTCATCGAGCACAGTCTCGGCGAAGAAGGCCTCAAGCGCTCGGTGGTGGTTGCATCCCCAGCGGACGATGCGCCGCTGATGCGGTTGCGCGCCGCCATGTACTGCACGCGCATCGCCGAATATTTCCGCGACAAGGGCAAGAACGTCCTGTTGCTGATGGATTCGCTCACGCGTTTCGCCCAGGCCCAGCGGGAAATCGCCCTGGCCATCGGCGAACCGCCGGCGACCAAGGGTTACCCGCCGTCGGTGTTCGCCAAACTGCCCAAGCTGGTGGAGCGCGCCGGTAACGCCGAGGCCGGTGGTGGCTCGATCACCGCGTTCTACACCGTATTGTCCGAAGGCGATGACCAGCAGGACCCGATTGCCGACTCGGCGCGGGGCGTGCTCGACGGCCACATTGTGCTGTCACGGCGCCTGGCGGAAGAAGGGCACTACCCGGCCATCGACATCGAAGCGTCCATCAGCCGGGTGATGCCAGCGGTGGTTACGCCGGAACACATGGCCCGGGCGCAACAGTTCAAGCAGCTGTGGTCGCGCTACCAGCAGAGCCGCGACTTGATCAGCGTCGGCGCCTACGTGGCGGGCGGTGATCGCGACACCGACCTGGCCATCGCCCTGCAACCGCAGTTGGTGACGTACCTGCGCCAGGGCCTCAACGACAAGATCAGCATGGGCGAAAGCGAAGCGCACCTGCAGTCGATCTTCGCCCCGGCGCCGGGCGGCTAAGCCATGGCCAACAGCCGCGCCGCGCGCCTGGCTCCGGTGGTGGACATGGCCGAAAAGGCCGAGAAAACCGCCGTGCAGCGCCTGGGTTACTTCCAGGGGCAAGTCCGCCTGGCGGAAAGCAAGCTGGGCGACCTGGAGCGTTTTCGCGGCGAGTACCAGCAGCAATGGATCGAGCGCGGCAGCAAGGGCGTGTCTGGCCAATGGCTGATGGGTTACCAGGGCTTTCTCAACCAGTTGGAAACCGCCGTCGGCCAGCAGCGCCAAAGCCTGGCCTGGCACCAGAACAACCTCGACAAGGCGCGTGAGAGCTGGCAGGCCGCGTTTGCCCGGGTCGAAGGTCTGCGCAAGCTGGTGCAGCGCTATATCGACGAAGCGCGGGCGCTTGAAGATAAGCGCGAGCAGAAGCTGCTCGACGAGCTGTCCCAGCGCTTGCCGCGCAAAGACGTCTATTGAAGGTTGCCCACATCCCCTGCACCTGCTAAACCTTGTGTCATTGCCAATGACAAGGAAGCAGTCACATGTCAGTCGAGTCAGAAGTATCCCTGGATGGGAATAAGTTGACGATCGCGGTCAAGGGCCGGTTTGATTTCGGCAGCCATCAAGCGTTTCGTGACGCCTACGAGCGTTTCTACAAGGTGCCCACTACCTACGTCGTGGACTTGAAAGAGACGACCTACCTCGACAGCTCCGCCCTCGGCATGCTGTTGCTGCTGCGCGATCATGCCGGGGATGACGCCGATATCCGGGTGATCAACAGCAATTCGGATGTGCGCAAGATCCTCGGTATCTCCAACTTCGACAAACTGTTCGACATCAGTTGAGCGTCCTGGCCCCGGTCCTTGAATCGCTGACGATCCTGATCGCCGAAGACAGCGCCGCCGACCTGCTGTTGCTGTCGACCATCATCCGACGCCAGGGCCACCAGGTGCTCACGGCCACCAACGGTGCTGAAGCGGTCGCGGTGTTTACCCGTGAGAGACCGCAGTTGGTGTTGATGGATGCGCTGATGCCGGTGATGGACGGTTTTGAGGCGGCGCGGCGGATCAAGCAATTGGCGGGTGAAGAGCTGGTGCCGCTGATTTTCCTCACCTCCCTGCGCGAGAGCGAAGCGCTGGCCCAGTGCCTGGATGCCGGCGGTGATGACTTCCTGCCCAAGCCCTACAACCAGCTGATTCTCGCGGCGAAGATCAATGCCATGGACCGCCTGCGTCGGTTGCAGGCCACGGTCTTGCAGCAACGCGACCTGATCGCCAAACACCATGATTACCTCCTGCATGAGCAGCGGGTGGCCAAGGCGGTGTTCGACAAGGTTGCCCATTCCGGTTGTATCAACGCCGCGCCGAATATTCGCTACCTGCAATCGCCCTACGCGTTGTTCAACGGTGATTTGCTGTTGGCTGCCTACACCCCGTCCGGCGACATGCACGTGCTGCTCGGTGACTTCACCGGGCATGGCCTGCCGGCGGCGGTGGGGGCCATGCCCCTGGCAGAAGTGTTCTACGGCATGACCGCCAAGGGCTACGGCCTGGCACAGACCCTGCGCGAGATGAACGCCAAGCTCAAGCGCATCCTGCCGGTGGACATGTTCTGCTGCGCCACCCTGTTGTGCCTGAGCACGCAGCGGCGGGTGGTGGAGGTGTGGAACGGCGGCATGCCCGAAGGCTATGTGCATGAAATCGCCACGGGTAAACGCACGCCACTGGAATCGCGGCATTTGCCGTTGGGTGTGCTGTCGGCGCAAGCCTTTGATGATCGCACCGAGGTCTGGCCCATGGCCCTGGGTGACCGGGTGTTCCTGTTGTCCGATGGCGTGCTGGATACCGCTGACGCCAATGAGCAGCTGTTCGGCGCTGAACGTTTGCAGCAGGTGTTCGCCGCCAACCGCGAGCCTGATCGGCTGTTTGAAGATATCGAACAGGCGCTGGCGGCCTTCCGAGGCAAAGCGCGGGATGACGTGAGCATGGTGGAGATCACCCTGCAAGTCGACCAGCAACTGCGTGCGAGCGGGCCGTTGTATGCCGACAGTGGGCAGTCTTGTCCGCTGGATTGGTCGGTGAGTTTCGAATTCCGTGCAGAGACCTTGAAGCGTTACAACCCATTGCCGTACCTGTTGCAACTGCTGCTGGAGATCCACGGCCTGCGCGAGCAGAGCGGGGCGCTGTACAGCGTGATGGCGGAGCTGTATTCCAATGCGCTGGAGCACGGCGTGCTGGGCCTGGATTCACGGCTCAAGCGTGACGCCCAGGGGTTTGCCGAGTATTACCGTCTGCGTAATGACCGCCTGGCACAACTCAACAGCGGCTATATACGGGTGCATGTGCAGGTGGTACCGACGGAGGCGGGTGGCAGGATGACCCTGCGCGTCGAGGACAGCGGCCCCGGTTTCGATGTGGAACAGGTGCTGGCGCGGCCGTTGGATATCGACCGTCTGTCCGGCCGGGGCTTGAGCCTGGTGCGCCAATTGAGCAGCGATGTACGCTGGTCGGATGGCGGGCGCAGTGTCTGCGTGGAGTTTTCCTGGGAGGCTCTGGCATAATCCGCCGATTCTTGATCAAGGAGCGAGCAAGTGGTTGATCTACATCTGGACCCGGAGGTGCTGTCGGGTTTGCAGGAAGTCATGGAAGGCGAGTATCCCAAGTTGCTTGATACCTTTCTCGATGATTCCCAGAAGCGCGTCGAAGCGCTGCGCAAGGCCAGGGATGATGCGAAGGCGTTGGGGCGGATTGCGCATAGCTTCAAGGGCAGCAGTGGGAACCTTGGGGCGGTGAGGTTGGCGCAGTTGTGTCAGCGGTTGGAGGTTGAGTCCGTTGGGCCTGTGGTTGGGGATCTGGGGGAGTTGGTGGATCAGATTGATCGGGAGTTTGCGTTGGTGAAGCCGTTGTATGAGTCGGAGCGGCAGCGGTTTCAGATTTGATTGAGTACATATCCGTTGCTGCGGTAACGGCGGCTTATGGTTCCGCTCTTACAGCGGGTCACTTTTTGAAGAGCGCAAAAAGTAACCAAAAACGCTTCGCCCCAACACTCGGCACCTCGCCTAGGCTCGGTGTTCCCTCACTCCGGCTTGAATCCGTGGGCCGCCGTCATGGGCCATCCATGGCCCAGGACGGCTAACCCGGCGTCCTGCCGGGTTACCCACGGATTCAAGCCTGCGTTCGGCCAGCGTGTTTGACGGGGCGCCGAAGATCAAAAGCAAGAGCGACTCGCTGCGCATCGTAGATACGTTTTTGTTCTGTGTAACCGACTTACTGTGTTGCCGACTTACTGTGGCGAGCGGGCTTGCCCCGCGTTGGGCTGCGAAGCAGCCCTAAAACCATTCAGCGCGCCGCGTTTATCCTGGCTTCCCGCGTTATGGTTAACGACCTTCGCGGGCAAGCCCTGCTCCTACAGGGGAGCGCGTACGCTTCAACGATTCGGTCGGCTATTCGGCCGCCGCGCTTTGCTTTTGATTTTGATCTTAGGCGCCCCGTCAAACACGCTGGCCGGAATTCGGCAGGGATTTGGGGGGTAAACCGGCAGGGATGCCGGTTTAGCCGCCCCGCGCCATGGATGGCGCGTGGCGGCGGCCCCCCAAATCACTGTCGGATTACGGGCACACCGAGCCTAGGCGAGGTGCCGAGTGTTGGGGCAAGAGCCCTTTGCTTACTTTGGGCTGGGCCGGCATTCCGGCTTTTCCAAAGTGAGCCGCCGTAAGGGCGGAACCCTAAGTGGCCGTTACCTAAAAAACGGATATGTACTCAATAAAACCAACCGCCCCCAAACCTGGCCCAACTCTTGCTCTACCTCTCAATACTGCATCCCCGACCCCCATGCAGTGGAGACCTTTACCTATGCCAGTCGCCCCGAATTCGCTCCTTCAGGCTGCCCCCGCGGCCAAGCCTCAAGCGCCCTCTGCCAACCCATCGGCAGTGGCTGCGGACCCACGGGACAAGGGCCCTGGCTTCGCTCAAGTGTTTGCCAGCCAGGCGTCCAAGCCCACGGTCAAGACCGACGACAGCTCGGCCAAACCCACCGCAGGCAAGTCGTCCGATGCCAGCGCCAAGCCTGCAGCGGGCAATGACAAGCCTGCCGCCAGTACGCCAGCCGTTGCCGATAGCGGCAATACCTTGCCTGCCACGCCGCCGGCCAAAACCGACGACAGCGCGAGCAAGGATGACGACGCGCCAGCCGACCCTGCCTTGGTGCAGCAACCTCCGGCTGACCCGGTGGTCGACCCGGCGCTGATTGCCACCGTCACCCCGGTAGCCGTGCCGGTGCCGGTTGAAACACCTGCGCCCGCGACCACGACCAAGGATGACAAGGCTCAGCCGGTGGTTGCTGCGCCGGTCGCAGCGACCGAGGAAGCCAAGCCGGCCTTCGATCCTGAAGCAGATCCCCTGGATGCCATGCCCGCCGTGCGCCTGGCGATGGAGCAGGGCGGTCACGTATCGGCCAGCAGCCAGGCGCAGGCAAAAACCGCTCCGGCACCGACTCAGGATCAACCCACTGCCGCACAGAATTTCGCCGCCGGCCTGGCCAATATGGTCGACCAGCAAGCCACCAAGGACAGCACCGACCAGGGCGGCGACAAGGCCTTCAGCGGGTTGATCGAAGACGGTCTCAAGGACCTGAAGAACGCCAGCAGCGACACCCGTGTCGATGACTTCGCCAACCGCCTCGCCGCGTTGACCCAGGCGGCCACGCCGAAAACCGCCAACGCCTTGCCACCTGTGACCAATGCGCCCTTGGCCATGCACCAGAGCGGCTGGACCGATGAAATCGTCAACCGGGTGATGTACCTGTCCAGTGCCAACCTCAAGTCGGCGGAGATCCAGTTGCAACCCGCTGAGCTTGGTCGCCTGGATATCAAGGTCAACATGACCGCCGACCAACAGGCCCAGGTCAACTTCATGAGCGCCCACCCGGTGGTACGTGAAGCGCTGGAAAGCCAGTCCGGGCGCTTGCGGGAGATGTTTGCCCAGCAGGGCATGGGCCAGGTGGACGTGAACGTGTCGGACCAGTCCCGTGGGCAGGAGCAACAACAGCAGCAGGCCCAGACCCGTGGTGTGAGCGGTGGCGGCGGGCGGGGCGGTGACAATGGCGACAGCGGCAACCACCTTGATGTGGCTGAAGCCGTGACGCCGGTCACCTCAACCGTAATCGGCTCCAGTGCGGTCGACTACTACGCCTGATCCGGACGAAATGTGGGAGGGGGCTTGCCCCCGATGAGGGTGTGTCAGCTGAAACATGGGTGACTGATACACCGCTATCGGGGGCAAGCCCCCTCCCACAATTTGATTTGCTGCGCCCGTACCTCCTCGACTTCCAGACAACTCTGGCATAACACTTGCTCTTGCCTCTCCGTAGATCTATGAATCCCCGAATAGTGACGGATTATTGGCATGGCGAAGAGCGAAGACGCAGCAAAAGCACCCGCAGGCAAAGGCAAGCTCAAGCTTATCCTGTTGATAGTCCTGGGCCTGCTCCTGGCTATCGGCGCCTCGGTGGGTGGCACCTGGTACATCATGCACAGCAGTGCCAGCAAGCCGGCACCCGCCGCCGAAACCGCCACTAACGTCAAGCAACCGGCAATCTTCGAACCGATGCTTCCGGCCTTTGTCGCCAACTTCAATCAGAACGGTCGTCAACGCTACCTGCAGGTGAGCATCACCTTGCTGGCGCGTAACGCTTCGGACCTGGACGCCCTCAAGGTGCACATGCCCGTGATCCGCAACAACCTCGTCATGCTGTTCTCCAGCCAGAGCTTCGACACACTCGCCACGCCGGTGGGCCAGGAAATGCTGCGCCAGAAAGTCACGGCCAGCGTGCAGGAAGTGGCCCAGAAGGAGCTCGGCAAAGTCGTGGTCGAGCAGGCGCTCTTCACTAACTTCGTATTGCAGTAGGATCACGACATGGCCGTGCAAGACCTGCTGTCCCAGGATGAAATCGACGCGCTGCTGCATGGCGTCGACGATGGTCTGGTACAGACCGAAATGGCTGCCGAGCCCGGCAGCGTCAAAAGTTATGACCTCACCAGCCAGGATCGCATCGTCCGTGGACGCATGCCGACCCTGGAGATGATCAACGAACGTTTCGCCCGCTATACCCGCATCAGCATGTTCAACATGCTGCGTCGTTCGGCGGACGTGGCGGTGGGCGGCGTGCAGGTGATGAAGTTCGGCGAGTACGTGCACTCGCTGTACGTGCCCACCAGCCTCAACCTGGTCAAGATCAAGCCACTGCGCGGCACCGCGCTGTTCATCCTCGACGCCAAGCTGGTGTTCAAGCTGGTGGACAACTTCTTCGGCGGCGACGGTCGCCACGCCAAGATCGAAGGCCGTGAGTTCACCCCCACCGAGTTGCGGGTGGTGCGCATGGTGCTGGAGCAGGCCTTCATCGATTTGAAGGAAGCCTGGCAGGCGATCATGGAAGTCAACTTCGAGTACATCAACTCCGAAGTGAACCCGGCCATGGCCAACATCGTCGGCCCCAGCGAAGCCATTGTGGTGTCGACCTTCCACATCGAACTCGATGGTGGTGGCGGCGACCTGCACGTGACCATGCCGTACTCGATGATCGAACCGGTGCGCGAAATGCTCGACGCCGGTTTCCAGTCCGACCTGGACGACCAGGACGAACGTTGGGTCAAGGCCTTGCGCGAAGACCTGCTGGACGTCGACGTACCGTTGAGCGCCACCGTGGCCCGTCGGCAACTGCGCCTGCGCGATATTTTGCACATGCAGCCGGGGGATATCATCCCCGTCGAACTGCCGGAAGAAATGATCATGCGCGCCAACGGCGTGCCGTCATTCAAGGTCAAGCTCGGTTCCCACAAGGGCAACCTGGCGCTGCAGGTGGTCGAGCCGATCACCCGTCGTTGATGCACCCCTATTTATGAATGTTTGCTCCGCCGAGGACATGTAATGGCTACCGAACACGAAAACACTTCCGCCGAAGACCAGGCCCTGGCTGACGAATGGGCGGCTGCCCTGGAAGAAACCGGCGATGTTGGCCAGGACGATATCGACGCGCTGCTGGCCGCTGACGCCGCCACCGCTCCGGCCGGCAACCGCCTGCCCATGGAAGAATTCGGCAGCGTGCCGAAAAACAACGAGCCGGTGTCCCTCGATGGCCCGAACCTGGATGTGATCCTCGACATTCCGGTGTCGATTTCCATGGAAGTCGGCAGCACCGAAATCAACATCCGCAACCTGCTGCAACTCAACCAGGGTTCGGTGATCGAGCTTGACCGCCTGGCCGGCGAGCCGCTGGACGTGCTGGTCAACGGCACCCTGATCGCCCACGGCGAAGTGGTGGTGGTCAACGAAAAGTTCGGCATCCGCCTGACCGACGTGATCAGCCCGAGCGAACGCATCAAGAAGTTGCGCTGATATGAAGTATTCGATGGCGGGACTGTTTCTGGCGCTGCCATTGAGCGCCCTCGCGGCTGAGCCGGCCGCGCAAGCGACGGCGGCGGCCGCACCAGTGGTGAGCAGCGGTATCGGCGGACAATTGACCCAGCTGGTGCTGGGCCTGTTGCTGGTGGTCGGGCTGATTTTCGTGCTGGCCTGGCTGATGCGCCGCGTGCAGCGCGTAGGGCCGGGCAACGGCCAGGTGATCGAGATGATCGGTTCGCGCGCCCTCGGCCCGCGTGATCGGCTGGTGCTGGTGCAGGTGGGCGAGGAACAGATCCTGTTGGGTATCACCCCCGGCCGCATCACCCCGTTGCACGTGCTCAAGACCCCGGTGAGCGTGGATCAGGGCCAGTCCGCCACGCCAGAATTCGCCCAGCGCCTGATGGAGTTGCTGGGCAAGGATCAGAAGGATAAGAAGTAATGCGCGTTTTATTGACGCTCATGCTGTTGCTGGCCGCGCCATTGGCGTTCGGCGCCGATCCGTTGTCGATCCCGGCCATTACGCTGGGGACCAATGCGGCGGGCGCGCAGGAGTATTCGGTCAGCCTGCAGATCCTGCTGATCATGACCGCACTGAGCTTTATCCCGGCGTTTGTCATGCTGATGACCAGCTTCACGCGGATCATCATCGTGTTCTCGATCCTGCGCCAGGCACTGGGCCTGCAGCAGACGCCGTCGAACCAGATCCTCACCGGCATGGCCCTGTTCCTGACGCTGTTCATCATGGCGCCGGTGTTTGACAAGGTGAACCAGCAAGCCTTGCAACCCTACCTGGCGGAGAAAATGACCGCCCAGGATGCGATCGACAAGGCCCAGGGGCCGATCAAGGATTTCATGCTGTCGCAGACCCGCTCCAGCGACCTTGAGCTGTTCATGCGCCTGTCCAAGCGCACCGACATCGCCACCCCGGACCAGGCGCCGCTGACCATCCTGGTGCCAGCGTTCGTCACGTCGGAGTTGAAGACCGCGTTCCAGATCGGCTTCATGATCTTTATCCCGTTCCTGATCATCGACCTGGTGGTGGCGAGCGTACTGATGGCCATGGGTATGATGATGCTGTCGCCACTGATCATCTCGCTGCCGTTCAAGATCATGCTCTTTGTGCTGGTGGACGGCTGGGCGCTGATTATCGGCACCCTGGCCGGCAGTTTCGGCGGGGTATAGCGCAATGACGCCAGAAGTCGCCGTCGACCTGTTCCGTGAAGCATTGTGGCTGACCACCGTGATGGTCGCCGTGCTGGTGGTGCCGAGCCTGTTGGTCGGCCTGCTGGTGGCGATGTTCCAGGCGGCGACCCAGATCAACGAACAGACCTTGAGCTTCCTGCCGCGCCTGCTGGTGATGCTGGTCACTCTGATCGTGGCCGGCCCGTGGCTGGTGCAGACCTTCATGGAATATATCCTGCAGTTGTACGGCAGTATTCCGCAGTTGATCGGCTGACCCGATGCAGTCCTTGCTGGCGTTGACCGACACCCAGATCAGCACCTGGGTGGCGTCTTTCATTCTGCCGCTGTTCCGGGTCACGGCCATGCTCATGGCCATGCCGGTGTTCGGCACCACACTGGTCCCGCGGCGCGTGCGCCTGTACTTTGCGGTGGCGATTACCGTGGTGATCGTGCCTGGGCTGCCGCCGATGCCGCCGGTCAATGCCATTGATCTGAGTGCGTTGCTGCTGATTGCCGAGCAGATCCTGATCGGCGCGCTGATGGGCTTTTCCCTGACGCTGTTCTTCCAGGCCTTTGTGATCGCCGGGCAAATCATCTCGATCCAGATGGGCATGGGCTTCGCCTCTATGGTCGACCCTACCAACGGTGTGTCGGCGGCGGTGATCGGGCAATTCCTGACCATGCTGGTGACCTTGCTGTTCCTGGCCATGAACGGCCACCTGGTGGCCTTTGAGGTGATGACCGAAAGCTTTATCACCTTGCCGGTAGGCTCGGGGCTGGTGGTCAATCACTTCTGGGAGGTGGTCGGGCGGCTCGGCTGGGTATTGGGTGCTTCGCTGTTGCTGGTGTTGCCGGCGATCACCGCATTGCTGGTGGTCAACATCGCCTTTGGGGTGATGACTCGTGCGGCGCCGCAATTGAACATCTTCTCGATTGGTTTCCCGCTGACCCTGGTATTGGGCATGGGGATTTTCTGGATCGGCCTGGCCGACATTCTCAATCAGTATCAACCGCTGGCGACCGACGCCCTGCAGTTCTTACGTGATCTGGCACGGGCGCGCTGAGCCATGGCCGAGAGCGAGAGTGGTCAGGACAAAACAGAAGACCCCACGGAGAAACGTAAAAAGGACTCCCGGGAAAAGGGCGAGATTGCCCGCTCAAAAGAGCTCAATACCGTCGCCACCATGATGGCCGGTGCCGGCGCGTTGCTCATCTACGGCGGCGGCCTGGCGCTGGACTTGATGGAGTTGATGAAACACAACTTCGCCTTGCCCCGCGAGGTGCTGCTCAACCCTGACGCCATGGGCCGGTACCTGTTGCATTCGGGCAAGATCGCGATCCTGGCGGTGCAGCCGATTCTGATCACCTTGCTGCTCGCCGCACTGATCGGCCCGGTCGCCCTGGGCGGCTGGCTGTTCGCTGCCGGCAGCATGGCGCCCAAGTTCAGCCGCATGAACCCTGGCGCCGGGCTCAAGCGCATGTTCTCCACCAAGGCCCTGGTGGAGCTGCTCAAGGCGCTGGCCAAGTTCATCCTGATCCTGTTCGTGGCGCTGATGGTGCTGTCGTCCGACATTGATGACCTGCTGCTCATTGCCCATGAACCGCTGGAGTCGGCGATCATCCACAGCGTGCAGGTGGTGGGCTGGAGTGCGCTGTGGATGGCGGCCGGGCTGATCATCATCGCGGCGGTGGATGCGCCGATCCAACTGTGGGAAAGCCACAAGAAACTGTTGATGACCAAACAGGAAGTGCGCGACGAGCACAAGGACCAGGAAGGGCGCCCCGAGGTCAAGCAACGCATCCGCCAACTGCAGCGCGAGATGTCCCAGCGCAAGATGATGGCCTCGGTGCCCGACGCCGATGTGGTCATCACCAACCCGACCCACTATGCCGTCGCCCTCAAATACGACCCGGAGAAGGGCGGCGCGCCGATGCTGCTGGCCAAGGGCAGTGACTTTACCGCGTTGAAGATCCGCGAGATCGCGGTGGCCAACGACATCCTGTTGCTGGAGTCGCCGGAGCTGGCGCGGTCGATTTTCTACTCCACCGACCTGGACCAGGAGATTCCCGCCGGGTTGTACCTGGCGGTGGCTCAGGTGCTGGCGTATGTCTATCAGATTCGCCAATACCGCGCCGGCAAAGGCAAGCGCCCGGATCCGCTCAAGGATTTGCCGATTCCGCCGGATTTGCGCCGCGATTCCTGACGTACTCCCGCCCTGCCTACCACTCATCGATAACTGTCGTCTACCTGTCAGACTTCACAGTAGCCAAAGCGCGCTGCTCGCGGTTCTATTGCCCTATGCACTGCGCGCAGGCTGTAAACGAGATGCAGGGAGAGTGGTTTTGAATCGGTTTACCAGAGGCATCGTCAAATCCTATAACCGGAAAACTGGAAAGGGTTTGATTGTCGTGGATGGCGAGACTGTTCCGGTGGACCTCATTGGTTCGCGGGACGTCCGGCTTGCGGTGGGGGTGCAGGTGGTGTTTCAGCGGATCCATCGACCTGACGGTATCTTTGCGTGCGATGTCAGGGTCATCCAACAAGTCCTTGAGTGAGATGTCAGGAGAACCGTAATGGCAACAGGCACGGTGAAGTGGTTTAACGCGCAGAAGGGGTTTGGGTTTATCAAGCCGGACGACAATAGCTCGGATGTTTTTGTCCATTATTCGGCTATCAAGAGCCACGGTTTCAAGACGCTTGAAGAACATCAAAAAGTTGAATTCGATTTAGCCCAAGGACCCAAAGGCGGTCAGGCTGAAAACGTCCGCATCCTATGAGCGTCATAATCGTTCCCGCAGGGTAGTGCAGGAACGATCCGCCATCAGGCCCTCAAGTGCTCGCTGTCCTCCAACACTCTGTCAGCCAGCAGCTTCGCCAGCCCGATCAACTGCGCTACGCCCAGCGCACCTTCGCGTTTTGTCCGGTCCAACTCGAAGGCAAAGTCACTCATGTAAGTGGAGCCGCCACTGATCGCCGCGACGCGATGGAGAGTGGCAGCTGTGCGCAGGTTCGCGGACCGGTTACCAATGGACCCGGCATACCCGAGGGTATCCCGCGCACAGTCACCATAAGGCCGCACAGTAGACGATAAAAAGGCGTCAACTGAAAGCGGACAATGGCGCTTCTGCGCATTGGTAAGCCGGGCCGCGACGCCCGCCCACTGCGTTTGCAGCGGTGTACGGAGACTAGAGAGCGAGTTTCCTAGGGGCAACCGCAAAACCTTATCGGAAATTTCCCCAGTAGTACCGGCTGCGCGCACATCCAAGTGTGGGAGGGGGCTTGCCCCCGATGGCGTTGTGTCAGTCACCGACTCTGGCAAGCTGCAATCGGGGGCAAGCCCCCTCCCACATTTAATATGTTCTTTCCGAAAAAACGTGGGCGTTCATAGCGATCGACGTTCCAAAACAAAAGTTGGAAGGCTTCTTGCAATACCGCCTTCAGGACGCCCAACTGCGTCAAAACTTTGCTTCAAAGGACACGAGGAATACTGGTGGATCGCTCTCAAATGCTCGGCACGGCGCGCAGCACCCTGACTGACCTCTCGCGGGGCAATCTGGGTGTGCCGTTGTTGTTGCTGGTGATGCTGGCAATGATGATGTTGCCGATGCCGCCGTTCCTGCTCGACGTGTTCTTTACCTTCAACATTGCCCTGTCCGTCGTGGTGCTGCTGGTCTGCGTGTACGCCCTGCGGCCGCTGGATTTTGCGGTATTCCCGACCATCCTGCTGGTGGCGACCCTGCTGCGCCTGGCGCTCAACGTGGCGTCGACCCGTGTGGTGATGCTCCACGGTCAGGACGGCCATGCCGCCGCCGGCAAGGTGATCCAGGCCTTCGGCGAGGTGGTGATCGGCGGTAACTACGTGGTCGGTATCGTGGTGTTCGCGATCCTGATGATCATCAACTTCGTAGTGGTGACCAAGGGTGCCGGGCGGATTTCCGAGGTGAGCGCGCGGTTTACCCTCGACGCCATGCCCGGCAAACAAATGGCGATCGACGCCGACCTCAACGCCGGCCTGATCGACCAGAACCAGGCCAAGACACGCCGCCTGGAAGTGGCCCAGGAAGCCGAGTTCTACGGCTCCATGGACGGTGCCAGCAAATTCGTGCGCGGTGACGCCATCGCCGGCCTGCTGATTCTGTTCATCAACCTCATCGGCGGTATGGCCGTCGGTATCTTCCAACACGGCATGACCTTCGGCGATGCGGGCAAGGTCTACGCCTTGCTGACCATCGGTGACGGTTTAGTGGCGCAATTGCCATCACTGTTGTTATCCACAGCAGCGGCGATCATGGTGACCCGTGCTTCGGGCTCCGAAGACATGGGCAAGCAGATCAGCCGGCAGATGTTCGCCTCGCCCAAGGCCCTGGCCGTGGCGGCGGGCATCATGGCGATCATGGGCATCGTGCCGGGCATGCCCCACGTATCGTTCCTGACCATGGCGGCCCTGGCCGGCGGTGCGGCCTACCTGTTCTGGAAAAAGCAGAATGCGGTCAAGGTCCAGGCCCAGCAGGAGATTGCGCGCCAGCAGGAACTGCTGCCATCCCCTGCCCGCGCCCAGGAAACCAAGGAGCTGGGCTGGGATGACGTGACCCCGATCGACATGATCGGCCTGGAAGTCGGCTACCGCCTCATTCCGCTGGTGGACCGCAACCAGGGTGGTCAATTGCTCGCGCGGATCAAGGGCGTGCGCAAGAAGCTGTCCCAGGACCTGGGCTTCCTGATGCCCACCGTGCATATCCGCGACAACCTTGACCTGGCGCCCAGCGCCTACCGCCTGACCCTGATGGGCGTGATCCTGGCGGAAGCCGAGATCTACCCGGACCGCGAGCTGGCAATCAACCCGGGGCAGGTGTTCGGCAGCCTCAACGGCATTACCGCCAAAGATCCGGCTTTTGGCCTGGACGCGGTATGGATCGAAATCAGTCAGCGCAGCCAGGCGCAGTCCCTGGGTTACACCGTGGTGGACGCCAGCACCGTGGTCGCCACCCACCTCAACCAGATCCTGTACAAGCACTCCCACGAGCTGATCGGCCACGAAGAAGTCCAGCAATTGATGGGTTTGCTCGGCAAAGCCTCGCCAAAACTCGCCGAAGAGCTGGTGCCGGGCATTCTGTCGCTGTCCCAGTTGCTCAAGGTATTGCAGGCGTTGCTGGCCGAACAGGTGCCGGTGCGCGACATTCGCAGCATTGCCGAGGCTATCGCCAACAATGCCGCCAAGAGTCAAGATACTGCCGCGCTGGTGGCCGCGGTGCGCGTCGGATTGTCGCGTGCAATCGTGCAAAGCATTGTAGGGCTTGACTCCGAGCTGCCTGTGATCACCTTGGAACCCAGGTTGGAACAAATATTGCTCAATAGTATTCAGAAGGCAGGACAAGGCCAGGAAGAGGGCGTTCTGCTGGAGCCAAGCATGGCCGAGAAGCTGCAGCGTTCGTTGATCGACGCCGCGCAACGCCAGGAAATGCAAGGCCAACCGGTGATCCTGCTGGTGGCAGGCCCGGTCCGGGCGATGTTGTCGCGGTTTGGGCGCCTGGCAGTACCGAATTTGCACGTTTTGGCTTATCAGGAAATTCCTGACAACAAGCAAGTGACTATCGTCGCGACAGTAGGGCCCAACGGCTGAGGGTAGTGGGTTATGCAAGTGAAGCGTTTTTTCGCCGCCGATATGCGTCAGGCCATGAAACTGGTTCGTGATGAGCTGGGCGCCGACGCCGCGATTATCGGCAACCGTCGTATTGCCGGCGGTGTCGAGCTGACGGCTGCCCTGGATTACACCCCTTCGGCCCTGGCGCCGCGCGTGCCGAACATGGAGCTCGAAGACGAGCTGCGCAAGACCGCTTCGCGCATCGTCTCGGCCCAGGCTGAACTGAGCATGCGTGGCGACAGCGATGCCACCACCAATCGTCAGTTGTTCGCCGGCCTGCCGCTGACCGCCGCCGAGCCATTGGTTGAGCCGACCTTCAAAGAGCCGCCGCGTCCCGCTGCGCCAGCCCCGGCAGCGGCGGTTGACCAGCGCGTGTTCGATTCGATGCGCTTTGAACTCAACGGTTTGCGTGAACTGCTCGAAGTGCAGTTGGGCTCGCTGGCCTGGAACCAGTTGCAAGGCAGCAAACCGCAACAGGCCAACCTGTGGCGCCGCCTGCAACGCATCGGCCTGTCCGGCCCGTTGTCCCGCGACCTGCTGGCCCTGACCACCGAGATCGAAGAGCCTCGCCAGGCCTGGCGCATGTTGCTGGCCCATCTGGCGCGGATGATCGCCACCCCGGAAATCGAACCCCTGGAAGAGGGCGGTGTGATCGCCATGGTCGGCCCTGCCGGCATGGGCAAGACCACCACCCTGGCCAAGCTGGCCGCCCGTTACGTGCTCAAGTACGGCGCTCAGAATATCGCGCTGGTGAGCATGGACAGCTACCGTATTGGTGCCCAGGAGCAGCTCAAGACCCTGGGCCGCATTCTCAATGTGCCGGTGACCCATGTCGACCCGGGCCAGTCCCTGGCCAACGCCCTCGACCCGCTGCTGCGCAAGCGCGTGGTGCTGATCGATACCGCCGGCCTGCAAGCCAGCGACCCTGCCTTGCGCATGCAGTTGGAAAGCCTGGCCGGGCGTGGCATCAAGTCGAAAAATTACCTGGTGCTTGCAACCACCAGCCAGAAACAGGTTCTTACCGCTGCGTATCATAGTTACAAGCGCTGCGGCCTGGCCGGTTGCATCCTCACCAAGCTCGACGAAACCGCGAGCCTGGGCGAGGTGCTGAGCCTGGCCATCAGTCATGAATTGCCGGTCGCCTACCTGACCGACGGGCCGCGGATTCCGGATGATCTGCATCTGCCGCGCCGTCATCAGTTGGTCAGCCGTGCAGTCAGCGTGCAAATGCAAGACGAGCCTAGCGAGGAAGCGATGGCCGATATGTTCGCCGACCTCTACCACAACCCGGCGAAGCGGGTAGGTTGAGGACGGTATGAACACCGTGAAAAGTATCTACATCGATGGTCTGCAAGCGATTCACGCGGCCAAGCCATGTAGCCTGCGTCTAAGCAAGACAAGGTAAAGAAATAAAATGGGCAGCATGCATCCCGTACAGGTGATCGCGGTGACCGGCGGCAAAGGTGGCGTCGGAAAAACTAACGTGTCAGTGAATTTGTCCCTGGCCCTGGCAGAGCTTGGCCGTCGCGTCATGCTGCTGGATGCTGACCTGGGGTTGGCGAACGTCGACGTTCTGCTGGGGCTGACGCCCAAGCACACCCTTGCCGATGTGATCGAGGGCCGTTGTGAGCTGCGCGATGTGCTGCTGCAAGGGCCCGGTGGCATCCGCATCGTCCCGGCCGCCTCCGGCACCCAGAGCATGGTGCACCTGAGCCCGGCGCAGCATGCCGGCCTGATCCAGGCCTTCAGTGACATCGGCGACAACCTCGACGTGCTGGTGATCGACACCGCCGCCGGGATCGGCGAATCCGTGGTCAGCTTCGTGCGCGCCGCGCAGGAAGTGTTGCTGGTGGTCTGCGATGAACCCACCTCGATCACCGACGCCTACGCCCTGATCAAACTGCTTAACCGTGATTACGGCATGAACCGCTTCCGCGTCCTGGCCAACATGGCCCAGAGTCCGCAGGAAGGGCGCAACCTGTTCGCCAAGTTGACCAAGGTCACGGATCGTTTCCTCGATGTCGCCTTACAATACGTCGGCGCAGTTCCCTACGACGAGTGTGTGCGCAAGGCTGTGCAAAAGCAGCGTGCAGTCTACGAAGCATTCCCTCGTTCCAAGTGTGCACTGGCGTTCAAGGCTATTGCCCAGAAGGTCGATACCTGGCCGTTGCCCGCCAACCCCCGGGGGCATCTGGAGTTTTTCGTCGAGCGATTGGTGCATCAGACGAGCGCAGGACCCGTGCTATGACAGCGACCGGCTACAACGCTTACAAGAAGTCTGCCCGTGACAGCCAGGGCGAGTTGATCGAGCGCTACGCGCCCCTGGTCAAGCGCATTGCCTATCACCTACTGGCACGCCTGCCCGCCAGCGTGCAGGTCGAAGACCTGATCCAGGCGGGCATGATCGGCCTGCTCGAAGTGTCGACCAAATACGACGCGAGCAAGGGGGCGAGTTTCGAGACGTATGCGGGCATCCGCATCCGTGGCGCGATGCTCGATGAAGTGCGCAAAGGTGACTGGGCGCCGCGTTCGGTACACCGCAACACACGCATGGTCAGTGACGCAATTCGCGCAATTGAAGCAAAAACCGGTCGCGACGCTAAAGATCACGAAGTTGCGGCCGAACTCCAATTGAGTCTCGACGATTACTACGGGATTTTGAACGATACCTTGGGCAGCCGCCTGTTCAGTTTCGACGACCTGTTGCAGGACGGCGAACATGAAGGGCTGCACGAGGACGGCGCGAGTGCTCATATGGAGCCATCGCGTGACCTGGAAGATGAGCGTTTCCAGGGAGCGTTGGCGGACGCGATTGCCAATTTGCCGGAGCGTGAGCGGCTGGTGTTGGCGCTGTACTACGACGAAGAGCTGAACCTCAAGGAAATCGGTGAGGTCCTGGGTGTCAGCGAATCGCGGGTCAGCCAGTTGCACAGCCAGTGCGCAGCCCGCTTGCGGGGGCGTTTGGGAGAGTGGCGAGCGCGCTGAACAGGCAGTGTGGGGACACTGCAGACGATACCGCGAGGGCAACCGGCCTTCGCGGGTTCGACCCGTGGTGCCCCCGGCAGTCCTTTTTGTGTAATGCCTGTTGATTGAAATGGCGCGTCCAGGTGCTGGGCGCGTTTAAGACTGCTTGGAGGTCGAATTGGACAAGAACATGAAAATCCTCATCGTTGATGACTTCTCAACGATGCGGCGGATCATAAAAAACCTGTTGCGTGACCTTGGGTTCACAAACACGGTCGAGGCGGATGACGGCATTACGGCCATTCCGATCCTCAACAGCGGGAGCATCGACTTTCTGGTAACAGACTGGAACATGCCGGGCATGACCGGTATCGACTTGCTGCGCCACGTGCGCGCTGACGAAAAGCTGCGCAGCCTGCCTGTGCTGATGGTCACCGCCGAAGCCAAGCGTGAGCAGATCATCGAAGCCGCCCAGGCCGGGGTCAACGGTTACGTGGTCAAGCCATTCACGGCATTGGCCTTGAAAGAGAAGATCGAAAAAATCTTCGAACGCATCCACGGCTAATGCCATCGCGGGGGAGCTATGGAGCATAAAGAAACGTCACAGGGAGACTTCGAGTCGACCCTGAAAAAGCATGCTCACCAGTTGGTCGACAGCCTTGAAAGAGGCCAGTTCGGCGACGCGGTGCAGTTAATCCATGAGCTCAACCAGACCCGTGACCGCGGCCTGTACCAGGAAGTGGGCAAGCTCACACGCGAGCTGCACAGTGCGATCGTCAATTTCCAGATTGACCCGCACATGCCCCAGGCCGAAGAAATCTCGCAAATCACCGATGCCACCGAACGCCTGTCCTATGTGGTCAGGCTGACTGAGGCGGCGGCCAACCGCACCATGGACCTGGTGGAAAACGCCACGCCCCTGGTCAACGGCATGGCCACTGAAGCCCAGGCCCTGAGCCACGACTGGGGCCGCTTCATGCGCCGGGAAGTGGGGGCCGAGGAGTTTCGCGAGTTGGCGCGTCGGGTCGACGGTTTCCTGTCACGCAGCGAGCAGGAAAACCGTACGGTTTCCAGCAACCTCAACGACATTCTGCTGGCCCAGGATTACCAGGACCTCACCGGTCAGGTGATCAAGCGTGTGACCCAGTTGGTCACCGAAGTGGAAAGCAACTTGCTCAAATTGGTGCTTATGGCAGGCCAGGTTGACCGTTTCGCCGGCATCGAACATGACCGCGAAGCGATCCTCTCGGAAAAAGATCCACAAAAACATCTCGCCAAGGGTGAAGGTCCGCAGATTCATGCCGATAAACGTGAAGACGTTGTATCGGGTCAAGATGATGTCGATGACCTGTTATCCAGTTTAGGCTTCTAAGGAGCACCCACATGAGCTTCGGCGCCGATGAAGAAATCCTTCAGGATTTCCTTGTAGAGGCCGGCGAAATTTTAGAGCAGTTGTCCGAGCAACTGGTCGAGCTGGAAAGCCGACCGGATGATGCGAACCTGCTCAATGCAATTTTTCGCGGTTTTCACACTGTAAAAGGGGGCGCCGGCTTCCTCCAGCTCCATGAGCTGGTGGAGTGCTGCCACATCGCCGAGAACGTGTTCGACATCCTGCGCAAGGGTGAGCGTCACGTTGATTCGGAGTTGATGGACGTGATTCTCGAAGCACTGGATGCGGTCAACGGCATGTTCAGCGAGGTGCGTGAGCGTGCCCCGATCACGGCGGCGACCCCGGAACTGCTGGCCGCCCTGGCGCGCTATGCGGAGCCTGCCGACACGTCGGCCGCACCGGTGGTTGAAGCCGCGCCGGAGCCTGTGGTTGAGGCCGAACCGGATGTGACCGACAGCGAGTTCGAGCAGTTGCTCAACTCCCTCAGTGCCGTCAAGGCCGAGGCGCAAGCACCGGCCGCGCCGGTCGCCGCACCGACCAGCGAAGACATCACTGACGCTGAGTTCGAATCGCTGCTCGACCAGTTGCATGGCAAAGGCCAGTTCGCGGCCGACGCCGTGGCACCCGCCGCTGCGGCTGCGGATGCACCGGCGGCCAGCGCCAGCACCGATATTACCGACGATGAATTCGAGGCATTGCTCGACCAACTGCATGGCAAGGGCACCTTCGCGGCCGACGCCTTGCCGGAAGTCGCCGCCACGGCTGCGGCACCGGCTGCTGCCAGTGCCGCTCCTGCGGGCGATGGGCTGATCTCCGATCACGAGTTCGAATCCCTGCTGGACGAATTGCACGGCAAGGGCAAGTTCAGTGAAGTGGCCCCGGCCGCTGCGGTTGCGACAGCTGCACCGGCCGCCGCCAAGGCCGCTGCGCCTGCTCCAGCCGCCAAGCCAGCACCGGCTCCGGCCGCTGCACCTGCTCCGGCGCGCGCCGCCCCGGCACCGGCAGCCGAGAAGCCTGCCAGTGAAGCCGAGACCACCGTGCGGGTGGATACCGCGCGCCTGGACGACATTATGAACATGGTCGGCGAACTGGTACTGGTGCGTAACCGTCTGGTGCGCCTGGGCCTGAGCAGCGGCGATGAAGCCATGCAAAAGGCCGTGTCGAACCTCGACGTGGTGACCGCCGACCTGCAGACCGCCGTGATGAAAACGCGGATGCAGCCGATCAAGAAAGTCTTCGGGCGCTTCCCGCGCCTGGTTCGCGACCTCGCGCGTCAGCTGAAGAAAGAAATCAACCTGGAACTGGTGGGCGAAGAAACCGACCTCGACAAGAACCTGGTCGAGGCCCTGGCCGACCCGCTGGTCCACTTGGTGCGCAACGCCGTGGACCACGGCGTGGAAACCCCGGAAGAGCGCGAAGCCTCGGGCAAGTCGCGCAACGGCAAGGTGATCCTGGCTGCCGAGCAAGAGGGCGACCACATCCTGCTGTCGATCACTGACGACGGCAAAGGCATGGACCCGACCATATTGCGCAACATCGCGGTCAAGCGCGGCGTGATGGACAAGGACGCCGCCGACCGCCTGACCGACACCGAGTGCTACAACCTGATCTTCGCCCCGGGCTTCTCGACCAAGACCGAGATTTCCGACGTGTCCGGCCGTGGCGTCGGCATGGACGTGGTGAAGACCAAGATCAGCCAGCTCAACGGCTCGATCAACATCTACTCGACCAAGGGCCAGGGCTCCAAGATCGTCATCAAGGTGCCGTTGACCCTGGCGATCATGCCGACCCTGATGGTGATGCTGGGCAACCAGGCGTTCGCCTTCCCGCTGGTCAACGTCAACGAAATCTTCCACCTCGACCTGTCGCGCACCAACGTGGTGGACGGCCAGGAAGTGGTGATCGTGCGCGACAAGGCATTGCCCCTGTTCTACCTCAAGCGCTGGCTGGTGGCATCGGCCAAGCATGAAGAGCAGCGCGAAGGCCATGTGGTGATTCTCTCCGTGGGCACCCAGCGCATCGGCTTTGTCGTCGATCAACTGGTTGGCCAGGAAGAAGTGGTCATCAAGCCTTTGGGCAAAATGCTGCAGGGAACCCCGGGCATGTCGGGTGCGACCATCACCGGTGACGGTCGGATCGCGCTGATTCTCGATGTTCCGAGCATGCTCAAGCGTTACGCCGCTCGGCGTATTTGATTCTGGTGGGGCAGGGCGGTAGTGCCCGCCCCGCCTAACGGAGTGTTTATGGCAGTCAAGGTCCTGGTGGTGGACGATTCGGGTTTCTTCCGCCGCCGCGTCTCGGAAATTCTTTCCGCCGATCCAACGATCCAGGTGGTCGGCACGGCCACCAACGGCAAAGAGGCGATTGATCAAGCCATTGCGTTGAAACCGGACGTGATCACCATGGACTACGAGATGCCGATGATGGATGGCATCACGGCAGTCCGGCACATCATGCAACGCTGCCCGACCCCGGTCCTGATGTTTTCCTCGCTGACGCACGAAGGCGCCCGGGTCACCCTGGATGCGCTGGACGCCGGCGCGGTGGACTTCCTGCCGAAGAATTTCGAAGACATCTCGCGCAACCCCGAGAAGGTCAAGCAGATGCTCTGCGAGAAAGTGCACAGCATTTCGCGCAGTAACCGTCGCAGCCTGTTCAGCGCGCCTGCGCCAACCGCTGCGCCAGCACCGGCTCCAGCGGCACCGACATCGTCGTTTGCGCGCCCTGCGCCTGCGCCGGTGGCACGGCCTGCGGTGGCACCCGCTCGCACGGCGGCGCCTGCGTCTTCGCATTCGCCCGCACCCAAGCGCAAGGCCTACAAGCTGGTCGCCATCGGCACCTCCACCGGCGGCCCGGTTGCGCTGCAACGCGTGTTGACCCAATTGCCGGCCAACTTCCCGGCGCCGATCGTATTGATCCAGCACATGCCGGCGGCGTTCACCAAGGCGTTCGCCGAGCGCCTGGACAAGCTGTGCCGCATCAGCGTCAAGGAAGCCGAGGATGGCGACATCCTGCGCCCTGGCCTGGCGCTGCTGGCCCCCGGTGGCAAGCAGATGATGGTCGACGGCCGTGGCGCGATCAAAATCCTGCCGGGCGACGAACGTCTGAATTACAAGCCGTGCGTGGACATCACCTTCGGTTCGGCAGCCAAGTCCTACGGTGACAAAGTTCTGGCGGTGGTGCTCACCGGCATGGGCGCCGACGGCCGTGAAGGTGCGCGCCTGCTCAAGCAGGGCGGCAGTGCCATCTGGGCCCAGGACGAAGCCAGCTGCGTGATCTATGGCATGCCCATGGCCATCGTCAAGGCGGACCTGGCCGACGCCGTCTACAGCCTGGACGACATCGGCAAGCATCTGGTGGAGGCCTGCCTCTGATGGATGTACTGAGCCTGATCGGCATCATCATGGCGTTTGTCGCGATCATCGGCGGCAACTACCTCGAGGGCGGGCACCTCGGCGCCCTGGCCAACGGCCCGGCGGCGCTGATCGTGATCGGCGGCACCGTGGGCGCGGCGTTGTTGCAATCGCCCATGAGCTCGTTCAAGCGCGCCATGCAGATTCTGATATGGATCATTTTCCCGCCACGCGTGGACCTGCCCGGTGGCATCGACCGCGTGGTCAACTGGAGCCTCACCGCGCGCAAGGAAGGTCTGCTGGGCCTGGAAGGCGTGGCCGATGCCGAGCCCGACAGCTACGCGCGCAAAGGCCTGCAACTGCTGGTGGACGGTGCCGAGCCGGAAGCGATCCGCAGCATTCTTGAAGTGGATTTCTACACCCAGGAAAGCCGCGACATCAACGCCGCCAAAGTCTACGAAAGCATGGGCGGCTACGCGCCGACCATCGGCATCATCGGTGCGGTGATGGGCCTGATCCACGTGATGGGCAACCTGGCCGACCCCTCGCAACTGGGCAGCGGCATTGCCGTGGCGTTTGTCGCCACCATCTACGGTGTAGCCAGTGCCAACCTGGTGCTGTTGCCGGTGGCCAGCAAACTCAAGTCGATTGCCATGCGCCAGTCGCGTTATCGCGAGATGCTGCTCGAAGGCATCCTGTCGATCGCCGAGGGCGAGAACCCGCGTTCCATCGAATTGAAGCTCCAGGGCTTCATGGATTGATGACCATGAGTATCTACTTGTGGCGAGCGAGCTTGCTCGCGTTGGGGCGCGAAGCGGCCCTGATCCAGGCACCGTGTTTTTTCAGAAAGATTGCGGTGCCTGGTTTTGGGGCTGCTCCGCAGCCCAACGCGAGCAAGCTCGCTCGCCACAATGAACCGGTTGGCAGTGAGTACTGTGTGCAGGGAGGTAATTGCCTGTGAGCCGTCGCCGTCGCGAGCCTGAAGAACACGTCAACCACGAGCGGTGGCTGGTGTCCTATGCGGACTTCATCACCCTGCTGTTCGCGTTTTTCGTGGTGATGTACTCCATCTCGTCGATCAACGAAGGCAAGTACAAAGTCATTTCCCAGGCGCTGATCGGCGTGTTCAACGATGCCGACCGTGCGCTCAAGCCGATCCCTATTGGTGAAGAACGGCCCAAGACCGTGACCCCGGCCAAGCCGCTGGTCAACGACAGCGATGAAACCGCCGCCGGCGTGGGCGGCACCAGCGACCCGCTGAAAAGCATCGCCGACGACATCAGTGCCGCGTTTGGCGACTTGATCAGCTCCAACCAGATGACCGTGCGCGGCAACGAGTTGTGGGTGGAGATCGAGTTGAACTCCAGCCTGCTGTTCGCCAGCGCCGATGCGATGCCCAGCGACCAGGCATTCACCATCATCGACAAAGTGGCGGCGATCCTCAAACCGTTCGAGAACCCGATCCACGTCGAAGGCTTCACTGACAACGTTCCGATCAGCACCGCGCAGTACCCGACCAACTGGGAGCTGTCGTCGGCACGAGCGGCGAGCATCGTCAGGATGCTGGCGATGCAGGGCGTCAACCCTGGACGCCTGGCGTCGGTGGGCTACGGTGAGTTCCAGCCGGTGGCCAACAACGCCACGGCGCAAGGCCGCGCGCGTAACCGTCGGGTGGTGCTGGTGGTGTCGCGCAACCTGGATGTGCGCCGCAGCCTGACCGGCACCGGCACCGCCAATGCAACACCGGATGCGGCCTTGAAGCGGGCTGGCACACAAACTGCACCGGCCCCGGTAAAACCGCCGGTTCGACAGAGTGCCGTCAATTCTCCGTCGCCGGCTCAATAACCCCATGCAATGTCTCGGTCGCGCCTGTGCCTGCCGGGAGGAACCAACCGAATGAGAGTCTGGGCAGTTGCCAATCAAAAAGGTGGAGTCGGCAAGACCACCACCTCCATCGCCTTAGCCGGCTTGCTGGCCGAGGCGGGCAAGCGTGTGGTCGTGGTGGACCTGGACCCTCACGGCTCCATGACCAGCTATTTCGGCTACGACCCGGATGCGCTGGAACACAGCAACTACGACCTGTTCCTGCACAAGGGCAGTGTGCCGGCCGATCTGCCCGGGCAACTGCTGTTGCCCACCAGTAACGAAAGCATTTCGCTGCTGCCGTCCAGCACCGCGCTGGCCACCCTGGAGCGCCAGTCGCCGGGGCAGAGCGGCTTGGGCCTGGTGATCGCCAAGACCCTGGCGCAACTGTGGCAGGACTTCGACTACGCGATCATCGACAGCCCGCCGTTGCTCGGCGTGCTGATGGTCAACGCCCTGGCGGCCAGCCAGCAACTGGTGATCCCGGTGCAGACCGAGCATTTGGCCGTCAAAGGCCTGGAGCGCATGGTCAGCACCCTGGCGATGATCAACCGTTCGCGCAAACAGGCGCTGCCGTTCAGTATCGTGCCGACCCTGTTCGACCGCCGCACCCAGGCGTCCCTCGGCACCCTGCGCGTATTGCGCGATGCCTACCCTGACACCATCTGGAACGGCTATATCCCGGTGGACACGCGCCTGCGTGACGCCAGCCGCGCCGGCCTGGCGCCGTCGCAGTTCGACCCGAAAAGCCGTGGCGTACTGGCCTACCGCGCGTTGCTCAAACACCTGCTGTCCCAGCAGCTTGTGGCGCAGGTGGCGTGATGAACCGTCCCGTCGAACTCAAGACCCGGCCGCAACTGGCACTGGAATCCTACCTGGATGCCCTGCTGCAGGACGCGACCGAGGAAGCCCTGCCGGAACCGATCCTGGTACTGGAGCCTGCTGTCGAGCCAGAAGCCGTGCTGGATGAATTCCAGTTGGCGGTGTTGGAAGAACAAGCCCGGGATGCGCAGGTCGTGGTGCCGATTATGCCAGCCGTGGCGATCCCGGCAGTGGTCGAGCCGGTGGTGGAAGTGCACCTGCCGCCGAGCATCACACCGCCGCCGGTCACCGGTGATGATCGCCCGAGCTGGGCCGCCGAGCCGTTCGAATGCCTGTTGTTCGACGTCGCCGGTTTGACGCTGGCGGTGCCGCTGGTGTGCCTGGGCTCGATCTATTCCCTGGAAGGTCAGGAACTGACGCCGCTGTTCGGGCAGCCGGAGTGGTTCCTCGGCATCCTGCCGAGCCAGGCCGGCAACCTGAAGGTGCTGGATACCGCGCGCTGGGTCATGCCCGACCGCTACCGCGACGACTTCCGCCAGGGCTTGCAATACGTGATCTCGGTGCAGGGCTATGAGTGGGGGCTGGCGGTGCATCAAGTCAGCCGCTCGTTGCGCCTGGACCCGAACGAAATCAAATGGCGCAGCCACCGGGGCCAACGGCCTTGGCTGGCGGGCACCGTGATCGAACACATGTGCGCGTTGCTCGACGTCGCCGAACTGGCCGAGTTGATCGCCAGTGGTGCCGTCAAAACGATGCCGGTTACTAAACGCAGTTGATTGAACAATAAGGTCCACGCTGGTGCGTGGCCAATCTTGAAGGGGTCAGGGGTATGAACAAGTCAGCGTCCGCACAAGGTTTGGATGATCCGATCCTGCAATGGGTAACCTTCAAACTGGACAACGAGTCCTACGGCATTAACGTGATGCGCGTGCAGGAAGTGCTGCGCTACACCGAAATCGCCCCGGTACCGGGTGCGCCGAGCTACGTGCTGGGCATCATCAACCTGCGCGGCAACGTGGTGACGGTGATCGACACCCGCCAGCGTTTCGGCCTGGTACCGACCGAGGTCAACGACAACACGCGTATCGTCATCATCGAGGCCGACAAGCAAGTGGTCGGGATCATGGTCGACAGCGTGGCCGAAGTGGTCTACCTGCGCCAATCGGAAGTGGAAACCGCGCCGAACGTGGGTAACGAAGAGTCCGCCAAGTTCATCCAGGGCGTGTGCAACAAGAACGGCGAACTGCTGATTCTGGTTGAGCTGGACAAGATGATGAGCGAAGAAGAGTGGTCGGAACTGGAGAGTATCTGATTGTTCCTTGAGGCTGCGGTGATTGTCCTGGCCCTGTTGTGGGCCGGGACGTTGGCATTTCTGCTGCGCCATGTGAGCCAGCAGCGCGAACTGTTGTTGCAACAGGCCGAGCGTGATGCGGTGCGTGACCGGCGCATCCTGGAGTTGGTCAAGCGGGTCGATCATTACCAGCAGAGTGCGGTGAGGGTGGGGGATGAGGTGCACGAATTGCGCGCCATTCTTGCGCCGTTGCCGGACAAGCTGGCGCAGATCGAGCAACGCGACCCTTCGAGCCTTTCGTTTGCCCAGGCGGCGAAGCTGGTGGGCATGGGGGCTACGGTGGATGAATTGACGCAGTCTTGCGGCTTGACCCAGGCTGAGGCGCAGTTGATGAGCAAGCTGCACAAGAGCTGATGTCTGTTAGTACCGCCATCAACTTGCAGGGGGCTGAGCCCTTCTACAACAAAACAGTACAAAAACGAATTGTTGGCAAATTCGCTGAGATACCCTAAAAGCCTTGAAGTAGAGCCTTCAAGAAAAAAATGGAGGTGTCCAAGGCGGCCTTTTTTTGCGAAATGTGTCACAGGGCCATACACCCTGATGGCACTTTTATGTCTTTGTGGTGACCAACCTGCGCATGTAGGAAGTTTCACTCACAAGGATGCGAAATGTCTTTCGACGCTTCACCTAGAACAAAACCCTCTGTTTTGCTGCAGTCTTGCGTCGCCACCTGCTCCCTTGTCGGTTTGCTTGCCAGTGCAGCGACACTGGCCGCTGAGCCTCAAGCGCCCGCCCAGCAACTGCTCCTGCAACAACAACGTGAACGTGCCCAGCGCGAGCAGTTGGAACCGTCCCCCGACGTCCGTCTCGAAACTCCGCAAGACAGCTCCGGCACTCTGCGTCTGCCGCGCAATGAAACGCCGTGTTTCAAGATCGACCGTGTGGTCCTTGGCGGCGACCAGTCCGAAGATTTCCAGTGGGCCTTGCGTGCCGCCAACCCGAGCGACGATCCGGTGCAGGGGCAATGCGTCGGCTCCGCCGGGATCAACCTGACGATGAAGCGCATCCAGAACGCGATCATCGCCAAGGGCTTCATCACCACTCGCGTCCTCGCCCAGCCCCAGGACTTGAACCAGGGCACGCTGGCGCTGGTGCTGGTGCCCGGACGCATCAAGCACATCCGTTTTGCACCGGGCACCTCCACGCGCGCCAACTATTGGAACGCCATGCCCGCGTCGCCTGGCGATGTGCTCAACCTGCGCGACATCGAACAGGCGCTGGAAAACTTCAAACGCGTGCCCACCGCCGAAGCCGATGTGCAGATCACGCCAGCCGAGGGCGCGGATGCACAGCCGGGGGAGAGTGATGTCGTGATTGCCTGGAAGCAGGCGATTCCAGTACGCGTAAGCCTGTCGGTGGATGACTCCGGCAGCAAGCAGACCGGCAAGTATCAGGGCAACGTCGCTCTGTCGCTGGATAACCTGGCGACCCTCAATGACCTGTTCTACATCAGTTTCAACCACGACCTGGGCGGCGGTCAGAGCGGTGACCGTGGTTCGAAAGGCCACACCGTGCACTACTCGGTGCCCTACGACTATTGGCAACTGAGCCTGACGTCCAGCGAGTATGACTACCACCAGACGATTGCCGGGGTGAACCAGGCCTATTCCTACAGTGGCCGCAGCCGGACCAACGAGGTGCAGCTGTCACGGGTGATCTACCGCGACGCGGTGCGCAAGACCACTGTGTCGGTCGGTGGCTGGAGTCGTACGTCCAGCAACTACATCGAAGACACCGAAATCGAACTGCAACGTCGCCGCATGGCCGGTTGGCAGGCCGGGATCAATCACCGTGAATTCATCGGCGCCAACACCCTCGACCTCGGTGTCGGTTATCGCCGTGGCACCGGTGCCCGTGATGCGCTGCGTGCGCCTGAAGAGGAAAACGGCGAAGGCACCTCGCGTTCGCAGATCATCACCGCCAACGCGCAATTGCAGGTGCCGTTCACCCTGTCGGATCAACGTCTGCGTTACGTCGCTGGCTGGCGCGGGCAGTGGAACCGTACACCGTTGATCCCCCAGGACCGCTTTTCAATTGGCGGGCGCTACACCGTGCGCGGCTTCGACGGCGAGCAGATCCTGTCGGCCGAACGCGGCTGGACGTTCAGCAACGACCTGGGCCTGAGCCTGGCCAACACCGGCCAGGAACTGTACCTGGGCGTGGATTACGGCGAAGTCGGCGGGCATTCCACCCAGTACCTTTCGGGCCGGCGCCTGGCTGGTGCGGTGGTGGGCCTGCGCGGGGGCTACAAGCAATTTTCCTATGACATTTACACCGGCAAACCCCTGGAAAAACCCAAGGGCTTCCAGACCGCCGACGTGACCAGTGGCTTCAGCGCCAACTGGTCGTTTTGAAGGAGCCCAGCATGCATCACGACACCTTGGAGGTGCTTGCTCCCGAGCGCGCCGACAGCGCCATCGACGAAGCCCAGGTGCTGGGCTCGGCGGTGTGGCTGTGGATGCACTCGGCGGCCCATCGCGATGCGCCGTTGCACAGCCTGTCGACCTTGTTGCTGCCGGCGATCAAGCGGCGCCAGTTCATCTTGATCAGTGAAGCCGGGCAGCCGGTGTTTTTCATGTCGTGGTTGAACCTCAGTGCCGAGGCCGAGGCGCGCTATCTGCGCGAACCTGCGGTGTGCCTGCCGGCGGCGGACTGGGACAGTGGCGACCGCCTGTGGATCAACGACTGGGTCGCGCCGTTTGGTCACACCCGGCGCATCAGCAGTTTGCTGCGCCGTCGCCTGTGGCCTGGAAGGATCTTCCGTGCGCTGTACCACAAGGGCGAAGAACGCGGTTTGCGCGTCATCGATTTCCAGGGCATCGCCGTGCTCGACCTGGAGGCGCAAGCCTGGTTTGCCAGCCACCCGTTACCTCTTCACGCGCTCTGACCAGCCACCGCGCAAGGGATTTGCATGAATAAGCAGCTATATCGAATTGTGTTTAACAAGGCTCGCGGCCTGTTGATGGTCGTGGCGGAAAACGTCAAGAGTGCCAGCAAGGCACCCGGCACCACGGGTAGCGTTGGCCGGGCCGGCGGTGCCGTGGCCACACTCACGCCCTTGCGTTTTGCGCTGATGGTGGGCATGGGCTGGGTTGCGCTGGTCATGCCGGCCCAGGCCCAGGTTGTGGCTGACGGTTCGGCTCCCGCAGGCCAGCGCCCGAGCATCGGCGCGGCGGGCAACGGGGCGCCTGTGGTCAACATCACCACGCCAAGCGGGGCAGGCGTATCGCGCAACACTTACCAGCAGTTCGACGTCGACAAGCGCGGCGTGATCCTCAATAACGCCGTCACCAACAGCCAGACCCAACTGGGCGGCTGGGTCGAAGGCAACCGCGCGCTGGCCAACGGCAGCGCACGGGTGATTCTCAACGAGGTCAATTCGAGCAACCCCAGCCAGTTGCGCGGTTTTGTCGAAGTGGCGGGTTCCAAGGCCCAGGTAGTGATTGCCAACCCCTCCGGAATCGCCTGCGATGGCTGCGGTTTTATCAACGCTGACCGCGCGACGCTGACTACCGGGCGGGCGCAGTTCGAGAACGGTTTGATTACCGGCTATCAAGTCTCTGGGGGCAAGGTCAGCATCGGCGGCGCGGGCCTTGACGCCACTCGCGCCGACTACACCGAGATCATCGCGCGCACGGTCGAAGTGAACGCGGGCATCTGGTCCAAAGACTTGACTATCAAGACCGTCGCAGCAGGCCAGAACCCGGCCGACGCCCCCGCCGTGGCCATCGACGTGGCACAGTTGGGAGGCATGTACGCCGGCAAGATCACCCTGGTAGGCACCGGCGCTGGTGTCGGTGTACGCAATGCCGGACAGATCGGTTCCAGTGCCGGTGAAGTGGTCATCGGCAGCGATGGGCGTATCGAGAACCAGGGCCAGATCAGCAGCGCCACGCACCTGACCGCTCAGGCCGACAAAGGCATCGATAACAACGGCACGCTGTTCGCCCAGGGTAACCTGGCCTTGGAGACGGCGGGCAATATCGACAACAAGGGCATCGTGTCTGCCCAGGGCGATACCCGCCTGAGCGCCAAAGGCGCGAATTCGGCGATTCGCAGCGATGCCGGCTCTGCACTCGCCGCAGGTGTAGACAGCACGGGTAAATTGGGCAGCAGCGGTTCGCTGACCCTGACGTCGGCCGGCACCCTCACGGCCAAGGGCCAGAACCTGGCGGCGCAAACCATGAAGGCCACTGCCGCCCAGGTCGACCTGAGTGACAGCCAGACATCGGCTGGCACGGTCGAACTGAACAGCACCGCTGGCCATCTGGACCTGCGCCGCAGCCACGTCACCGCCGCTCAATCGCTGACGGCCAATGCCAGTCAAACCTTGTTCAGCGATGCTGCACAGGTGGGCGCGGCGCATATCGGCATCGTCGCCATGGATATGTCCAACGTCGCCGGTAAGTGGGTGCAGACCGGCAAGGCGGGCATGCGGGTGACCCTCGCGCGCAATCTGGACAACCATGGCGGCATCCTGTCCAGCGGTGGTCGCCTTGATGTGAGCGCCAAGACCCTGGGCAACGCGGATGGCCTGGTGCAGTCCGGTGATGGCGGTGACCTGTACATAACGGCACAGGATGCGCTGGATAACAGCAACGGCAAGCTGGTGACCGCCGCGAATCTATCCCTCAACGGCGGCAACCTCGATAACCAGCGCGGGCAGGTCACGGCGGGCGGTGTGCTGGATATCAACGCCGCACAATTGAACAACGCCAAGGGCACCGTCGCCGCCGTCCAAACCCTGACAGTCAGGGCCAACAGCCTGTTGAACCAGGGCGGCACCCTGGGCTCGGTGGCGGGCGACCTGATCCTCGACAGCGATGCTGCCGTGCTCGATAACCGTGGCGGCCGCCTTGAGGCCGCCAAAGCCTTGACCCTCAACGCACAAGGTTTGAACAACACAGGCGGCGTCATCACGGGGGCCCAACTGCTGCTGGATACGCAAGGCCAGCGACTGGACAACGCCCAGGGCACCCTCGACGCCAGCGATACGCTGACACTCGATAGTGGTGTACTGAACAACGACGGCGGCATCGTGCAAGCCAAGTCGAACCTGTGGGTGGATACCCATGGCCAGCAACTCAGCAACCGCAATTCCGGCAGCACCGGCGGCATTCTTGGGCAGCGTGACGTCACGGTGCGTACCGGCCAGTTGATCAATGATCAAGGGTTTATCGGCAGCGCCGGCAGTCTGGCTGTTGACGCCGGACAGGTGAGCAACCAGTCGGGTCTGTTGCGTGCCGATGGTCATCTGTTGCTGACTGCCGCCAGTGCGGATAACCGTTCGACCCAGGGCGCCAACCAGGGCATCAAGGGCCTGGGCGTCGAGATGAACGTCGATACCCTCGATAACCGTGGCGGCTCGCTGGTTGCCGATGCGGCGTTGAGCATCACGGGCAGCGGTGCGCTGGATAACGACCAGGGCATTATCTCGGCCGGCAGCGTGCTGAGCGTGACTGACCGCGACCTTGCGCAGAAGCGCCAGGCCTTGAATAACGGCACGGGCACGCTGATTGCGGGCCAGTCGCTGCAGGTCGACAGCGCCAGCTACAGTGGCAGCGGTAAAGCCCTGAGCCTGAGAGACCTGGCGTTCAAGCTGAGCCATGATTTCGTCAACACCGGCCTTTTCCAGGCCAATGGCAACCTGTCTGTAGAAACGGCTGGGCTTTTGACCAACCAGGGTAGTTTCCAGGCGGGCGATGGGTTGCAGCTCAACGCCAGCGCACTCGACAACACCGCCAGCGGTTCGATCAGTGCCCGCCGGGTCCGGGTCAATGCGCTCAATCAACTCGACAACCGCGGCCTGATCGACGGCGAGGCCACGCGCCTGAGCGCCGCGACCCTGAACAACCTCGGCACGGGGCGTATATACGGTGATCACTTGTCGATTGCCGCCACCAACGTCACGAACAGCGTGGAAGGTTCGACGGCAGCCACCATCGCCGCGCGCAACCGCCTGGATATCGCCAGCCAGACTCTCGATAACCGTGAGCACGGCTTGATCTTCAGTGCCGGCGACCTGGTGATCGGTAGCACACTGGATGTCGATGACCACGCCACCGGCCAGGCCCAGGCGCTGAGCAATGCCAGCGCCACGATTGAAGCGCTGGGCAGCCTGAGTGCCAATGCCCGGCTCATCCGCAACACCAATGAACATTTCGCCACCGAGCGGGTACTCGTCTCCAATGAGGCACTGCAGGAATACCAACTGTCGGGCTCGACCAACCGCTACACGCCTTCGCAGATCTCGACCTACAAGGATGAGGTGCGGTACCTGGTGACCCCGGAAGGGCGCAAGGATCGTTGGAACCTCTATAACTACGACCGCACGGTGACCGAGACCCGGATCGTCAGTTCCGACCCTGGGCAAATGCTCGCAGGTGGCGCCATCAACCTGACTGCCGACCACCTGCTCAACGACAAAAGCCGGATCATCGCCGGCCAGGCCCTGACGGCCAGTGTGGGCCGTGTGGACAACACCGAAGTGACCGGCGAACGGATTACCACCGACAGTGGTACCCTGACCAACTTCTATCGCATCCAACGCAAGGGGCGTGATCGCCAGGGGACCAGCGTCACGGCTTATAAGCCTGCGCCCTTGATCGAGCAGATCGCCCTCAAACCGACGGTATTTACCGAATACGCGACCATCAATGGCAGCGGCACACAGTTGGGTGCGCGGGTAATGGCCAACGTCGGCGATACCACCCGCGGTACCGGTGAGCTTGCCGGTGCGGGCAGAACCCACACCGTCAGCCCGATCAGCCAGGTGCAGGCATTGACCCAACAGAACGGTGCAGGCGCGGTGGAGCAGATCCGTACCGGCGGGTTCAACCCCGACCTGCCGGACAGCAGCCTGTTCCGCACCAACCCCAACAGTACGGCTGGCTATCTGGTGGAGACGGATCCGCGTTTTACCAATTACGGACGGTGGTTGTCGTCGGACTATATGCTCGACCGCCTGAACCTTGATCCGGCCGCCACCCAGCAACGGTTGGGCGACGGCTTCTACGAGCAGAAGCTGATCCGCGAACAAGTTGCGCAACTCACCGGGCGCCGGTTTGTCGATGGTTACGCCAGCGACGAAGCGCAATATCGCGGCATGATCGACAGCGCCGTCACCCTGGCCGAGCAGTGGAAACTGATCCCGGGCGTGGCGCTGACCGCCGGGCAAATGGCGCAGTTGACCAGCGACATCGTGTGGCTGGTGTCCAGGGACGTCACCCTGGCCAGCGGCGAAGTGCGCCAGGTGCTGGTGCCGCAAGTGTATGTGCGGGTTCGCGAAGGCGATGTGGACGGCTCGGGCGCGTTGATGGCCGGGCGCACCTTGAATCTGGATGTGCGCGGTGACCTGGTCAACTCGGGCAGCCTGGCCGGGCGCGACGGTGTGACCATCAGCGTGCAGAATCTCAACAATCTCGGCGGCCGCATCCAGGGCAACGATGTGTCGCTCAATGCCAGCCAGGACCTGAACAACATCGGCGGCCTGATCAGCGCCAACAGTCGCCTGGCGTTGAGCGCCGGCAATGACATCAACGTGCGCTCGATCACCACCGACAGCGCCAGCGAGCAGGGCACCCGCACCGCGTTGTCGCGGGTGGCCGGGCTGTACGTGTCGGCCCCGGCGGCAAACCTGATTGCCACGGCGGGCAATGACATCAACCTGCAAGCGGCTCAGGTCAGCAACACCGGTGTGGGCGGTAAGACCGCGCTGGTGGCGGGCAACGACGTCACCTTGAGCACCGTCAAAGAGTCCTACACCCAGGCCAACCAATGGGACGGCGACAACTGGCGCAAGGAGGCCGGGCGCAATGAGGTCGGCAGTTCGGTGCAGGCCAACGGCGATATCCGCCTGGGCGCCGGGCGTGACGTGCAGGCACGCGGTGCGCTGGTCAACAGTGACGCGGGCGCGGTGTCGGTCAGCGCGGTGCGCGACATCAACGTCGAGGCCGGCGAGCGCTTCAACAGTGCGGACGAGGCGCACAAGGTCAAGGGCAGCAACGGCCTGTTCTCCAGCAAGACCACCACCACCCGCGATACGGTCGCCCAGACCACCGCGCAAGGCTCGACCTTCAGCGGCGAGCAAGCGGTGGTGCAGGCGGGCAACAACATCACCCTCACCGGCAGCAACGTGGTCTCGACCTCGGGCACGGCGCTGGTGGCGGGCAATGACATCAAGGTATTGGCGGGTACCGAGACGCTCGACGAGAAACACACCAAGGACGTGAAGACCAGCGGCATGTTCAGCGGCGGCGCGATTGCCGTCACCATCGGCTCGCAGCAGCAGACCAACAAGGACAGCAGCCAGCAGACCACGGCCGCCGCCAGCAGCGTCGGGTCCACCGACGGCAATGTGCTGATCAGCGCGGGCGGCGAATACCGCCAGGTTGGCAGCAATGTGAGTGCGCCCAAGGGCGATGTGTCGATTGACGCATCCGAGGTCAATATCCTCGAAGCGCGCAATCTCGCTGCGCAGCAACAGGAGCAGCGCTTCAAGCAGACCGGCGTGAGCCTGACCCTGACCAACCCGATCGTGAACGCGGTGCAAACCGGCCAGCGCATGAACAAGGCCGCCGAACGTACCGACGACAAGCGCATGAAAGCCCTCGCTGCACTGAACACCGCGTGGGCCGCCAGCGAAGCCCATACCCAGGTGATGGCCGACCCGGCAGCGGCGGGCGGGATCAACTTGAGCATCGCCCTGGGCATGAACAAGAGCGAGAACAAAAGCGAGCAGACTTCCAACACAGCGGCCGGCTCGACGGTGGCGGCGGGGCACGATGTGTCGATTGTGGCTACCGGCGGCAAGCGCAACAACGACCTGACCGTGCAGGGCAGCCAGATCACTGCCGGCAACGATGCGTTGCTCAAGGCCGACGGCAATATCCTGTTGGCGGGTGCGCAGAACACCATCGAGCAGCACAGCACCAATAAGAGCGTGAACGGCAGCCTGGGGATTGGTATCTCTTTCGGCAGCGAGAAAAACGGCCTGAGTTTCAACGCTTCAGCCTCCCAGAGCCGCGGCAATGCCGATGGCAACGACCTGGTGTGGAGCAACACCCACGTGACAGCAGGCAACCAGGCCAGCCTGATCTCCGGCAAGGACACCACCCTGCGCGGTGCGGTGGTCTCGGCCGACAAGGTCAAGGCCGATGTCGGCGGCGACCTGAACATCGAGAGCCTGCAAGACACCAGCACATTTGCCTCCAAACAGAAGAGCATGAGTGCCGGCATCAGCATCTGCATCCCGCCGGTGTGCGCGGGTGCGGCGACGGCCAGCTTCAGCTCCAGCAATACCCAGCAGAAGTCCAACTTCGCCAGCGTCATCGAGCAATCGGGCATCCGCGCCGGCGACGGTGGATTCGACCTCAACGTGCGTGGCAACACCGACCTCAAGGGCGGCGTGATCGCCAGTTCCGACAAGGCCATTACCGACGGCAAGAACAACCTGACCACCGGCACATTGACCGTGGCCGACATCCATAACGTGTCCGAAGCCAGCGTCAAGACTTCCGGGGTGGAACTCAATTCGGACATGCTCGACGGCAAGCTCGGCACGGCCAAGGCGCTGCTCGCCAACAGCCTCGCCAACGGCTCGGACTCCGATTCCGACTCCAGCGACACCCGCAGCGCGATCAGCGCCGGCACCCTGGTCATCACCAATGCCGAGCGCCAGCGCGTGGTCGCCGGCATGAGCGTCGACCAGACGATTGCCAACCTCAACCGCAATACCGAGGCTGCCCATGTTGCCGTGGAGCGTCTGGACGTGGCGGAGATGGGGCGCAAGGTCGAGGCTGAGCAAGAGATCAAGCGTGAGTTCTACAACCAGGTGTCGCTGCTGGCGGATGAGGCGTATCGCAAGATCTTCCTTGAGAAGGCGCGGGTGTATGAGGTGTTGAAGGATGAGAATGGCAAGGCGCTGCTGGACGACAAAGGCAATGTTCAGCGCCGCGAGTTGAGCGACGAAGAAAAGCGCAATCTCAAGCCCGGGCCGGATGGTAAGGTACACATTGCCAACAACGGTATCTTCAACGACATCGATGGCGCGGCCAAATATGCCGATCAACACAGCTCTGCCGATACCGGGCCGCAGTATTTGATCCATTTCGAGAAAGCCAACAACTTCACGTCCGAGTTGATGATCGCGGCGTATCAGAAGAATCTCGAAAATGATTTCTGGGGCTTGTCCAACGCTGCTGTGCAGACCAAGGAATATATGGTCCAGTTCGGCCAAAGCGGATTGCACATCGACGGCCACAGCCGCGGCACATTGACAACGGGCAGTGCCATGGAATCGTTGGCTCGTGACCCGGCAAACGCAGGCATGCTGGGCCAAACCTCGATGAACTTCTTCGGTGCGGCCTACTCGGTGCAAAAGGCCGATTCGCTGTTGGGGGTATTGCAGAACCGTTCCGTATTCAGTTCCGTGGAGCAGCGTGATGCGATGGCGCTGCAGTACCAGAATCATAATTTCGACCCCGTCGCCCGAGCACCGCTGGTAGGGTTTAACGCCGGTACCGGCGGTACGATCCCGGAAGGCAGCAATCGGTTATGGGAGTGGTTGAAAGTGTTCGGTGGCGATAAGACCGCGCACAACTGCTATGGCAAGGGCGGGGAACTCTGCAAGCCGTTCTGGAGCGATACAAAAGACGGCGCGGCCGTGTTTAAGAGAGTCAAACAATGAGGACGACCGCCATGTTCACGAGAAGCCTGTTGTTGAGTGTTTGCGCTGTTTCACTGATCGGCTGTACGGGCAGGGGCTTTCAACCACCGCCACCGGCTTTTACCCAATGGCAGAAAAGCGGGGTATCCGTCGAAGGCGTCAAGAGCGCCATGCGCGCCTGCGGTTATACCAACCTGGTGGGGACGGGCGACGACTCGCCGATTGATGAGGTGTTGACGCGCTTCTACTGCATGAAGGACTCGGGATTTACCCACAAGGGCAACCTGGACCTGTGTAAGGAAGGCCGCATCGGCGAATCGCCGGTGTGCGAAGGCCGCCGCTAATCCATCACTAAAAGGAACCAAGGAATGATCGATCTACGCAAAGGACTGTACGGCGCCGCATGGGTGCTGGCGGCAACCACCCTGGGCGGTTGCGCCTCGTCGGCCGCCGTCACTGGCGAGCCGGGGGTGAATATGGGCGACAGCTACCAGCAGGTGCTCGCCGTGGTCAGCCGCAACAACACTGTGACCAAGCAGGTCGATGGCCAGGGCTTTCGCGCCGAGGGTTATTCGGCGATGTTCAAGGACTGCCGCGTCAAGTACTTCCTGTTCCAGGACGCTGACGGCTTGCAGCGCGTGAGCTACGAGCCGGCGCCGCACCTGTCGGTCAAGCAGAATTGCCGCCAGCCGTAAACACCCCCGATGCGAAAGGATGGCTGATGAAAAGGTTAATGGTGATACCTGTTGTGTTGCTGGCCCTGGGCGGTTGCGGCCAGGTGGCGAACATCCGTTCGCTGTCCACCGGCTACGTGCCGCCGCAAAGCGGTGAGACCGCCCGGGTGCGTGTCGTCACCGACGGCCTGGTACGTGCGGTGCCGGGGCGTGACTGCCTGGACTGGAACGTGCCGGGCGCCGGGGTGATGGCCTCGGTGAAAGCCGGTTTCCCCGATCACAACGGCGAAAATCTCGGCATCCCCGGGCCGATCTACTCGTGGGCCGGCGCGGTCACGTCCGAATTGGTGGTGCCGGCGGGTAAACCGATCGCGTTCCATTACCTGGGGCGGTTGCAATACTCCCGCCAGTGCGCCAAGACCATGACTTTTGTGCCCAAGCCCGGGCGCGACTACATGGTGCAGGCGTCGATGTCGGCGGATTGTTCGTTCCTGCTCGACGAGTTGCCGGCGGACGGCAGGCAATGGGTGCGGATCGAGCCGACGCCGGTGGGCAAAGTCTCGATGTGCAACGCGATGGACAATTTCTAGGGCGGCCAATTAATTTACGTTACCCATGGCTTTTTTTCGGCTGCCAAAGGTCCACATCCTTCATGCACCTTTGAATCCAGGAGTAAGCCCGCTATGACCAGCCCCAAGGCACTGTTGATCCTCCACGGCAAGCAAGCCCTCAACGAGGACGTGCGCGCTGCCGTGAAGGCCCGGCGCGAGCAGGGTGGGGAGTTGGCAGTACGGGTCACCTGGGAAGGCGGCGACGCCCAGCGCCTGGTCAACGAAGCCCTGGCTGACGGCTACACCCACATCATCGCCGGTGGCGGCGATGGCACCCTGCGCGATGTAGCCGAAGCCATGGCCCAGGCCAAGACCGACGCCAGTCTGGTGCTGATGCCCCTGGGCACCGCCAACGATTTCGCCAAGGCTGCCGGCGTGCCGTTGGAGCCTGACCAGGCCCTGGCGCTGCTGGACGTGCCACCCAGGGCCATCGACCTGGGCCAGGTCGGTGGGCAGATCTTCCTCAATATGGCCACCGGCGGTTTCGGCAGCCAGGTCACCGCCAACACCTCCGAAGATTTGAAAAAAGTCCTGGGCGGCGCCGCCTACCTGTTCACCGGTTTGACGCGGTTCAGCGAGTTGAAGGCTGCCTACGCCGAGCTGGATGGCCCTGATTTTCATTGGAAAGGCGAGTTGCTCGCGCTGGGCATTGGCAACGGTCGCCAGGCAGGCGGTGGGCATGAGCTATGCCCAGGCGCCATGGCCGACGATGGCCTGCTGGACGTCAGCATCCTGCCGGCGCCCCAGGAAGTGGTTGGCACCTTGCGAGAGTTGATGAATAACGGATGGGGCCTGGACACCATGTTCGTCCGGGCGCGCCTGCCGTGGGTGAACATCAAGGTTGCACAGGGCCTGTATATCAACCTGGATGGCGAGCCGCTGCAGGGCGATGACCTGCACTTCCAGGCCTTGCCCAAGGCCTTGCGCGTGCACTTGCCGGTGGGGTCGCCGCTAGTCGTCCAGGCTGATGATCTGCTCGCGCACCGCGAATAGCACCAGGCCGGCCACGTCGAAAATCTGCAGGCGCTTCATGATTTGCGAGCGGTGGGCTTCCACGGTCTTGATGCTCAGGCCCAGGCCGTGGGCGATTTCCCGGGTGGACTTGCCGCGCACGATCAGGCGCAGGATCTCCAACTGCCGCGCCGTGAGGTTGTGGCTGTGGCCGGCGGGAGTAGTGGGCCCCTGGCTGCGCACCAGCGCCTGGTTGATCACGGTGTGGGCGATCGCCGGGCTCAGGTAGCGCTCGTTGTTGCGCAAGGCCAGCAGCGCGTGTTCCAACTCGTTGGCGGTGGTGTCCTTGAGCAGGTAGCCATGGGCGCCGGACTCCAGCGCGCACATGATCAGTTCCGGGTCGGTGTGCATCGACAGGATCAGCACTTTGCTCTTGGGGTAGGCGCGCTTGAGCTGCTGCAAGGCGTCCAGGCCGCCGGTGTGCTTCATCGACAGGTCCAGCAGCACGATATCCGGCAACAGGGCGCTGAACTGCTCCAGCAACTGCTCGCCATCGCTGGCTTCGCCGATCACCGTGTAGCCGGGAATGTCCTGGACCAGCGCGCGTACGCCGGCCCGGATCAGTGCATGGTCATCCACCAGGAGTAATTTGCAGCTCACTCGAGAACCTTAGGGGAACTGGCCCGTTCGAGGGCGCGGGGCGCCCAGGGGAAAAGCGCTTCGATCCGTGTCCCTTTGCCTGGCTGGCTGCTGACGGACAACGTACCGCCAAGCTGATCTATCCGCTCGGACATGCCGGCCATGCCCCGTTGGCCTTCCAGGCCGGGATTGACGGCCGGTGAAAAACCCTGGCCGTCATCGCGGATAGTCAGCGACAGGCCTTCGGGCAAACGTTGCAGGCGTACCAGCAGGTTGTGCGCCTGGGCGTGGCGCAGCATGTTGGTCACCGCTTCCTGGGTGATGCGGAAGGCCGCCACCGCCATTTCTTCCGGGATTCCGGTCAGCCGTTGCTGGCATTCCAGGCTCCAGTGAATCGGCGTGTTTTCCAGGGTCTTGAGCAGGTGCGCGCGCAGGCTGGCTTCCAGCCCCAGGCTGGCCAGCTGACGAGGGTTGAGGATGGCGGAAACGTCACGCACCTTGGCCAGGGTTTCATTCAGGGTGTTGCACAGCACCGTGCATTGGCTTTGCAGGTCGTCGGGCAGGCGACGCTTGAGCCATTCGCTTTGCAGCTTGGCCGCGGTGAGCAGTTGGCCGATATCGTCGTGCAGTTCACGGCTGAGACGATGGCGTTCGTTTTCCTGTACCTGCAACAGGCGATCGGCCAGTTCCTGGGGCTGGAACTTGATGGACTTGCGTGAACGCCATTGTTGCAGGCCGACCACTACGAGAGTGGCCAGGTTAAGCACAATCACCAGCAACGGCAGCGGTTCTGAACTGGCATAGGTCCACAGGCTCAGCAGCAGCGAGCCAAGGCACAGGGCGAGGATCAAGCGGCGTGCATTGCTGCGGGACGCGGACCTTGCGATGAGTGTCTTGAGGCTGGCGTACATAGCGGATGGAGCCAATGAGGGTGCGCTGCGGGAAGCCCGGTCACTGGGGCTGACGGGGCTCTGTTTGGGATGCGTTATCGAATCGTTTTTATGCATGATGAAGTTGAGTCACTTCGAGCGGGGCATAGTACCACCACTATTACCGTTGGTCGCCTGGTGCCGTGCCTCACCGGATTATTGACCGCGCAAATACTCCGGGCGGTATTCCCAGAGTTCATGAAGTGAGGAGTTATATTATTTCTGCTTGGTTGTATCGTTATTACCGTTAATGGCTAATTGATATCTTTGTGTGCGCGGTTCAGTTCCAGCAAATTAATAGCCGTGTCGTTTTTGGATAACTTCAGGTTCGAATACGACTTGGTATCCATTCAAGAGGCGTGGTGTACACGCTGCTGCGGTTTATAAGTGAAATCCTTCTGCGGGATCTGAAGCGTGACGGTTGCAATCAATGTCGCCTGCTCACTCTCGTCCATACTCAGTTCGCCGGTGCGCACATCGATCAGTTCCAGTTGCCAAGCGAGTAGCGTCAAGCACGCGTGCAGTGCATCCAACGCCTGGTCATGCAGTTGCATCGGGCTTGCCGCATTGGCGATCACGTACTGGATATGCCGGGAGAATTCGCTGATCACCTGCAGGGCCAGGCTGTCGGCCTTTTCGGCGAGTGTGGCCAGGCTGGCCTTCATGCAGTCGATGGCATCGCTGTCGTCACGAATCAGATGCAGATGGTTTAGGCACTCTTGCGACTTGGCCAGCAGCGTTTCTGCTTCAAGCAGGAACTCGGGAAGTGTGGTCTGCCATTCATTTGCGCTGTTCATCATACAAGTCTCCACAACATGAGGTCGGGTGATGAGATGTCGCACCGGGTGAATGGCTTAAAAATAGCGCCGAAATATGACTGGGACCTGTAGGTGGCTTCTGAGTTTTTAGTAGGACGTTTATTAGAGTGACGGCAACGGCTGTGCGCTGCCCTCATGAGCGGGGTCAATTGCGTACCTTCGATTGCCGACATCTGTATGTCTGGAAGGCCCGTGGGCCGAGGGCTTGGGATGGCAAACAAAAGCCTGACTCCATTCATGCATTGAGAATGGCGTCACATTAATGGCTATTAGATATTGCGAATATCAGGTTGCGCCTGATTGTGTGTAGGGGAATCCCTTACATAGCGGAACCTCGCGTCGAATTGAATGTCGCGCAACGTCGCTTTATTGCCATACGGAGAGGCCAGCGCAGTAAAGCATGATGTCAGTGTGACATCAATGGATTTACGTGGCATTTTACAAGGGTCAAGGTCTGGCACTCGCCGCCGATAACCCACGTTATGTGAACCGCACAAATTCCTTAGCGCATCAGGAGCTTTTAATGGCCGGCATTCTCGACACGGTAGATCAACGCACGCAACTGGTGGGTGAGAATCGCCTGGAGATCCTCATGTTTCGCCTGGCGGGGCGCCAACTGTTCGCGATCAACGTGTTCAAGGTGCAGGAAGTGCTGCAACTGCCCAAGTTGACCCTGATGCCCCAGCGCCACCCGTTTGTATGCGGCGTGGTCAACCTGCGTGGCCAGACCCTGCCGGTGATCGACCTGTCCCAGGCCATCGGCATGCGCCCGCTGGTGCCGGGCCCCAACAGCACCATCATCGTCACTGAGTACAACCGCTCGGTGCAGGCCTTCCTGGTGGGCGGTGTGGACCGCATCGTCAATATGAACTGGGAGGCCATCCTGCCGCCACCGACCAGTGCCGGGCGCCAGCATTACCTCACCGCCATCAGCAAGGTCGACGACCAGTTGGTGGAAATCATCGATGTGGAAAAAGTCCTGGCCGAGATCGTGCCGTACAACGCCAAGGTTTCCCGCGAGAAACTCGAAGACCCGGTGCTGGAGCGCGCCCGTGGCCGCGAAGTGCTGCTGGTGGATGACTCCAACGTAGCCCTGTCTCAACTGCGCGACACCCTCGGCCAGCTGGGTGTGAAGATGCACATCGCCAGTGACGGCCTCAAGGCCTTGAACATGCTCAAGGCCTGGGCCGACGCCGGCCATGTGATGACCGACAAGTTGCTGATGATCTTTACCGACGCCGAAATGCCCGAGATGGACGGTTATCGTCTCACCACCGAGATCCGCAATGACCCGCGCCTGCGCAGTCTTTACGTGGTATTGCACACCTCGCTGTCGGGCAGCTTCAACGAGTCGATGGTGAAGAAGGTCGGCTGCGACAATTTCCTGTCCAAGTTCCAGCCCGACAAGCTGGTGGACGTGGTCCGTCAGCGTCTGATGCTGGACGAAGTGCCTGCTTGACCTTAGGGTTATGGCTTTGCCCCTCAGGAATGCAGGCCCATGCTTCGTCTCAGCGCGTTGTACCGTTACCCTTTGAAGTCCGGCAAGGCCGAGATATTGCAGCAGGTCGGCCTGGATAAGCTCGGGGTGGACGGGGATCGGCGCTGGATGCTGGTGGATGAAGCCAGTGGACGCTTCCTCACGCAACGCGCCGTGGCCAGGATGAGCCAATTGTCGGCCTTGTGGAACAGCAAAGGCGGGCTCACCTTGAGTTCGCCCGGTTACCCGCCGCTGGATGTCGCACTGCCGGGCGGTAATGCCGAGTTGCGCGGTGTGACCATCTGGCGCGACACCCTGCGGGTGCCGGACGCGGGCGACGCGGCAGCGGCCTGGGTCAGTGACTTTATCGGCAAGCCGACGCGGCTGGTGCAGATCCCCCTCGAACGCGCCCGCACCACCGAAGCCGGTTATGGCAGGGACGATGACCAGGTCGCATTTGCCGATGGCTACCCGCTGCTGGTGATCGGCCAGGCTTCGCTGGACGACCTTTCGCAACGCATCGGCCGGCCTATGGAGATGCTGCGGTTTCGCCCCAATCTGGTGATCGAAGGCAGTGCCGCCTTCGCCGAGGATGGCTGGAAGCGCCTGCGCATCGGCGATGTGGAGTTCCGCGCGGTCAAGCCCTGCTCGCGCTGCATCCTCACCACTATCGACCCGCAGACCGGCGAGCGCAGTGCCGACCGTGAACCCTTCGCGACGCTGGAGACCTATCGCAAGACTGAAAATGGCGCGATTTTCGGCCAGAACCTGGTCAACGATGGCATTGGCCGCCTGGAAGTCGGGATGCCGGTGACCATTCTCGAATAGTATTCGACGCGAATGAAAATGCCCGTCTCTCAGGAAACGGGCATTTTTTGTTTCCGGGAAACCCTTAGCCGCGGTATTCGCACAGGTAAGCGGTGTCCACGGCGACCTTGAGTTGGAACTTGCTGTTGGCCGGCACGTTGAACTGGCTGCCGGCGGCGAAGGTTTCCCAGTCGCTGGCGTCAGGCAGCTTGACGGTCAGGGCGCCGGATACCACGTGCATGATTTCACGCTGGGCGGTGCCGAATTCGTATTCGCCCGGGGCCATGACGCCGATGGTCGCCGGACCTTCTGCGGTGCCGAAGGCGATCGACTTGACGGTGCCGTCGAAGTACTCGTTGACTTTGAACATGGGCGATTCCTCGGAAAAGGGTCTGGAAAGGTCGGCCAGTATGCCCAAGGGCAGGGAAGCTGCCTAGACCGGCAGAATCAGTGGCAGCAGGCGCGCGGTGTTGCGTGCATCTTCCAGCGCCCGATGCTGCTGGCCATGGAACTGCATCCCCGCCAATTGCAGGGCACCGTTGAGCCCCAGGGGCTTGTCCAGGCGCCGTGCCTTGGCGAAGCGCTGCTTGAGGTTCACATGGGGCGTGGTGGCGAGTGCGCTGGCCAGGCCATGGCGCTGCCATTCCAGCTCCAGCTGCCTGCGATCGTAATCGCCCCAACTGGCCCAGCCTTCCAGGCGCGCCTGGTGTTGGCCCAGCCAGCGCTCGAACAGCGGCCACACCTCGGTGATCGGCACCGCGCCGTCGATGTTGGCCTGGGTGATGTGGGTCAACTGACGACAAAAAGGCGTCAGCAAGGGACGGCGCAGCGGCCGCACAAAACGCTGGAAGTGATCCAGCTCGCGGCCCTGGCGGTTGACCAGGCTTGCGCCGATCTCGATGACTTCCATCTCCGTCACGGGCCAGCCGCCTTCATCCGTTGTGGCTTCAAGGTCAATAATCAGCCAATGGGGCATCGCGCAGGTTCCCGTACTCTTCCCTTTCTGTTGGGGATAGAGCGTAGCCCGGCCCTGTAGTTCCGCCTAGGGGCTAGACGATCTCGAGTAACACCTGACGATTGTGCACCTGGTCACCGGCGCTCACCTGCACGCCTTTGATCACACCGTCGATGCCGGCGGTCAGCGGATGCTCCATTTTCATGGCTTCGAGCACCAGCAGCAGTTGGCCCTTGGTGACGCTGTCACCGGTGCTGACCCGCACATCGACGATGGCACCGTCCATCGGCGCCTTCACCGTGCCGCTGCTGGCATCGGCCTGGCGGCTGGCCACTTGCTGCGTGCGGTTGGTCACGCACAGGCCGGGCATCCATAGTTGGTCGCCGTCGAGGTGATAGGCCATGCGCCGGCGGATGCCGTTGAGCACCAGGGTGGCGTGGCGGCCGTCGGCGCTGAGCAGCAGGGGGGCGGTGCTGACGGTGTGGATTTCGCCATTGACCTCAAGCCGATAGGTGCAAGGGCTACTCGCGGTGTTGCGCCAGCCCGACAAACCGTGGGGATGTTGCTCGGCACTGTGGGTGTAGAACAGCGCAGCGGCCAGGGCTAGCTGTTCGCTCGATACAGGCTGGCGTGGGATCTCGCTGAAGTGCTCGGCGATAAACCCGGTGCTGAAATCGCCGTTGATAAACGCCGGATGCTTGAGCAAATCAGCCAACAGTGGCTGATTGGTCGCGACGCCCAGCAACAGCGTGTCTTCCACCGCCCGCAACAGTTTGCGCCGCGCCTCTTCGCGGGTGGCGCCGTGGGCGATGAGCTTGCCCAGCATTGGGTCGTAGAACGGGCTGATACGTTGACCTTGTATCACGCCATGGTCGATGCGCACGCCGGTCGCCGGTTCCCAGCGCAGCACCTCGCCGGTTTGCGGCAGGAAACCCTGGGCCGGGTCTTCGGCGTACAGGCGCACTTCCATGGCATGGCCGCTCAGGGTCACGTCCGCCTGGGTCAGCGGCAGCGCTTGCCCGGCGGCGATCTGCAGTTGCCAATCCACCAGGTCGAGGCCGGTGATCAGCTCGGTGACCGGGTGTTCCACCTGCAGGCGGGTGTTCATTTCCAGGAAGTAGAACCGGCCATTGCGGTCGAGCAGGAACTCCACGGTACCGGCGCCCACGTAATTCACCGCACGCCCGGCCTTCAATGCGGCTTCGCCCATGGCCTGGCGCAACTCGGGCGTCATGATGGGGCAGGGGGCTTCCTCGATGACTTTCTGGTGGCGGCGCTGGACCGAGCAGTCGCGTTCGCCGAGGTAGATCAAGTGGCCGTGGCTGTCGCCGAACAACTGGATCTCGACGTGGCGCGGCTCGATCAGCGCTTGCTCAAGAATCAGTTCATCGCTGCCAAAGGCATTTTTGGCTTCCGAGCGGGCGGTGTGCAGGTTGTCCAGCAGGGCTTCGGGTTGGTGCACCAGGCGCATGCCGCGACCGCCGCCGCCGGCGCTGGCCTTGATCATCAATGGGTAGCCGATGCGTTCAGCTTCCTGTTGCAGCGTGTTGTCGTCCTGGGCACTGCCCTGATAGCCGGCAATGCACGGCACGCCGGCGTCGAGCATGGCGAGTTTGGACAGGCGTTTGCTGCCCATCAGTTCGATGGACTCGACGCTGGGCCCGATGAAGGTCAGGCCGGCGTGTTGGCAGGCGCGGGCGAAGTCGGGGTTTTCCGAGAGGAAGCCGTAGCCGGGGTGAATCGCATCGGCGCCGGTGAGTCTGGCGGCGGCGAGGATCGCCTCGATATTGAGGTACGACTGTTGTACCGGGGCGGGGCCGATATTGACGGCTTCGTCGGCCATCTGCACATGCAGGGCCTGGGCGTCGGCATCGCTGTAGACGGCGACGGTGCGGTAGCCCAGGGCTTGGGCGGTGCGCTGGATGCGGCAGGCAATTTCGCCGCGGTTGGCGATCAGGATTTTGTTGAAGGCGGGCATGGGTTTATCCCTTGGCTGATGGGGTGTTTGATCGGGCCTCATCGGGGGCAAGCCCCCTCCCACACTGTGGGAGAGGGCACGCCCCCGATGGCGTCATTTGCACCACCGAGGCTTTCTTTTCTGCACAAACGCCTGCGTCCCTTCAATCCCTTCCTCACTGCGCACCGCTTCGGCAAACCACTGCGCGCCCCGATCCAGCACCGCCTCCAGCGGCTCATCCACACTGGCCAGCAACAGCGCTTTAGTCCGTCCATTCGCCATCGGCGCGCACGTGAGCACCTGCCCCAGCACCTCATCCAACCGCTGCGCCAACGCCTGCGGGTCGCGCTCGGTAAAGTGCACCACCCCCAGCCGCTCAGCCTCAAGCCCGTCAAACCGTGCCGCTGTCAGCGCCAGCCGCCGCGCCTGGGTCAGCCCGATGCGCTTGACCACGAACGGCGCAATCTGCGCGGGCAGCAAGCCCAGGCTGGTCTCCGGCAAGCCGAATTGCGCCTGATGATCGGCGATGGCGATATCGCTCACGCACGCCAACCCAAATCCACCGCCCAGCACCGCGCCTTGCAGCACCACGATCACCACTTGCGACAGCGCTTGCACTTCCTGCAGCAAGGTGCCAAACGCGCGGTTCAGCGCCTGCAGTTGATGGCCTGCGGTGACCAGGTCCTTCACATCCGCCCCGGCGCAGAAATGTCCGCCCGCGCCGCTGATCACTACCGCGCGCGTCTGGATGTCCAACTGCGATAGCACCGTGCGCAATTCATTGACCATTTCCAGGCTCATCGCATTGCGGCAGTCGGGCCGGTTGAGGGTGATGTGCAGCACACCGTTGTGGGGTTCGAGCAACAAGGTGTTCATGGTTTTTTCCCCGGTAAGGTGCCCATCAACTTGCAGATGATGCCCAGCATGATTTCGTCGGCGCCGCCGCCGATCGACACCAGCCGCACATCGCGATAGGCGCGGGCCACGGGGTTGTCCCACATGAAGCCCATGCCGCCCCAGTATTGCAGGCAACTGTCGCTGACTTCGCGGCCCAGGCGCCCGGCCTTGAGCTTGGCCATGGACGCCAGGCGGGTCACGTCCTGGCCTTTGATGTATTGCTCGGTGGCCTGGTAGACCAGCGCGCGCAGGCATTCGATTTCGGTGGAGAGCTCAGCGAGACGAAAGTGGATGACCTGGTTGTCGATCAGCGCCTTACCGAAGGTCTGGCGCTGCTTGCAGTACTCGATGGTGCTGTCGATGCAATGCTCCAGGCCCTTGATCATATTGGCCGCGCCAAACAGGCGTTCTTCCTGGAATTGCAGCATCTGCATCATGAACCCCGCACCTTCGTGGCCGATGCGGTTGCGTTGCGGCACGCGCACGCCGTCGAAGAACACCTGGGCGGTCTCGGAGCTGTGCATGCCGAGCTTTTCCAGGGGCGGGCTGACGCTGATGCCGGGAGTATTCATCGGCACCATGATCAGCGACTTGTTGATGTGCGGCTTGTCGTCGGAGGTGTTGGCCAGCAGGCAGATGAAGTCGGCGCTGGGTGAGTTGGTGATCCACATCTTGCTGCCGTTGATCACATAGTCGTCGCCGTCCTTGCGCGCATGGGTCTTCAACCCGGCCACATCGGAGCCGGCGCCGGTTTCCGAGACGCCGATGCAGCCGACCTGCTCGCCGCTGATGGCCGGGCGCAGGAATTCGTCGCGCAGTTCATCGCTGCCGAAGCGGGCAAGGGCGGGGGTGCACATATCGGTCTGCACGCCGATAGACATGGGGATACCGCCGCAACGGATGGTGCCGAACTCCTCGGCGGCGACAATGGAATAGCTATAGTCCAGGCCCATGCCGCCGAATTTCTCCGGCTTGGAAATGCCCAGCAGGCCGAGGTCGCCGGCCTTGCGGAAAATGTCGTGGATGGGAAAGCGCCCGGCCTTTTCCCATTCGTCCACATGGGGGTTGATCTCGCGGTCGACGAAGGCGCGGACGGTGCGGCGCAGTTCCTGGTGTTCCTGGGTGAAGATCATTTTTATTGTTCTCCTGATTAGAAACGCGCCACACCAAAGGTGTTGGGCTGCAATGGCCGCACCTCAGCCTCATGACAGATATCCAGCAGAAAACCGAGCAAGGTCCGTGTATCCCGAGGGTCAATCAGCCCGTCATCCCACAGGTTCGCGCTGCCGTAGAGCGCGGTGGACTGGCTGTCGAGCTTCTGTGCGGTGACCTGTTCCAGCATGTCCAGCACCTTGGGATCCGGCACCAGGCCATCCTTCAATTGCTTGGCCTCAGTGACAATCCGCAGGACTTTGCCCGCCTGGGCACCGCCCATCACTGCCGTGCGGCTGTTGGGCCAGGCGAAGATAAAGCGCGGGTCCAGGCCACGGCCGCACATCGCGTAGTTGCCCGCGCCATAGGAGCCGCCGACCACAATGGTCAGTTTAGGCACCCGCGCGTTGGCCACGGCCTGGATCATCTTCGCGCCGTGCTTGATCACGCCTTGTTGTTCCGACTCGGTGCCCACCATGAAACCGGTGGTGTTGTGCAGGAACAGCAGCGGTGTGCGGCTCTGGTCGCACAGTTGGATAAATTGCGCGGCCTTGCTCGCGCCCTTCGGCGTAATAGGACCGTTGTTGCCGATCACGCCCACGGCGCGGCCGTGGATGTGCACGTGGCCGCAGACGGTGTGGGCGTCGAATTCGCTCTTGAAGTCGAGAAAGCGCGAGCCGTCGGCCAGTCGCGCGAGGATTTCACGGACGTCGTAGGGCTTTTTCGGGTCGTCCGGGATCAGGCCCAGCAGCTCTTCGATGGGGTACAGCGGTTCTGCGTAGGCACGTTTCGGCGCCTGTGGAAGGCGATCATTCCACGGCAACAGGCTGACGATTTCGCGGGCGATGCGCACGCCGTCCGCATCGTTTTCCGCCAGGTATTCGGCGGTGCCGGCGGTTTGTGCGTGCATCTGGGCACCGCCCAGTTCTTCATCGGTCGCCACTTCGCCGGTCGCGGCTTTAAGCAGCGGCGGGCCGGCGAGGAACAGTTTGGCCCGACCGCGCACCACCACCACGTAATCCGACAGCCCCGGCTGATAGGCGCCGCCGGCCGTGGCCGAGCCATGCACCACGGTGATCTGCGGCAGGCCCATGGCCGACATGCGCGCCTGGTTGGCGAAGCTGCGCGCACCTTCGACGAATATCTCGGCGGCATAGTTGAGGTTGGCTCCGCCGCTTTCGGCGAGGGTCACCACCGGCAGTTTGTTCTCCAGGGCGATCTGTTGCAGGCGCAGGGATTTCTTCAGGCCGGTGGGGGAAATGGTGCCGCCCTTGATCGCGCTGTTATTGGCCACCACCAGCACGCGCACGCCGCTGACGTAGCCGATGCCGGCGATCAACCCGCCTCCGGCGGCGCTGCCGTCCTTGTCGTCGTGCAGCTTGTAGCCGGCCAGGCTGGCCAGTTCCAGGAACGGCGCGCCGGGGTCCAGCAGTAGGTTGAGGCGCTCGCGGGGCAGCAGTTGGCCGCGCTTGTCGAACTTGGGCTTGGCGTCCTGTGCCTTGCTCAACAGGGTGTCTTCCAACTGCCGCAGCTGGGCGATGGCGGCCAACATGGCCTCGCGGTTTTGCGCGAATGGGGCGCTGTGGGCGTCGATCAGGGATTCAATCACCGGCATGGTCTATTGCCCCGCCTTGAGCACATCGGGCAGGTAGGCGCGGTGGAAGCCATTGAAGGGTTCGCTCGGCGCCTGCGCCTTGTGCAACGGCCACGCGCGACTGCCCAGGCTGGCGGCACCGTCGATACGCAGTGTGCTGCCGCTGATAAAGGCAGCGGCCGGGCTGAGCAGGAACACGATGGCCGCGCTGACTTCCGATTCGGTGCCGATACGCTTGAGCGGCACATGTTCGCGCAGCGTGGGAATCACCGCCTTGAACGCGCCTTCGTAGGTGTCCATGCCGCTGGAGGCGATCCAGCCCGGCGCCACGGCGTTGACCCGGACGCCGGCGTAGCCCCACTCGAAGGCGGCGGTCTTGGTGAAGTTGTCCATGCCCGAACGTGCTGCCCCCGAGTGACCCATGCCGGGCATGCCGCCCCACATGTCGGCGAGCATGTTGACGATGGCGCCGCCGTGCTTGCTCATGGATTGGTTGAACACTTCCCGCGCCATCAGGAAACCGCCGACCAAGTTGGTGCGCAGTACGGTTTCGAAACCTTTCTGGTTGATTGCGGCCAGTGGTGAGGGGTACTGGCCGCCTGCATTGTTGACCAGGCCATGGATAGCGCCGTGGTCATTCAGGACCTGGCCGACCAGTGCCTTCACCGCCTCTTCATCGCGAATATCGCAGGCCTGCCAATGGGCGAGGCCACCGTCTTCAGCGATTTCCGCCGCGACGTTCTGCAGCTTGTCCGGCTTACGTCCCACCAGGATCACCTGGGCACCCAGCGCCGCCAATTCATGGGCGGTGCAGCGGCCAATGCCACTGCCGCCGCCGGTGACCATCACGGTTTGCCCCTGGAACAGGTCGGCTTTGAAGATCGAGTCGAAGGCCACGGCAATGCTCCTGTTAGGCGAGTTGATCGGCAATGTGTTGCGGCACGGCAATCGGGATCTCCAGCAGTTGCTGGGCGAAGGCTTTGCCCTGCGGGTCGATGCGCAGGCTGGCGATGCCACCGCCGCTCAGGGCGTTTTCCAGCAGGAAGTTGAGGCTGTGGCTGCCGGGCAGATACCAGCGCTCGACACGGCCGTGCACGGGGTCGAGCAGATGGCCCATCCAGTCGACGATCACCTGCGGGGTGAGTGCTTCGGCAATCCATGGCAGGTAATCGGGGTGGCGGGCGATCACGCCAATATTGCTGTGGTTGCCCTTGTCTCCGGAGCGCGCCACGGCCAGTTTCACCAACGGCACGCTGGCGTCGGCGCGGCCTTGTGGCTTGGGCGGATCGATGGACGCATCGGGCAGGCGCGGGGCGTCGGCAGGTGGCAGTGCGCAGGGGTGGCGTGCGCCCTGGAAGTCGATCACCCCGTCACAGGCCGTTTTATCGATCAGGAACGAAAACAGTCGGATCAACGGGTACACCGTCGGCCGTCCGCCGACGATGCCGGTCAGGCCCGGTGCCATGCCGGTCGCGGCCTGGGCAATCTCGCGGGCGAACAGCACCAGTGCTTGTTTGTTGGGGTGGCGCACCGCCAGTTTCACCACCACTTCGCGACAGTCCTGGCGCCTGGCGTGGGCGCCGTAGGTGGCTTCGCTGCCGAGCAGTTCGATATTCACTTCGGTGTAAGGCGCCCAGCCGCGCTGGCTGAACAGCTCCGAGGTCTTGTTGATGATCGCCTGGCTGACCCGCTCGGCCTTGGCGACCGCATCGATGCCGGCGATCAGGCAACTGGCGGTGCAGCGAAAACCGTCCGGGTAAGTGGCGCTGACCTTGTATTGATCGGTGGGCGGCAAGCCCTTCGCGCCGTGCAGGCGTACCTGGTGTTTGCCTTGCTGCTGCAATTTGACCTGGCTGAAGTCGCAGATCACATCGGGCAACAGGTAGGCATGCGGGTCGCCGATTTCATACAGCAGTTGCTCGGCGACGCTGAGTTCGCTGATCAGCCCGCCTGTACCGTCGACCTTGTTGACGGTGAATTGGCCGTCGGCGCTGACGTCGACGATGGGAAAGCCGATGTGCTCGTAGTCCGGCACGTCGCGCCAATCGGTGAAGTTACCGCCGGTGCACTGCGCGCCGCATTCGATGATATGCCCGGCCAGTGCGGCCTGGGCGAGGCGGTCGTAATCCTGCCAGGACCAGTCGAATTCATGCACCAGCGCCGCGCTGACTACTGCGCTGTCCACCACGCGGCCGGTGATGACGATATCCGCGCCCAGCTTCAGCGCCTGGGTGATGCCCGGCGCGCCCAGGTAGGCGTTGGCGGACACGCACAGCGGCGGCAACGGCGCACCGTTGAACATGTCGGTGATGCCGTGCAGGTGTTTGAGCTGGGGTTGCAGGTCGTCGCCCAGCAGCACGGCGATTTTAAGGGGGATACCGGCCTTGTCGCAGGCGGCTTGCAGGGCGGCGGCGCAGGCCTGGGGGTTGATGCCACCGGCGTTGCTGATCACGCGAATGCCCTGGTGCTGGATATCCGCCAGCAGCGGCGTGAGCACGTCGACGAAATCCGTGGCGTAGCCGGCCTGGGGATCTTTCATCCGCGCACCGGCCAGGATCGACATCGTGACTTCCGCCAGGTAGTCGAACACCAGGTAATCCAGCTTGCCGCCTTGCACCAGTTGGGCGGCGGCGGTGCAGGTGTCGCCCCAGAAGGCGCTGGCACAGCCGATACGAACCGTCTTGCTCATGAGAAATCCTTCCTCGAATGGCTGGGGTCGAGACTACCAAGCAAGCGCTTGGTTTGTAAACTGCGGATACAAGTTTCAGCCAAGCGCTTGCTTGGGTGGCCGCCACGGCCTAAATTGCGGGCCAAGACGTCCGTGGAAGTAGAGGAGAGAGGCATGGATGAGCACAAAGCCCTGCGGGTCATGCGCACCATGGTCGATGGCGGCCAATTGACCGACCCCGACAGCGCCCGGGGCAAGCTGCTGCAAACCGCGGCCCATCTGTTTCGCAACAAGGGCTTCGAACGTACCACCGTGCGCGACCTGGCCAGCGCCGTGGGCATCCAGTCCGGCAGCATCTTTCACCACTTCAAGAGCAAGGACGAGATCCTGCGGGCAGTGATGGAAGAAACCATCCACTACAACACGGCGATGATGCGCGCTTCGCTGGAAGAGGCGAGCAACGTGCGCGAACGCGTGCTGGCGCTGATCCGTTGCGAATTGCAGTCGATCATGGGCGGCAGCGGCGAGGCCATGGCGGTGCTGGTGTACGAGTGGCGTTCGTTGTCAGCCGAAGGCCAGGCCCAGGTGCTGGCCCTGCGCGACGTGTACGAGGCGCTCTGGCTGCAAGTGCTGGGGGAGGCCAAGGACGCGGGCTACATTCGTGGTGATGTATTCATCACCCGGCGTTTCCTCACCGGCGCGCTGTCCTGGACCACCACCTGGTTTCGCGCCGAGGGCAGCCTGACACTTGAGCAGTTGGCCGAAGAGGCCCTGCTGATGGTTTTGAAGGCCGATTGAGGCGCAAGCTATTAATTTACCGCTGGAAAGTTGTCTCTCCAGACAAAAACGCCTAGCTTATCGCCATGAGCGTTTTTGAACGGTGTGTGCCTTGATGTTTTCGCCATGGCGGCTGGCTGCAGGACTTACCTTTTGGGCACTGGGCACCGCGTGGTGGATGCCAGCTTCGGCTGCGCAGTTGGTACGCATCGGCGCGGCGCATTTCCCACCCTACACCGTACGGCCGGAGCAGGGCGCCGACACCGGTTTGCTGCCGCAACTGGTCGAAGCCCTGAACGCCGCGCAAACCGATTACCAGTTTGTGTTGGTGCCCACCTCCATCCCCCGACGCTTTCGTGATTTCGAGCAGGGCCGTGTGGATATGGCGATCTTCGAAAATCCCGATTGGGGCTGGCAGAACATTCCCCACACCAGCGTCGACATGGGCCTGGAAGATGCGGAAATCTTCGTCGCCCAGCGTGAGCCCGGTCGTGACCAAAGTTATTTCGCCGACCTCAACGGCAAACGCCTGGCCGTGTTCAGCGGTTATCACTACGCCTTCGCCAACTTCAACCCCGACCCCAAGTACATGGCCGAGCACTTCAACGCCACGTTGACTTACTCCCATGACAGCAACCTGCTGATGGTCGCGCGCGGGCGTGCCGATATTGCCTTGGTGACGCGCTCGTACCTGAGTGATTTCATGGTGCGCAATGCGCAAATGGCGGGGCAGTTCCTGGTCTCGGAGCGCATTGACCAGGTCTATCACCACTTCGCATTGCTGCGCCCGAAGGCGCCGATCACGGGGGACGCGTTTGCCGCGTTGCTCAAGCGCTTGCGCGACGATGGCGAGATGCTGAAGATTTTCGAGCCGTATCGCATTGATGTGATGGCGGTGCCCTGAGGCACCACCGGTGCGGCATCACACCCTGCGCGCAAACGTATCGCTATGGCTGCCCGACACCTTGCGGCAGTGCACCAGCGCATCACGGATCATGAAGTTCACCAGGGTCGGCGACACGCCCAGCTCCTTGGCGATGTCCTTTTGCGGCACGCCGTGCAGGCGGTACATCTCGAACGCATAGCGGGTGCGCTGGGGCAACTCGGTCAGGGCGTCGGCGATGTTTTCCAGGGTGTTGAAATTGATGTGCGAGGTTTCCGGTGAAGCGCCGTGAATAACCACATTCAAGCCTTCCTCTTCCGTCCCGGAGTATTTGAGCTCCAGGGCCTGCTTGCGGTAGTGATCGATCGCCAGGTTGCGCACGATCTGGAACAGATAACTCAATTGAGCCTTGAACGAAGACGTGATTGTCGGCGCCGATTGCAGCCGGAAGTAGGCGTCCTGCACCACGTCCTCGGCGCGGGAGCGGCAGCCGGTAATGCGTGCCGCGATCTTCACCAGAATCAGCCGATTATCGACGAATGCCTGGAGAAGCGGTGAGTCGCACCTGCCTGTGGATACTTGTTCCGTCATGGAAATCACCTTACTGCCAATAGGTTAGGGGAGGGCGTCCGTGCCGGGGCCTCCTACACATCGGGCAACAAATTATGCTGAATGATAATGATTGTCAAATGAGAAGGCGAACTAATCTTATGCTTTCTCGTTTGGTGTGAACCACGTCTCGCGCGTCCCTGGCGACTAATTATTTGCCGGTGCCGTCCGTTCTTCTGGGTGACAGGTCCGTTAGTAAAACGACCAAGGAGGAGGACGACATGGGTTTCTATCGTGCAAGCGGCGTGTATCGGTCTGGAGTCGTCGCCTGATGAGTACGCCGACTCGACTGCGCCTGTTCTGCCTGCCCTATTCGGGCGCCAGTGCCATGGTTTATGCGCGTTGGCGCCGGGCCCTGCCAGAGTGGTTGCAGGTCTGCCCGCTGGAATTGCCCGGCCGTGGCATGCGCATGGACGAGCCGTTGCAACGCGATATCAAGGCCTTGGCTGCGCAGCTCGCCGATGAAATCAGCCGCGACTTGAATGGCCCCTATGCCCTGTTCGGCCACAGCCTTGGCGGTCTGCTCGCCTTTGAGCTGGCGCACGCCTTGAACGCTCGCGGTGTGCCCGCGCCGCTCGCCTTGTTCGCCTCCGGCACGGCCGGGCCAGCCCGTCGTGATGTCAGCGAGTACGCCATCGAAAAGACCGACGAACAACTGATCGCCCGCCTGCGCGAACTGCAAGGCACCACCGAAGAAGCTCTGGCCAACCCCGAATTGATGCAGTTGATGCTGCCGATCCTGCGCGCCGATTTCCTGCTGTGCGGCAGTTTCACCTACGGCGAACGTGCACCGCTGGGCATGCCGATCCATGTGTTCGGCGGCAAGCAGGACAGTGTGCGCGCCGACCAGTTGCTCGACTGGCAACTCGACGCCGCCAGCGGCTTTTCCCTGGACATGTTCGACGGTCACCACTTCTTCCTCGTGCAACACGAAAGCGCGGTGCTGCGTTGCGTGCGGCGCTACGCCGACGAACACCTGGCCCGCTGGCGCAATGGCGCGGCGCGGCCACTCGCCGTCGGCTGAACAAACCCCCGAATTCTTGAATTTCCCGTAAGCCGATTTCAGGCAGGAACCCCATGATGGACGCCTTCGAACTTCCCCGCACCCTGGTCCAGTCCCTTCAACGTCGCGCCGCGCAGACCCCGGACCAGGTCGCCTTGCGCTTCCTCGCCGAATCCGCCGAGCACAGCGTTGTGCTCAGTTATCGCGACCTCGACCAGCGCGCCCGCACCATCGCCGCTGCCTTGCAGGCCAATGCCGAGCTGGGCGATCGTGCGGTGCTGTTGTTCCCCAGCGGCCCGGACTACGTCGCGGCGTTCTTTGGTTGCCTGTACGCGGGGGTGATCGCGGTGCCGGCTTATCCGCCGGAGTCCACCCGGCGCCATCATCAAGAGCGTCTGCTGTCGATCATCGGCGATGCCGAGCCGCGCCTGTTGCTGACCATCGCCAGTCTCGCCGATGGCCTGGCGCAGATCGAAAATGCGCCGCCGGTATTAAGCGTCGATAGCCTGGAAGGTGTCGGCAATTGGGTCGGCCCTGACCTGCACCCGGACGATATCGCCTTCCTGCAATACACCTCCGGCTCCACCGCCTTGCCCAAGGGCGTGCAAGTCAGCCACGGCAACCTGGTGGCCAACGAAGTGCTGATCCGGCGCGGTTTCGGCATCGACCTCAACCCCGACGACGTGATCGTCAGCTGGCTGCCGCTGTACCACGACATGGGCCTGATCGGCGGCCTGTTGCAACCGATCTTCAGTGGCGTACCGTGCGTGCTGATGTCGCCGGCCTACTTTCTCGGCCGGCCGTTACGCTGGCTGGAAGCGATCAGCGAATACGGCGGAACCATCAGTGGCGGGCCGGATTTCGCCTATCGCCTGTGCAGTGAGCGGGTCAGTGAATCGGCCCTGGACCGCCTGGACCTGAGCAAATGGCGCGTGGCCTATTCCGGGTCCGAACCGATCCGCCTCGACACGCTGGAACGCTTCGCCGAAAAGTTCGCCACCTGTGGTTTCACCCCGAACAATTTCTTCGCCTCCTACGGCCTGGCCGAGGCGACCCTGTTCGTCGCCGGCGGTAGCCGTGGCCATGGCATTCCCGCGCTGCGCGTCGACGAACAGGCCCTGGCCGCCAACCGTGCCGAGCCAGGGCAGGGCAGTGCGATCATGAGTTGCGGCACCAGCCAACCCGAACACGCGGTACTGATCGCCGATCCGCACAGCCTCACAGAACTGCCCGATAACCACGTCGGCGAACTCTGGGCCAGCGGGCCGAGTATCGCCCACGGCTACTGGCGCAACCCCGAGGCCACCGCCAAGACCTTCGTGCAACATGCCGGCCGTACCTGGCTGCGCACCGGCGACCTGGGTTTTATCCGTGACGGCGAGGTGTACATCACCGGCCGCCTCAAGGACCTGCTGATCGTGCGCGGCCACAACCTGTACCCGCAGGACATCGAGCAGACCGTCGAGCGCGAAGTGGAAGTGGTACGCAAAGGCCGGGTCGCCGCGTTCGCGGTGAATGATCAGGGCCTGGAAGGCATCGGCATTGCCGCCGAAATCAGCCGCAGCGTGCAGAAGATCCTGCCGCCCGATGCGCTGATCAAGGCGATCCGCCAGGCCGTCGCCGAGGCCTATCAAGAGGCGCCGAGCGTGGTGGTGTTACTCAATCCCGGTGCCTTGCCGAAGACTTCCAGCGGCAAGGTGCAACGCGCGGCGTGTGCGCTTCGTCACAGGGACGGCAGCCTCGACAGCTATGCGCAGTTCCCCGATCTGCAAGCGCAGGTGAGCACCGGAGCGCTGGAGTCCGACCTGCAAAACCAGATCGCCGCGATCTGGTGCGAACAGTTGCAGGTCGCGACCGTTGCGGCCGATGACCACTTCTTCCTGCTCGGCGGCAACTCCATCACTGCCACCCAAGTGGTCGCGCGCCTGCGTGAAACCCTCGGCCTGGAGTTGAGCCTGCGCCTGCTGTTCGAAGCGCCGACCCTGCAAGGCTTTGCCGCGACTGTCGCGCAATTGCAGCAGGATGGCGGCGTCGCCCAAGGTGTAATCCACAAGCTGTCCCGTCAGGAGGAACTGCCCCAATCCCTGGCACAGAACCGCCTGTGGATCACTTGGCAACTGGACCCGCACAGCAGCGCCTACACCATCCCCGGTGCCCTGCGCCTGCGCGGCGAGTTGGACGAAGACGCGGTGCGCGCCAGCTTCCAGCAATTGATCCAGCGCCACGAAGCCCTGCGTACGCGCTTCTATGAGCGCGACGGCCAGGCTTTCCAGCGTGTCGACGCCAAAGCGGATTTCGAACTGCAAGTCATCGACCTCAGCGACCGGCCCGTTGCCGAGCGCGAAGCCCGTGCGCAACAGATCCGCGAAGACGAAGCGCGCACCCAGTTCGACCTGGAAAAAGGCCCGCTGCTGTGGGTGACCCTGGTGCGCCTCGACGATGAAGATCACCAACTGCTGGTGACGCTGCACCACATCATCGCCGACGGCTGGTCGCTCAACATTTTGATCGACGAATTCTCGCGCCTCTACGCCGCCGCAGCCCAAGGCCAGACCCTGGAACTGCCGCCCCTGGTCCTGCAATACGCCGACTACGGCAGTTGGCAGCGCCAATGGCTGGCCGAAGGTGAAGGCCAGCGCCAACTGGCGTACTGGAAAGCGCAGTTGGGTGAAGAGCATCCCACCCTCAGCCTGGCGACCGACCACCCGCGCTCGGTACACCACTGTCACAGTGCCTCACGCCACACCGTGCGGCTTGGCGCCAGCCTCAGCAAAGCGATTCGCCACGCCGCCCAGGCCAACGAGTCCACCCCATTCATGCTGCTGTTGGCGGCATTCCAAAGCCTGCTGCATCGCTACAGCGGCCAGCGCGATATCCGCATCGGCGTGCCCAACGCCAACCGCCCGCGCCAGGAAACCCAAGGCCTGGTCGGCTTCTTCATCAACACCCTCGTGTTGCGTGCCGAGCTAGATGGGCGCCTGCCGTTCAACGAGCTATTGGCCGCGACACGCCAAACGGCATTGGGCGCCCAAGCCCATCAGGACCTGCCCTTCGAGCAACTGTTGGAAGCTTTCCCGCAAGCCCGCGAACAGGGCCTGTTCCAAGTCATGTTCAACCACCAGCAACGCGACCTCAGCGCCTTGCGTCGCCTGCCGGGCATACTCGCCGACGAGCTGCCGTGGCATAGCCGCGAAGCCAAGTTCGACCTGCAATTGCACACCGAAGAAGACCGCAACGGGCGCCTGAGCCTGTCGTTCGACTACGCCGATGAACTGTTCGAAAACGCGACCATCCAGCGCCTGGCCGAGCACTACATCAACCTGCTGCATGCCGTCTGCGAACAGCCCCGGCAAGCCATCGGCGACCTCATGCTGATGCAGCACGACGAACAGGCGCCATACAGCCAAGCCCCTTGCGCGCCCGCCCAACAGTGGCTGCCCGATCTGCTCAACCAGCAGACCTCGGACAGCACCGCGCTGGTCTGGGACGGCGGCAGCCTGACCTTCGCTCAACTGCACACCCAGGCCAACCGCCTGGCCCACTACCTGCGCGATAAAGGCGTGGGTCCGGACGTGTGCGTGGCCATCGCCGCCGAGCGTTCGCCGCAACTGCTGATCGGCCTGCTGGCGATCATCAAGGCCGGTGGCGCCTACGTCCCCCTGGACCCGGACTACCCCGCCGAACGCCTGGCCTACATGCTCAAGGACAGCGGCGTCCACCTGCTGCTGACCCAGACTGCATTGCTGGAGCGGGTGCCGAGCGCTGACGGCGTGTGCGTGATTGCGATGGACAGCCTGCACCTCGACAGCTGGCCCACCCAGCCGCCCGGCCTGCACCTGCACGGCGATAACCTCGCCTACGTGATCTACACCTCCGGTTCCACCGGTCAGCCCAAGGGTGTGGGCAATACCCATGCGGCGCTGGCCGAGCGCTTGCAGTGGATGCAGGCCACTTATCAACTCGACGCCAGCGATGTGCTGATGCAAAAGGCGCCGATCAGTTTCGACGTGTCAGTGTGGGAATGCTTCTGGCCGCTGATCAGCGGTTGCCGCCTGGTGCTGGCCGGCCCCGGTGAGCATCGCGATCCGCATCGCATCGCGCAGTTGGTGCAGGAGCATGGCGTGACCACGCTGCACTTTGTGCCGCCGCTGTTGCAGCTGTTTATCGATGAGCCGCAGGTGGCCGAATGCACCAGCCTGCGCCGCCTGTTCTCCGGTGGCGAAGCCTTGCCCGCCGAGCTGCGCAACCGCGTGCTGGCACAGTTGCCAGCGGTGCAATTGCACAACCGTTATGGCCCCACCGAAACCGCGATCAACGTGACCCACTGGCACTGCCACGCCGAAGACGGCGAGCGCTCGCCGATTGGCCGTCCGCTGGGCAATGTGATCTGCCGCGTGCTGGACGAGCAGCTCAACCCGGTGCCGCTGGGCGTGCCGGGTGAGTTGTGCATCGGCGGGATTGGCCTGGCGCGGGGTTACCTCGGTCGCCCTGGGTTGACCGCTGAACGCTTTGTTGCCGACCACCAAGGCACGCGCCTGTATCGCACCGGCGACCGTGCCCGGTGGAACGCCGACGGTGTGCTCGAGTACTTTGGCCGTCTCGATCAGCAGGTCAAGCTGCGCGGTTTCCGCGTGGAACCGGAGGAAATCGAAGCGCGCCTGCTCGCCCTGGACGGCATCGCCCAGGCCGTGGTGCTGGTGCGTGACGCCCAGTTGCTCGGTTACTACACCGCCCATGCCGAACTGGACGAACAGCAGGTCAGGACCGCCCTGGCCGCCGAACTGCCGGAGTACATGGTGCCCGCGCTGTTGATGCGCCTGGACGCCATGCCGTTGAGCCCCAGTGGCAAGTTGGACCGCCGCGCATTGCCGGAGCCGGTGTGGCAAACCCGTGAGCACGTCGAACCCGAAACGCCGTTGCAACAGCAGATCGCTGCAATCTGGCGCGAGGTCCTCGGGCTGCCGACAATCGGCCTGCATGATGACTTCTTCGCCCTGGGCGGTCACTCCCTGCTGGCTACGCAAATCATCTCCCGCACCCGCCAGGCCTGTGATGTCGAGCTGCCGTTGCGCACCTTGTTCGAAGCCAGCGAGTTGGGCGCTTTCGCCGAACAGATCGGGCTGATCCAGGCCTCGGGCCAACGCAACCAACAAACCGCCATCGCCAAGGTCGACCGTAGCCGGCCGGTGCCGTTGTCCTATTCCCAGCAGCGCATGTGGTTCCTCTGGCAGATGGAACCGGACAGCCCGGCCTACAACGTCGGTGGCATGGCGCGCCTGCGTGGCGTGCTGGATGTGGGGCGTTTCGAGGCGGCGTTGCAAGCGCTGATCATGCGTCACGAAACCCTGCGCACCACCTTCCCGAGCGTCGACGGTGTGGCCTGTCAGAAGGTCTCGGCACAGACCGGCTTGCGCATGGACTGGCAGGACTTCTCCGCGCTGGCCGAACCCGAACGCCAGCAACGCTTGCAGCAACTGGCCGATCACGAGGCGCATACGCCGTTCAACCTGGAAACCGGGCCGTTGCTGCGCGCCTGCCTGGTCAAGGCCGCCGAGCGTGAGCATTACCTGGTGCTGACCTTGCACCATATCGCCACCGAAGGCTGGGCCATGGACATCTTTGCCCGTGAACTCAGCGCGTTGTACGAAGCCTTTATCGACGAACGCCTGTCGCCGCTGGCGCCGTTGCCGGTGCAATACCTGGACTACAGCGTGTGGCAGCGCCAGTGGATGGAAGCGGGTGAACGTCAGCGCCAGTTGGATTACTGGACTCGGCAACTGGGCACCGAACATCCGCTGCTCGAACTGCCTGGCGACCGCCCACGCCCACCGGTGCAAAGCCATCGGGGCGAGTTGTACCGCTTCGATTTGAGCGATGACCTCGCCGCCCGCGTGCGTGCCTTCAACGCCGAACACGGCCTGACCCTGTTCATGACCATGACCGCCACCCTGGCCGTGTTGCTCTACCGCTACAGCGGCCAGACCGACCTGCGCATCGGTGCGCCCGTGGCCAACCGTATTCGCCCGGAAAGCGAAGGGCTGATCGGCGCGTTCCTCAATACCCAGGTGCTGCGTTGCCAGCTCAACGGGCAGATGAACGTGGCTGAGCTGTTCGAACAGGTGCGCCACACCGTGATCGAAGGCCAGTCCCATCAGGACTTGCCCTTCGACCACTTGGTGGAAGCCCTGCAACCGCCGCGCAGCGCGGCCTACAACCCGCTGTTCCAGGTGATGTGCAACGTGCAGCGCTGGGAATTCCAGCAGAGCCGCCAACTGGCTGGCATGACCGTCGAGTACCTGGCCAACGATGCCCGCGCGACCAAGTTCGACCTCAACCTGGAAGTCACCGACCTCGACCATCGCCTGGGTTGCTGCCTGACCTACAGCACCGATTTGTTTGATGAGCCACGCATCGCCCGCATGGCCGAGCATTGGCGCAACCTGTTGGAAGCGTTGATCGCCAATCCCGAGCAGCGTCTGAGCGAATTGCCGTTGCTCAGTGCTACGGAACAGCGCGCGCTACAGGACAGCCTGGGCGTCGAAGCCGGTGAACATCGCCTTGATCAGTGCATTCACACGCTGTTCAGCCAGCAGGCGAAAGCCCGTGGCGATGCGCCCGCGCTGACCTTCGCCGGCGTTACCCTCAGCTACCGCGAACTGGACGCCCGCGCCAATCGCCTGGCCTGGATGCTGCGCGAGCGTGGCGTCGGCCCGCAGGTGCGGGTCGGCCTGGCGTTGCCGCGTTCGCTGGAAATGGTCATCGGCCTGCTGGCGATCCTCAAGGCCGGCGGCGCCTACGTGCCGCTGGACCCGGAATACCCGCTGGACCGCCTGCACTACATGATCGAAGACAGCGGCATCGGCCTGCTGCTCAGCGATGCGGCGATGTTCGAAGCCCTTGGCGAATTGCCGGCGAGCGTGGCGTGCTGGTGCCTGGAAGATGATTTGCCGGTACTCGCCAACTACCCAGCCGATGAGCTGCCGTTTATCAGCCTGCCGCAACACCAGGCGTACTTGATCTACACCTCCGGCTCCACCGGCAAGCCCAAGGGCGTGGTGGTGGCCCACGGTGAAATTGCCATGCATTGCGCGGCGGTGATCGAGCGGTTTGGCATGCGCCCGGACGATTGCGAGCTGCACTTCTATTCGATCAACTTTGACGCCGCCACTGAGCGCCTGCTGGTGCCGTTGCTCAGCGGTGCGCAGGTGGTGTTGCGTGCCCAGGGCCAGTGGGATGCCGAGGCAATCTGCGGATTGATCCGCACCCATGGCATCAATATCCTGGGCTTCACCCCGAGCTACGGCAGCCAGTTGGCGCAGTGGTTGGCGACTCAGCAGCAGACCTTGCCGGTGCGCATGTGCATCACCGGCGGCGAAGCCCTGACCGGCGAACACTTGCAGCGCATTCGCGCGGCGTTCCAGCCGCAGGTGTTCTTCAACGCCTATGGCCCGACTGAAACCGTGGTGATGCCGCTGGCCAGCCTTGCACCGAAGCAGTTGGAGGAGGGCGCCGCCAGCGTGCCGATCGGCAGCATCATCGGCGACCGTGTGGCGTACATTCTCGATGCCGACCTGGCCCTGGTGCCGCAAGGGGCGACCGGCGAGTTGTATGTCGGTGGTGCGGGCCTGGCGCAGGGTTATCACGAGCGTCCGGGCATGACCGCCGAACGGTTCGTGGCCGATCCCTTTGCGCGTAACGGCGGGCGCCTTTACCGCACCGGCGACCTGGTGCGCCAACGCGCCGATGGCCTGGTGGAGTACCTGGGACGGATCGACCATCAGGTGAAGGTTCGCGGTTTCCGTATTGAATTGGGCGAAATCGAAACCCGCCTGCTGGAGCACGAGTCCGTGCGTGAAGCAGTGGTGCTGGCGCTGGATTCGCCGAGTGGCAAACAGCTGGTGGCTTACCTGGTCAGCGATGTCGAGCACCACGCATTGCGCGATGCGCTCAAGGCGCACCTCAAGGCGCAACTGCCGGACTACATGGTGCCCGCGCACCTGATCGTGCTTGACAGCATGCCGTTGACCGCCAACGGCAAACTCGACCGTCGTGCGTTACCGCAGCCGGATCCCGAGGCGAATCGCCAGACCTATGTTGCGCCACGCAACGAGCTTGAACAGACGTTGGCAGCGATCTGGTGCGCCGTGCTGAATGTGCAGCAAGTCGGCCTGGACGATAACTTCTTTGAACTGGGCGGTGATTCGATCCTGTCGATCCAGGTGGTCAGCCGTGCGCGGCAGGCCGGGATTCATTTCAGCCCTCGCGACCTGTTCCAGCACCAGACCGTGCAAACCCTGGCCGCCGTGGCCACGCGCTCCGAGCTCATCTGCGCCGAGCAAGGCGTGCTCACCGGCCGCTCGGGCCTTACCCCGATCCAGCACTGGTTCTTCGACACCGAGATCCCGAACCGTCAACACTGGAACCAGGCGCTGGTCCTCAAACCCTTGCAACTGCTGGACCCTCATCGCCTGGAGCAAGCGCTGCTGGCGGTGCTGGAACACCACGATGCGCTGCGCCTGAGCTTTTCCCAGCGCGATGCACAGTGGCACGCCGAGCATCTGGCCGTGCCGGAAGGTGGCGTGCTGATGCAGGCGCAAGTGCGTGATATGGCGCAGTGCACCGCGCTGTTCACCGACACCCAGCGCAGCCTCGACCTGCAACACGGCCCGCTGCTGCGCGCCTTGCTGGTGGACGGCCCCCAAGGGCAACAACGCCTGCTGATCGCGATCCATCACCTGGTGGTGGATGGCGTGTCCTGGCGCATCCTGCTCGAAGACCTGCAAACGGTCTACCGCCAACTGAGCGACGGCCGCTCCGTCAGCCTGCCGGCCAAGACCAGCGCGCTGCGTGACTGGTCTGCGCGTTTGCAGGCGTATGCCGGCAACGAATCCCTGCGCGAAGAATTGAGCCTCTGGCAGGCCCGATTGGCCGGACCGGAAGTGGGGTTGCCGGTGTCTCGCCCGCACGGTTCACGGCGCAATCGCGATGCCGACACCGTCAGCGTGCGCCTGGATGCCGAACACACCCGTCAGTTGCTGCAACAGGCGCCAAGTGCCTACCGCACCCAGGTCAACGACCTTTTGCTGACCGCCCTGGCCCGTGTGCTGTGTCGTTGGACTGGTCATGCTTCGGCACTGATCCAACTGGAAGGCCACGGCCGTGAAACCCTGTTCGATGATATCGACCTGACCCGCAGCGTCGGCTGGTTCACCAGTGCCTACCCGCTGCGCCTGACCCCGCACGCCGGGCAGGGCGATTCGATCAAGGCGATCAAGGAACAACTGCGCGGCGTGCCGCATAAGGGCCTGGGTTATGGCGTGTTGCGCTACCTGGCCGATGATCTGTGCAAACACAGCATGGCTGCCTTGCCCAGCGCGCAGATCACCTTCAACTACCTGGGCCAGTTCGACCAGAGCTTCGGCGCCGATGCGCTGTTCCATCCGCTGGATGAGTCCGCAGGCCTGGCCCATGACCCGGACGCGCCGCTGCCCAACGAGTTGAGCATCGACAGCCAGGTGTACGGCGGTGAACTGGTGCTGCGCTGGACCTTCAGCCGCCAACGCCATGATCGACAGAGCATCCGTGAACTGGCAGATGCCTATCTCGCTGAGCTGCAAAGCCTGGTCGCGCATTGCCTGCAGGACGACGCCGGTGGCCTCACGCCGTCCGACTTCCCGCTGGCGCACCTGACCCAGGCGCAACTCGACAGCTTGCCGGTGCCCGCCAGCGTCATCGAAGACGTCTACCCGCTGACGCCGATGCAGGAAGGCCTGTTGCTGCATACCCTGCTGGAGCCGGGCACCGGCCTCTACTACATGCAGGACCGCTACCGTATCAACAGCGCCCTCGACCCCGAGCGTTTCGCCCAGGCCTGGCAGGCGGTGATCGCCCGCCACGAAGCCCTGCGTGCGTCGTTCTGCTGGAACATCGGCGAAGACATGCTGCAAGTGATCCACACACCGGGCAGCACGCCGATTGAGTACCTGGACTGGAGCAACGACCCGGAAAGCGAACAGGAACCGCGCCTGCAAGCGCTGCTCAAGCAGGAGCGCGAGGCCGGTTTCGATCTGCTCAACCAGGCGCCCTTCCACCTGCGGCTGATCCGCGTCGGCGCCGAGCGCTACTGGTTCATGATGAGCAACCACCACATCCTCATCGATGCGTGGTGCCGTTCGTTGCTGATGAATGATTTCTTCGAAATCTACATGGCCCTGGGCGAAGGCCGCGCCCCGCAACTGGCCACGCCGCCGCGTTATCGCGATTACATCGCCTGGCTGCAACGCCAGAACCTGAGCGAAGCACGCCAGTGGTGGCAGCGGAACCTGCAAGGCTTCGAGCGCACCACGCCGATCCCGAGCGACCGTCCGTTCCTGCGCGACCACGCCGGCCACGGTGGCATGCTGGTCGGCGACTGCTACACCCGCCTCGACGCCCGCGACGGTGCGCAGTTGCGCGAACTGGCCCAGGCTCATCAACTGACCGTCAACACCTTCGCCCAGGCGGCATGGGCGCTGGTGCTGCGCCGGCTGAGCGGTGATCGTGATGTGTTGTTCGGCGTCACCGTAGCCGGGCGCCCGGTAGAGATGCCCGAGATGCAACGCACCGTCGGCCTGTTCATCAACAGCATCGCGCTGCGGGTAAAACTGCCCGAGGACGACCAGCGTTGCAGCGTGCGCCAGTGGTTGAGCGGCTTGCTCGACAGCAATATGCAACTGCGCGAGTACGAATACCTCCCGCTGGTGACGATCCAGGAACTCAGCGAACTGCCCAAGGGCCAGCCGCTGTTCGACAGCCTGTTCGTGTTCGAAAACGCTCCGGTGGAAGTCTCGGTGCTGGACCGTGCGCAAAGCCTGAATGCCACCTCGGACTCCGGCCGCACCCACACCAACTTCCCGCTGACCGCCGTGTGCTATCCGGGGGATGACCTGGGGCTGCACCTGTCCTATGACCAGCGCTACTTCGACGAAACCACCGTGCAAGGCATGCTCGGTGAGTTCAAGCGCCTGCTGCTGGCGCTGGTGCAGGGCTTCCATGGCGACATGGCCGACCTGCCGCTGATTGGCGAGCAGGAGCGTGAGTTCCTGGTAGACGGTTGTAACCAGAGCGAGCACGCCTACCCGCTTGAGCGCAGCTATATCGAGTTATTCGAAGAACAGGTGGCCGCGCATCCGCAGCGCATCGCCGCCAGTTGCCTTGATCAACAATGGACCTACGACGAACTGAACCGCCGCAGTAACGGCCTGGGTCATGCGCTGATTGCAGCCGGCGTGGGCCTCGATCAACCGGTGGCGTTGCTGGCCGAACGTAACCTTGACCTGCTGGGCATGATCATCGGCAGCTTCAAGGCCGGTGCTGGCTACCTGCCGCTGGACCCCGGCCTGCCGAGCCAGCGTCTGCGCAGCATCATCGACCTGAGCCGCACGCCGCTGCTGGTGTGCACCGAGGTGTGCCGCGAGCAGGCCATCGAGTTGCTGGACGGCTTCGACTGCCAACTGTTGGTGTGGGAAGAGATACCGGCACGTGGCGAAAACCCGGGGATCTACAGTGGCCCGGACAACCTCGCCTACGTCATCTACACCTCGGGCTCCACCGGCCTGCCCAAGGGCGTGATGGTGGAGCAGCGCGGCATGCTCAATAACCAGTTGAGCAAGGTACCGTACCTGGCCTTGAGTGACGGGGATGTGATTGCGCAGACCGCGTCGCAGAGCTTCGATATTTCCGTGTGGCAGTTCCTTGCCGCGCCGCTGTTTGGCGCGCGGGTGGATATCGTGCCGAACACTATCGCGCATGATCCCCAAGGTCTGCTGGAACACGTTCAGACCCAAGGAATCACCGTGCTGGAAAGCGTGCCATCACTGATCCAGGGCATGCTGGCTCAGGACCGTATAGGGTTGGACGGCCTACGCTGGATGCTGCCAACCGGCGAAGCGATGCCACCGGAGCTGGCGCACCAGTGGTTGCTGCGTTATCCAGAGATTGGTTTGGTGAACGCCTATGGCCCGGCGGAATGTTCGGACGATGTGGCCTTCTACCGTGTCGACCTGGCGTCGACCCGTGGCACTTACCTGCCGATTGGTACACCGACCGACAACAACCGTTTGTACCTGTTGGATGGTGCGCTGGAGCTGGTGCCCCAGGGTGCTGTGGGTGAGTTGTGCGTCGCCGGCACCGGCGTAGGTCGCGGTTACGTCAGTGACTCGCTGCGCACCGCCCCGGTGTTTGTGCCGAACCCGTTCGGTGCGCCGGGCGAGCGCCTGTACCGCACGGGCGACCTGGCGCGCCGTCGCAGTGACGGCGTGCTGGAGTATGTCGGGCGTGTCGATCATCAAGTGAAGATTCGCGGCTACCGCATCGAACTGGGTGAAATCGAAGCGCGCCTGCACGAACAACCGGAAGTGCGCGACGCGGCGGTGGGTGTGCAGGAAGGTGTCAACGGCAAGCACCTGGTTGGCTACCTGGTGGCGGCGGATGCAGTGCTTAACCCAGGCGAACGCCTGGACCGCATCAAGCAACGCCTGCGCGCCGAACTGCCGGAATACATGGTGCCGCTGCACTGGCTGTGGCTTGACCGCCTGCCGCTCAACGCCAACGGCAAACTCGATCGCAAGGCCCTGCCGGCCCTGGAGATCGGCCAGTTGCACAGCCAGGACTACCTGGCGCCGCGCAACGAACTGGAAACCACCTTGGCTGATATCTGGGCCGAAGTACTGAACGTCGAGCGGGTAGGGGTAGAGGACAACTTCTTCGAACTGGGCGGGCATTCGTTGCTGGCCACGCAGATTGCCTCGCGGGTGCAGAAGACCTTGCAGCGGGATGTGCCGCTGCGGGCGATGTTCGAGTGCAGCACGGTGGCGGAGTTGGCTGAGTATATCGAGGGGCTCGCGGCCAATGAGATCAGTGCCGAGAAGGTGGATCGGTTGAGTGATTTGATGGCGGAGTTGGAAGGGCTTTAATCTTCTTTGTCTGTCAGGGCCTCACCGGGGGCAAGCCTCTCTCCACACTTGGAATGCATTTCAAATGTGGGAGGGGGCTTGCCCCCGATGGCGTCAGTCAAGGCGCCGCCTATTTCGGCCCAAGAATCTTCACCAGCTTCTCCGGCGACGGCGCCCCTTGTTGCTGCTGCAACCCCCCTTTGTCATCCAGATAGAAAATCGCCGGCGTCGCCGACAGCTCCAGCTCATCCATCAACTTCATATTCCCATCAAGCTTGGCCTCGATATCCGCCGGAATCTTGGCCAGCGCCTGCAACTTGCTGCCTTTACCGGCGGCCTCATGTTCTTCCAACGCTTTCTGCGGGTCTTTGGCGGCAAACAGCGCGGCCGATTTGCCTGGGCTGTCTTCGCGGATAATACCGACCATGATGTGGCGCAACTGCACCTTGCCGGCCTTCACCCAGGGGCGGGCCTGTTCCCAGAACATGTTGCAGTAGGGGCAGTTGGGGTCGCTGAACAGGTAGACGATGCGTGGCGCCTTGACGTCGCCGTCCTGGATCCAGCTGCTTTTTTCCATCTTGGCCCAGACTTCCTTGGCCATCGGTGCGTACACCAGTTTTTCCAGGGGCGCGCTGCTCAGGTCGTTGCCTTGGGCGTCGTACAGGTTGCCGGCGATCACGCTTTTGCCGTCGGCGGTCAGGTACAGGGCCATGCCACGGTTCTGGTATTGCGCGGCGTAGCCGGTGAGGCCGCTGGGGGCGTCGAATTTGCCGAGGATTTTGGCGCCCTTGGCTTCAATCTGTTTGATCGGTGCCGGCCAGTCTTCGGCCTGGGCCAGGGTGGCCGCGAGCGTCAGCGGCAGCAGGGTCAGCAGGTGGCGGAGGCTTGGCATGTCGGTTTCCTTTGAGGGGCGGTGTCGAAGGGTTCCATGGCGCGGGCCAGGCTGGCCTGGGACAATTCGCCGAGGTGGCTGTTGAGCAGGCGGCCATCGGCGCTATAGAACAATGTGGTGGGCAGGGCCATGGAACCCACGGCCTGGCCGAGGCGGCCACTGGCGTCGAACAGCACGTTGTCGAGGGTCAGGCCTTGGGTCGCAAGAAAGGTACTGACGCTCTGCATGCTTTCGGCCTGGTTGACGAACAGGAAGGTCACGTCAGGCCGTTGGTGTTGGGCGCGTTCCAGCACTGGCATTTCTCGGCGGCACGGTGGGCACCAGGTGGCCCACAGGTTGATCACCAGCGGGCCGCCCTTGTAGTCGGCCAGTTGCACCACCTCGCCACTGGCATTACGCAGAGTGATCTGCGGCAGTTGCGAGCCCTTGTCGTACAGGCTCAGGGACAAGCTGGTCATGCCCCAGAACACCAGGCCGGTGATCACCCCGGCGCCCAGCGGCTTGCGCAGGGCCGGGCGGCGCCAGCCATAGGCCAGTGCGCCAAGGACCAGGGCGATCACGCCCGGCCAGGCAAGGAAGCCGCCATCGCGCAGGTCGACCATCTGCACCCAGTCGTTGCGGTAGTCGCCCCAGTACATCAGCACAAAGCTGACGCGGGCAGCGAGCATGCCCAGCAGGAACAGGCTGAACAGCACTGATTCCGGGTTTTCACCACCACGCTTGGCCACGCGCCAGCCCACCAGGGTGGCGAGAATCAGCGCACTGATCAGCAGGATGTGATTCAGGGCGATGGCGAAGGTGCCGATGGTCAGGGTCAGCATCAGAGTGCATCTCGGGTTTGCGTCCAGCGTTGCAGGAAAGCGGCGGCATCCACTTCGCCGGTGATGCGTTGGGCGCGGCGCTCTTCACCGTCCGGGCCGATCCACACGAAGCTCGGTGGGCCAGGCACTTTGTAGCGACCGAGCAGCGCGCGGCTGGCGGCGTTGTCGGCGGTGACGTCCAGGCGCAGCAGGCGTACGTCTTTGAGCGCCTGCATGACTTCGGGTTTGCCGAACACCTGTTTTTCCATGATCTTGCACGACACGCACCAGTCGGCGTAATAGTCGACCAACACCCATTGGCCTTGGGCCTTGGCGCTGTCGAGCTGGCTTTGCAGCACGGCCGGGTCGCTGATGGTCATGAAGGCGTCGTGGGCGGATGCCGCGCCGGCGCCTCGTGAGCCACTGTAGACCTTCAACGGTTGCCACAGGTCGTCGCTGCCGCCCGCTGCGCCCACCACCAGCACCGCGCCCCACAAGCCCAGTACCAGGGAGCCCGCGCCAAATACCTTGGCGGCCAGGCCGTATTCGCGGGCCAGGGTCCAGCCGCAGTAGGCCATGATCAGCGCGAGTACGCCCCACAGGCCGATCCACAGGTTTTCGCCGACCACCGGGCGGATCATCAGCACGGCGGTGCCGAGGAACAGGAAGCCGAAGACGCCCTTGAGCACGTTCATCCAGGTGCCCGGCTTGGGCAGGAAGCGGTTGCCCACGGTCACCAGCAGCAACAGCGGAATGCCGATGCCGATGCCCATGGCGAACAGGATCAGGCCGCCGTGCAGCGCATTGCCGCTCTGGGCGATGTACAGCAGGGCACCGGCCAGGGGCGCGGTCATGCACGGACCCACCAGCAGGCCGGACAGCGCACCGAGAATCCCTGCGCCCACCAGGCTGCCGCCGCTTTGCTGGCGGCTGACGTTGTCCAGGCGGTCGCGCAGGAACGCCGGCAATTGCAGTTCAAAGAAGCCGAACATCGGCAAGGCGAGGATCACGAACAGCGCAGCGAAGCTGCCGAGGATCCATGGGGTTTGCAGGAGCGCGGCGAGGTTGGCGCCAAGCAAGGCAGCCAATACGCCGAGCGCGGCATACACCAGCGCCATGCACACCACATAGCTGCTGGCCAGGGCAAACCCGCGACGCGGGCTGGCACCACTGCCCACCACCAGGCCGGCGAGAATCGGCAGCATCGGCAATGAACACGGTGCAAAGGCCAACAGCAGTCCCAAGCCAAAGAATATCAACAGGCTCCAACCCAGGCTTCGTTGTTGCAAACCGCTGGCCAGGCTCTGGTCCTGGGCTTGTGCGGTGGCGGCGACGGCCGGTTTGCCACCCAGATCCACGGTGATCGACTGCGGCGGATAACACAGACCCGCATCGGCACAGCCCTGCCAGCCCAGCTTGACCTGGCCGGTGGCGCCGGCGGGAATCTTCACTTCCAGGCCTTGGCGATAGACCTCCTGGTCGCCGAAGAACTCATCGCTGTGATCCTCGCCTTTGGGCAGCACGGGTTTTTCGGCCAGGCCGTCGAACTTCATGCGCTGCTTGTACAGGTAGTAACCGTCGGCAATCTGCCAATACAGCTGCATCTCGCCACTTTCAAGACGTTCGGAGGTAAAGGTGAAGGCCTTGCCCACCGGGAGGAAATCGGGTTTGGTCTCAAACGGGTTGCCCGGCGCGGCCTGGGCCAGCCCCGCGAACAACACCAGCAGAAAGGTAAACAGATGCCGCATGGTCAAGCCTTAGTTCGATGCAAGTAGGCACACAATGTGTGGCGTTGATTAACCGATGATTAACCACGGCTATTCTAGATTGAGTGAGGGGTGTTTAGCGGCATAATCTGCGCTTAATCCGCTGCCCCTTTAATCTCCCCATCTTTCATGAAGGGTTCACCATGCACGTACTGGTCTGTGAAGACGACAAACTGATCGCCAGCGGCATTGTGGCCGGCCTCACCGCCCAGGGTTTCACCGTTGAACACGTGGCCACGGCGGGCGCCGCACGCGCGATGCTCAAGGCGGCGACGTTCGACATCATGGTGCTCGACCTGGGCCTGCCGGATGAAGACGGCCTGAAGTTGTTGCAGCAACAGCGCAGCCAGGGTCTGGAGATTCCGGTGCTGATCCTCACCGCGCGGGACTCGGTGACCAATCGCGTCGACGGCCTGCAAGCCGGCGCCGATGACTACCTGCTCAAACCCTTCGACCTGCGCGAACTCGCCGCGCGCCTGCAAACCCTGCTGCGACGGGTGGCAGGGCGCAGTGTCAACCTGATCGAGCATGGCCGCCTGGCCTACGACCCCAGCAGCCGCGAAACCTTCCTGGGCGGCGAGCCGGTTGACCTGTCGCGTCGCGAGCAGGCGCTGTTGCAAGCCCTGCTGCACAACAAAGGCCGGGTGCTGTCCAGCGAACAGCTCAAGGACAGCGTCTACGGCTTCAACGACGAACTGGAAAGCAACGCGCTCAACGTGCATATCCACCACCTGCGGCGCAAGTTGGGCAACGGCATTGTCGAGACCGTGCGCGGCCTCGGCTACCGCCTGGGCCCAGCCGATGGGGGCGAGGACGCATCGTGAAAAGCCTGCGCCTGCGCCTGACGTTCAAGCTCGGCGCCGCTTTTGTGTTGATCTGGGCCCTGGCGGCGGCCTGGATGCTCAATGACCTGCGCAACCAGATGATGTTCTCCCTCGACCAGCGCCTGGTTGCGTCGGCGCGCATGGTGGCGGGGCTGACCGAACAGATGCCGGGCCTGGCCAGCGTCAGCGGCGGCGCGCATTTCAGCGCTGAACAATTGAATGTGCCTGGCGGCATGGCCTGCCAGGTCAGTTCCCTGCGCGGGGAAATCCTGGCGCGCAGCCACACCACGCCGGATGAGGGGCTGGAGTCGCGCAAGAGCGGGTTTCGCGACCAGGTCGTCGATGGCGTGGGCTGGCGCAGTTTCACCCTGTCCCGTGGCGACCTGCTGATCACCACGGCCGACCGGCAAGTGGAGCGCGAGGCGCTGAACCTGTCGATCCTGCTGGCGGCGTCGGTGCCGGTGGGCGTGGCGATGCTCGGCTGCCTGTGCCTGTTGTGGCTGGGCATCGGCCAGAGCCTGCTGCCGCTCAACCGTATGCGTGACGCCTTGATGCGCCGCAGTGCCGATTCCCTTGAACCGTTGCAGATCCACCCGTTGCCCAGCGAACTCGAGCCACTGCTGGACACCCAGAACCAGCTGTTGCAACGCATTGCCAAGACCATCGAGCGCGAGCGCCGCCTCACCGGTGACGCGGCCCACGAACTGCGCAGCCCGCTCACCGCGATCAAGACCCACCTGCAAGTGGCGCGCATGACCGAAGGTGCGGCCCGCGACCAGTCCCTGGCCCATGCCGAGGAGGGCGCCGACCGCCTGCATCGGACCCTGGAGCAATTGCTGTTGCTGGCGCGGGTGGAGGGTAACCTGTCGTTTGACGATGGCATGCACTCCAGCGCCGAAGAAGTAGCGCGCCTGGCGATCCAGGATGCCAATGCCGGTGACAATTCGCGCATCGACCTGATCCTGCCGGACGACCTTTCGGCCACCCCGGTGGAGATGCCGGTGGGCCTGGCGGTCGCCGCCTTGCGTAACCTGCTGGACAACGCGTTGCGCCACACGCCGACCGATACCCGGGTGGAGCTCAGCGTATTCACCGCCGCCGATAGTGTGGTGTTCCGCGTGCGTGACCACGGCAAGCAGATTGCCCCCGAAGACCTGCAGTACCTGACCCAACGCTTCTGGCGCAACGGTAACAGCGAAGGCTGTGGCCTGGGCCTGGCGATCGTGCAAGCGATCGTGCAGCGCTGTTCCTGCTCGTTGAAGTTCGACAGCGGGCCGGACGGCCTGCGCGTTGACCTGGGTATGCCACTGCGCTGCTGATCACTTTTCTTTCAAGTGCCAAATAGCTACCGCCCTCCTGAAGTTGAAGCCTTCAGGATGGCGGTAATTTTTTGCGCTTGAACGGGCTGAATGACTCGGCCTGTATTGAAAAAGGACGGTTCTCATGTTGGTCATCGATACCAGTTTCCCTGCCAGAGGCTTCAACGAACGCAACGGCGAGCCCGTGCGGCAGGTGATCCTGCATTACACCGCAGCGCCTTTTGGTGCCTCCCTGCGCACCCTGACTCAGGATGGGGTGAGTGCACACTACTTGCTGCCCGACCCTGATGAGCCCGACTATCGCGCGGCGGGCTATGAAGAGCTGCGTGTCTTCCGTTTGGTGGAGGAAGACCAGCGCGCCTGGCACGCCGGGGTGAGCCATTGGGCGGGGCGCGACAACCTCAACAGCCGCTCGATTGGCATCGAGATCGTCAACCAGGCGCGGGATGACGGCGGTGTGTTCAGCTTTCCGGCCTATGCGCCGGAACAGACCGACGTGTTGATTGCACTGGTTCGCGACATTCTTGAGCGATACCCGCAGATCGGGCCCACCGACATCCTCGGGCATGCGGACGTGGCGTTCGGGCGCAAGAGCGATCCGGGGCCGCGCCTGCCGTGGCGGTGTCTGCATGAAGCAGGGGTGGGGGCCTGGTTTGATGAGGCGGCACGGGCGATGTATCAGCGCCGGTTTTGCCTGGGCCTGCCGCCGGAGGTCGAGGTAGAGCGGGCGTTTCAACGCTATGGCTATGCGCCAGCGAAGAACCGGCAAGGGTTTGAACAGAGGACGCGGGCGTTTCAGATGCACTTTCGGGCGCGGGATTACTGCGGGTTCCTGGATGCGGAGACCTGCGCGATTTTGTATGCACTGAACGAAAAATACCGCGGTCTTTGACGCCGAACGCAATTCCAATGTGGGAGGGGGCTTGCCCCCGATTGCGCTCTGTCAGTCCCGACACCAGTGACTGATCCACTGCTATCGGGAGCAAGCCCCCTCCCACATTTGGTTTTGTATTCACTGGCGAGTGATCAAAGGCCCTAAATCCCCTCGACGCTGGTGCGTTTCCAGAACAGGAAATCCGTGCGCATGCCCCTTGGGGCCAGACGCCAGCGGATCGGCAGTTTGGTCACCATCATCAGCGTATTGAGGGATCGAGAAATGTCAGTCGCTACCAGCCGTATCGAAGACGCCCAGGTGCATGAAACGCTTTACCAGTTCGACGAAACTCCGCTGCTGGCCCGTCAACGCCAACAGGAATCCAATGCCCGCAGCTACCCGCGGCGCATTCCCCTGGCACTCAAGCGTGCCAAGGGGATTTACGTGGAAGACGTCGAAGGGCGCAGCTTCATCGACTGCCTGGCCGGCGCCGGCACCCTCGCGCTGGGGCATAACCACCCGGTCGTGATCGAGGCTATTCAACAGGTGCTGGCTGATGAATTGCCCCTGCACACGCTGGACCTGACCACCCCGGTCAAGGACCAGTTCGTGCAGGACCTGTTCGGTTTGTTGCCGCCGGCGCTGGCGCGGGAAGCGAAAATCCAGTTCTGCGGCCCCACCGGCACCGATGCGGTGGAAGCCGCATTGAAATTGGTGCGCACTGCCACCGGGCGCAGCACCGTATTGTCATTCCAGGGCGGTTATCACGGCATGAGCCAGGGCGCCTTGAGCCTGATGGGAAGCCTGGGGCCGAAGAAACCCCTGGGTGCCTTGCTCGGCAGTGGCGTGCAATTTCTGCCATACCCCTACGACTATCGCTGCCCGTTCGGCTTGGGCGGCGCGGAAGGCGTACGGGTCAACCTGCACTACCTGGAAAACCTGCTGAACGATCCGGAGGCCGGTGTATTACTGCCGGCGGCGGTGATTGTCGAAGTGGTGCAGGGCGAGGGCGGTGTGATTCCGGCTGACCTGGACTGGCTGCGCGGCCTGCGCCGTATCACCGAGCAGGCGGGCGTGGCGTTGATCGTCGATGAGATCCAGAGTGGTTTCGGCCGTACCGGCAAGATGTTTGCCTTTGAGCACGCCGGGATCATCCCGGATGTGGTGGTGATGTCCAAGGCCATCGGCGGCAGCCTGCCGCTGGCGGTGGTGGTGTACCGCGACTGGCTCGACACCTGGCTGCCGGGCGCCCATGCCGGGACCTTCCGTGGTAACCAGATGGCCATGGCGGCGGGGTCGGCGGTGATGCGCTACCTCAAGGACCATGACCTGGCCGGCCATGCGGCGGCCATGGGCGAGCGCCTCGGTGAACACCTGCGCATCCTGCAGCGCGACTTCCCGCACCTGGGGGATATTCGTGGTCGCGGGCTGATGCTCGGCGTGGAGCTGGTCGACCCGACTGGCACGCCGGACATTCAAGGCCATCCGCCCGTGCATCGCCAATTGGCGCCGCTGGTGCAGCGTGAATGCCTCAAGCGCGGGCTGATCCTCGAACTGGGCGGTCGGCATGGCAGCGTGGTGCGTTTCCTGCCGCCGCTGGTGATCACCGCCAGCGAAGTGGACCGGGTGGCGAACATCTTCGGACGCGCGTTGGCGGCGGCGGTCGCCAGCCTCTAATTTTTTGCCAGCCTGGTACGTTTCTACAGATATCGGTACTGCGCACGGTGCGCAGCCAGCCTTATAGCGATGGAGAACAGCAATGACCTCAGTATTTGACCGCGACGACATCCTGTTTCAGGTAGTGGTCAACCATGAAGAACAGTATTCCATCTGGCCCGACTACAAGGCCGTGCCGGAAGGCTGGCGCACCGTGGGCAAGAGCGGCCTGAAGAAAGAGTGCCTGGCCTATATCGAGGAGGTCTGGACCGACATGCGCCCGTTGAGCCTGCGTCAGAAGATGGACAGCGCTGCGATCGCGTAAACGCCACAGATCAAAAATGTGGGAGGGGGCTTGCCCCCGATGAGGGAGTGTCAGTCGACTAATGAGTGACTGATACACCGCCATCGGGGGCAAGCCCCCTCCCACATTTTGAGCTGTGTTGCTTTCAGGTGTTTTTTTCTTTGTCTAATCCGCCCGAAGCCGCCGTCACCACCTGCACGCTCAAACGCGGCGTAGCCAGATCCAGCCCTGCCTCATCCAGATGCCGTTTCAGCGACAGGTTGAACGCCCGCGACACTTCCCACTGTTTGATCGGCGCCGTCTTGAACCGCGCCCGCAGGATCGCGCTGCCCGACTCGAAACTCTCCACCCCCTGAATCTCCAGGGGCGACCAGATATTGCGGCGTTGCAGCGGGTCGTTGCGCATTTTATGGCCGACGTCGCGCATCAGCTTGATAGCGTCGTCGATTTCCATGTTGTACGGGATCGCCACCCGGAAGATCGCGTAGCCGAACTCCCGCGAGTAGTTTTTGATGCTCTTGATCTCGCTGAACGGGATGGTGTGCACAATGCCGTCGATATCCCGCAGGCGCACGGTACGGATGGTCAGGCCTTCCACGGTGCCCAGGTGGCCGCCCACATCCACGTAGTCGTCGATGGCCAGGGAGTCTTCGATGATGATGAACAGGCCGGTGATCAAGTCCGCCACCAGCGACTGCGCGCCAAAACCGATGGCCAGGCCGATCACACCGGCACCGGCCAGCAGCGGCGTGACGTTCATGCCCATGTTCGCCAGGGCGACAATGGCAGCAATGATAAAGATGGTCACGAACAGCACGTTGCGGATCAACGGCATCATGGTCTGCGCACGGGCATTGGCCAGGCCCTTGCGCGAGCGGGTGAGGGCATGATGGATCGCCGTGTCGCTGAGGATCCAGATCAGCCAGGCGAACAACAAGGTCCCGGCCAGGCCGAACAGCTTGACGCTGACTTCATGGCCATCGCCTTCGGTAAAGCGGATCAGCGACAGGCCCCACACCCGCAGGCCCAACTCGATAAACACCAGCCACACGATCAGGTGGGCCAGGGTGTAGACGAAGCTTTTCAGGCGTTCGGAATACAGCGCGTGGCGCTTGTGACCGCGTTGCGGCTTGAGCGCGTGGCGTCTCACCAATCCGTTGATCACCATGCACAGCACCAGCAGCACCGTACACAGCAGGGACTGGCGCAAGGCGGTGCTGGTATCGCCGGCCGAGACGAAGGTGGCGAACAGCGAGATACCCACCAGCAGCAAGGCCGGGATGTACCAGAAGGACCCGATGATTTCGATGGTGTCGCTGAGGGCGCGGCGCGTCAGGCGGCGCGACAGCGGCTGGTTGCGGATCAGGTGGGCGATGGGCCGGCGGAAACGCAGGATGAATACACCGGTCGACAGCGCCGCCATCACATTGGCGACTGTCGCGGCGGTGTGGGACAGGTGCTGGCCCAGGGCCTGGACCAGTCGAGGGTCGCTCAAGGCCTCGCCAAAGGCGGCAAAACTGCCGATCCACCACAGCGGGCGGAACGCCTGGTGGCGCAGGATATACAGCGCGCGATGACGGTGCGGGCCGTCGAGTACCGAAAACGCGATCACGCAGATCGCCGAGAAACAGGTGCCCACCACCAGTGCGTAGGCCAGCACCATCGCCAGGGACTTGCCCAGGGACGAGGGCAGGGCGTAGCTCAGGTACACCGTGATCACCAGGGCGATCATCCACGGGCCGAGCTTGCGCAGGGCGAAGCGCACCATGTCCCAGGTGCGTGGATGTTGCGGCAATTCTTCAGGCAGGCCGAAACGTTCGCGCACCCGATGGCTGAGCCAGATCAGCGCGTAGGCCAGCAGGCTCCACACCGCGAGGATCAGGGCAAAACCGAAAATGATCGGTAGCCATTCGTTGGCCGGCAGCATCAGCGCGCCGAGTTCTTCCTTGGCCAGGTCGACCTCGTTGGACCAGCGCCCCAGCGGGCTGTCGGCGCCCGAAAACTGTGCCTCGAGATTGGCCAGGGTGCCGCCGATCAAGCCCAGCACGCCTTCCTCGGCGGCCGGCTGGGCCTTTTGCGTGGCGGCACGCAGCTTTTTCAGGTCGCTCAGCAACTGAGTGCGCTGCTGGTCGTTTTCCAGGGTCTTGATCACCTCGTCCAGCGACTGCCCCAGCGGCACTTCGGCCTGGGGTTGGGTCTTGTTGGTGGTGCCGAGCAGGCCGGGCAAACCCACGGCATGGGCAGGCGTGAGCGGCAGCAAGGTGAGCAGGGCGATCAAGCAATAGCAGGGCAGGGCAAACAGACGGGAAAGCACGAGGCGGTCAACCTTGGAAACGACGGGTTGAGCGAGTGTACGAGTGCAAGCGTCATTCGGCCAGTTTGGCGAGGATCTTGTACACCACGGTGCCCAGGATCAGCAGCATGCCGAGCCACATGCCGAACACGCCAAGGGGCTTGTCGCGAAAGTTGAAACCCACGGCCAACATGATCATGCCGATCAGGATAGGGATAAGCATGGCGTGGAAGGAAGACATGGAGATCATGGTGCGACGGCCTTGTCGGAGTGGGAATACTGACAAGTCTAGGTCGGATTATGAGAAGTGCAGGTGATATAGATCAGGGGTACACAACACCAATGTGGAGAGGGCAAGCCCCCTCCCACATTCAGATCAGGGCAGATCGTGGCTCGCGTAGAACGCCCCCAACACCTTGACCAGGTGCGCCAGGTCATGGCTGCCGCACAGTTCGCGGATCGAGTGCATGGCGAACGTCGGCAGGCCGATGTCCACGGTGCGCACGCCCAGGTGGCTGGCGGTGATCGGGCCGATGGTTGAGCCGCAGCCCATGTCGCTGCGCACCACGAAGCTCTGCACCGGTACTTCCTGGGCCATGCACAGGTGGCGGAAGAACCCGGCGGTTTCGCTGTTGGTGGCGTAGCGCTGGTTGCTGTTGACCTTGATCACCGGGCCGGCGTTGAGCTTGGGGCCGTGGTTGGCGTCGTGCTTGTCGGCGTAGTTCGGGTGCACGCCATGGGCGTTATCGGCTGAGACCAACAGGGATTTCTGAATGGTGCGTACGAATTCATCACCTTCCGGCAGCAGGCGACGCAGGGTCTGCTCCAGCATCGGGCCATCGGCGCCGCACGCCGAGCAGGAGCCGACTTCTTCGTGGTCGTTGCACACCAGCACGCAGGTTTCTTCGCTGTCGCTGGTGAGCAGGGCTTGCAGGCCGGCGTAGCACGACAGCAGGTTGTCCAGGCGTGCGCCGGCGATGAAGTCACCGTTCAGGCCGATGACCGCAGCGCCTTGGGTGTCGTAGAAGCTCAACTCGTAGTCGAGCACCACGTCGGCGTTGAGTCCATGTTCGCGTGCCAGTTGATCGGTGAGCACGGCGCGGAAGTCCACGCGCTCGTCACCGGCAAATTGCGCGAGGATGGGCGGCAGCTCGGTCTGGGCATTGATCGCCCAACCCTGGTTGGCTTCACGGTTCAGGTGAATGGCCAGGTTGGGGATGATGGCAATCGGCAGCTTGAAGTCGATCAACTGGCTTTCGACCTTGCCGTCGCGGCGGAAGGTCACACGGCCGGCCAGGGACAGGTCGCGGTCGAACCACGGCGCCAGCAGCGCGCCGCCATAGACTTCCACGCCCAGTTGCCAGAAACCCTGGCGTTGCAGCTCGGGCTGGGGCTTGACCCGCAGGCACGGGCTGTCGGTGTGGGCGCCGACCAGGCGGATACCGCCCTGCAGCGGCGAATGACGGCCGAGCTTGAAGGCGATGATCGAGGAATCGTTACGGGTGACGTAGTAGCGCCCGTTGGGCTCGGTGGCCCAGGTTTCGCGTTCGTCGAGACGCTGGTAGCCGGCCGCTTCCAGGCGCTGGGCCAGGGCGGCAGTGGCATGAAAAGGAGTAGGGGAGGCCTTGAGGAAGTCGATCAGGCCTTGATTCAACGCTTCGCGCATAAATAGCTCCAGACAGCAATGCGCGGAGTTTACCGTTCGATGGCAAGAAGTGCACAGCACAAATGTGGGAGGGGGCTTGCCCCCGATGGCAGTGGTTCAGCCAACCCATACAGTGATTGACACTCCGCCATCGCAGGCCAGTGGAATCTGCGTTGACAGCTTTAAAACGGTGCGGGGCACTCGAAGCGCAACCGTTCGCCACTTTGCGGGTGAGTGAAGCTCAACATGCTCGCATGCAGGCACAGGCGTGGCCAGGCGGCCAGGGCTTGCTCATGGGCATACAGGCCGTCACCCAGCAGCGGGTGGCCGATGGAGAGCATGTGCACACGCAGCTGGTGCGAGCGCCCGGTGATCGGTGTCAGCTCGACGCGGCACCAGTCCCCGCAGCGCTCCAGCACCTTCCAGAACGTCAGCGCGTGCTTGCCGAACTCGTGGTCGACCACATGCCGCGGCTTGGTCGGTGGGTCGTAGCGCAGCGGCAAATCGATGCTGCCACTGTCCAGTTCCGGCTGGCCCCAGGCCAGGGCGGTGTAGGCCTTTTCGGTTTCTCGGTCATGAAACTGGCGGGACAGCTCACGGTGCGTGTCGGCATCCCGCGCCAGCAGGATGATGCCCGAGGTTTCCCAGTCCAGGCGATGGACGATACGGGCTTCGGGGTAGCCGTTTTCCTGCAGGCGGGTGATCAGGCAGTCCTTGTTGTCGTCGGCGCGGCCAGGCACCGAGAGCAGCAGGGTGGGCTTGTTCACCACCAGGACGGCGGCGTCCTGATACAGGATGTGGATATTGGACAGCGGCATCAAACAGCCTCGTAACAAACGCCAACGGCGGCTCGCCCACCCGGTTCCCGAAAAGGGATCAAGGTGACCGAGCCGCCGTGGCGGCCGCCTGTTCGATCAACGATCAGGCAGGGTGATATTGAGTTCCAGAATCGAGCAGCTGCCGTCATTTTCCAGGGCGACATGCACGTCATCGTTGCCGATATTGACGTACTTGCGGATCACCTCGACCAGTTCCTTCTGCAAGGCTGGCAGGTAGTCCGGGGTGCTGCGTTGGCCGCGTTCGTGCGCCACGATGATCTGTAGACGCTCTTTCGCGACCGACGCGGTCGTAGGCTTTTTGTTGGCGCGAAAGAAGTCGAGAAATTTCATTGTTTAGTTGCCTCCAAAGATACGCTCGAAGAATCCCTTCTTCTTGACATCGAGGAAGCGGTGTTCCACGGTCTTGCCCAGCAAGCGATCGACGGCATCGCTGTACGCCTGGCCGGCGTCGCTCTGGTCATCAAGAATCACTGGCACACCCTGGTTGGAGGCTTTCAGCACCGCCTGGGATTCTGGAATCACGCCCAGCAGGGTCACTGCGAGGATTTCCTTCACGTCTTCAACACCGAGCATCTCGCCGTTGCTGACACGCTCAGGGTTGTAACGGGTGAGCAGCAGGTGCTCCTTGATCGGATCGCGGCCTTCTTCGGCGCGCTTGGACTTGCTGGCCAGCAGGCCGAGCATGCGGTCCGAGTCACGTACCGAGGAGACTTCCGGGTTGGTCACCACGATGGCTTCATCGGCGAAGTACATCGCCAGGTGAGCACCGGTCTCGATGCCGGCGGGGGAGTCGCACACCACGTATTCAAAGGTTTCTGCCAGTTCGGCGATGACTTTGCCGACGCCTTCTTTGGTCAGCGCATCTTTGTCACGGGTCTGGCTGGCGGCCAGCACGTACAGGTTTTCAAGGCGCTTGTCCTTGATCAGGGCCTGTTGCAGGTTGGCTTCACCGTTGACCACGTTGACGAAGTCATACACCACGCGGCGTTCGCAGCCCATGATCAGGTCGAGGTTACGCAAACCGACGTCGAAGTCGACGATAACTGTCTTGTGGCCGCGCAGAGCGAGGCCGGTACCGATAGCGGCGCTGGTGGTGGTCTTACCCACACCACCCTTGCCGGATGTAACCACGAGAATCTTGGCCAAGGTGTTTCACCCCTAAGGAAAAAGGACTTTTCAGTCCCTGAAAAACATCTCTTGGAACTCGCTGCAGGCGGACAGCCTTGTAGGAATAAAAAATTCCTACATAAGTAATGCCGGTTTCGCTGTGCTATCAGAGTCTAGAGATGCTTGGAAAATGCGGCAGTATCCGTTAAAGACGGATGATGTTCAACACATCGCCCGACAGGTTGACCTGCACCGAAGCCCCCCACAGCGGATCACGGCGCAAATCTTCTGAAACCTTGTACTGGCCTGCGATGGACACTAGCTCAGCGGTCAACTGCTGGCAAAAAATACGGGCCTTGGTATCACCCTTGATGCCGGCGAGGGCACGTCCGCGCATCGGGCCGTATACATGGATATTGCCATCGGCGAGAAGTTCCGCACCCGGGCTGACCGAGGAGACCACCACCAGGTCGCCCCCCTGGGCATAAATCTGCTGCCCGCCGCGTACGGGCGAGGTGATGATCTTTGTAGGCTTGATCGCAGGCTCGGGTGGTTTTTCCGGTTTTTTCTTCTCTTCGCCGACCAATGGTTCCAGTGGACGCTCGCGCGCGCCGGACGGTGGCAGTACTGGCAGTTCAATGGCGATGGCCGCCGCGATGTCCTCGATACGGCTGGCGCGAATCGCCAGCGTGCGCAGGCCATGGGAGCGGCACACGCGCATCAGGCCGGGCAGATCGATGCTGCCCTGGTCGGCGGGCAACTTGTCCAGGGCCAGCACCAGCGGGGCGTTGTTGAAGAAGTTCGGCGCCAGGGCGACCTTGGCCGCAAGTTGGCGGTCCAGGGCGTCGAGGTCGTTACGGGCGAGTTCCAGCACGGTGATGGCGAGCATGCTGCCTTTCAGCTGGAACACGGGATCTTGGTCTAGCGGTTCGGTTTGGCTCATGGTCGGCAAAAGCGGCTTGTCACGAAAAGTGTCGAGACTTATAACGAGAACACTCACTGGCCGCAAGCCGGGTCGAACCGTTGTAGAATGCGCGGCCCTTGTCTTTACCGGAATCTGTAATGGATCGCCCGCGTTTTCGAGCTGTATTTTTTCACCCGCGTTTCTGGCTGTTATGGCTGGGACTCGGCCTGTTGTGGCTGGTCACCCAACTGCCGTACCGCGCGCTGCTGACCATCGGTCGCCTGCTGGGTGCCGGCATGTACCGCGTGGCCGGCGAACGCCGCCGCATCGCCGCACGCAACCTGGAACTGTGCTTCCCGGAAAAATCCGCCAAAGAGCGTAAACAGTTGCTCAAGGAAAACTTTGCCTCCACCGGCATCGCGTTCTTTGAAATGGCCATGAGCTGGTGGTGGTCGCGCCAGCGCCTGGCGCGCCTGGCCCACGTCGAAGGCCTGGAACACCTCAAGCAGGCGCAGTTGGATGGCAAGGGTGTGATCCTCATGGCCCTGCACTTCACCACCCTGGAAATTGGCGCAGCGTTGCTGGGGCAGAAGCACACCATCGATGGTATGTACCGCGAGCACGGCAACCCGCTGTTCGACTATATCCAGCGCCGTGGCCGCGAACGTCACAACCTCGATTCCCTGGCCGTGGAGCGTGAAGACGTGCGCGGCATGCTCAAGCTGCTGCGCGCCGGCCGTGCCATCTGGTACGCACCGGACCAGGACTATGGCGCCAAGCAAAGTATCTTCGTGCCGTTGTTCGGCATCCAGGCCGCTACCGTGCCGGCCACCAGCAAGTTCGCCAAGCTGGGCAAGGCACTGGTGGTGCCGTTCACTCAACAGCGCCTGGCCGATGGCAGCGGTTACCGCCTGGTGATCCACCCGCCGCTCACCGACTTCCCCGGCGAAAGCGATGAAGTCGACTGCCTGCGCATCAACCAATGGGTTGAAGCCTCCGTGCGTGAATGCCCCGAGCAATACCTGTGGACCCACCGCCGCTTCAAGAGCCGGCCACCGGGTGAACCCAAGCTGTACGAAAAACGCCGTCGATAAGACAGACATTTCCCCACATGGAGTGACGCAATGCGCCCAGCTGAACCGGTTACAGGCTTGATTCTTTCCGGCGGCGGGGCGCGAGCGGCGTATCAGGTGGGGGTATTGGCGGCGATTGCCGAGTTGCTGCCCTCGGGTGCACCCAATCCTTTTCCGGTGATCGTCGGCACCTCGGCCGGTGCGATCAATGCGGTGAGCCTGGCCAGTGGCGCCATGGACTTCACCGCCGCGATCCAACGCCTTACCGCTTTCTGGCAGGGCTTCAGCAGCCATCTGGTGCTGCGCAGTGACTGGCCGGGGGTGATCCGCCAGGCAAGCCGTTTCCTGATCCACAGCCTGCTGGGCTTGGGCGCACAAGTACCGGTGGCACTGCTCGACAGCACGCCGCTGAAGGCGCTGCTCAAAGACAAGCTGCATCTGGACGGCATCGACGAAGCCATCCGCAACAAACACCTGCATGCGGTGGCGGTTACGGCTTTTGGTTATGAGTCCGGGCAGGCAGTGACCTTCTATCAGGGCGGCGGCACCATCGACGCCTGGTTGCGCCACCGCCGTATCGGCCTGCCGACTCAACTGACGGTCGAACACCTGCTGGCCAGTTCGGCGATCCCCTTGTTGTTCGCCCCGGTCAAACTCGACCAGGAGTACTTCGGCGACGGCGCCGTTCGGCAGTCGGCGCCGATCAGCCCGGCGTTGCACCTGGGCGCCAGCCGCGTGCTGGTGGTCGGTGTCAGCGGCAACCCGCGGGGCAATGAGCCGGCGGTACAGCGCAGCTACACCGGCCAGGAGCCGACCCTGGCGCAGATCGGTGGGCATATGCTCAACAGCACGTTCATTGACAGCCTGGAAAGCGATATCGAATTGCTCGAACGCTTGAACCAGTTCAGCCATGTCGCACCCGGGGTGGCGGCGGTGGAGGTGCTGGTGATCGCACCCAGCCAGCCGATCGATGAGATCGCGGCGCGGCATCGCCAGGAACTGCCGGCGGCGTTGCGCTTGTTTCTGCGCGGGCCGGGGGCGACCAAGACGAGCGGGGCGGGGGTGTTGAGTTACCTGTTGTTCGAGGCGGGGTATTGCAGTGAATTGATCGAGCTGGGGCGACGGGATGCGTTGGCCAAGCGCGAGGAATTGTCGAAATTCCTCGGCCTGGCCTGACGGTCAGAAGTGATACTTGACCAGGAAGCTCGCCGTGTCCTGGTTGGTCTTGAACGCGCCGGAATCTTCGATCCCGTACTTGTTCTTCCAGTAGTCGTATTCAAAGCCCACGTACAACTGCTTGTCGCCCCAATGCAGCGCCTTGCCCAGGTCATATTTGACCTGCGGGTTGAAGTGCAGATTGGCGTGGTAGGTGCCACGGGCGTTCTTGTCGTTGTCCGTCACCCAGTCCATGAAGCCGTCGATCAGCACGTCCGAATTGCCCACTGGGATGGTGTAGGACCAGACCGGCGTGATCTGCCAGACGCCGTCACCCGGGCGATTGCCTTCGGTCTGGCGTTGGTAGAAGTTCAGCTGGAAGTAATCGAAACCGGGGATGTTCAAGTCAAAGCCAGGCCCGAGCAGGTACGACTCGTTGTCGCCTTCGCCGAACTCGTAAGTGAGCGCCAGCAATACATCCTTGATGGGGCCGAAGGACAGGTCTTTATCGAAGATCTTGCCGAATGACAGCCGTGGGCTTATTTCGCCGTAATACGTACTGGGGCCGACGTTGCCGTCTTCCTTGCCGTTGTAAAAGATGCGGTCGACGAAGATAAAGTTATCACCGTACTTCCACGCATCGGCATGTTCGAACGTGACGGTTTGCTGAATCTGCGGGTTGACGGTAAAGCTCTTGCCCCACAAGTAAGTCAGGCTGTTGTTCTGCCACTGCAACAGGTCACCGGCCACGGCTTGGCCACCGGCCAGCAGGGATCCCGCCAGCATCAGGCCTTTGAACATAGGTTTCATTCGGTTGCTCCCGAGTTAAAGTTTTATGGTTTTTCTTCTACGCAGGCGCTCTGGTGTGGCGCCTTTTGGTTCGCTGCAAAAATCGTCTGTTCGGTCAGCTTTAGTGCTTTTAGCAAGAGCTGCGCCAAGGTGTTTAAAAAGCCAAAAAATCCCCGTCGGCTGCATGAGATGCAGTCGAATTCAGAGGACATTTGCGCACTTTGGCCGCAGACATTAGGCCGGGATAAGTTGGCCTTGCAGTCAGCTTTTACATTCGCTGTTTTTTTTTGAGTCGATTCGAGCGGGCGCGGAGAATACTGGCTCCCAGGCCTGGGCTCAAGTGCGCCGTTACAGCGCGCGCGGGGCGAGAATGGGGCACGGCTTGTGACCGGCCCCGGGTGAACGGTGTGCATGTTGATGTTCCCAGTTTCGTTATTGTTTTTGTGCGAACGAAGGAATCAATGCGTAGGAGCAACGGCTGGTCGTTCAGAACCGCCGAGAATGTTGAACAGGATATTCAGCGACAACGCGCTGAGGGTGGCCATGGCGATACCGCTGTGGGTAATCGGGCTCATCCATAGCGGCAGCTGCGCGAAGAACTCCGGGCGCACCACCGGGATCAGGCCCATGCCGATGCTCACCGCCACCAGCAATTGGTTGCGCCGGTCGGCGATATCGGCTTCCTGCAGGATCTTGATCCCGGTCGCCGCCACCATGCCGAACATGGCAATCGCCGCGCCCCCCAGCACCGCCGGCGGGATCGACGCGACCAGGTACGCCGCCTTTGGCAGCAGGCTGAGCACGATCAGAAATGCGCCGGCCATCATCGTCACCGAACGGCAGCGCACGCCGGTCATCTGCACCAGGCCGATGTTCTGCGCGAACGAAGAGTGGGTGAAGGTGTTGAAGAACCCGGCAAAGAACGACGCACCGGCATCACACAGCAGGCCGCGCCGCAGCATTTTCGGCGTGACGTCCTGGCCGGTGATCTTGCCCAGCGCGAGGAACATCCCGGTGGACTCGACAAAGATGATCACCACCACCAGGCACATCGACAGGATCGGCGCCAACTCGAATTTGGGCATGCCGAAGTGCAACGGCGTCACCACCTGCACCCACGGCGCCTGGGCCAGGCCACTGAGGTCGACCATGCCGATGGCGCCGCACAAGGCGTAGCCCAGGCCCATGCCGATCAGCACCGAGATGTTCACCCAGAAGCCACGCATGAAGCGGTTGATCAGCAGGATGGTGGCCAATACAAGCGCGGCAACCGCCAGGTAGACCGGTGAGCCGAAAGTCGCGGCGGCACTGCCACCGCCGGCCCAGTTCACCGCCACGGGAAACAGCGACAGGCCAATCGCGGTGATCACCGTGCCGGTCACTAACGGCGGGAAAAAACGCACGACCTTGGACATGAACGGTGCGATCAGCATGCCAAAGAACCCGGCAGCGATGGTCGCGCCGAAGATGCCCTGCAAGCCGATACCGGGCATGCCGGCCATGGCGACCATGCTGCCGACGGCGGCAAAACTGGCGCCCATCATCACCGGCATGCGAATGCCCACCGGGCCGATGCCGAACGACTGCACCAGGGTGGCGATGCCGGCGACCAGCAGATCAGCGTTGATCAGAAAGGCGATTTCTTCACGGCCGAGGCCTGCGGCCTGGCCAATGATCAAGGGCACGGCGACGGCGCCGCCGTACATCAGCAAGACGTGTTGCAGGCCTACCAGAATCAGTTGCAAGAGGGGCAGCCGCACCAGGGCGGGTGCGGCGGGAATCTGCGGTTCGGCTAACTCGGTCATGCAACACCTCGGATCTTTTTATTGTTGTGTTGTTCGGCATTCAATTGCCGGGTGGAACTCGATCTTCAAAACACTGGAGACCCTTGTGGGAGGGGGGCTGCCCCCTCCCACCTTTGGATCTGCGCCAGCCTGTCAGTTGGTACGCGCCCCCTGGTTGATCCAGGTGCCAATCAAATCCCGCTCCTGCTGGGTCATCTGGGTGATGTTGCCCAGCGGCATGATCTGGCTCGCCACGGCCTGCGCCTGGATACGTGCGGCCTGCTGCTGGATCTGCGCCGGGGTGTCGAACATCACACCCGCTGGAGCCGTACTGAACAACGGACTGGTGGGCTTGGCCGAGTGACACACGGCGCAGCGCTCCTGGATCACCCCGTGGACCTTGTCGAAATCAATCGTCGCCTGGGCCGGCGCAGGTTCAGCGGCGGGGGCGGCAGGCGCTGCCGGTTTCAAGCCACCGCCCAGTGCGGTTTCCGGCAACGGCTGGTACTCGATGGCCGCCGGGGCCTTGGCCACTTCGGCCAGCGGCTTGGGGCCGGTCACGTAGGCGAGGCAGATCATTGCCAGTGCACCCACCGGCAACGTCCACGCGTACTTCTGGCTGTTATGCCGGGTGTTGAAGTAGTGGCGCACCAACACCGCCGCCACCGCGATGCCCGCCAGGATCAGCCAGTTGTATTGGCTGCCGTAGGTGCTCGGAAAGTGGTTGCTGATCATGATGAACAGCACCGGCAAGGTGAAGTAGTTGTTGTGACGCGAACGCAGCAGACCTTTGGCGGGCAGCGCCGGGTCCGGCGTGCGGTTTTCCGCGATCGCCGCCACCAGCGCGCGTTGTGCCGGCATGATGATGCGGAACACGTTGCCCACCATGATGGTGCCGATCACCGCACCCACGTGCAGGTACGCACCCCGCCCACTGAACACTTTGCTGAAGCCGTACGCGGCGGCAATCAACAGCACGAACAGGATGAAACCGAGCAGGGCAGGGCGCTTGCCCAGGGCCGAGTCGCAGAGGAAGGAGTAGATGAACCAGCCGGCGAACAGTGAGCCAATGCCCAGCAACACGCCTTCCGGGCCACTGAGGCTGCTGCCCGGGGCCAGCAGGTACAGGGTCGGGTTCCAGTAGAACACCACGCACAGCAGCGCAATGCCCGACATCCAGGTGAAGTAGGCCTCCCATTTGAACCAGTGCAGGTTGTCCGGCATGGTCGGCGGGGCCAGTTTGTATTTTTCCAGGTGGTAGATACCGCCACCGTGGATCGCCCACAAGTCACCGGCCAGGCCGCTCTTGGGGTTGACGCGATTGAGGTTGTTTTCCAGCCAGACGAAGTAGAAAGAAGCGCCGATCCACGCGACGCCCGTGATCATGTGAACCCAGCGCACGCTCAGGTTCAGCCATTCCATCAAATGTGCTTCCACAGTCTTTACCTCTCGCCTGTCACCCTTGTTGTCGGGTGATCAGACCTTCTCTTATTGGTGGGGGGCGAGGATCAACCGCTCATCCTCTTTGAAAAAATGCTCATCGCAGTTATTGCCTGTGCCACTGCGATCAACCACCAGGAAGTCATCCCGCTTTTCGATCGTCAGCACCGGGTGGTGCCAGACGCCGCGATGGTAATTAATGCCCTGCCTGCCGTTGGTGACGAAGGCGCGGACCAAGCCCGATACAGGTTCATCGCCAAGTGGCGCGACCACGATCAGAAAGGGGTTGCCGAGCAGCGGAATGAAAGCCTGGCTGCCCAGCGGGTGTCGTTCCAGCATGCACACGGTCAGCGGCATGTCCTGCGCATCGGCGCGGAAGATGCTGATGATGGCGTTGTCCTCTGGCTTGGCGGTTTCCACCGTGGCCAGTTTGTGGAAGCGCATGGTCGACCCATTGTTGATCATGAAGTGATCGCTGCCATCGGTTTCGATAACGTCTCCGAAAGGGGCGAAGGCTTCTTTGGTCAGGGGTTCGATCATCAGTGTGCGCATGGCTGTCTTCTTATCCGAATACTGTGTTGTTTGATCTATTGTCATCGCGGGCAAGCCCGCTCCCACACTTGGAATGCATTCCCCTGTGGGAGCTGGCTTGCCTGCGATGGGTTCACCGCTTACTTGGCGACCTTGCCCAGGACCCGCAGGCGGCTCACGCCACCATCCGGGAACACGTTCAGCCGGATGTGGGTAATCGGCCCCAGCGCCTTGATCTGCTCGGCAAAGGTGTGTTCGGCGTGCATTTCCAGCTTCTGCGCCGGCAGCAGTTCGCGCCAGAACAGCGACTGGGTTTCGATCTGGCTGTCGGTGCCGCCCTTCACGAACGCGCCCTGGATCGAGCAGGTGTCCGGGTAGTTGCCCTTGAAGTGCAGGGTGTCGACGATGATCTTCTCGATCTCGCCCGGGTGACCCAGCGCCACGATCACCCAGTCATTGCCCGGTGTGCGACGGCGCGCGGTTTCCCAGCCGTCGCCCATGTTGATGCCACGGCCTGGATTGAGGATGTTGCTCATGCGGCCGAAGTGTTCATCGGAGCAGGCCAGGGCACGGCCACCGTTGAGTGCTGCCGCCAGGTCGACCTGTTCGTTGTCGCCCACCGAGGACCAGTCGCGAAACGGCACGCCGTATACGCGCAGGCGCGCCACGCCGCCGTCCGGGTAGATGTTGAAACGCAGGTGGCTGAAGGCCTGGTCGTTGTGGATCTCGTGATAGTGGTGGCTGTTGCCTTGCAACTCGACGGCGGACAGCACTTCGACCCACTGGGTGTTGTCATCCGGCTCGCCCGAAGTCAGGAAGCAGGCTTCCAGGGAGGCCGATGGCGGGAAGTTGCCGGTGAAGAATGAAGTGTCGATGTCCACGCCTTTGATCGAGCCCGGCACACCCAGGCGGATCACCGCGCTGTCGTAGCCTTCGAAGCGCTTGCGGCGCGACTCCCAGCCGTCCATCCACTTGCCGTTGTCATCGAAAACGCCCTCCTTCCATACGGCCGGGGTCGGCTGGAACAGGCGATTGGCGTCGGCGAACCAGTCATCGGTGACGGAGATGATCTTGGTGCCCAGGCGGGCGTCGGCCAGGTTGACGAATTTCTCGAAAGGTACGGCGTAAGCTTTCATTCTTCTTGTCTGCCTTAGATAAAGTGGCTGGGGATGGTCGTTTAGAGGGTCAGTAAACGGAACAACGCGATCTTGTTGATCTCGTCCAGCGCGCATTTGAACTCGGTGTCCACCGAATTGTGGATGCGCGTTTCGAACGCGGCGAGGATCTGATGCCGGTTGCTGCCTTTTACCGCCATGATGAAGGGAAACTTGAACTTGGCCTTGTAGGCGTCGTTCAGCTCGGTGAAGCGCGAGAACTCTTCGGCCGTGCATTGGTGAATCCCCGCGCCAGCTTGCTCATCGGTGCTGGCTTGGGTCAGTTGGCCCTGGACGGCGGCTTTGCCGGCCAGGTCCGGGTGAGCGTTGATCAGCGCCAGCTGGCTGGCATGATCAGCGCTCAACAGGATGTCGCTCATGCGCTGGTGCAGGGTTTCGATCTGGTCGATCGAAGCATCCTGGCCCAGGTCGAAGGCCTTTTCGGCCACCCATGGCGAGTGTTCGTAGATATCGGCGAAGGCAGCGACAAACTCATCGCGGCTCAAGATCGAGGGTTTCAGGCCGTGGAACGCAGTCATTTCGCCGCTCCCGTGTAGGGGTGGGTTTGCTGCCAGTGGCGGGCAATGTCGACGCGGCGGGTGAACCACACCTGCTCGTGACCTTTGACGTACTCGATAAAGCGCTTCAACGACGCCAGGCGCGCCGGGCGGCCGATCAGGCGGCAGTGCAGGCCGATGGAAAGCATCTTCGGTGCCTCGGCCCCTTCGGCGTAGAGCACGTCGAACGCGTCCTTGAGGTACTCGAAAAAATCATCGCCCTTGTTGAAACCCTGCACCTGGGTGAAGCGCATGTCGTTGGTGTCCAGGGTGTAGGGGATCACCAGGTGCGGCTTGCCGGTCGGGGTGTTGGGTTCCCAGTAGGGCAGGTCGTCGTCGTAGGTGTCGCAATCGTAGAGAAAGCCGCCTTCCTCCATGACTAGCCGCCGGGTATTGGGGCCGGTGCGCCCGGTGTACCAGCCCAGTGGGCGTTCGCCGGTGAGTTCGGTGAGGATGCGGATGGCTTCGAGCATGTGCTCGCGCTCCTGGGCCTCGTCCATGTATTGGTAGTCGATCCAGCGGTAGCCGTGGCTGCAGATCTCATGGCCGGCGTCGACCATGGCGCGGATCACATCCGGATGGCGCTGCGCGGCCATGGCCACGGCGAAGATGGTCAGCGGGATATCGAATTCTTTAAACAGCTTGAGGATGCGCCATACGCCGGCACGGCTGCCGTATTCGTACAGCGACTCCATGCTCATGTTGCGCTCGCCTTGCAGGGGCTGGGCCGAGACCATTTCGGAGAGAAAGGCTTCGGATTCTTTGTCGCCGTGCAAGATATTGCGCTCGCCGCCTTCTTCGTAATTGAGTACGAAAGACAGCGCAATGCGCGCCTTGCCCGGCCAGTGGGGGTGAGGAGGGTTACTGCCGTAACCGATCAGGTCGCGTGGGTAGTCAGCGCTCACTGCAGTCTTCCTTCTTGTTCGTCGTAGTAGCGATGAGTGATTGTATACAACTTATCGCGCACTTTGTAAGCCTACATTTCTGCATTTTTTCGGCGGAGCCCTGAACTATTGGTGTAGCAAGAAACTTGCCTGGTTGGTCAGCTAATGGACAAAAGGTCGTTTAAAAGCAAGGATAACGCGCAGATTGCGCTGTTGAGCAATGGCAGCAGGCTGATCTAAGAGTTTGTGATTTTTATTGTGTACAATTTTTTTAAAAAGTGTCTTAATCGATCATCGCCGGCTTTTTCGATGCCCTGAAAAAGTGCGGATCACTCTTCTATTGACCACAGGAGGCGCGTAGACGCCATGGGACGCTTGACCACACACGTATTGGACGCCGCGCACGGCTGCCCCGGCAGCGCAATCAAGGTTGAGCTGTACCGCGTCGAAGGCGCGCAGCTGGCACTGGTCGCCACCGCGCAGACCAACAGCGACGGCCGCTGCGACGCACCGTTGCTGCAAGGCGATGACTACCGCAGCGGCGTGTACCAATTGCAATTCAGCGCCGGCGACTACTACCGCGCCCGTGGCGTGCAACTGCCGGAGCCGGCCTTCCTCGATGTGGTAGTGCTGCGTTTCGGCATCAGCGCCGAGCAGGATCACTACCATGTCCCGCTACTGATTTCGCCCTACAGCTACTCCACCTATCGCGGTAGCTGAGCGTCACCTCGCTTCACACCCCCAAAGCTCTTCGTTGGTTTCGCCCGCGCACACTGCGGGCTTTTTTTCGCCGGGCGTTGGTCCATGCGCCCGTTCAATTATGTGACGCACACCTTAGAGGGATGAGGCCTAGGCTCGGCTTCTTTCGTACAAGAAGACGCCGTCATGAGCTCTGATCCCCTTAACCCCGCAGTTTCGGCACCGGACACAATCCCCGCCGAATCCCATGATCTCGACAGTCCCGTTCAAGCCCGCGAGGACCGTGATCAAGCCGTCCGCCGCTTGCTGACGCGCCGTCTCAACGCATCCGCCCAACCCAGTCGAGTGATCAACCAATGGCACGGCGTGAACGCGCGCTGCATCGAATCCTCAAAGGCGCTCAAGCGTCTGATCGGCAGGGCGCCACGGGTGTTGCGGGTGATTCGGTTCGCGTTGCAGGAAGCCTTCGGTCTCGACCCGGACAACCTGCTGTTCACCGAGCCGCTGCCGCCACGTCCCGCGCAGAAAGTCGACAGCCTGACCGAGCGCGCGTTGGCGTTGTTCAGTGATCCTTCCTTGCCGATCAACCTCAACCAATACACCGCGCTGAGCCTCAAGGACGACCCTGCGCGCAAACTGCCTTTTACCGCCCTGCAGGCGCTGGAGCAGGTCAAGGGCCTGGCGTTGATGGCTCGGCTCGACAACCAGGTGCGTGATTACTGGCGGCATCTGGCGTACGGCTCGTGGTTGACGCGCCAGGCGCGTTGGGTGCAATTGCGCAAGCGCTTGTTCATCGACGCCGGTTTCCTGGCTCACCAACTGGATGAACTGTCGGACGCGGGTTGGGCGATGGTGCAGCAGGTGGCGGACGCGCCTTCCGACGAGGCACGCCAGCGCGCGGGTGGCGATTGGGCTGGTGTGCGCGTCAGCACAGTGCTGTGGCCCGGTACGTTTCAGACAGCGCTGACCATTCCCGGCGCCCTGCACCTGTACCGTGAGGGCGCGGCGCAGCAGGCGCCCCACGTGATCTATCTGCCAGGGATGGCCCGCGCATTCTATGAGTTCAACACCTGGGAACAGATGCAATGCGGCTTGACGAGCCTGTTGAACGGCGAGTTGTTCAGCTTCCTGTGGCAGTGCCTGCCGCTACGCCGTCGCCACGAAGCCTGCCGCAGCGAGACGCGGTTGGCGTGTGGTGCTGCCCTGGCCGGCGATGCCTTGCAGCACAGTGCAATCGCCGTGCTTGAGGCGCAATGGGATAACGAACTGGCGTGTGCGTTGTCGATCAATCACGCGGCAGTAGCCGCACCGGCTTCGCTGGGGCGTGACACGGCGCGCTTGCTGCGGTTTATCGAAAAAGGCCGGGACCGACTGGCGATCGTGGAGCGCCTGGGCGCTTCCCTGGGGACCTTGTTGGGCTGGGACGCAACGCGGCGTGCGGATGAAATCATCCTTGGCCAACTACCTTTCGGGATGGCCCTGCGCTGCCGCGAGCAGCAGGTGGAGCGCTATGAAAAGCACCTCATGAGGTTGCTCGACCTACAGGACCCGAGTCGGGAGAGTACGGCTTATGAAGCGCTGGTCACGCTCAATGGGCAATGGCAAACACAGGCTGATGCGGTGCAGGCCTTGTTGAAAGGGCCGGATGAGCGCCTGCTGAGCCCGGCATTCTGGTTGGAGCACCCTGGCGGCACGCGCAATCGCACCACCTTGCTGTTGATCGCCCAGCGTGAGGCGCTGTTGCATGAGGCGCAACGGCTACAACGTTTGAAACTGGTAGGCGAGGCGCCCTTGCAGCGCCTGGTTGAAGTGTTGAACAAACCCCAGGCCAGCGACCGCAAGGGCAGCGATACTTGCGTACTGCGGGTGCTGTTGGGTGGCCAGGGGGCGTTGGGGGCGTTCGTGGTGACGACAAAACAGGCTCACGCCACCCCGGGTCGGACGCAGCCCGTGCTGCTGTGTGTGGCCGGGCGTTTTGGCGGGCTGGCTGAGTTCGACAGCCTGGAGACGCTATCCGCACGCCTGCGGGCGAGCCTCGGCAGCCGTGACGGATCGCCCCTGTGGCACTGCGTGGGGCGCGATCGGCGTCAGGCGTTGAAAGCCACATCGACCGTTACGGTGACGTATGAAGTGCTTGAGGAACATGTGCTGCATCATGGGTTCACTGAACTGATCCACCACTATGCCCGGCTCGACCAGGAGGCGGATCAGGGCTCGCGGCCGTTCAGTGAAGTCCACGACCCGGCGCTGATTCGGATGCTGTTGGCTGCCGAGTTGCGTGAGCACCTACAGGTGTCGGCCCATGATGCATTGACCCACGCCATGGCCAACCTTGATCTGCTGCGCTTCGCCGCCACCCAGGCGAAAAAACTGCCGGCGTGGCTGGGCCAGGCGCAGGCTGATCAGCGCAATGCATACCGACGTTTGCAACTGCACTATCTGAGCAGTGCCCAGGCATTCGAAGCCAAGCTCTGGCGTGAATTGCCGGAGCTGGAAGTGTTTGCGCGCACGCGGTTGATCGCTCAGTTGACGCTGGATGGGTTGTACCCGGAGGTGGACATCGATCAGCCTTTGCTGGATATGCCCGATGATGTCAGTGCCTATTTTTGCGGGTGGACCAGCCAGTGCGGGGTGGGCGAGCGGGACGTGAAGAAAGTCGTCAGCCCGCAACGCACCACGTTCAGTCTGTTGCAATTGGCCCTGCACAACCTGGATGCCCAGGCGCCCTGGACCGAGTGGCGCTTGAACCGCGCGCGCTACCTGGCGCCACAGTGGCAGCAACGCTTGAATCCGGGCTACTTGATCAAGACCCTGTCAGCCCTGGATATTGGCGGGCGCTATGACACGCTGATCCAAAAGGTGTTCTATCCGTCTGCTTCCGCGTCCCCACCGTTGCCCGATGCCCTGATTCACCGAATGCTGCGCCAAGAGGCGCGAATGCATGTGTTTTCGGCGGCGCGGCAAGGCTTGAGCAGTGCCGCCCAGGGCGTGCTGAACGCCGCGATGGCGGCTGACCTGAACCTCGGCGGCCAACGCTTGCGACTGCACTTCGTGCGTCTTCGCGGCCATACCCTGGAACACGACCGTCACATCGCCGGGATACTGGTGATCCACGACGAGTCCTCAGGGTTGTGGCTGGTCTACTGGCCTGCCGCAGTGGACGGACCGGCCATGACCGAGTACGCCAGCCGAGCGCAGGCTGTCGCCGGATTGAACAAGGCCTGGGCGACGCCGGCCAATGTGAAGGCGCTGGCCCGTCAAGTCGCGCCGGGGTGGGAGGCAGAGGCCATTGCCAGCTATCCCGCCGTCGGCGGCGCAGGCGCCATGCTTGCTCTCGGCAGTCCCAAGCTGGTGTATGCGCCGGTACGTGGGTTTTATGTGCTGGAAACGATCGAGGCAATCACCCGATTCATTCGCACGTTCAAGGTCAAGCACCGCGTGCCGGCGGTGGCCGTGGAGGATATCCACGCGCAGATCAACGAGCAGATCGGCGCCGCCCCGAACGACTGGCTCGACTTCAGCGCGACCACCGCCAGCCATGCGCTGTCCCTGCTGGCCCATGCCAGACTCCTCGAAATCCAGCACCGTGCACAAGGGCGAGCGGTGTCGGCCAAGACGTTGGCGGCCTACCGGCAAGAGCGCTTGGGTGAGCAGCACGCCGCCACATTGCGTGGGTTACTGTCGTTCGTGCCGGTGATTGGCCTGGGTGTCAGTCTTTACGAAATTCTGTTGGCGGCCCGGCGCTTTCATCACAGCCGCCAGGCCGGGGACGCCGTGGACCTGGCGTTTGTCACTCTACTGGGTTTTGTGGATCTGCTGAGCGCGTTCATGCCCGGGCCCAAGGGCGCGCGGGTAACGGGGAGTGCAGCCGTACGCACATCGATGCTGGGTGCACTGGGCCGGCTGCATCGTCGTCAAGGGATGGCCGGGGGCGGGCTGTCTACGCTCAAACCGTCGGCGGCCTTCCCGACCAAGGTGTTGGAACGTTTTCGCAAAGACCTGCCGCCCAATGCCGCCGTCGAGTTGCAGGGGCCGGGCAATCGGGGCACCTACGTCAAGGGGGGCGAGCAGTTTGTGGTCGACGATACCCATCAATACCCGGTCTATCGACGCCAGGATGAACAGGTGCTGCGTCTCAGACATCCACAGGATGATGTGCAAAACGAGTTGATTCTGTACATCGAGGAACCCGGGCAATGGCTGCTCGGCGCCGATGCTCCGCCGGCCCAGCCGCAGCCAGGGCCCAGCACCGGTATGTGGCGGCCATGGGCGACGCCTCCCCGCGTCCAGGAGTGGTCGCCGCCCTCTCATGTGCTCCTGCAGGAGCACGTGGCGCGCGCGGCCCCTCTGCCCGGGGCGGGGCAGGGCTGGGGGTTCGATTCACGTTGGGCGCTGACAGACCTGCTGCCCGAGCAGGGGATATTCCGTGTGGTGGGCGGGGAGGGGGAGCGCGCCTTTGAGGTGCTTCGGCAAGAGGGGCGCTTGTTCAGGCTGCTGCCCGAAGGAACCCGCTCGTCGTTCCAGGACATTATCTTCCTCACCCGCAACCGCGCGCTGGCCCCTCAAGCGGTCACCGACATCCACTACTGGCTCGGTGCCGGTTTCATTGAACAGCCGATCCCCGCGGTGCGGGGAGCCGATGGTCTCTGGAAAGCGCGGCCGGTGCTGTTCCTGGAACCTCTGGAGAACACGGTGGGCAGGGTTTTCCCCCGGATGAGGGAACTCAGCAGGCGCTACGTCAGCGAGCGCTTGATCGAACTGGCCGACGCCGGCCGTGAGGTCACGGCCAGCCACCTGTTGACCCTCCGCGCCACACTGGACCAGTGGCTTGCCCCCGGCGCCGTGGGGCGCACCGACGACCTGCTGAAACTGCTGAGTGCCACCTACAGCCGGCGGCGTTTGAGTTTCTATATCGGCTATGAAGGCCGCTCACCGGGGTTTACACGCTTGGATTACAACCTGCCTGTGCCCCTGGACCCCTCCTTGCGCATGACCACCCGGGAAAACGCCAGTCTCAGGGCTCAGTTGGTACAGACGGCGGTCGCGCAGGTGCTGGAGCAGCAAGGGTTTGTCACCCACGCGATTGAAAAGCGCATGGGCGGTCAGTATTCGGTGGATTACTTTTGCACTCACCCCAGATCCACCGCCAAATACTACGTGCTCACCCGCTGGGTGAAGGACAGCACCGTCAACCTGCGTTCCGCCAGCAGCGTTCAACTGACCGACGATTGGTTCAGGCGGCGCAGTGTGGCGCGCACGTATTCAGAGCATATTCCCGAGATCAACCTGGCCCTCAATCAGCACCGCCTGGTCAAGATCATTGCCGGTATCCAGTGGGCGCCGCGATCCGACCCGACGGTGTTTTTCGTCAAGTTCGGCGGGGTCAGCCCTTGAGCAACGACAGTGCACCCGCGCCGCCGAACAGCCCGGCGCTGATCCGGTTGAACCAGCTCTGGCCCTTGCCGCTGCGCAGGTAGCGCGCAGCGCCGTGGGCACTCAAGCCGTAGGCCAGCTTGCACAAAAGGTCAAGCACGGTCCAGGTGGCGATCATGATCAGCAACTGCGCCAGGAACGGCTGCTGGCTGTTGAGAAACTGCGGCAGGAACGCGGCAAAGAACAGGATGTCCTTGGGGTTGCTGGCGCCCAGCACAAACGCACGCCCGAACAGGGCGCGAAAGCGTGGCGTCGGCGCGGCCTGCGGGACCTCGGCTCCCTGGCTGGGTTGACGCGACTGCTGCCAGCTCTGCCAGGCGAGATAAAACAGGTACAGCGCGCCGACGATCTTCAGCGCGCTGAACAGTTGTTCCGAGGCCAGCAGCAGGGCACCCAGGCCCAGCGCCGAAGCACTGAGCAGACAGATCGAGGCCGTCACGCCGCCGAGGAATGCAGGGTAGGAGCGGCGCAAGCCATAGTTGAGGCTGTTGCTGATCATCAACAACGACAGCGGCCCGGGGATCAGGATCACCACCAATGCCGCGCCACTGAACAACAACCAGGTTTCCAGACTCATGCCTTGCTCCTCTTTATAGAAATATGAATTTCGCGATGAAAATCGCGCACAGCACCCACAGGCTCACGGAGATCTCGCGGTACTTGCCGGTACCGGCCTTGAGGGCCACGTAGGTGATAAACCCCAGGGCAATCCCATCGGCGACCGAGAACGTCAGCGGCATCATGATCGCGGTGACAATCGCCGGAATGCTGTCGGTGGCTTCATCCCAGTTGATATGGGCCATGCTCGCCATCATCAGCATTGCCACGTAAATCAGCGCACCTGCGGTGGCATAGGCCGGAATCATCCCGGCCAGCGGTGCGAAAAACATCGCGGCTACAAACAGCACGCCGACGGTGACGGCGGTCAACCCGGTACGGCCACCTGCGGCCACGCCCGCAGCACTTTCCACGTAGCTGGTCACCGGCGGCACACCGACCATGGCACCGAACACGCTGGAGGCACTGTCGGCCTTCAATGCACGGGACAGGTTGTCGATCTTGCCGTCGGCATTGACCAATCCGGCCCGTTGCGCGACGCCCATCAGTGTACCTGCGGTGTCGAACATGTGTACAAAAAGAAAGGCAAATACCACGCTGATCATGCTGACATTGAACACACCCGCTACGTCCATCGCCATCCAGGTCGGCGCCAGGCTCGGTGGGGTGGAGATGAAACCGTTGTAATGCACCAGGCCCAGGCCCCAGCCGGCGAGCGTCACGGCGATGATGCTGATCAGGATCGCGCCGAAAACCCGGTGGTAGCTGAGAATCGCGATCAGTAAAAAGCACACCGCCGCCAACAGCGGCGCAGGCTCATGCAAGGAGCCGAGCTTGATGAGGGTCGCCGGGCTGTCGACGATGATGCCGGCGGTCTTCAGGCCGATCACTCCGAGGAACAACCCCACGCCGGCACCCATGGCGTGGCGCAGGCTGACGGGGATGCTGTTGAGCAGCCATTCACGCACCCGGGACAGGGTCAGGAACATGAACAACACACCGGAGATAAACACGGCGCCGAGGGCGGTCTGCCAGGTGTAGCCCATGGTACCAACCACGGTGTAGGTAAAAAACGCATTCAAACCCATGCCCGGCGCCAGGCCCACGGGCCAGTTGGCATACAGCCCCATCAACAGGCAACCGAGTGCGGCGGCGATGCAGGTGGCGACGAACGCCGCACCGTGATCGATGCCTGCGTCGGCCATGATGTTAGGGTTGACGAAGATGATGTAGGCCATGGTGATGAAGGTGGTGAGGCCGGCGATCAGCTCGGTCTTCACTGTGGTGCCATGCAAGCGCAGTTTGAACAGGCGTTCCAGCCAGCCGTTTGGTGAGGGGGCAAGGTCCAGCGTCGGGGCTTCGGATTTGCGGCTATCCACAGCGAGTACTCCTCAAGCATTTTATTGTTATGGCCAGCGCGCAAGCGCTGAGAGGTACTGGCGGGTTTGTTGACCAATAGGTCAGGAACTCGCACGAAGCGAATTATGCTTTTGTATACAAATAAAGCAAATAATGTTTTCTATCCGCTGCACCAAATAGATGAAAGGCAACCACAGGGTCAGGGCTGGTTGGCGAGCGCCTGATTCACCGCCAGCCACCCAACCACCGCGTCTTCACCGGCGTCACTGAAGGCACGTTGCAGCAACTTCACCTGTTCGCGGCGCAGTGACTGTTCGAAGCGCAGGCCTTCCTCGGTCAATTCCAGCAGGCGTTTGCGCTTGTCTGTCTCGGACGCGACGCTGTTGACCAGGTGCATCTCCTGCAATTGGCGCAGAGGGATGTTCAGTGCCTGCTTGCTCACACCGAGCAGTTCCAGCAGTTCCTTCACGCTCAGCGCCGGGTAGCGCGCGATGAAAAACACGATGCGCTGATGCACCCGGCTCAGCCCGCGGCGCTCGAGCATTTCGTCGGCCTTGGCGGTAAACGCCTGGTAGCCGAAGAAAAACGCTTCCATCGCGGCCTGCTGGGCGGTTGGGTTTTTAAGGTCAAGCATATTGACGTATCCGTGCGAGTCGTCGTAATTTCGGTCAACCAGTTTGACGTATTTCCCACAGTCTTCGCTACCGGTGACCCCATGGCCTTCTCTGAACGTGTTACGCGCCTCAAAAGCTCCCTGATCCGTGAAATCCTCGCGGCAGCCCAGCGCCCGGAAGTGATGTCGTTCGCCGGAGGCCTGCCAGCCGAAGCCATGCTGCCTGCCTTGAACTGGGACGACATGCCGCTGAACATCGGCCAGTACGGCATGAGCGAAGGCGAACCGCAGTTGCGCGAATTGCTCGCTGCCGAGGCGCGTGCCCTGGGCGTGCCGTGCCAGGCCAGCCAGGTGCTGGTGGTCAGCGGCTCCCAGCAGACCCTCGACCTGGCGGCCAAGCTGTACATCGACAAGGGCACCCGGATCCTGCTGGAAGGCCCGACCTACCTGGCCGCGTTGCAGATCTTCCAACTGTTCGGCGCCGATTGCCTCACCGTGCCACTGGACGCCGACGGCCCGGACCTGAATGCGTTGCGTGCCAACCTTGAACGCCATCGCCCGGCGTTCATCTACCTGATCCCGACCTTCCAGAACCCCTCGGCCGTGCGCTACAGCGAGGCCAAGCGCGAAGCCGTCGCCGCCTTGCTCGACGAATTCAGCGTGACCCTGATCGAAGACGAACCCTACCGCGAACTGACTTTCGACGGCGGCAGCGCCAGACCCATCGTCGGGCGCCTGAAAAAAGCCAGCTGGATCTACACCGGCACCGTGTCCAAGACCCTGTTGCCGGGCCTGCGCGTGGGCTATCTGATCGCCAGCCCGGACCTGTTCCCGCACCTGCTCAAGCTCAAGCAATCGGCGGACCTGCACACCAACCGCGTCGGCCAATGGCAGGCCATGCAGTGGATCGGCACGGAGCAATACCAGCAGCACCTGACTCAACTGCGCGGCTTTTATCGCGAGCGCCGCGATGCTTTCCAGTCGGCGTTGGAGCGTCACTTCGTCGAGCTGGCCGACTGGCAGGTGCCCCAGGGCGGTTTATTCTTCTGGCTGACCTTGAAACAGCCGCTCGACACCCGCACCTTGTTGGCTCAAGCGCTCGACCAGAACGTCGCGTTCATGCCCGGTGAACCGTTCTTTTCCGAGCCCGACCGACACCTGGGTTCGTTGCGGCTCAATTTCAGCCATATCGACCCGGCCCGTTTGGACGAAGGTCTCAAGCGCCTGGCCGCGGTGGTCCGTCAAGCACAGCACGCGCAAGCGGCATAAGGGGAGCCCCATGTACAAGGTTTATGGCGATTACAAGTCGGGCAACTGCTACAAGGTCAAATTGATGCTCAGCCTGCTGGGCATCCCGTACCAATGGATCGATGTGGACATCCTCAAGGGTGACACCCAGACCGCCGAGTTCCTGGCGAAGAACCCCAACGGCAAGATCCCCGTGCTGGAACTGGAAGACGGCACCTGCCTGTGGGAGTCCAACGCGATCCTCAACTTCCTTGCCGATGGCAGCGAGTTCCTGCCCACCGAACCGCGCCTGCGCACCCAAGTGTTGCAGTGGCAGTTCTTCGAGCAGTACAGCCATGAGCCGTACATTGCGGTGGCGCGGTTTATCCAGTTTTACCTGGGCCTGCCCGAGGACCGCCTGGAGGAATACAAGAAACTGCACAAAGGCGGTTACAAGGCACTCAAGGTCATGGAGCGCCAACTGCAACTGACGCCGTACCTGGTGGGCGAGCAGTTCTCCATCGCCGATGTGGCCTTGTATGCCTATACCCATGTAGCCAATGAGGGTGGTTTTGAGCTGGAGGCTTATCCGGCTGTGCAGGCGTGGTTGAAGAGGGTTGCCAGCCATCCCAAGCATGTGGCCATGCTCGGTTAAACCTGTGGGAGGGAGCTTGCTCCTCCCACATTCAGTTCTTCGTTCAGCAAGTCAAAGCAGCGTTGCGCCGCCGGGCTCAGGCCCATCCCGCTGCGACTGATCAACCCGATCTCCCGGTTTACGCCGGGATGCTCGATGTGGATGCGCTTCAACCCCGCCAGGCTGTCCGCCGCCGATTCCGGCAGCACACTGATCCCCAACCCCTGGCGCACCAATGCCAGCACCGTCGACATGTAGTTGGCCTCCATGCCCGCGTTCATCGTCAGGCGTGTCTCATCGAACAGCGCATCCACTTGCTCGCGCACGCTGCTGTCGCGGCCAGTGAGGATGATCGGCTGGTCCGCCAGTTGTGCCAGGGTCAGTTTGCGATGGCGGGTCAGCGGATGACCGACCGGTACAAACGCGCACAGGCGATCGTTCAGCACTGGCACGAATTCCAGGCCATGGCTGAGCCGTGCACGCACGCCAATGCCGAAATCCACCTCGCCCGACCGCACCTGGGCGTGTATGCGATGGGCCACCAGGTCATGCAGGCGCACTTCGATTCCGGCAAAGCGCTCGCGAAACAGGCGCAGCACCGGCGGAAGGCTGCCGGCACAGACCGAGGGCAGGGCGGCGATGGTCACCACGCCTCGGCGCAACGCCGCCAGGTCGCGGGACCCGCTGACGATGTTGTCCAGGTCCAGCAGCAGTTTTTCCATTGGCCCGCGGGCCTCCTGGCCGGCGGCGGTAATACTGACGTGGCGCGGGCTGCGGTCGAGCAGGGCGACGCCGAGCCAGTCTTCCAGTTGTTGCACCTGCACCGTCAGCGCAGAAGGCGACAGATGCAGCTCATTGGCCGCCTTGGTGAAACTGCCAGTACGGGCCACGGCAAGAAACGCCTGAATGTGTTGGATACTGTTCTTCATTTTGTTTTTCCGAACACTAGCGGGTGAATATTCCAATTTACAAAGACTAACCTGCTTCCAATACTCCAGGGAAAACAATAACCGGCCAAAAAGGTCGCTCTGGAGTAACCCATGCTCGCTACCCTGGGTGTCATCACCATCCTGTGCCTGCTCGCTGCCGTCATGAGCAAACGCCTCTCGCCGCTGGTGGCCCTGATCGCCTTGCCGATCATCGCCGCACTGCTCGGCGGGTTCGGCCTGCAAACCAGCGCCTTCATCATCACCGGTATCAAGAACGTCGCCCCCGTGGTCGGCATGTTCGTCTTTGCGATCCTGTTTTTCGGGATCATGACCGATGCTGGCATGCTCGACCCCATCATTGATCGCATCCTGCGCACGGTAGGGACGCGTCCTACACGCATTGTTGTAGGCACCGCGACCCTGGCGCTGCTGGTACACCTGGACGGCTCCGGCGCGGTGACGTTCCTGGTGACGGTGCCGGCGATGTTGCCGCTGTATACGCGGCTGGGTATCGATAAGCGCATCCTGGCCTGTGTCTGCGCGATGGCGGCCGGGGTCAACTTCCTGCCGTGGACGGGCCCGGTGCTGCGCTCGTCAGCGGCCCTGCACGTGCCGGTGGCGGACCTGTTCCAGCCGTTGATCCCGGTGCAGATCGTCGGCCTGATCTTTGTGTTTGCCTGTGCCTGGTGGCTGGGCCGTCGCGAAGAAAAACGCCTGGGCCTCGGCGCCGGCTCCACGGTGGATGCGGTGCCGCAAAGGGTGCTCAGTGAAGACGATATCAAGCTGCGTCGCCCGCGCCTGTTCTGGGTCAACCTGCTCCTGACCGTGCTGGTGATGGTGGTGATGATCGCCGGCTGGGTCGACCCGGTGGTGATGTTCATGCTCGGCACCGTAGTGGCGTTGTGCATCAACTACCCGAACGTAGATGCCCAGCGTGCCCGCATCGATGCCCATGCCAAGACCGCCCTGACCATGGCCAGTATCCTGCTGGCCGCCGGGGTGTTCACCGGGATCATGCAGGGCACCGGCATGCTCAAGGCTATCGCCGAAGTAGCGGTGGCGCAGATTCCGGCGGGTCACGGCAAGTTGATCCCGGCGGTGGTGGGGTTCATTTCCATGCCGTTGAGCATGCTGTTCGACCCCGATTCCTACTATTTCGGCGTGATGCCGGTGATCGCCGAAGTCGGCAAGGCCCTGGGCGTCGACCCGCTGCAAGTGGCCCAGGCCTCGTTGCTGGGGGTGCACACCACCGGCTTCCCGGTCAGCCCGCTGACCCCTGCGACTTTCCTGTTGGTGGGCCTGTGCAAGATCGAGTTGGCCGATCACCAGCGCTTCACCATTCCGTTTCTGTTTGCCGCGTCGGTGTTGATGACCCTGACTGCGTTGCTCCTGGGAGTGATTTGAGATGAAAACCTTGCGCATCGGTTCTGGTGCCGGCTATTCCGGCGACCGTATCGAACCTGCGGTCGAGTTGGCCGAACACGGCGGCCTGGATTACCTGGTATTCGAATGCCTGGCTGAACGCACCATCGCCTTGGCGCAACAGGCGCGGATCAGCGATCCGCAGGGCGGTTACGATCCGCTGTTGAGTGAGCGCATGCGCCGGGTGCTGCCGTTTGTGGGGGTGCAGACCGGGCGCCGTCGCCTGCGGGTGATCACCAATATGGGCGCGGCCAATCCAGTGTCGGCGGCGGCCGAAGTGCGGCGAATTGCTGTTGAGTTGGGCCTGGATCTCAAGGTGCTCGCTGTGGTGGGCGACGACGTGTTGACGATGTTGCAGCCCGAGTTTCTGCTGGATAACGGCCAGAGCGTCGGCTCTTTGGGCGAACGGTTGATCTCTGCGAATGCCTACCTGGGCGTCGACGGCATTCTGCAGGCATTGCACGCCGATGCGGACGTGGTGATCACCGGGCGCGTGGCCGATCCCTCGCTGTTCCTGGCGCCGCAGATGTTTGAGTTCGGCTGGATGGCGGACGATTGGCCGCGGCTGGGGCGCGGCACCTTGGTGGGGCATTTGCTCGAATGTGCCGGGCAAGTCAGCGGTGGGTATTTTGCCGACCCGGGTTTCAAGGATGTGGATGACCTGGCGCGCCTGGGTTTCCCGCTGGCCGAGATTGATGCTGACGGCCAGGCCGTGATCACCAAGGTCACCGGCTCCGGTGGGCGGGTCAGCCGTGCCACCTGCACCGAGCAACTTATCTACGAAGTGCATGATCCGGCGGCGTACCTGACGCCGGATGTGACCGCCGATTTTTCACGGGTGTGCTTTGTCGAGGAGGGCGCTGATCGCGTTCGTGCCCAAGGTGCTGGTGGTCGTTCGCGTCCCGAACAATTGAAGGTGAGCGTTGGATATCTGGACGGCTGGATCGGCGAAGGGCAGATGTCCTACGGCGGCCCCGGTGCTGTCGCACGGGCGCAGCTGGCGCGGGATGTCGTGCTCAAGCGCCTTGAATTGATAGGCGTGAAGATGCAGGACGTGCGTGCCGAACTGATCGGCATGGACTCGCTGCACGGCCCGCGCAGCACGGTGGAGCCCTGGGAAGTGCGCCTGCGCGTGGCGGCTCGCTGTGAAGAGCGCAGCGAAGCGGTGCGCGTCGGCAACGAAGTGGAAACCCTTTACACCAATGGCCCGTCCGGTGGCGGCGGCGCGAGCAAGAGCGTGCGGCAGGTGGTGGCGGTGGCGTCGTTGCTGCTGCCGCGTGATGCGGTCAACCCGAGGATCGAAGCATGAAGCTGCACACACTGGCCCATTCCCGCACGGGGGATAAGGGCGATACGTCGAACATTTCGATCATTGCCTATCGTGCCGAGGATTACCCCTGGCTCTGCGAACAGCTGACCGTCGAGCGTGTGGCTGGTTTTTTTGCGGATCTACTGGAGCCAGGCGCCGCACCGGTGCGGCGCTATGAGCTGGCGAATGTACAGGCACTGAACTTCGTGCTGCCGGGCATCCTGCGCGGCGGTGTGACCCGCTCGCTGGCGCTGGATGCCCATGGCAAGTGCCTGGGCTCTGCACTGCTGGACATTGATTTGCCAATAATGAACTAAGTGTGGGAGGGGGCTTGCCCCCGATAGCAGAGTGTCAGTCACACAGTAAGTTGACTGATACACCGCCATCGGGAGCAAGCTCCCTCCCACATGGGTCATCCAGTGTCTGTCAGAGCGCAGCGAAACGCTTGTCGAGGTAATCGATGATCACCTTGGAGTCATACATCCAGGTGGTCTGGCCATTCTCTTCAATGCGCAGGCAGGGCACCTTGATCTTGCCGCCTTGCTCCAGCAGGGTCTGGCGGTCCTGCTCGTTGTTCTTCGCGTCCTTCAACGCCACCGGCACATTCAGGCGGTGCAGGGTGCGACGGGTCTTCACGCAGAACGGGCAGGCGTGGAACTGATACAGGGTCAGTTCCTTGGCCGCTGCATTCACCTGCGCCTGCTGTTCGGCGGGGCGCTGTTTTTTACGGGGACGGGTCAGGAAGTCGCCCGCGATGATGATCTGGCCGAGGCCGACTCGAAGTGCTTTGACCAACATGGTTTAAACCTCTTGCCCATAACTGAGGGGCGGCAGCTTACCTGAATTCTGCGGGCGAAAAAAAACCGGCGATGAACGCCGGTCTTTTCCTAAGCAGCCCGTTACTTGATCAGGCTGAGGAATTCGCTGCGGGTCGCCGCGTTTTCGCGGAACTCACCCAGCATCACCGAAGTGATCATCGACGAATTCTGCTTCTCCACACCGCGCATCATCATGCACATGTGCTTGGCCTCGATCACCACGGCCACGCCCAGGGCGCCGGTGACTTGCAACACCGCGTCGGCGATCTGGCGGCTGAGGTTTTCCTGGATCTGCAGGCGGCGGGCATACATGTCGACAATCCGCGCGACCTTGGACAGGCCCAGCACTTTGCCGCTCGGGATGTAGGCAACGTGGGCCTTGCCGATAAACGGCAGCAGGTGGTGTTCGCACAGCGAGTACAACTCGATGTCCTTGACCAGCACCATTTCGCTGTTGTCGGAGCTGAACAAGGCACCGTTGGTGACTTCTTCCAGTGTCTGCTCATAGCCGCGGCAGAGGTACTGCATCGCCTTGGCGGCACGTTTTGGCGTGTCGAGCAGGCCCTCGCGGGAAACGTCCTCGCCGAGTTGGCCGAGGATCGCGGTGTAATTCTGTTCCAGGGACATGAAACTACCTGTGGGATTTTCGCAAAGCGCAAGGTTACGGTGGCGGGCACATCGCTGCAAGCCTGACGATGGCACTTGTTACTCGTCGCGCCCTTCCATCATGGTCCGCTTGAGCATCACATACACCGCCCCCGCGCCGCCGTGGCGGGCCTGGCACGAGGTAAAGCCGAGTACCTGGGCGTGCTGGCGCAGCCAGGTGTTGACGTGGCTCTTGATCATCGGCCGCTTGCCGTCCAGCCGCACGGCCTTGCCATGGGTGACGCGCACGCAGCGGATTTCGAATTTGGTGGCTTCGGCGAGGAAGGCCCACAGGGTTTCGCGGGCTTTTTCCACGGTCATGCCGTGCAGGTCGAGGCTGCCTTCGAACGGGATCTGGCCGATCTTGAGCTTGCGCATCTGGCTTTCCTGCACACCGTCGCGGGCCCACATCAGCTCGTCTTCGGGGCCGACGTCGATCACGAACTGGTCCGACAGGCCGTCCACGGTGGTGGCATCGGTGCGCACGGTCGCGGCCTGGCGCAGCTTGGCGATCTGCGCGCGGTCGGCCTTGGGTTTGCCGGTGTCGGCGCGGTCGTGCTTGATCGGCTTGACGCCGCGCAGCTCGTTTTTGAACAGGGAAAAATCGTCGTCTTGCATGTCAGCCTCCGCGAAGGGCGGGCAGTTTACCTAAATCGCGGCGGCCGGGGCGCAGGAAACGCTATCCAAGCGCCATCAGTCGTGTTTTTTCATCAGGTGCGAAGCGATATTAAGCGACAACGGCTGGCGCATTTTTCGGCGGCTGCGCCGCCACAACCATACGCCCAACCACAGTACCAGCAGCCCGATCCCCAACAGGATAGCCGAGCCGCCAGGGCTGGCATTCAGCTCGCCAAGGGCCGGCGAGTGACCAGACAGACCGGCGCCACCAGCGCCGGCCAACAGCAGACCTACGATCGCCAGCAGCGCGGCGATGCCGGCAACCAGGCGCAGACGCCAGTTGCTCGGGCCCTTGGGGCGCAAGCGACGAGCATCAAAACCATCGGATATCTTCATTCCGACCTTTCCTCCAGGGTATCGGCCCTTCGACCGGACAATACACAGGTTGTTCCGGGGCGAGGGGTAAATGCGCCAAATGAAAAGGCTTTGCGGATGAGCGGGGCAATAAACATTGCCGCACCGCTCATCAGAAGGTCGATCAGATCAGGTCTTTGGTCAACGCCAGGGTGGCGAAGTTGTCGGCCATGATGGCCATTTCGGTCTGCTGTACGTGCGCGGCGCTCAGGATGCCGCCTTTGTAAGGCAGGTCGCGGGTAGCGCAGGCGTCTTCCACCAGGGTGCAGCGAAAGCCCAGGTTCTTGGCGGCACGCACGGTGGTGCTGACGCTGGAGTGGCTCATGAAGCCGCAGACGATCAGGTCCAGGGAACCGAGGTCCTGCAGGTGTTTTTCCAGGCCGGTGCCGTGAAATGCGCTGGGCAGCAGTTTGCCGATGATGGTTTCGTCGCCTGCAGGCTCGAGGCCCGGGATGAACTCACCTCGTTCGCCTTGCGGGTCGAACAAGCCGCCAACGGTGCCCAGGTGACGCACATGCACGATCGGGCGCCCGGCGTTGCGCGCTGCGGCGACCAGTTGCTTGATGTTACCAACGGCCGCGTCCATGCCGGAGAGGGCGAGCGGGCCGCTGAGGTATTCCTTCTGGGCGTCGATGATCACGAGGGTCGCATGGCTGAGGTTCGCAGCTGCGTAACCACGACCGCTGAGTTGAAACATCGTCTTTGGAACGGACATTCTGGGGCTCCTGTGAGGGGGGCTTTTGCGACATTGTCCACTGGCTGAGCGGTTCTGTGAATCGCTACCATCGTAAGGTACGCCGTTGTTGACGTGTAGCCATGTCAAGAGGTGGGCCTGTTTGACACAATGATGGCAATTCGGATGAAATCCGACGGATGGGCGCGGGGTTTCGTACATCGTCGGTACAGGTGAAGGCTGTTAGAATCACCAGTCGTTTTTTCCAGGAGCTTGCCCCCGTGATCACATCCCGCCTGCGCACGTTGCGCGACCACATCCGTTGGGCTGTCAGCCGTTTCCATGGGGAAGACCTGTTTTTCGGGCATGGCACTGACAATGCCTGGGACGAAGCCCGTCAATTGGTGCTCGGCGCTTTGAACTTGCCGTGGGAGATTGCCGACAGTTATCTGGACTGCAACCTGGAGGAAGAGGAAGTTTCCCATGTGCAACGTTTGCTGCACAGGCGCATCCATGAGCGCGTGCCCACCGCGTACTTGTTGAACGAAGCGTGGTTCTGCGGCATGTCGTTCATCGTCGACGAACGCGTGCTCATCCCCCGTTCACCGATCGGCGAACTGATCGAAAACCGCTTCGAACCCTGGCTGGCGCAACCGCCGGCACGCATTCTCGACCTGTGCACCGGCTCCGGCTGTATCGGCATTGCCTGTGCCTACGAGTTCCAGGACGCCGAAGTGGTGCTGGGCGACCTGTCGTTCGAAGCCCTGGAAGTGGCCAACCAGAACATCGAGCGCCATGGCGTCGATGAGCGCGTGTACACCGTGCAGGGTGACGGTTTCGACGGTCTGCCGGGCCAGCGTTTTGACCTGATCGTGTCGAACCCGCCGTATGTGGATGCCGAAGATTTCGCCGACATGCCCGACGAATACCAGCATGAACCGGAACTGGGCCTGGCCTGTGGCGATGATGGCTTGAACCTGGTGCGGCGCATGCTGGCCGAAGCGGCGGACCACCTGACCGAGAAAGGTTTGCTGATCGTGGAGGTGGGCAACAGCCAGGTGCACGTCGAGGCGTTGTACCCGGAAGTGGACTTCGCCTGGCTGGACTTCCAGCGTGGTGGGCATGGGGTGTTCATGTTGACGGCGGAGCAGTGCCGCCAACATCAGGCGGTGTTTGCCGCCCGCGTTTAACCCACCTTACTGAACGAATAGGGCCAATGTGGGAGGGGGCTTGCCCCCGATGGCGGTGGATCAGTCAGCTACTCCAAATACTGACACTCAGCTATCGGGGGCAAGCCCCCTCCCACATTCAGACCTTATTTCAAGGCATAGACTCATTTCAGCGGTGGGTGGCAATCCAGATCAACAACCCCGCCTGAAACACCGTAAACGCCACCAGGCAGGTGATGGTAAAGCGCAACCCGCTGTCCTCACGCTTGAACTTGGTGACCTTTTCCTCTTCCTTGCGCAGCTTCACTTCCTGCTCCGCCAGGTTCTGCTCAGCCTGTTGCAGCATCTGCGCGGCTTCGAGAATCTCCACGAACTGCACCTTCTCGGTGTTCCAACTGTCCAGCACATCACCGACCTTGCCCGGCTGCACATTACCTTTGAGGTGTTGCACATCGGCGTAGGCCACATCAAAGCCCTGGATGCGCAGGAAGTGATCGCGGCGCAGGCGGGTGGCCTCGTTCAAGGCATCTTTGTTGGCCAGGTCGACGCCGTCGACGCGGTAGTGTGACCACTTCTTCTTCGCCCACGCGGCGCCCTGGGCCACCAGGAAGCGACCGATACCCCGGTTGGCTGGTTCGATTTCCAGGCTGTTGCCAGGGCCGAAGTGCACACGGTGCTTGTCGTGGTCGACCCAGATATCCAGGTGGTTCTGCTCACGGCGCACGCGCTGCCCTGGCAGCTGGATGACCATGCGCAGCAGGCTGTGGTGCTTGTCATTGCGCTCGGCGTAGCCGAACTGCACGAACCGCAACGGCCGCACGCCAGTGGCACGGTCGGTGGCCAGGGGGGCCAGGCGCAGCATCTTGAAATGCTCGGCCTGGACATCCGCCCACGGCAGGGGCGCCGCGTCGACGGCCTCGGTTTTTTCAGCCGGGGTGTCGGCGGTGGATTCCGGTGTTGCTTCAGTGGTTGTCATGCGGCGCGATCCTGTCCAAGCCCAGCGAGCCGACAGTCTTTTTACTGTCGACCCAGGGCTTATCGGCCGGTTTTCCCAGGACTGGAGGCAAATAGTCGCTTAATGGGGTTGAAGTCCTTCGATAAAACGCACGACGCGGCTGCCCAGTTCGGCGGCGAGGGGTAGTTGCGGATCGTTGTAGGAGGCCAATTGTTGCTTCACATCGTTGGGCACGATGCGCATCACGTGGTTCATGCCTTCGATCACCGCCAACTGCGCGTCGGGCTTGGCCTTTTTCAATTGCTGGGCGTCGCTCACACCCACCTGGATATCGTGGGTGCCCTGGATGATCAGCGCGGGCATGCGCAACTGGGCGAAAGCGGCCGATGGGTCGGCACGGAACAGGCTGATCAGGTACGGCTGCACACTGGGGCGGAAAATACCTTCCAGCGGGCCAGGCACGTCGTTATCCACCTGGCCGGCCTTGAGGTGATCGAGGATCTCGTTGCTGCGCAGCAGCAGGGCGGGGGGCAGGTGATCGGCCAACTGCTGGCGGATCACCTGGTCTACCGGGCGTGCGCTGCCGGACAACGAAATGACGCCGGCCGGGTCCAGTTGCGGCGCGGCAAGGGCCGCCACCAAGGCCCCTTCGCTATGACCCAGCACAATCAACGGCCCCAGGCGTCTGTCGGCCTTGAGCAGCTTGCCCCAGGCCACGGCATCGGCCACGTAGGCATCCAGGGTCAGGTTGCGCTCATCCGGCGTGGCCGCCAGGCTGGCTGCGACGCCGCGCTTGTCGTAGCGCACGCTGGCGATATTGTGCCGCGCCAGCACCCAGGCCAGGCGCTTGAGGCTGTCGTTGCGCGCGCCGTCGGCACTGTTGCCGTTGCGGTCGGTGGGACCGGAGCCGGCGATGATCAGTACAACCGGGACTGGCCTGTCGGATTTGGGCAACAAGAGTGAGCCAGACAGCTCGCCACTGCCGGTGTCGAGGCTGATGGGCCTTTGCAGCACGACCGGGGAGGCGGCGAAGCCAACGCTGGAAAACAGGGTGAGGGTCAAAAGCAGAGCTCGCAGCATCATCGCGCCATCATGAGGAAGGTGCCGGTTGGACCAAGGTCTACCCGGAAGGTTTCGAGGATGAACTACTCGGTTAGCCTGCGTATACTGGCCGCCTTAAGTTATTACGGTTGACTTGATTCAACTGATTTCACGGAGCGCCCTGCATGTCCGGCAATACCTTCGGCAAGCTGTTCACTGTCACCACCGCGGGCGAAAGCCATGGCCCGGCGTTGGTCGCCATTGTCGACGGCTGCCCGCCAGGCCTCGAACTGTCCCTGGAAGACCTGCAGCGTGACCTCGACCGCCGTAAGCCCGGCACCAGCCGCCACACCACCCAGCGCCAGGAGCCGGACGAAGTCGAGATCCTCTCCGGCGTGTTCGAAGGCCGCACCACCGGTTGCGCCATCGGCCTGCTGATCCGCAACACCGACCAGAAGTCCAAGGACTACTCGGCGATCAAGGACCTGTTCCGCCCGGCCCACGCCGACTACACCTACCACCACAAATACGGCGAGCGCGACTACCGTGGCGGCGGCCGCAGTTCGGCCCGCGAAACCGCCATGCGCGTGGCCGCCGGTGCCATTGCCAAGAAATACCTGGCCACCCAGGGCATCGTGATCCGGGGCTACATGAGCCAACTGGGTCCGATTGAAATCCCGTTCAAGACTTGGGACAGCGTCGAGGACAACGCCTTCTTCAGCCCGGACCCGGACAAGGTGCCGGAACTGGAAGCCTACATGGACCAGTTGCGCCGCGACCAGGATTCCGTCGGCGCGAGGATCACCGTGGTGGCCGAAGGCGTGAAGCCGGGACTGGGCGAGCCGATCTTCGACCGCCTCGATGCGGAACTGGCCCATGCGCTGATGAGCATCAACGCCGTCAAAGGCGTTGAAATCGGTGCCGGCTTTGCCTGTGTGTCCCAGCGTGGCACCGAGCACCGTGACGAGTTGACCCCGCAAGGCTTCCTCAGCAACAACGCGGGCGGCATCCTCGGCGGTATTTCCTCCGGCCAGCCGATCGTGGCGCACCTGGCGCTCAAGGCCACGTCGAGCATCACCACGCCAGGGCGTTCGATCGACGTGCATGGCAACCCGGTGGACGTGATCACCAAAGGCCGCCACGACCCATGCGTCGGCATCCGGGCCACCCCGATCGCCGAAGCGATGATGGCCATCGTGTTGATGGACCACCTGTTACGCAATCGCGGGCAAAATGCCGATGTGCGCGTGAGTACGCCGGTGCTGGCCCAGTTGTGACGGCGCTGCTGTGACAGCCCTCCCATACTGGCGCCTCTCCAGCTTCTACCTGTTCTACTTCGCCCTCCTGGGGGCGACCGCGCCGTTCCTGGCGCTGTACTTCGATCACCTCGGGTTCTCCAGCGCGCGCATCGGCGAGCTGGTGGCCATCCCCATGCTGATGCGTTGCGTGGCGCCCAACCTGTGGGGCTGGCTGGGCGACTACACCGGCCGGCGCCTGGCCATCGTGCGTTTTGGTGCGGTGTGCACCCTGGCGAGTTTTTCGCTGATCTTCGTCAGCCATACCTACGCCTGGCTGGCCCTGGTCATGGCGCTGCATGCATTCTTCTGGCACGCGGTACTGCCGCAGTTTGAAGTGATCACCCTCGCGCACCTGCAAAAGCAGACGGCGCGCTACAGCCAGATCCGCCTGTGGGGCTCCATCGGGTTTATCCTCACCGTGGTGATCATGGGCCGCTTGTTCGACTGGCTGAGCCTGGACATCTACCCGGTGGTGGTCGTAGTCATCATGGCCGGCATCATCGGCGCCAGCCTGTGGGTGCCGAATGCGCAGCCCGCGACCCACGGCAATCGTCTGGCGGGCGACGGCTTCCTCAAGCAATTGCGCAGCCCCGGCGTGCTGGCGTTTTATGCTTGCGTGGCATTGATGCAACTGAGCCACGGCCCGTATTACACCTTCCTGACGCTGCACCTTGAACACCTGGGTTACGGCCGGGGCGTGATCGGCATGCTCTGGGCGCTGGGGGTCGTAGCGGAAGTATTGATGTTCCTGGGCATGAGCCGCATCCTCACGCGCGTTTCGGTGCGTCGTGTACTGCTGGCGAGCTTCCTGTTGGCGGCATTGCGCTGGTTGCTGTTGGGGTCGTTTGCCGAGTATTTCTGGGTGCTGTTGCTGGCGCAGGTAATGCACGCCGCCACGTTCGGCAGCTTTCATGCAGCCTCGATTGCCTTTGTGCAACGCAGTTTTGGTGCCCGGCAACAAGGCCAGGGCCAGGCGCTCTACGCCGCCCTGGCCGGCACCGGCGGTGCGCTGGGTGCGCTGTATGCCGGCTACAGCTGGAACCTGTTGGGGCCGACCCTGACCTTCAGTATCGCGAGCGTCGCGGCCCTGGCCGCCGCCCTTATCATCGGTCTTCGATTGCACGAGCAGAACCAAGGAACCCTTCAATGAGTTATGTCGCCGTCTACTGCGCTGCTTCACCGGACACCCCGAACAAGGTCCTCACCCACCCCGAGGATATTGCTGCGACCCTGGCCGAGCACGGCGTGCGTTTTGAGCGTTGGCCACCCGTTTCTATCGAGAAGGGGGCTACAGATGCGCAACTGATTGCGGCGTACAAGGCACAGATTCAAGCCTTGGGCTACGCGGATGCGCAGGTGCTCAGGGTGACGGAGGATCATCTCCAGAAGGCCGAGGTGCGTGCGGGCTTTCTTGCCGAGCGCCGCTGCAGCGAAGTTGCCGCACGTTTCATCATCGCAGGGCAGGGGCTGTTTTCCCTGCACATAGGCGATTATGTATACGCCGTGCGTTGCGAGAGAAACGACCTGCTTGTGATCCCGGCCGGTATGCCGCACTGGATTGACATGGGGGAGAACCCGCACTTTGTCACACTGCGCCTGTTCAATACGCTTGAAGAATGTATACCGGAGTTCACCGAGGACGATATTGCCAGTCGTTTCCCCGGCCTGGACGACTAATCCCCGCCGATCAAAAACTACAACCCCTTAAGGTTGGAAGTTGCTGTGGGAAGAAACTCAAACTTCTGTAAGGCTTGGATGTTTATGCGCGGGCCTGCGCCTTAATACCATTCGTTATGTAACCCTCTGCGACATCAATGTTTATGTCACCTGTCAATAGGAGGAATCCGAAGAGGGGGCGGCATGAGCCAGAGAAAGGAGAGGAACTAATGAGTGGCCCCAAGGAATCGTTTCTACCGCCATATTCGGTACCCAATGCAGTCAGGCGACGTTTGAACCTGGCTGGCAAGGCCCTGACTCCGGCGGAGTTGGAAATCCTACGCTGGGCTTCGGAAGGCAAGACCGTCTGGGAGATCAGCCAGATACGCGCCACGTCCGAAGCAACCGTGAAATTCCACCTGCGTAATATCTATTGCAAGCTGCAAGTAACCAATCGGGTACAAGCCGTCAATGAAGCCAGCCGCCAGGGGCTGTGTTGAACCCATGAAAAAGGGCCGCGACGCTCAATGCGTCGCGGCCCTTTTGGGTATTTCAGGCTTAAGCCGAGTGGTAGGTCGGCAAGGCAAAGCGGTTCTGGCTCTGCAGCATCGAAATCTGCGGCAACTCGCTGGCCTGTTCAGCCAGGTCGCGGCGAATGGCGCTGATGACCCAGGTCAGCTGATCGGCAGTGTGCAACTGCTGATAGGAGATCGAACGCTTGACCTGTTTACCTTCGCTGTTGCGCAGGGTCAGCAGGATGCCGCCGTCTGGACGAGGCTGGGTGGTGACATCGTAGTTGGAGAATACTGAAGCGAATTTATCTTGGATCAGGCTCATGTCTATCAGCTCCGTTGGCTCAAGTGGGCAAGCATGGAGAGATAGGTGCAGTGATTGTGCCAGCTAGTGATTTAGATAAATATCGTTATAAATCAATAGCTTATAAAAATACAAAATTTCCGGATTCGTGCAATTTGCATGAATGGCCATCATGCATCCTGCATTTTGCGTTGCCGGGCGCGCTCGGGCAGGTGCCTCACTACTCATAATGACTCTCTCTGCCTGGCTTAATTCCTTTTTTCAGCGTTCGCTTATCGGGATACAAAACTTTTCAAATCCTGCGTGTACAGCCGAAGAGGGCCTGACGTACTTTTCTGCAAGGTTTACGAACAATAAGAAAAAGGACGTTCCCATGCGCCACCCGCAAAACGACATGATCACCTGGGGCTTGATGCTGCGTAAGGTGCCGGCCATTGTTCGTGCTCTGCCTCGGGTGGTGCGCGGCATGCGGGCCGCCAATGTCACCGACCCCGCTCAGCCCTGTGGCCTGGGCTGGCAGTTTGAACAAGCCACCCTGCGCAACCCGGATGGCACAGCCTTGTTGTACGGCGACCGCGTGCTCAGCTACAGCGAAGCCAACCAGCAGGCCAACCGTATTGCCCACCATCTGCAAGCCCAGGGCATCGGCAAGGGCGATGTGGTGGCGATCTTTATCGAAAACCGTCCCGAGTTGCTGCTGAGCGTGCTGGCCGTGGCCAAGCTGGGCGGCGTCTGTGCGATGCTCAATACCGCGCAGACCCAGGCGGCGCTGCTGCACAGCCTCAACCTGGTGAACCCGGTGGCGATTGTGGCCGGTGCGGAATTGGTGGCTTCCTATGACGCGGTACGTGAGCAGGTGGGCATTTCCGCTGAACGCACTTGGTTTGTCGCGGACCAGCAAGCCAATGCGCTGCCCGATGGTTATTGTGACCTGATGGCTGTCAGCGCCGGTGGCCCGGTAGATAACCTGCCGAGTACCGCGCAGATTTTCTTCAACGACCCCTGCTTCTATATCTATACCTCCGGCACCACCGGGCTGCCCAAGGCCGGCATCATGAAACATGGCCGCTGGACCAAGACCGCGATCAGCTTCGGCAGCATTGCGCTGGACATGGGGCCGGAGGATGTTCTTTATTGCACCCTGCCGCTGTACCACGCCACCGGCCTCTGTGTGTGCTGGGGCGCGGCGATTGTCGGGGCGTCCGGGTTCGCTATCCGGCGCAAGTTCAGCGCCAGTCAGTTCTGGGAAGATGCGCGCAGATTCAAGGCGACCACCCTCGGCTACGTCGGCGAACTATGCCGCTACCTGCTCGACCAGCCAGCGGCCGAAAACGACCGTGATCACCGCGTGACCAAGATGGTCGGCAATGGCCTGCGCCCTGGCGTGTGGGCGCAGTTCAAGGCGCGCTACGGCGTGGCGCATGTCTGCGAGTTGTACGCCGCCAGCGACGGCAATATCGGTTTTACCAACATATTGAATTTCGACAACACCGTCGGCTTTTGCCTGCAACACTGGGCGTTGGTGGACTACGCCCACGACACGGGTGAACCGATCCGTGGCGGCGATGGTTTCATGCACAAAGTGAAGACCGGCGGGCAGGGCTTGTTGCTGGCCAGGATCGATGAAAAGTCGCCCTATGACGGTTACACCGACCCGGAAAAAAACCGCAAGGTGATCCTCACGGATGTGTTCGAGAAGGGCGACCGCTACTTCAATACCGGCGACCTAGTGCGCAGCATCGGCTTCGGCCATGCACAGTTCGTCGACCGCCTGGGCGACACCTATCGCTGGAAGGGAGAAAACGTCTCCACCACCGAAGTGGAGAACATCTTGTTGCAACACCCGCAGATCGCTGAAGTCGTGGCCTATGGCGTGGAAATCGAAAACACCAACGGCCGTGCCGGCATGGTCGCCATCACCCCGAGCGAATCGCTGGCTGCCCTGGACATGCGTGAGTTGCTGCAGTTCGCCCACGGCCAGTTGCCGCACTATGCCGTGCCATTGTTCCTGCGGATCAAGGTGAAGATGGAAACCACCGGCACCTTCAAATATCAGAAGGTGCGGCTCAAGGAGGAAGCCTTCGACCCGGACAAGGCGGGCAATGACCCGGTCTACGCCTGGCTGCCGGGGTCGGACAGTTATGTGCCGGTCACCGGGCAATTGCTGGCGCAGATCCAGGCTGGGCATTTTCGTTATTAAAGTAGCGCCATTGATTCTGCCTATGGCCGCTTTTGACAAAAAAGCCATGACAGGGGGGAACTCCCTCGCGACACTGGGCGCCATATAGAGGACCAGACAAGGAGCCCCACATGTCAGACCAAGCCAAACAAATGACTGAAGACGAAGCCGCCGAATTTGCCGAGCAGGTCTTCGACGTTGCCCGCAAAGGCGACGCCGCCATGCTCGCTGCGCTGCTGGCCAAAGGCTTGCCGGCCAACTTGCGCAACCACAACGGCGACACCTTGCTGATGCTCGCGGCTTATCACGGCCATGCCGAGGCAGTAAAAGTGCTGTTGGAGTTCAAGGCCGATCCGCAGATCGCCAACGACAAGAACCAGCTGCCGATGGCCGGTGCAGCGTTCAAGGGCAACCTGGACGTGGTCAAGGCGCTGATCGACGGAGGCGCGCCGGTGGACGCCGCGTCTTCCGACGGCCGTACGGCGTTGATGATGGCGGCGATGTTCAACCGCGTGGAAATGGTCGATTACCTGCTGGGGCAGGGCGCCAACCCCAAGGCCACCGACGCCAATGGCGCCACCGCACTGGCCGCGGCGCAGACCATGGGCGCGGTGGATACGGCGGCGCAGTTGCAGAAACTGGTGTAGGCTACGCGCCCTCAAAAGCCAGCCCGCTACAGGACCATTCTCATGAAAACCGCCCTCGTCGAACTCATCAGCAAAATCAGCGCCGGCGTCATGGGTGAGGACGAGGTGGCGCGCATTGCCGATGAGGCGGCCCAGGCCTACGCCGACCCGGCCGCGTTTCTGGCGGCCAACCCGGATATCAACTACGACGACACCTTCCCCATCCCACTGGGTGAGTGGGTGGTGGTCGGCAGCCTGCCGGACACCGTGCTGTTCCAGGCCGACACCTATGGTGACCTGTTCGCGCAGATCGTCGCGTCGTTCGGCCCGGGCGTTGCGTTCAACCTCAAGCCCAAGCAACTGGCCAAGACCGAAGACCTGACCGCACTCAACCGCATCCAGATCCAGATGAGCGCCCTCAGTCCGGAGGATGGCGGCTATGTGCTGCTCAACTTCAGCCAGCTGCTGGATGACGAGATCCAGGCGGTACTGGTCTACGGCAACGACCTGCCGCGCGTGCTGGAGCTGTGCGCCGAAGTCGGCATCAAGGGCGAACCGTCCCTGGAAGCGCTGAAAGTCGCGGTTCACGTCTGAAATAAAACGGAACCCCCGTCAGGGCTGACTATCCTACAAGGGCATGCCCTCACTTAGGAGCGACACCATGGGTTCCACGTTTAATAGCTTGATCGGGCTGATCATCCTCGCGCTGGATATCTGGGCGATCATCAACGTATTCAAAAGCGGCGCAAGCACGGGCGCCAAGGTGTTGTGGATCTTGTTGATCCTGCTGCTGCCGGTGCTGGGCCTGATCATCTGGGCGATTGCCGGACCACGGGGTAATGTGCGGATCTGATCTCGCACACCACCTGGCAGCTGTCGAACCCTGGTTCGGCAGCTGTCGGGCCACGGCTTTTCCCTTCAATTCATTTTGTGTTTCGAAATATTCGCTGCACAAAATTTTCACATCCCTTCCAAGACAATTCGCCGGCTTTATCTTCCTGCCAAGGCCCTGTCCCAAGAGCCACTAAAGGCGGAGCGCCGGTGCACGTTCAGTAATTAATAGCCTTGCCGCTGTTGATCGGGCACCATTCGCGCCACTGCACTACTTCGTCACTTAAACTTCCAATGGGTCCTGAAACGACATGGCAAACCCGGACGCCCTGAGTCAGCAGCGAGCTTCTAATCGCCTGCTGCAACCGACCGTCAAATCCCATCTGGCGTACACGCTGCTCTGCGCACTGGTCATGATGGTGATGTTCTCCCTGCTGCGCCTGGCGCTGCTGGTGTACAACCGCGAAATGATCCTCGACACGCCGGCCTCGACCTTCCTCGAAGCGTTCGGCAATGGCCTGCGCCTGGATATTCGCCTGGTGATGTACCTGCTGGTCCCGCTGCTGCTGGCCTTGTTCAGCGTCCGCGCCATGGCTGCGCGCGGGTTCTTCCGTTTGTGGCTGACCGTCGCGTCCAGCATCGCCCTGTTCCTGGGCCTGATGGAAATGGACTTCTACCGCGAGTTCCACCAGCGCCTCAACGGCCTGGTCTTCCAATATGTGAAGGAAGACCCGAAGACCGTGATGAGCATGCTCTGGTACGGTTTCCCGGTGGTGCGCTACCTGCTGGCCTGGGCCGTGGGTACGTTGATCCTGAGCATGGCGTTCAAAGGCGCCGACCGCGCCACACGCCCGCGTGGCCCGTTCAGCGGTGGCAGCATCGGTACCCGCCAGGTCGCGCCGTGGTACACGCGCATCGCGGTGTTCGTGGTCTGCCTGCTGATCGCCGTGGTCGCCATCCGTGGCACCCTGCGCCAGGGGCCGCCGCTGCGTTGGGGGGATGTCTACACTACGGATTCGAACTTCGCCAACCAGTTGGGCCTCAACGGCACCTTGTCGCTGATCGCCGCGGCCAAGTCGCGGTTCTCCGAAGATCGCTCCAATATCTGGAAGGCCACCCTCGACCAGCCGCTGGCCACCCAGACCGTGCGTGACATGCTGGTGCTGCCGCAAGAGAAACTGGTGGATACCGACATCGCCGCCGTGCGCCGCGACTACATGCCGCCGGCCGAGAAGACCCTGCCGATCAAGAACGTGGTCGTGATCCTCATGGAAAGCTTCGCCGGTCACTCGGTCGGCGCCTTGGGTCGTCCGGGCAACATCACGCCGTACTTCGACAAACTGTCCAAGGAAGGCCTGCTGTTCGACCGTTTCTTCTCCAACGGCACCCATACCCACCAGGGTATGTTCGCCACCATGGCGTGCTTCCCGAACCTGCCGGGCTTCGAATACCTGATGCAGACCCCGGAAGGCAGCCACAAGCTGTCGGGCCTGCCGCAGTTGCTCAGCGCGCGCAAGTTTGACGACGTGTATGTGTACAACGGCGATTTCGCCTGGGACAACCAGTCGGGCTTTTTCAGCAACCAGGGCATGACCAACTTCATCGGTCGCAATGACTTCGTCGATCCGGTGTTCTCCGACCCGACGTGGGGTGTGTCTGACCAGGATATGTTCAACCGTGGCCTGGAAGAGCTCAAGGCGCGTGAAGGTGGCAAGCCCTTCTATGCGTTGCTGCAAACCCTGTCCAACCACACGCCGTACGCGTTGCCGACGCCATTGCCAGTTGAGAAAGTCACCGACCGTGGCAGCCTCAACGAGCATTTGACCGCCATGCGCTACTCCGACTGGGCCCTGGGCCAGTTCTTTGAGAAGGCCCGCAAGGAGCCTTACTTCAAGGAAACCCTGTTCGTCATCGTGGGTGACCATGGCTTCGGCAACGAGCAGCAGATCACCGAAATGGACCTGGGCCGTTTCAACGTGCCGATGCTGATGATCGCGCCAGGCATGCAGGAAAAGTTCGGCGAGCGTGACCACACCGTGGGCACCCAGATCGACATCGTGCCAACCATCATGGGGCGCCTGGGTGGCGATACCCTGCACCAGTGCTGGGGCCGTGACCTGTTGAACCTGCCGGAAGGCGATAAGGGTTTTGGTGTGATCAAGCCATCGGGCAGCGATCAAACCGTGGCATTGGTGACGGCAGATCGCATTCTGGTGCTGCCGAAGGAAATGCCACCGAAGTTGTGGGAATACGAACTGGGCGCCAACCCAACCGGTAAAGTGATCCCCGAGTCGCCGGACGAGGCGGCACTGAAGCAGAAACTCGAGTCGTTCCTGCAGACCGCTACCAAGAGCCTGTTGGATAACACCGCAGGTGTGGTCAACGGCAAGCCGGACTAATTAACCGGCCATAAAAAAGAGGCCCTTTAAAGGGCCTCTTTTTTTGCCTGGCGTTTATATACGCCCAAGCAACAACAGCACCAGCAGCACCACCAGGACAACGCCCAGGATACCCGACGGGCCATAACCCCAATTACGTGAGTGAGGGAACACTGGCAGACCGCCGACCAGCAGGAGGATCAAGATAATGATCAGAATGAGGCTCATGGTTTTTTTCCTTATTGGCCTTCTGCAAAGACCGGTTGTTTAACGATAGGCCCGCATATTAAAGACAGACGCCTTAACAACTCCGACTATGCTTCTTCGCAGAAAATTCAGTATTTTTTTAAAGCATTTCGCACACAGGCTTATTTCTTTTAATGCGCTCGCAACTAAACCTGTTAGTTGAAAAATATTGAACTTAGGCTATACGCAAACATCCGACCCGGCCCACGGTTTGCCAGGGGCATTCATCACTCTGATGGTGGGTGGGTGTAGGAAAAACCTTCGCTACACTGCCGGTCACTTCTTCCGTGAACCACAAGGCAACTTTCTATGCAAAATCGCATGATGATCACTGGCGCCGGGTCCGGCCTGGGTCGTGAAATCGCTCTGCGCTGGGCCCGTGAGGGCTGGCAGTTGGCCTTGTCGGACGTGAGCGAGCCCGGCCTGCAGGAAACCCTCAGGCTGGTGCGCGAGGCCGGTGGCGAAGGTTTTATCCAGCGCTGCGACGTGCGCGACTACAGCCAGCTCACCGCGTTTGCCCAGGCCTGTGAGGTCAAGCTGGGCGGTATCGATGTGATCGTCAACAACGCAGGCGTGGCGTCAGGCGGTTTCTTTGCCGAGTTGTCCCTGGAGGACTGGGACTGGCAGATCGCAATCAACCTGATGGGCGTGGTCAAGGGCTGCAAGGCGTTCCTGCCGCTGTTGGAAAAGAGCAAGGGCCGCATCATCAACATCGCCTCCATGGCCGCGCTGATGCAGGGGCCGGCCATGAGCAACTACAACGTAGCCAAGGCGGGTGTGGTGGCGTTGTCGGAGAGTCTGCTGGTGGAGCTCAAGCAGCAGGAAATCGGTGTGCATGTGGTGTGCCCATCGTTCTTCCAGACCAATCTGCTGGATTCCTTCCGTGGGCCGACCCCGGCCATGAAGGCCCAGGTGGGCAAGTTGCTGGAAAGTTCGCCGATTTCGGCGGCGGATATCGCCGATTACATCTACCAGCGGGTCGCGGAAGGTGAGTTCATGATCCTGCCCCACGAACAGGGGCGCGTGGCATGGGCGTTGAAGCAAAAGAACCCGCAGTTGTTGTATGACGAAATGACCAGCATGGCCGACAAAATGCGCGCCAAGGCACAGGCCGTCAAAGGCTGACCGGGAAGTGGTCTGTCAGGCATTTTACCTACACATGTAAGTAGTGCCTGATTTCACGGCAAGCCATTGATGCACACCACAGCCTGCGCGCATGGTCGAGGTCCTTTCACTGTTAAAAGGACAACCGCCATGCTGGTTCTAAGCCGCGCCATAGGCGAAGTCATCTCCATTGGCGATGACATCGCCGTGCATATCCTCGAGTTGAACGGTACCCAGGTGAAGTTTGGCGTTGAAGCGCCGGCCGGGGTGCATGTACATCGCGCGGAGGTGCATCAGAAAATCCGCGAGCGCCAGGCCGCCAGCACCCATCCGGTGCCGGTGCCCAATCTCTGACGTCAGTCGAACAGATGCTTGGGCACGTCGTGCTTGAGCATCAACTGGCACTGCTCGCTTTCCGGGTCGAACACGATCAGCGCCTGGCCCTTGGTCAGTGCCTGGCGCACGCGCAGTACGCGGGTTTCCAGCGGCGTGTCATCGCCATTGTCGGTGCCGTCGCGGGTCACGAAGTCTTCGATCAGGCGTGTGAGCGTGTCGACTTCAAGTGCATCGTAGGGAATCAGCATACAAGCCTCGGGTGATGGATCCCGGCGATCCTACTGCGCCGGGACCGTAGTTGCCAGTCTCAGGACTTGTTGCCCACCAGGCTATCCACCGACGGCACTCGCGTGTCGCTTTCCATCTGCGTCTCGTGCTCGATCTGGTGACTGAACCGGTCCAGGGAACCCTGTGCCGGTTGCGCGTCGCTGGCGAACACGGGCGGGCTGAGAATGTAGGCGCCCAATAGACGACTCAGCGCCGCCAGACTGTCGATATGCGTGCGCTCGTAACCGTGGGTCGCATCGCAGCCGAACGCCAGCAACGCGGTGCGGATGTCGTGGCCGGCGGTGACGGCCGAGTGCGCGTCGCTGAAGTAGTAGCGGAACAAATCGCGGCGCACTGGTAACTCATTGTCCGACGCCAGGCGCAGCAAATGCCGCGACAGGTGATAGTCGTATGGCCCGCCGGAATCCTGCATCGCCACGCTCACCGCATGCTCGCTGGAGTGCTGGCCGGGGGCGACCGGGGCGATGTCGATGCCGACGAACTCACTGACGTCCCAGGGCAGCGCGGCCGCTGCGCCACTGCCGGTTTCCTCGGTGATGGTGAACAGCGGATGGCAGTCGATCAGCAACGGCTCGCCACTGTCGACGATGGCCTTGAGCGCGGCCAGCAGCGCGGCAACGCCGGCTTTGTCGTCCAGGTGCCGGGCACTGATGTGCCCGCTCTCGGTGAACTCCGGCAGCGGGTCGAAGGCGACATAGTCACCGATGCCAATGCCCAGGGAATCGCAGTCGGCACGGGTGGCGCAGTAGGCATCCAGGCGCAATTCCACATGGTCCCAGCTCACCGGCATTTCATCCACGGCGGTATTGAACGCATGCCCGGAGGCCATCAACGGCAACACACTGCCACGGATCACGCCGTTATCGGTAAACAGGCTGACGCGGCTGCCTTCGGCAAAGCGGCTCGACCAGCAACCCACCGGCGCCAGGCTCAAGCGGCCATTGTCTTTGATGGCGCGCACGGCGGCGCCAATGGTGTCCAAGTGTGCTGATACCGCACGATCGGGGCTGTTTTTCTGGCCCTTGAGGGTGGCGCGGATGGTGCCGCGCCGGGTCATTTCAAAGGGGATGCCCAGCTCTTCCAGGCGCTCGGCGACGTAGCGCACGATGGTGTCGGTAAATCCGGTGGGGCTGGGAATGGCGAGCATTTCCAGCAGCACTTTTTGCAGGTAGTTCAGATCCGGTTCGGGGATGTTTCGGCTCATAAAGACTCCTGATGAGGTGTGGCGAGCAGCCGTGTTGTGGCTAGCTGGCTCACCACAAGAGGTCCCCTGGTCACAGGGTTATTGAGTAGCAGGCTGGCTGTGGGGAAACAACAAATCCACAAACTTCTCCGCGGTCGGTTGCGGCTCATGATTGGCCAGGCCGGCCCGTTCGTTGGCTTCGATAAACACGTACTCGGGTTGATCGGCGGCGGGCACCATCAGGTCCAGGCCCACCATGGGAATATCCAAGGCGCGGGCGGCGCGCACGGCGGCGTCCACCAGCGTGGGGTGGAGGATGGCGGTGACGTCTTCCAGGCAACCACCGGTATGCAGGTTGGCGGTGCGGCGCACGGCCAGGGTCTGGCCACGGGGCAGGATGCTGCTGTAGTCATAGCCAGCGGCTTTCAGTGTGCGTTCGGTCTCACCATCCAGAGGAATTTTACTTTCACCATCGGTAGCGGCCTGGCGACGGCGGCTCTGGGCTTCGATCAATGCGCCAATGGAGTGATGACCGTCACCGGTGACTTCCGCAGGACGGCGGATCGCGGCGGCCACCACCTCGAAACCGATGACCAGGATGCGCAGGTCCAGGCCTTCGTGAAAGCTTTCCAGCAACACACGGCTGTCGAACTGCCGCGCCGCTTCAATGGCTTGCTGCACCTCTTCGATACTTTGCAGATCCACGGCGACGCCCTGACCCTGCTCGCCATCCAGCGGCTTGACCACGATGCGCTGGTGCTCATCGAGGAACTCCAGGTTGTCATCCGCGCTGCCCGCCAGTTGCTGCGAGGGTACTTTCAAACCGGCGGCCTTCAGCACTTTGTGCGTCAGGCTTTTGTCCTGGCACAAGGTCATGCTGATCGAGCTGGTCAGGTCGCTCAAGGACTCACGGCAACGCACACGGCGCCCGCCATGGCTCAGGGTGAACAGCCCGGCATCGGCGTCATCCACCTGTACATCGATACCGCGCCGATGGGCTTCCTCGACGATGATCCGCGCATAGGGGTTGAACCCCGCCTGCGGGCCAGGGCCGAGGAACAACGGTTGGTTGATCCCATTCTTGCGCTTGATCGCAAAGGTGGTCAGCGCGCGAAAACCGAGCTTGGCGTAGAGGTTCTTGGCCTGGCGGTTATTGTGCAGCACCGACAGGTCCAGGTAGCTCAGGCCACGGCTCATGAAGTGCTCCACCAAGTGACGCACCAGCACTTCGCCCACGCCGGGGCGCGTGCACAGCGGGTCGACTGCCAGGCACCACAGGCTGCAACCGTTTTCCGGGTCATGAAACGCCTTCTGGTGATTCAGCCCCATCACGCTGCCGATCACCGCGCCGCTGTCTTCATCTTCCGCCAGCCAGTACACCGGGCCGCCCTGATGGCGCGGCGTGAGGCGCTCGGCGTCGACCGGCAACATGCCGCGCCCCTGGTACAGCTGGTTCACCGCCAGCCAATCGGCCTCCGTCTGCACCCGCCGGATGCGGAAGCCGCGAAACACCCGGGTAGCCGGGCGGTAGTCGCTGAACCACAGGCGCAGCGTGTCGGAGGGGTCGAGAAACAGCTGCTGGGGATCGATGCCCAGGATCTGCTGGGGCGCCGCCACGTACAGGGCAATGTCACGCTCACCCGGCTGCTCATGGAGCAGTTCCTGGGCCAGGCTGGCCGGGTCGGGAAAGGTATGCCCGATCAGCAACCGGCCCCAGCCGCAATGCACCGCAATCGGCTCGGCGGCCAATGGGCTGCCGTCTTCCGCCAGGCGCGCCTGCAGGCGCTCGTAGGTCGGCGCCTGGCCCTTGATCAAGCGTTGGCTATAGGCCGCTGCGAGAGGTTTCATCAATCAGATTCCTTGTTCGCTGAGCCACAGGTTCAGCGCTGCCAGTTGCCACAGCTTGGAGCCACGCAACGGCGTCAATTGGCCCTGCGGGTCGGTCAACAAGCGGTCCAGCGCGGCGGGGTTGAACAGGCCGCGATCCTGGCTCGGGTCGAGCAGCAGTTCGCGTACCCAGTTCAAGGTATCGCCCTGCAAGTGCTTGAGGCCTGGCACCGGGAAGTAACCCTTCTTGCGGTCGATGACTTCGCTCGGAATGACCCGGCGCGCCGCTTCTTTCAGCACTTGCTTGCCGCCATCGGGCAACTTGAATTTACCTGGCACGCGGGCCGACAGCTCCACCAGGCGGTAGTCCAGGAACGGCGTGCGCGCTTCCAGGCCCCAGGCCATGGTCATGTTGTCGACGCGTTTGACCGGGTCGTCCACCAGCATCACCGTGCTGTCCAGGCGCAGGGCCTTGTCCACCGCCGCATCGGCGCCGGGCATGGCGAAATGTTCGCGCACGAAATCGCCAGCCGCGTCGTTGGCGGTCAGCCATTTGGGCGCGACAGTGGCGGCATAGTCGTCGTAGCTGCGGTCAAAAAATGCATCGCGATAAGCCATATAGGGATCGGCGGCACCGTCGACCTGCGGGTACCAGTGGTAACCGGCGAACAACTCATCGGCGCCCTGGCCGCTTTGCACTACCTTGCAGTGCTTGGCCACTTCCCGCGACAGCAGGTAGAAGGCGATGCAGTCATGGCTGACCATCGGCTCGCTCATGGCGCGAAACGCCGCTGGCAGTTGTTCGATGATCTCGCTTTCGGCGATGCGCAATTGGTGGTGGCGCGTACCGTAGTGTCTGGCGATCAGGTCCGAGTACTGGAACTCGTTGCCGGCCTCGCCACCGGCGTCTTCAAAGCCGATGGAAAAGGTCGACAAATCCTGTACGCCGACTTCACGCAGCAGGCCGACGAGCATGCTCGAATCGACCCCACCGGAGAGCAGCACACCCACATCCACCGCGGCACGTTGACGGATGGCCACGGCTTCGCGAGTGCTGTCGAGCACGCGGTCGGTCCAGTCTTCCAGGCTCAGGTGTTTTTCATCTTCGCGCGGGCCGTAGGGCAGGGTCCACCAGGTTTGCTGTTTAGTCTTGCCGCTGGCATCGATACGCATCCAGCTGGCCGGCGGCAGTTTTTCGATGCCCGCCAGCAAGGTGCGTGGTGCCGGCACCACCGCATGGAAATTCAGGTAGTGATTCAGGGCTACCGGATCGAGGATCGGGTTGATATCGCCGCCCTTGAGCAGCGCCGGAAGGGCCGAGGCAAAGCGCAGGCGCTGGCCGGTGCGCGACAGGTACAACGGCTTCACGCCGAGGCGGTCGCGGGCGATGAACAGGCGCTGGGCATCACGTTCCCAGATGGCGAAGGCAAACATGCCGTTGAGCTTGGGCAACAGTGCCTCACCCCAGGCGTGGTAACCCTTGAGCAACACTTCGGTGTCGCCGCCGGAATAGAAGGCGTAACCCAGGGCTTCCAGCTCTTCGCGCAATTCCGGGAAGTTATAGATCGCACCGTTGAAGGCCAGGCTCAGGCCCAGGTGCGAATCGACCATCGGTTGGGCCGAGCCGTCCGACAGGTCCATGATTTTCAGGCGCCGATGGCCCAGGGCAATCGGCCCCTGGGCATGAAAGCCCCAGGCGTCGGGGCCTCGCGGGGCCAGGTGATGGGTGATGCGTTCAATCGCCGCCAGGTCGGCAGGTTGGGCATCGAAACGTAATTCTCCAGCTAATCCGCACATAAATTCCTTACCGGTTTTTCCGTTGGGGAGCATAAAACTCAATACGCCCAAAAGGGCGCGTACCCAGAAACTGACACGGGGCTATTCGTGGAGTTTTAGATCAATCGGTTATAAGCGGAATGGGTCTTTCGTAAGGCGGTATACAAATACCCGGTTGTGACCCAGGCCAGGCTTATCGTTTGGCGTCATGTTCAGCTGGCTGAGGAAGCATGCCGATGACGCAAAACCGCGATTTGAGTGAGGTCGCCGCAGGGGCGACCCAGGATGAAATGGACAGGGCATTGCTCGACATGACCGGCGATCTGGACAAGGCGCAGGTTTTGCGCAAAACCGTCCCGCGCTGGTTGATTGGGGCCGACGCTTCGACCCTCACGGCCCTTGAACAGGCGCATATCGACAGCAAGGCGATCCGTGAGAACGTCCGTTACCTGTTACAGCGCCTGGAACCGCTGGATCAATACTGCGCAGAGCGCTTGACCAATTTTCTGCGGGCCAAAGGGGTTGATTCGCCGGATGTCAGGCAAGACCTGCTGGAGTTGCCCAAACGTAAGCTCACCGGCGTCAGCCCTGACCTGGGGGGCGGCTTGCTCCAGACCGTTACCTATACAAAGCAAAGCCTGCTGCATGCAGCGATGCAGAACTTCTCTGACGCGCGCGCCGAGCCCGGGGGCATGTCCGTCGCCGCTGTGGTGCGCTCTGCGGCCACCAAGCAGCCGATCGTCGGCATGACGGTGCCCGAATTTGTCGGTTATTGCCGGGAGCTGGACCTGGGGGCGCTCTATCAAAAGCACATCGAAGAGGTCTTCGACCTGCCCGACCCGAAAAGCAAAGAGGAAGTCAGTTCCTACAACCAGGCTGCTGTCAGTATTGGCCTGGGCAAACTCATGGACATGCGCATGGATCTGCATATTGCCTTGTGCAAGGGGCATATCGAAGCCGGGACCTACGCGCGGTTGCTCAAGCTGATCGGTTTCGACCGTCCGGCCAGTGAGCTCAAGAGCAAGGTGCCGGGCAACGGTCTGACTACGTGGCAAGGCGTGAACATCGATGACACCTGTGTGTGGAGTGTATTGGTGTTTTCCGGCAGCGTACCGGGCAGCCTGGATACCGGCCCCTTTATTGTCTACATGCCTAACGAACCCTCCAGGCCCTGGTACGAGTACCCGACGCTGGAAGACTTCAAGGTGTACTTGTCCTTGAAGCTGCAAATCAAGAGCTACCGGACGTTTTTCGAAGGGTACCTGGATGAGTCCAACCGCCTGGATTTTTTCGAATCGTTCGACATGACGCGCAAGGTTGGCCAGCTGCGCGCCTTACCCGTCACGACCAGCCTGACAGGGTTCTTCTTCCACGCATTCGTCGGCAAGATTCAATTGGATGCGTTAGTGCTGGCGGTGCCCAAGGCCCAGGTCGACCAGCAAGCCAGTGAAGAGCGCATGCAGCGCTATCTGGACCTGGGGCTGGACCTGCTGAATGTGGCGGCGTTGGTGGTGCCGGTGTTGGGTCAGTTGATGCTCGGGGTAGCCATCGGACAGCTGTTGGGGGAAGTGTTCGAGGCCGTCGAGGACTGGCAGCACGATGAACATACCGAGGCCCTCAGGCATCTGGTGAATGTGGCCGAAAACGTTGCGGCCATGGCTTTGTTTGTGGCGGGGGGGCGGGTAGTGGGGACGTTGAAGCGCACCCTGACAACCTCTACGGAGTTCTTCGAGAAGTTCGAAACCGTCACCACTGCCGACCAGGGCCAGAAACTCTGGCGGCCAAGGCTCAATACCTATCGACAGCCTGAGCCGGTCGCACACCAGGCCGTGGTCAATTCTCGAGGCGTCTACCAAGTCAACGGCCGCTCTTACATCCGGATGGGGGGAAACCACTATTCGGTTGCCTTCGATACCAAACTGCAGAAGTGGCGGGTTATTCATCCACAGCGCCCGCAGGCTTACCGCCCGCCGCTGGAGCACAACTTCCGTGGTGGCTGGCAGCACGTCTACGAGCGCCCCTTGCAATGGGAAGACCTCGTCTACAGCCTCAGGCGACTGGATCCAAGCCTTGAGGAGTTGCCCGCTGAGCCGTTGTCGAACCTGGCAACCCTCACCGGAATGACCCTGCCACACTTGCGGGCATTGGGCAGTGCCTACGAGCCGTTACCCGAGCGTTTTCATGACAGCGTGCTGCGCTACAAGCAAAACGACAGGGTCCGTGAACTGATGGAGTACCTGGCGCGTGGTGAACGTCCGGATGCGAGTACCGCACGCGCCCAATTGTTCGCATTGCCGCTGGTGCCAGGCTGGCCCCAGGGGCGTTTTTTCGAGGTGCTGGACGAGGAGGGCGAACTGCTGGAAAGGCATCCGGAAACAGCACCTTTCGATTATGAGGATCTGAGCATCCATATTACCCGCAAGGAGTTGAGGGACGGGCGGGTCATGGACACCTTGCTGGAGCATCTGAGCGACGAGGAGCGTGTCGACCTGTTGGGCAAGGGCGTGGCGGAAGACGACATGCGCAGCACACTGGAGCGGCGTCTGCTGGACACGCTGCGTAGCCGGCATCAAACCGTACTCGACCGTTTGTACACCTATTACGCCGGTGTTGCCCTGAACGAATTGGTGCCGTTGTGCGACCGCTTCAAACAACTGCCACCCCGTGTGGCGTGGGAGCTGTACTCACAGGCCACATTGTGGGAGCGCCGGTATTTGCGCACCACTGGCCGAGTACCACTGGTGCTTGCCCAGCGAGCACGCGAGGCGGTGGACCAGTTGGAGCAGGACCGTGCGCTGATGGGCCTGTACTGGCCGGAGTTGGCGGGGGACGGCACCCGACGCGTGGCCGTCGGTATGCTGGAGCGAATGCCCGGCTGGCCCCGAGACCTGGCATTGCAGGTACGCAGGCACACCCTGAGCGGGGAGGTGCTGGCCGAGGCGGGCGCTTCAACAGCTGCGACGCAGAGGACCCTGGTCAGTACGCCCCAGGGGTATCAGGCCTTCGATCAAAAAGGCAAGGCCCTGGGGCCGGTCGCGACAGGCGCGGACGGCTTGTATACGGCGCTTTTCGATAGCCTGCTGCCACGCCAGCGCATTGCATTGAAGCTCCAGGCTGAGAATGAGGCGGCCGACCTGCGGGGCCGCCTGCGTGCCACCACGGTGCATGAGCGTGACAGAGTCGCCCGTCACCTGTGGCCGGAACGCGGGCTGCTGGACGAAGAACCGCTGATCTGTACCCAGTCGGCGCGGGGCGAGGCAGGGCATTTCCCGGCGGCGTTGGTGCGTAAGGTCAACAAGCTTTATCCCTTGTTCAGTCCGTCGCAGGTCAACGATTTCTTGCGCGATGCGGGCCATGATCACCTGTCTCGTGCCAAGGCGGTCCAGGCACGTGAGCAGGAGTTTGAAGCGCTGCACACGGCACTCAAACGCTGGCGTGCCGAGAGGTCTGTCAATATCGTGCAGGCCGACCCCCTGTGGGACTATCGATTGAGTCGCCACCAGGCGGCGAAAAGCATCGAAAAGTGCTGGCGACGGATGTCGACCCTGCCCGACGAGCGCGCCAGCCAGGTTCCAGGGCTGTTGCTCGATGATATGGTCATCGGCCCTCTGCCGACATTACCCGCACAGGTGCGCTTCGATCACGTCGAGCATTTGTCATTGCGCCGTTTGAACCTGACCGACGATGTGGCGTATTTCCTCAGCCACTTCAAGGGGCTGCGCACCCTTGAACTGGGCGAAAACCAGATTACCCGGCTACCTGAAGCCCTGTCGCACATGCCGGGCCTGGAGCGGTTGTACCTGAGCAACAACAAACTCCAACTCACCGAATACACCCGTGCCAAGCTGGCCGATCTGACGCGCCTGAAGGTGTTGAGCCTGGCGGATAACCCGCTGCTGGACCCGCCGGATATCAGCCGTATGTTCGCGCTGCGCAACCTGGTGTTACGCAACTGCCGGCTCAAGGAACTGCCCAAGGACCTGTGGCGCCTGCCTTATCTTGAACAGATCGATTTGCGCGCCAATGACATCAGCGAGCTGCCGGAGTGGCTGTTGCGCGTGCCGCGAAACTTTGCCCTGGGTGTCAACTTGCGGCACAACCCGTTATCGGCTCAAAGCCAACTGGCCCTGAAACATTACCGGCAGGCGTACGGTCCGGGCATGGGGTTCCTGGAAGATGATATTGCGCGTTTGAACGAGCAGAGCGCACGCGAACTGTGGCTGGCGGACGAACGGATGGCGGGCTATGCGGCGAAGAAACTCACGTGGACGGGCCTCAAGGACGATTACCGGTCGGACGCCCTGTTCAAGTTGCTCGCGGAACTGGGCGGCACCAAAGACGCCGAGTTCGTGCGTGAGGACCTGCAGCGCCGCGTATGGCGGGTGCTGGAGGCTGCCGCAATGAACAGCGAACTGCGTGAGGAAGTATTCGAACGGGCCGCCACGCCGATCAATTGTGACGATGCCGCCGCCGTCAACTTCAGCAGCCTGGAAGTCCTGGTGGAAATCAGCGATGCCAAGGCCCTCATGCAGGGGCGTGCGCTGACGCCCAGGCCGCTGTTGAAACTGGGTCGTGGCCTGTTTCGCCTGGAGCAGTTGGAGGCGATTGCGCGCCGTCACAGTGGCCTGCATCCTGCCGCCGATCCATTGGAGGTCAGCCTGGCTTTCCGCACAGGCCTGGTCGGCGAATTCTATTTGCCCGGCCAGCCTCGGCACATGCGTTATTCGCGGCTGGGTGAGGTCACTCAGTTGGCGCTGGATGAAGCCAAGGCTGAAGTCACGCTGGCCGAGCTGTCCCCCGAGCTGATGACGTATCTCAAGAAGCTGCCGTTCTGGACCGACTACCTCAAGCGTGCCCATGCGGCTCGCTTCGAGGCCTTGAGTTCGCCCTATGACGAGCGCCTCAATGACATCTTCGAGCAAAGCCTGGTACTGAGCGATGCCGATTACCGTAGTCGCATGCACACCGTCCTCAGTGAACGGGAGCAGGCTGAAAGCGTGCTGATCGAGCGCTTGACCGAGGATGCCATCAGGGCCGAAGGGCTGGGCTCCGTGTGTGAGGCCCCAGCCGGTTGATCACTCGACCTTGCCGGTGGTGGTACGGATCAGCGCCCGCACGGCAAACCGATTGGGGTGGCAGGCGTCAGCCACGGCGCGCGGCACCGGCAACGGCTCGCTGTCCAGCCAGGCGGCGAGCAACTCCGCACTCAGCGGGGCGGTGATCAGCCCCCTTGAGCCATGGCCGCTGTTGACGTAAAGCCCGTCCAGCCAGGGGCAAGCGGTGCCTGGCACTTGCCGGGCGTCCTTGCGCAGGGCGGCGTAGGCCTGGTCGAACGCCTGGCGGTCAGCCAGTGGTCCCACAATCGGCAAGTAATCCGGGCTGGTGCAGCGGAACGCGGCGCGACCTTCCAGGGTCGCCGGCTCCAGGGTGTCGGCGCCCAGGCGCTGGGCCAGGTCCTCGGAGATGCCCATGAGCAGCTCCAGGTTTTCGGCATGTTCAGCGGCGGTGGGCGTAAGGTCATCGCTTTTGAAGTCGAAACTGGCGCCCAGGGTGTGTTCGCCCAGGCGTGGCGGGGCGACGTAGCCTTCGGCGCACACCACCGTGGCCAGGGCCTGGCTGTCGGCGGTCTGCGGCAAACGGGTGATCTGCCCGCGAATGCGCTTGAGGGGCAGGTCGGCGAACCGCTGGACTTCGGCGGCGCCGGCCAGCACCGCCACGCTGGCGCTGGCCAGCAGGTGTTCACCGTCCCAGGCTTGCCACTGACCGTCGACATGACGCAGGTCGAGCACATCGTGGTGGGTTAGCACGGTCACGCCCGGTTGATGGGCTTGCCACTCGCACAATGCCGGTGGGTGCACCCAGCCGCCTTCGGGGAAAAACAGCCCACCGTGTGCCAGTGCGATACCGGCGCGGGCCTGGGCCTGGTCGCGGTCGAGCAGGTGCAGCAAGTCCGGCGCGAAGGCAGCGGCCAGTTGCGCCTGGCGCTGGGCCTCCTTGGCATCGAAGGCCAGTTGCAGCACGCCGCAACCGTCCCAGTCGACGCCGCGATGCAAGTGCTCCAGCACTCGACGGGTATGGCCGAACCCGGCCACGATCAACTGCGACAAGGCAGTGCCGTGGGCCGACAGTTTCAGGTACAGCACGCCCTGGGGATTGCCGGAGGCTTCCCGCGCCACGCCGTCATGGCGCTCCAGCAGGCTGACTTGCCAACCCCTGGCCGCCAGGCTGGCCGCCGTCGCACAGCCCGCCAGGCCGGCGCCGATCACCAGTGCGTGGCGGTCACCCGTAATGGCGGGCGGCCTGGCGAACCACGGCTTGGCCGCGACCGGTACCGGCGTGTCGGTCGGCCAACCGAGAAACTCCCCGCGCAGGATCTCCCACTTGTGGCCAATGCCCGGCGTACGTTTCATCTTGAACCCGGCGGCGTTGATCAACCGACGCACCCAGCCGGTGCTGGTAAACGTGCTGATAGTCGAGCCTGGCGCCGCCAGGCGTGCCAGTTCGGCAAACAGCTCGGCGGTCCACATATCCGGGTTTTTCGCCGGGGCGAAGCCGTCCAGGAACCAGGCGTCTATCTGCGCGTCCAGTTGGGGCAGTTGCTCCAGGGCGTCGCCGATCAGCAGGGTCAGGGTCACGCGACCGTTATCCAGCACCAGGCGCTGGAAGCCCTGATGGATGGCAATGTATTGCGCCAGCAGTTGTTCGGCGAAGGGTTGCAGTTCCGGCCAGAGCAGCAGGGCGCGTTGCAGGTCGGCATGGCTGAGCGGGTACTTTTCCACGCTGACGAAATGCAGGCGCGCACCGGCCACGGCGTGTTGTTCGAACAGTTGCCAGGCGCAGAGGAAATTCAACCCCGTGCCGAACCCGGTCTCGCCAATCACCAGCCGCCCACCGGCGGGCAGCGCGGCAAAGCGCTCCTGCAAACGGTTCTGTTCGAGGAACACGTAGCGGGTTTCTTCAAGGCCTGACTTATCGGAAAAGTACACATCGTCGAAGATCCGCGAGTGCGGGCGACCTTGGTCATCCCAGTCGAGTTGGGCGTGGGTGATGGGGTTCATGGGCGGCTCGGTAAAGGCAAGGCCGCCATTCTAGCCGATCAACCGGCATTGAATTGACCCATGGCAAGCGCCGGTGGAATTTCCTCCCGCGTATTGCTGCCTAATCCGCTAGTCTTGAGCCATCTTGAAACGGAGCTGCCCATGTTCGAATCCGCCGAAATCGGTCACGCCATCGACAAAGACACCTTTGAGGCCGAGGTGCCGGCCCTGCGCGAGGCCCTGCTGGAAGTGCAGTACGAGCTGCAGCAGCAGAAGCGCTTCCCGGTGATTATCCTGATCAACGGTATCGAAGGCGCCGGCAAGGGCGAGACGGTCAAGCTGCTCAATGAATGGATGGACCCGCGCCTGATCGAAGTGCGCACCTTCGACCAGCAGACCGACGAAGAACTGGCGCGCCCGCCGGCCTGGCGCTATTGGCGCCAACTTCCTGCCAAGGGTCGCATGGGCATCTTCTTTGGCAACTGGTACAGCCAGATGCTGCAAAGCCGCGTACATGGGCAGATCAAGGACGCCCGCCTCGACCAGGCCATCGCCGGCGCCGAACGCCTGGAGAAAATGCTCTGCGATGAAGGCGCGCTGATCTTCAAGTTCTGGTTCCACCTCTCCAAGAAACAGATGAAGGCGCGGCTCAAGGCCCTGGCCGATGACCCCCTGCACAGTTGGCGCATCAGCCCGCTGGACTGGCAGCAATCCGAGACCTACGACAAATTCGTGCACTTCGGTGAGCGCGTGTTGCGCCGCACCAGTCGCGACTATGCGCCGTGGCATGTGATCGAAGGCGTGGACAGCAACTACCGCAGCCTCACCGTGGGCAAACTGCTGCTCGAAGGCCTGCAGAATGCGCTCAAGCTGTCCAAGGGCAAGGCCAGCGGCATGAACCCGGCGCCGTTGATCGCGTCGGTGGACAAGAAGAGCCTGCTCGACAGCCTCGACCTGTCCCAGCGCCTGGACAAGGACGATTACGAAGAACAACTGATCACCGAACAGGCGCGTTTCTCCGGATTGATGCGCGACAAGCGCATGCGCAAGCACGCCCTGGTCACGGTGTTCGAGGGCAACGATGCGGCGGGCAAGGGCGGGGCGATCCGTCGGGTGGCGGCGGCGCTGGACCCGCGTCAGTACCACATCGTGCCGATTGCCGCGCCCAGTGAAGACGAACGCGCCCAGCCTTACTTGTGGCGGTTCTGGCAGAAGATCCCGGCGCGCGGCATGTTCACCGTGTTCGACCGTTCCTGGTATGGCCGCGTGCTGGTGGAGCGCATTGAAGGCTTCTGCACCCCGGCGGACTGGATGCGCGCCTATGGCGAGATCAATGACTTCGAAGAGCAACTGCGCGATGCGGGTGTGATCGTGGTCAAGTTCTGGCTGGCCATCGACAAGGACACGCAACTGGAGCGCTTCCAGGCCCGCGAGGAAATCCCCTTCAAGCGCTTCAAGATCACCGAAGACGACTGGCGCAACCGTGACAAATGGGATGACTACCGCGCGGCCGTGGGCGATATGGTCGACCGTACCAGCACCGAGGTGTCGCCCTGGACATTGGTGGAGGCCAACGACAAGCGCTGGGCCCGGGTCAAGGTGTTGCGCACCATCAACCTGGCGCTGGAAGAGGCGTTCGCCAAATCCGATAAGCACGACAAAAAGAAAAAGAAAAAATGACGCAGTGAGCCGCGTCGCCATGGTTTTGTATCTATGGGGTGAATGATCGTCGCGGTGGCGCGGGGCGCGATCTATGCTCGATCCGACAACCACAAGATCGAGGTAGCCCATGCGTGAAGTAGTGATCGTCGACAGTGTGCGAACCGGCCTGGCCAAGTCCTTTCGCGGCAAGTTCAACCAGACCCGCCCCGATGACATGGCGGCCCATTGCGTCAACGCGCTGCTCGCCCGCAACGGCATCGACCCGGCGACGGTGGAGGATTGCATCGTCGGCGCCGGCTCCAACGAGGGCGCCCAGGGCTACAACATCGGGCGCAATGTGGCGGTGCTCTCGCAACTGGGCACCGGCGTGGCCGGCATGACCCTCAACCGGTTCTGCTCCTCGGGCTTGCAGGCGATTGCCATTGCGGCCAACCAGATTGCGTCGGGTTGCAGCGATATCATCGTCGCCGGCGGTGTCGAGTCCATCAGCCTGACGATGAAAAGCGTCAATACCGACAACCTGATCAACCCGCTGCTCAAAGAGCAGGTGCCGGGTATCTATTTCCCCATGGGCCAGACCGCCGAGATCGTCGCGCGTCGCTACCACGTCAGCCGCGAAGAACAGGACCTGTACGCCCTGCAAAGCCAGCAGCGCACCGCCCAGGCCCAGGCCGATGGGCTTTTCAGCGATGAAATCGTGCCGATGGCGGTCAAGTACAAAGTCGAAGACAAGAACACCGGTGAGGTGCAGATCCTGGAAGGTGTGGTCGATCGTGACGACTGCAACCGCCCGGACACTACCCTGGCCAGTCTGCAAGGTTTGAAGCCGGTGTTCGCCGAGGATGGTTCGGTGACGGCGGGCAACTCGTCGCAGCTCTCCGACGGTGCCTCGATGACGCTGGTGATGAGCCTGGAGAAAGCCCTGGCACTGGGGCTCCAGCCCAAGGCGTTTTTCCGTGGCTTCACCGTGGCCGGTTGCGAGCCAGACGAGATGGGCATCGGCCCGGTGTTCTCGGTGCCCAAGTTGCTCAAGGCCAAGGGGTTGCAGGTGGCGGACATCGACCTGTGGGAGCTTAACGAAGCGTTTGCCTCGCAATGCCTGTATGCGCGCAATCGCCTGGAAATCGACAATGCCAGGTACAACGTCAATGGCGGTTCGATCTCCATCGGGCATCCATTCGGCATGACCGGCTCGCGGCAGGTGGGGCACCTGGTGCGTGAGTTGCAGCGACGCAACCTGCGTTACGGCATCGTCACCATGTGCGTGGGCGGCGGCATGGGGGCCACCGGGTTGTTCGAAGCAGTGCGCTGATCGGCAAATTAAGTGTTCGCTACACAAAGTGCATCGGGTGCCCCTAGAATGCGGCTCCACTTCCTCCGGCTTCTGGGGTACTCATGCACATCTCTTCCGGCCGCTGGGTCTATGGTTTGCTCCTGACCCTGCTGACCGCGTTTCTGTGGGGCATTCTGCCGATCAAACTCAAGCAGGTGCTGCAGGTGATGGACCCGATCACCGTCACCTGGTTTCGCCTGATCGTGGCCGGCAGTTGCCTGTTCGTCTACCTGGCGCTGACCAAACGCTTGCCCAGCCGCAAGGTGCTTGGCCCCCGGGGTGGTTGGCTGGTGGCGATGGCGGTGTGCGGACTGGTGGGCAACTACGTGCTGTACCTGGTGGGCCTGAAATTGCTCAGCCCCGGCACCGCGCAGTTGGTGGTGCAGATGGGGCCGATCTTTTTGATGGTCGCCAGTGTGTTCGTCTTCAAGGAGCGCTTCAGCCTGGGACAGGGGGTGGGGCTGGTGGTGTTGATCATTGGTTTCGGCCTGTTTTTCAACCAGCGCCTGGAAGAACTGCTGACCTCGCTCGGCGCCTACACCGCCGGCGTGCTGACCGTCCTGCTTGCCACCACGATCTGGGTGTTCTACGCCCTCGGCCAGAAACAACTGCTGACGGTGTGGAACTCGCTGCAGGTGATGATGGTGATCTACCTGTCCTGCGCCGTGTTGCTCACGCCTTGGGCACATCCCCTGGAGGCGTTGGACCTGAGCCCGCTGCAAGGCTGGCTATTGCTGGCGTGCTGCATGAATACCCTGGTGGCCTACGGCGCCTTTGCCGAAGCGCTGGCCCACTGGGAAGCCTCGCGGGTCAGTGCGACCCTGGCGCTCACGCCTTTGGTGACCTTTGTGGCGGTGGCCGTGGCGGCCTGGCTGTGGCCCGACTATGTGCAGGCCGAAGAGATCAACGCCCTGGGCTATGCCGGGGCGTTGGTGGTGGTGCTGGGTTCGGCAACCGTGGCGCTGGCGCCGTCGTTGCTCGCCGGGCTCAGGGCCCGGCGGTTGCGCCTGGCGTCCTAGGCTAGGTGCCCAGCATGTCTTCGGGGCGAACCCACTGGTCGAACTCCGCATCGGTGAGGTAGCCCAGTTCCAGCGCGGCTTCCCGCAGCGTCAGCCCTTCGGCATAGGCCTTCTTGGCGATCTCGGCGGACTTGTCGTAGCCAATGTGCGGGTTGAGCGCGGTGACCAGCATCAAGCCACGCTCCAAGTGTTCCGCCATTTGCACAGGGTCAGGCTCCAGCCCGGCCACGCAGTGTTCCTGGAAGTTGTTGCAGCCGTCGGCCAGCAGGCGGATCGACTCCAGCAGGTTGTGGATGATCACCGGCTTGTACACATTCAACTGCAAGTGACCCTGGCTGGCGGCAATGCCGATGGTCACGTCATTGCCCAACACCTGGCAGGCCAGCATCGACAGCGCTTCACACTGGGTCGGGTTGACCTTGCCCGGCATGATCGAGCTGCCCGGTTCATTGGCCGGCAATTTCACTTCGGCCAGCCCGGTGCGCGGCCCGGAGCCCAGCAGGCGCAGGTCATTGGCGATTTTCATCAGGGCCACGGCCAGGGTTTTCAGCGCGCCGTGCAGCGTCACGAGAGGCTCATGGCCGGAGAGGGCGGCGAATTTGTTCGGCGCGGTGACGAACGGCAAGCCCGATAGCGCCGCCAGCTCCGAGGCGATCGCCTCGCCGAAGCCATGGGGCGCATTGAGCCCGGTGCCCACGGCGGTGCCGCCCTGGGCCAGCTCGCACACGGCGGGCAGGGCGGCACGGATCGCACGTTCGGCGTAGTCGAGTTGAGCGATGAATGCCGACAGCTCCTGGCCGAAGGTAATCGGGGTGGCATCCATCATGTGGGTGCGCCCGGTCTTCACCAGCTTCATATGTTTGGCGGCTTGCTCTGCCAGGCCGCCGGACAGGGTGGCAATCGCCGGCAGCAAGCGTTGATGCACCGCCTGCACGGCAGCGATGCTCATGGCGGTAGGGAAGCAGTCATTGGAACTCTGGGAACGGTTGACGTGATCGTTGGGGTGCACCGGGCTCTTGCCGCCGCGCTTATTGCCCGCCAGTTCGTTGGCGCGACCGGCGATCACTTCGTTGGCGTTCATGTTGCTCTGGGTGCCGCTGCCGGTCTGCCACACCACCAGAGGGAACTGGTCGTCATGTTGGCCGGCCAGCACTTCGTCGGCGGCCTGTTCGATCAGGCGGGCGATGTCGGCGGGCAGATCGCCGTTGCGGTCGTTGACCCGTGCCGCCGCCTTCTTGACCAGGGCCAGGGCATGCAACACCGCCAGGGGCATGCGCTGCTCGCCGATGGCGAAGTTCACCAGCGAACGTTGGGTCTGGGCGCCCCAGTAAGCGTCATCCGGGACTTCGACTTCTCCCAGGCTGTCGGTTTCGATACGGCTCATCGGGCACACTCCTTCAGGTTCGTTTGCGCAGTTTAGGCTGTGAAGAGCCTCGGGGGTTCCCCTGAAAGACTTTTCATCGGGCAATCCCTGTCCGACAAGGCCCGGGGTTGAGCCCTGAGGTTTTTTAGGCGCAGAATGGGCGCCCTTGGGGTCTTACCTCGCCTGCTAGAAAAGGAAACTCGATGACTCGTCTTCGTGCCATCTGTACCGCGGTTGCTCTGGTTTGCGCCAGCGGCCAGGTTCTTGCCGATACCGCCAGCCACAACGCCAGTGCCGAAGCCTTCCTTACCCTGGCCCACGCCGACAAGCTGGGTACCCCGGTGTACATGCAAGTGCAACAAATGTTCGCCCAGCGTTTCGAACAGACCAAGGCGCCTGCCGCCAAGCAGTCCGTACTGGACAGCTACCAGGCCAAGGCCAACGCCGCCCTCGACCAGGCCATCGGCTGGCCGAAGCTCAAACCAGACATGGTCAAGCTCTACACCACCAACTTCAGCGAATCCGAGCTCAAGGACCTGGTTGCCTTCTACCAGTCGCCCCTGGGCAAGAAAGTCCTGGAAAAAATGCCGCAACTGACCCAGCAATCGGCCCAGATGACCCAGGCGAAGCTGGAAAGCGCCGTGCCGGTGGTGAACAAGCTGTTGGAAGACATGACCAACGAGCTGACGCCTAAAGCCGCCGCCCCGGCCAAGAAGAAGTAAGCAGGAATGACCATGCAACAGCGTATCGAAACGGCGCTTGCCGCCTTGGGCACCGACCACCTGAGTGTGCTGGACGAAAGCCACATGCACAGCCGTGGGTTGCAGACCCACTTCAAGGCCGTGCTGGTCAGCCCGCAGTTCGAGGGGCTTAACCGCGTCAAGCGCCACCAGAAGGTCTACGCCACCCTGGGTGACCTGATGAGCGAGTTTCATGCGCTGGCGCTGCATACCTACACGCCTGAAGAGTGGGCGAAAATCGACGCAGCCCCGGCCTCGCCGACCTGCGCCGGCGGGCATGATTGATGATCGGGTGTCTCTGACACCGGGCATTTGTTAGAATCCGCGACGCGCCGCCTAGACGGCGCGTTTTTTTTGCATCCGGTTCACCCCTTACGAGGGTAGCCACCTGGAGAGAACACCCATGACTCAACCGATTGTCGTGGCGGCACTGTATAAGTTCGTCACCCTCGAAGATTACGTCGCCCTGCGCGAGCCACTGTTGCAGGCGATGCTCGACAACGGCATCAAAGGCACCTTGCTGATCGCCGAGGAAGGCATCAACGGCACCGTTTCCGGCAGCCGCGAAGGCATTGATGGCTTGATGGCCTGGCTGAAGAACGACCCGCGCATGGTCGACATCGACCACAAAGAATCCTACTGCGACGACCAGCCGTTCTACCGCACCAAGGTCAAGCTCAAGAAAGAGATCGTGACCCTGGGCGTCGAAGGCGTCGACCCGAACAAGAAGGTCGGCACCTACGTCGACCCGCAGGACTGGAACGCGCTGATCAGCGACCCGGAAGTGCTGTTGATCGACACCCGTAACGACTACGAAGTGTCCATCGGCACCTTTGAAGGCGCGATCGACCCGAAAACCACCAGTTTTCGCGAATTTCCCGACTATATCAAAGCCAACTTCGACCCGGCCAAGCACAAGAAAGTCGCCATGTTCTGCACCGGCGGCATTCGTTGCGAGAAGGCCTCGAGCTACATGCTCAGTGAGGGTTTCGATGAGGTCTACCACCTCAAGGGCGGCATCCTGAAGTACCTCGAAGAGGTGCCGCAGGCAGAAACCAAATGGCAGGGCGACTGCTTTGTTTTCGATAATCGCGTCACCGTGCGCCACGACTTGAGCGAAGGCGACTACGATCAATGTCATGCCTGCCGCACACCCGTGAGTGTTGAGGACCGCGCCTCCGAGCACTATGTGGCGGGCATCAGCTGCCCGCATTGCTGGGATAAGCTGCCGGAGAAGACCCGCCGCAGTGCGATCGACCGGCAGAAGCAGATCGAGCTGGCCAAGGCCCGTAACATGCCGCACCCGATTGGTTTCAACTACAAGCAAACTCCTTCCGAGGCCTGAGCCATGTCCGCGCGCCTGCTCTATGTGATGGACCCGATGTGTTCCTGGTGCTGGGGCTTTGCCCCGGTGGCCGAGGCGTTGGTGGAGCAGGCCCAGGCGGCCGGCGTGGAGCTGCACCTGGTGGTGGGCGGCTTGCGTACCGGCAGTGGCGCGGCGCTGGAGCCGACCACGCGGCGCTATATCCTGGAGCACTGGCAGGCGGTGACCGACGCCACCGGCCAGCCGTTCAAGCGTGACGGCGCACTGCCTGACGGTTTCGTGTATGACACGGAGCCGGCGTGCCGCGCCATCGTCACGGCGCGCAGCCTGGCGCCGGATTGTGCATGGAAGCTGCTGGGGCTGATCCAGCGCGCGTTTTATGTCGAGGGCCGCGACGTGACTCTCGCCAGTGTGCTGGTGGAACTGGCCGAACAGGCGGGCATCCCGCGCATCGAGTTTGCCGGCGAATTCGACCGCGCCGAGCAGCACGCCGCCACCGCTGCCGATTTTACCTGGGTACAGGACCTGGGCATCGCCGGTTTCCCGACGCTGCTGGCCGAGCGCAATGGCCAGTTGGCGTTGCTGACCAACGGTTACCAGCCGCTATCCGAGCTTTCGCCTTTGCTGGGCCGATGGCTGGAGCGAGCCACCTGTGCATGAGCAACCTCAAGGCACCGACCGCCTGACCTGGGCGGAAATCCGCCGCCTGGCCCTGCGCCACAAGAAGTCACTGTGGATTGCCAATGGCGTCGCCGTGCTGGCGACCCTGTGCAGCGTGCCCATCCCTTTGTTGTTGCCGTTGCTGGTGGATGAAGTGTTGCTGGGCCGTGGCGATGCCGCGCTCAAGGTGATGAACCACGCCTTGCCCCTGGGCTGGCAGAAAGCCGCCGGCTATATCGGCCTGATGTTGCTGGTGACGCTGTTCCTGCGCTGCGGCGCGCTGGTGTTCAATGTGGTACAGGCGCGGCTGTTTGCGCGGTTGGCCAAGGACATCGTGTACCGCATCCGCGTGCGCCTGATCGAGCGGCTCAAGCGTATTTCCCTCGGCGAATACGAAAGCCTGGGCAGTGGCACGGTCACCACCCACCTGGTCACCGACCTGGACACCCTGGACAAATTCGTCGGCGAAACCCTCAGCCGGTTCCTGGTGGCGATGCTTACGTTGGTGGGCACGTCGGCAATCCTGGTGTGGATGCATTGGCAACTGGCGCTGCTGATCCTGCTGTTCAACCCGTTGGTGATCTACGCCACGGTGCAGTTGGGCAAACGCGTCAAACACCTGAAGAAACTGGAGAACGACAGCACCTCGCGGTTTACCCAGGCCCTGACCGAAACCCTGGATGCCATCCAGGAAGTGCGCGCCGGCAACCGCCAGGGCTTCTTCCTCGGGCGCCTCGGCCAGCGGGCCCAGGAAGTGCGCGACTACGCGATCCATTCCCAGTGGAAAACCGACGCATCGAGCCGCGCCAGCGGGTTGTTGTTCCAGTTCGGCATCGACATCTTCCGTGCGGCGGCCATGCTCACGGTGCTGTTCTCCGACCTGTCCATCGGCCAGATGCTCGCGGTGTTCAGCTACCTGTGGTTCATGATCGGCCCGGTGGAGCAGTTGCTGAACCTGCAGTACGCCTATTACGCGGCGGGCGGAGCGCTGACGCGGATCAACGAATTGCTGGCGCGGTCCGATGAACCGCAATACGCGGGCGGCGAAGACCCGTTTACCGGGCGCGAAACCGTCGGCATCGAAGTACGTGGCCTGAATTTCGGTTATGGCGAAGACCTGGTCCTCGACCAGTTGAACCTGGCCATCGCGCCCGGCGAGAAGGTCGCAATCGTCGGCGCCAGCGGCGGTGGCAAAAGCACCCTGGTGCAATTGCTGCTGGGCCTGTACACGCCCCAGGCCGGGACGATCCGCTTTGGCGGTGCCACCCAGCAGGAAATCGGCCTGGAGACCATCCGCGAGCACGTCGCCGTGGTGCTGCAACACCCGGCGCTGTTCAACGACACCGTGCGCGCCAACCTGACCATGGGCCGCGAGCGCAGTGACCAGGCCTGCTGGCAGGCATTGGAAATCGCCCAGCTGGATGCGACCGTCAAGGCGTTGCCCATGGGCCTGGACAGTGTGGTGGGGCGTTCCGGGGTGCGGTTTTCCGGCGGCCAGCGTCAGCGCCTGGCGATTGCGCGCATGGTGTTGGCCGAACCGAAAGTGGTGATCCTCGACGAAGCGACTTCCGCCCTGGACGCCGCCACCGAGTACAACCTGCACCAGGCACTGGCGCGCTTCCTCAGCGGCCGTACTACACTGATCATCGCCCACCGCCTGTCGGCGGTTAAGCAGGCAGATCGAGTGTTAGTGTTCGACGGCGGTCACATTGCAGAGGATGGCGACCATCAGCAATTGATTGCTGACGGTGGTTTGTACGCCAAACTCTATGGGCACTTGCAACAAGTACGTTGATTTAGCCTAGGCTGAGCTATCGGAAGCGGTGTTTCGCGTGCGTATCCAGCAGTGCATGTGCAAGGGGCTTCATGAAGCAAAAGCGGACTCTCGGAACGCCACGGTTGTTGGGCATTGTCTGGCCCTTTATCGCCGTGGTGCTGTTCCAGGCATTGTTGGGTTGTGTCAGCCTCTACGTGCTCTCGGCGGTGCGCGGTTATGTGGCTGGCGAAAGCCTGTGGTCCAAGGGCCAGAAAGACGCGATCTACTACCTGACGCTGTATGCCGACAACCGCGACGAAACCACCTACCTCAAATACCAGCAGGCGATCGCCGTGCCCCAGGGCGGGCATGAACTGCGTGTCGCCCTGGACCGCTCCACCCCTGATCTTGCGGCCGCTCGGTCGGGTATCCTCAAGGGCGGCAACCACCCGGATGACGTCGCCAGTCTGATCTGGCTGTACCTCAACTTCCGCCATTTCAGCTACCTGGAAAAAGCCATCGAACTTTGGACCGTGGGCGATGGCTACCTGGTGCAACTGGATGACCTGGCGCGCGAGATGCACGGTGCAATCACCCGTGACCAGGTCAGCGCCAACGATGTGCGCCAATGGAAGGCGCATATCACCGCCATCAACGAAGGTGTGACGCCCGCTGCCAAGGCGTTCAGCGATGCCCTGGGCGAAGGTTCGCGGATGATCCTGCGGCTGCTGGTGATCACCAACCTGGCCACGGCACTGGGCCTGATTGTGCTGGCGCTGTTGCGCACGCATAAACTGCTGGCCCAGCGCCATGCCTTTGCCGACGCTCTGCAGCAAGAGAAGGAGCGGGCGCAGATCACCCTGGAGTCGATTGGCGACGGGGTGATTACCACTGATGTCGATGGCGCCATCACCTACATGAACCCGGCGGCCGAGGCGCTGACCCACTGGAATTCTGCCCAGGCCCAGGGGCTGCCCCTGGCGGCGCTGTTCAATCTGCTGGATGACAATGCCCAGCCCGATGGCTTTACCCTGATCGAACATATCGTCAAGGGCCAGCTCGGCGGCGGCAGCGAGCATTCGAAAACCATCCAGCGCCTGGATGGCAGCACGGTCTCGGTGACCCTGGTGGGCGCGCCGATCCGCAGCGCCGGCAAGGTGACCGGGGCAGTGCTGGTGCTGCACGACATGACCCAGGAGCGTCAATACATCGCCAACCTGTCCTGGCAGGCGACCCATGACGCCCTGACCGGCCTGGCCAACCGCCGTGAGTTCGAGTACCGCCTGGAGCAGGTGCTCCACCCCATGGGGACGCAGCAGGGCGGGCGGCATGCGCTGATGTTCCTCGACCTGGACCAGTTCAAGTTGGTCAACGACACCTGTGGCCATGCGGCAGGCGACGAGTTGTTGCGGCATATCTGCGCGCTGTTGCAATCGGACCTGCGTGAAGGTGACACCCTGGCGCGCCTGGGCGGCGATGAATTCGGCATTCTGCTGGAGAACTGCCCGGCGGCCGCGGCTGAAAAAATCGCCGAGAGTCTGCGTCATACGGTGCAAAGCCTGCACTTCGTATGGAAGGGCCGGCCGTTCATGACCACCGTCAGCATCGGCCTGGTGCACCTTGGGCATACCCCGACGACCCTGGAAACCTCACTGCGCGCCGCCGACATGGCGTGCTACATGGCCAAGGAAAAGGGCCGCAACCGCGTGCAGGTCTACCACGCCGACGACTCGGAATTGTCCGTGCGCTTCGGCGAAATGGCCTGGGTGCAGCGCCTGCACATGGCCCTGGAAGAAAACCGGTTCTGCCTCTACGCCCAGGAAATCTCACCCTTGGGGCACACTGACGGTGGCGATGGGCACATCGAGATCCTGCTGCGCCTGCATGACGAGGCTGGCCGCATCATCCTTCCGGACAGCTTTATCCCAGCCGCCGAACGCTATGGCTTGATGACGTCCCTGGACCGCTGGGTAGTAGAAAATGTGTTCAAGATCATCAGCCGATGCCTGCAGGAGCGCCCGGGGCGTCCCATGGCGATGTGTGCGATCAACCTGTCAGGCATCACCATTGGCGATGATGACTTCCTCGGGTTTTTGCGTGAGAAGTTTCATACATACAATATTCCACCGGGCATGATCTGTTTTGAAATTACTGAAACCAGCGCAATTGCAAATTTGGGCAGTGCGATCCGATTTATCAATGAACTCAAAGCCTTGGGTTGTCATTTTTCGCTGGATGACTTTTGTGCCGGAATGTCCTCGTTCGCATATCTCAAACATTTACCTGTAGACTTCCTGAAGATCGATGGAAGTTTCGTAAAGGATATGCTGGACGACCCGATTAACCGCGCGATGGTCGAAGTGATCAACCACATCGGCCATGTCATGGGTAAGCGCACAATTGCAGAGTTTGTCGAGACACCGCACATCGAACAGGCGTTACTCGAAATTGGTGTGGATTACGCTCAGGGCTACCTGATTGAACGACCGCAATTGTTTACCTTTGATAGCTTGCAGTGTCGACCTGTGCGGCCGCAGCCTCTGTTATTCAAGGCGCCCGGCACATTCCGCTGAAAACTTTGCTGGTCTGTACAATCACACTTAAAAAGGAGCCTTACAGTGATCGACACATTCAACAGAACCGGCCCGCTTATGGAAGCCTCGAGTTACCCCGCCTGGGCTCAGAAACTGATCCTGGACTGTAGCGAGAGCAAGCGCCGAGTTGTCGAACACGAACTGTACCAGCGCATGCGCGACAACACGCTCAGCGCCAAGACCATGCGCCACTACCTGATCGGTGGCTGGCCGGTGGTGGAGCAGTTTGCCTTGTACATGGCACAGAACCTCACCAAGACCAAATTCGCCCGCCATCCTGGGGAGGACATGGCGCGGCGTTGGCTGATGCGCAATATTCGCGTGGAACTCAACCACGCCGATTACTGGGTCAATTGGGCCCGTGCCCACGGCGTGAGCCTGGACGAATTGCAAGCCCAGGACGTACCGCCGGAGTTGCATGCCCTCAGCCATTGGTGCTGGCACACCAGCTCGGCCGATTCGTTGATCGTGGCCATTGCCGCGACCAACTACGCGATTGAAGGCGCAACCGGCGAGTGGTCCGCCGTGGTGTGTTCCACCGGTGTCTACGCGGCGGCCTTCCCCGAGGAAGAACGCAAGCGTGCGATGAAGTGGTTGAAGATGCATGCCCAGTACGATGACGCCCACCCGTGGGAAGCGCTGGAAATCATCTGCACCCTGGCCGGGATGAACCCCACCAAGGCATTGCAGGCGGAACTGCGCCAAGCCGTGTGCAAAAGCTACGACTACATGTATTTGTTCCTGGAAAGCTGCATGCGTCTGGAGAAAGAAAAAGCCCCAGCGGTGATGCGTGAGCGCCAGGCGCGGGTTGCCAGCGAGGCTTGATGTAACCATTGTGGCGAGCGGGCTTGCCCCGCGTTGGGCCGCGAAGCGGCCCGCTTTTTATTCAAAAAGCATGGGACTGCTGCGCAGTCCAACGCGGGGCAAGCCCGCTCGCCACAACATGCCCGATTACCCCAACAAGCCTTATTGCCACAGTAAGCCAGTTCGCTACAGCTGAAGGGGGTTTACCCCGCCATCGCCAGGCGGTTGCGGCCTTCGCGCTTGGCCACGTACAACGCGCTGTCGGCCCGGCGCAGCAGGCTTTCGGCAGATTCGGCGGGCAGCAAGGTCGAGCAACCCAGGCTCACCGTCAATTCGATCCGCGTTCCGTCCGCCCAATAATCCTGGGCTTGTGTCGCCTGGCGCAGGCGTTCGCCAACCATCTTCGCCGCATCGCGGCCGGTGTTGGACAGCAGGATCAGAAACTCTTCCCCGCCATAACGAAACACCATGTCCACGTTACGCAGCTGGCTCTTGATCGATGCCGCCACAGTGCGCAGCACGTTGTCGCCGGCGGCATGGCCGTGGGTGTCGTTGATGGTCTTGAAGTGGTCGATGTCCAGCATCAGCAAGGACAGCGGGTTCAGGTGGCGGCGCGCCATGTCGATTTCCCGCTGCAGGGTCTGGTCCATGGCGATGCGGTTGCCGGTCTCGGTCAGTGGGTCACGCAGCGCGCTGCGGGTGGCGGCACGGTAGAGCAGGGCGTTGCGCATCGGGTAGAGCAGGGTCGCCAGCAGCGATTCAAGTTGGCCGAGTTCTTCTTCCGCCAGGCGCTGGTTGCGCCGGAAGATCAGCTCGCCCAAGTGCTCGCCTTCATGGCTCAGGCTGTAGCTCATCGAGTGATGGCCGCGATGGCCGAACTCCAGGCGCAGGTCGCTGGCCTGGTGACGGTAGTGCAGGGCGTCCAGGGGCACCAGGCGTTGGATCTCACGGAAGAACACCGCGAGAATGCGCTCCGGTTCCAGGCTGGTTTGCAGTTGCTGGCCCAGTTGCTGGCGAAGTTCGATAACGGTGGTGGGGCGGCGCGGCAGGAGGGCGGGTTGACCAAAGCCCAGGCGTTGCAATTTGGCACTGTCAAAGTCAATTGCATGGGTCTGGGTAGGTGTTTTCATAACCGTTCGGCCTCTAAGCACTCAGCTGTCTTACAGGCTCGATGAGAGTGGCGAATGCCAGGCGTCTTACTGTTCCTTCAGTTCCGTAAAACATGAATTACAGTCTAGACCGCTTTACCGTGGGTTATAACCCCTGGGCACTGCCGCACGTCTTGTCATCGCTTAACCTGCTTGGAGAGGGTTAGAGCGAGTTTCATGCCACATTCGTTCAATTAAATAAAAAGCCTTACAAATCAAGCGACTGTTTTTATCGTTAAAAACAGTCTCCGAAGGATGACGCCAGTTATTTGGCAAGCGGGCACCGCGCTTACTGTTTTTGCGGATCGAACTGTTTATCGCGAATAAACAACGCCGGGATGACGCCGCAGATGAAGTACGCGCCGCCCATTACCAGGAACCCCATGCCGATGGAGCCGTGGGACGCCAGGAAACCAATGGCTGCCGGTGCCACTGCCGCACCAATGCGCCCGATGTTGTAGGCCCCGCCCACTGCCGAACCACGAAACTTCGCCTCGAAGCTTTCGGTCATGTAGGTGGCATTCACGCCATAGGGAATCCCGTACAGGAAACCGAACACCACCAGCATCCACAAGATGTTCTCCGGGCTCTGGAACAACACGATGACCGGCAGGAAGACCGCCGTGCCCAGGGCGCCAAACGCAAACACGGCGCGACGTCCCAGGCGGTCCGCCGCCAACCCCGCAAGGATCTTGCCGAAGATCATCGCGGCGTAGGTGCCGACCATATAGCTGGTCATCGACTTGAAGTTCATCCCCAGTTCGCTTTCCAGGTAGGACGGCATCCAGTTGTTCACACCGTAGTAGCCGAACTGCAGGAAGCCTGCGGTCAAGGCCCAGAGCAGGAACATGCGGCTGGCCTTGGGGTCGCTGAAGATCAGCTTGAACATGCCGTCGGGCTTTTTCTGCTGGGCTTGCAGGGTGCCATTGGCTTTCTCCTGCGCGCGCTCGGCGCGTGCGGTCAGCCAGGCTTGAGGCTCTGGCACCAGGCGTTGCATCAGCACGGCGAGGATCACCGGGATGATCGCCACGTAGAACAACCAGCGCCAGCCGTGTTCGGGCAGGATCCAGCCTGCCAGCAGCGTGGCGACGATGTACCCCACCGACCAGCCAGCCTGCAGGGTGCCGAGCACGGTGGTGCGGTAGCGGGTCGGCACGTATTCGGCCATCAACGTGTTGCACGCCACATACAGCGCGCCCAGGCCGAGGGAGGCGAAAAACCGCGTGCTCGCGAACTGCCAATAGCTGTGGGTCATGCCCAGGATCGCCGTGCCCACGGAGAACAGCACGATGCTCCACACCACGGTTTTGACCCGGCCGAAGCGGTCACAGGCCCAGCCCCCGTAGATGCCACCAATAGCCATGCCTGCCAGGGTGAAACTGCCCAGGCTGCCGGCCTCGACGCTGGTCAGGCCGAACTCGGCCTTGAGGCTGCTGAGGCTGTAGGACAGCAACATCAGGTCTGCGCCATCGATCAACAGGCCGAGGAAGCAGAAGATAAAGACAATGATCCACAGTTTGCTTTTTGCAGGCGACAACGCGCCCGCCGATGCGGCGACTTCCATAGCGATACCTTGTTGTAGTTGTTAGGGCATTGGGTATGGGTGGTGCTCAGCGTTGCGCCGCACGAATCATGTTGCGGGCAATCACCAATTGCTGGATCTGCGTGGTGCCTTCGTAGAGGCGGAACAGGCGCACATCTCGGTAGAAACGTTCAATGGCGTACTCGCTGATATAGCCGGCGCCGCCGTGGATCTGCACACAGCGGTCAGCGACGCGACCGCACATCTCGGTGGCGAACATCTTCGAGCAAGAAGCTTCGGTGCCGATGTCCCGGCCTTCGTCACGCTTGCGGGCGGCGTCGAGCACCATGCAGCGCGCCGCATAGATTTCGGCCTTGCTGTCGGCGAGCATGGCCTGGATCAGCTGGAACTCGGCAATCGGCTGGCCGAATTGCTTGCGTTCGATCGCGTAGTTCAGCGCGTCACCCAGCATGCGCTCGGCGGCGCCCACGCTGACGGCGGCGATGTGCAGGCGGCCTTTGTCGAGGACCTTCATGGCGGTCTTGAAACCCACGCCTTCCACGCCACCGATCAACTGGCTGGCTGGCACGCGGACGTTGTCGAAGATCACGTCGCTGGTGTGCGCGCCGTGCTGGCCCATCTTGTGATCGCGCTTGCCCAGGGACAGGCCTGGCGTGTCACGTTCGATGATGAACGCGCTGATACCGCCCGAGCCGCGGATCGCCGGGTCGGTTCGCGCCATCACCGTGAAAATCCCGGCGTGGGGTGCGTTGGTGATAAAGCGCTTGGTGCCGTTGATCACGTAGTGGTCGCCATCGCGTACGGCGGTGGTTTTCAGCGAGGCGGCGTCGGAGCCGGAGTCGGGTTCGGTGAGGCAGAACGAGCTGAGCAGCGCGCCGCTGGCCAGCAGCGGCAGGTAATGTTCCTTCTGCGCGTCGGTGCCGTCGAGCAGGATGCCGATGGAGCCGATGCCATTGTTGGTGCCGAAGTACGAACGGAAGGCCGGGGAGGTGCGCCCCAGTTCAAAGGCGATGGTCACCTCTTCTTCCATGGTCAGGCCCAGGCCGCCGTAGGCTTCGGGAATGGTCAGGCCGAACAGGCCCATGTCCTGGAATTGGCTGATGATGTCCGCCGGGATTTCATCGGTTTCGGCGACTTCGTTTTCCCGTGGGATCAGCGCTTCATCGACGAACTGCGCAATGGCGTCCACCAGGATATGCAGGGTTTGTGCGTCTCGGATCATGTGCAGCCCTCAGCGGCCCGTTCGGCGGGCCTGTTATCGTCAATCTGCCGAGGCCATGCACCTGTCCAGCTAGCGCGTGGCGGCCTCGATATTGTTCACCATGTGCTTGAGGCGGGGGCCGATGTCGTCTTCGAGTTTCTCCCGGGAGAGGTGGAAACTCGGTCCGCCACAGTTGAACGCCAGCAAGCCGTGTTGTGCGTGTCGCAGCGGTACGGCGATGGCGTTGACATCGCGGTGCCACTCACCGATCGACATGCAATAGCCGAAATCGGTGTAGTCCCGGAAGGCGCGTTCCAGCCCCTTGCGGATGTTCGGCCAGTCCTCCAGATGGCGCTGGCGGATGTGGTCGAGAATGAACTCCCGCTCGTTTTCCGGCATCGCTGCCAGGCAGGCGCGGCCTGCTGAACTCAGGTGCAACGGTAACCGTGTACCGACCTGGCGGCGCATGGTCATGTTGGCTTCGCCCTGGACCACATCCAGGTACACCGCGTCGAGGCGGTCGCGGGTGGCCATCGCGACGGCCGCCTGGGCGTACTTGGCCATGGTCTCCATCAACGGGTGGGCCACGGCGCGGATCGACAGGTTCGACAACATGGCGTAACCGAAGGCCATCACGCCCACCTCCAACTGGTACCGGCCCGACTGCGGCAGGTGCCTGAGGTAACCCAAGCGGGTCAGGGTGTGGGTCATGCGGGTGATCGTCGGTTTCGGCAGCCCGGTCTTGCGCGCCAGTTCCTGGTTGCCCAGCACACTCTCGCTCGGCGTGAAACAGCGCAGCAGTTCCAGGCCACGGGCCAGGGCGGTGACGAACTGGCGGTCCTTGTCTTCCTCCTCATCGCTGTGCATCGGGTCAATCAACAAATGCTCGAAGGCGTTGTTGCCTGCTGGGACTTGGTTGTTGTCCGAGTCCGGGTTTCGACGGCGCATGTTAAGCCTCATTTTTTTATAAAATCAACAAAACAAAATAGTATTCCGCACAGCGAAACTAAGCAACTTTTTGCTTGGCGATTATTTGATGCGATAAACCCCGATAAAACAGCAGGTTAAAGACTGTATGTGCATGAGTTCGGGTTTTTACGTTTACACCTGTGGGGACGATACTTATGATTATCGATAAATACGGAATGTTATTTCGCATAGCGAAACATGCGCAATCCAACTAACAAGAACAGTGCAGCAGGAGTCAATGTGACCAACGCTAACCCACCCGTGGTGACCCTCGATGTCCAGGACAATGGCGTGGCCGTGGTCCGTATCCATCGACCCGAAGTCAAGAACGCCCTGAATGCCCAGGTACGTGAGGCGCTCGCCGAGCACTTCCGCGCTTTGGCTCGCCGTCAGGATGTGCGCGCTATTGTGCTGACGGGGGGCGAACAGTTCTTCGTCGCTGGCGCGGATATCAAGGAGTTCGCCGCCGCCGGGGCGATCGATATGTACCGCCGCCACACCGAATATCTGTGGGAAGCCATCAGTCGCTGCCCCAAGCCGGTGATCGCGGCCGTCAATGGTTTTGCCCTGGGCGGTGGCTGTGAGCTGGCGATGCATTGCGACCTGATCGTGGCGGGTGAATCGGCGCGGTTTGCCCAGCCGGAGGTCAAGCTGGGCTTGATGCCGGGGGCGGGCGGCACCCAGCGGCTGGTGCGGGCGGTGGGTAAATTCCAGGCGATGCGCATTGCGCTCACCGGCTGCATGGTCAGCGCGAAGGAAGCCTTGGCCATGGGCATGCTCAGCGAGATGGTCAGCGACGATCAGACACTGCCCCGCGCCCTGGAACTGGCCGCGCTGATCGCCGCGCTGCCGCCGTTGGCGGTGGAGCAGATCAAGGAGGTGATGCTGGCCGGTGCCGACCTGCCGCTGGAAAGCGCCCTGGTGCTGGAGCGCAAGGCGTTCCAATTGTTGTTCGACTCCAAGGACCAGAAGGAGGGCGCTGCGGCGTTCTTCGAAAAACGCACGCCGCAGTACCGGGGGGAATAAGCATGAGCGACGCTATCAACACGATGGGCCTGGTGGGCACCGGTGTCATGGGCGCGGGCATTGCGCAAATCGCTGCTCAGGCCGGTGTTCGGGTATGCCTGTTCGATGCTCGCGACGGCGCTGCGCAAGCGGCTCGTGACAGCCTCGGTGGTACATTTGCGAAGTTGGTGGGCAAGGGCAAGATCAGCCAGGCGGCGGTGGACGCAGCGTTGGCCAACTTGCAGGTGATCGACCGCCTTGAGGATCTGCGCGATTGCGACCTGGTGGTCGAAGCCATCGTGGAAAACCTCGACGCCAAACGCGGCCTGTTGCAACAGCTTGAAGGTATTGTCAGCCCCACGTGCATCCTGGCGACCAACACGTCTTCACTCTCCGTCACGGCCATCGCCACTGGTTGCCGGCACCCCGAGCGTGTGGCGGGCCTGCACTTCTTCAACCCGGTGCCGTTGATGCGCGTGGTGGAGGTGATCGATGGCCTGGCCACCGCGCCCAAGGTCGGTGAGGCATTGCTGGCCCTGGTTGCACGCACCGGCCATCGCGGCGTGCGCGCCAAGGACACGCCTGGTTTCATCGTCAACCACGCCGGCCGGGCCTACGGCACCGAAGCCCTGAAGATGCTGGAAGAAGGCATCGCCGAGCGCGGCGATATCGACCGTATCCTGCGCGACGGCGCCGGGTTTCGCATGGGGCCGCTGGAGCTGCTGGACCTCACCGGCCTGGACGTGTCGCACCCGGTGATGGAGTCGATCTACAACCAGTTCTACCAGGAGCCCCGCTACAAACCGTCGCTCCTGACCCGGCAGATGCTGGTGGGCGGCCGCCTGGGGCGCAAGACCGGGCACGGCTTCTATCAGTATGAACACGGCCAGCTCATCAACGGCCCGCAACCCCAGCCGGTGCCCACGGTGCAACCGCTGCCACCGGTGTGGATCGCCACGGAAAACAGTGAAGACTACGAGCGCTTGAGTGCCCTGGTGATCGACCTGGGCGCCCATCTGGAACACGCTGCGCAACCGTCGCCACAGGCGTTATGCCTATTGGCGCCTTACGGCCGCGATGCCACCAGCACGTGCGTGCACTTCGATACCGACCCGGCGCGCACGCTGTGCATCGATGTGCTGACGGACCTGTCGCGCCACCGCACGCTGATGCAAAACCCGCTGACGGCCCCGGCGATGCGCGATGCCGCTCACGCCTTGCTCGCAGCGGATGGTGTGGGCGTCACGGTGATCGGCGACAGCGTTGGTTTTGTGGCCCAACGCACCTTGGCGATGGTGGTCAACCTCGCCTGCGACATTGCCCAGCAGCGCATCGCCAGTGTCGAGGATATCGACCAGGCCGTGCAGCTCGGCCTGGGCTACCCCAGCGGCCCGCTGGCCTGGGGCGATGCCCTCGGGCCACGACGCCTGCTCACGATTTTGCAGCGCATGAGCGAGCTCACCCACGACCCGCGCTACCGCCCCAGCCCGTGGTTGCGGCGGCGGGCGCTGCTGGGGATTTCCCTGCGCCATGAAGCGCCGAAAGCCGGCTGATTTCCCAACCTCACAGGATAAGAACAATGGGTGCATTGACAGGTTTGCGGGTGCTGGATCTGAGCCGTGTGTTGGCCGGCCCCTGGTGTGGGCAAGTGTTGGCTGACCTTGGCGCGGAAGTGGTCAAGATCGAACGCCCGAAAAGCGGCGACGACACCCGTGCTTGGGGCCCGCCGTGGATGAAGACCGACACCGGTGAGTCGTCCGGCGAGGCGTCGTACTATCAGTCGACCAATCGCGGCAAGTTATCCGTGGCCATCGACATTGCCACTCCCGAAGGCCAGGAGTTGGTACGGGCATTGGCGGCGAGTTCCGATGTGTTGATCGAGAACTATAAAGCAGGCTCCCTGGCCCGCTACGGCCTGGACTACGCAACCCTGGCCGAGCTCAACCCGCGCCTGGTGTATTGCTCCATCACCGGTTTCGGCCAGACCGGCCCGCGTGCCGAGGAGCCGGGCTACGACTTCATCATCCAGGGCATCGGCGGCCTGATGAGCATCACCGGCGAGCGCGATGACCTGCCCGGCGGCGGCCCACAAAAAGTCGGCGTGGCGTTCTCCGACCTGATGACCGGCCTGTATTCCACCGTGGCGATCCAGGCCGCGCTGCTCAGCCGTGAGCGCACCGGCGTGGGCCAATACATTGATATGGCGTTGCTGGATGTGCAGGTCGCGACCTTGGCCAACCAAAGCATGAACTACCTGGCCTCGGGCAAGGTGCCGCAGCGTTATGGCAATGCCCACGCCAATATCGTGCCTTACCAGGTGTTCCGTGCCGCCGACCGCGACTTCATCATCGCCTGTGGCAACGACAGCCAGTTTGTCGCGCTGTGCCAGAGCATCGGCCTGGCGCATCTGCCGGACGACCCACGCTTTCGCCGCAACGCCGACCGCGTGGCCCATCGCGAAGAGATAGTCGCGCTGCTTTCGGCGCACTTTCTGGGGCGCAGTGCCGATGAGTGGGTGGCGTGTATCCATGCCTCGAAGGTGCCGGTGGGGGCGATCAACTCCATCGCGCAATCCCTGGAAGAACCCCAGGTGATCGCGCGCAACCTGATGGTGAAGATCCCCCATCCGCAAAACCCGGAGTTCGCCATGGTCGGCAGCCCGATCAAAATGTCCGGCACCCCCGTGGAGTACCAGCGGCCGGCGCCGAGGCTGGGGCAGCACACCGACGACATCCTCGGCGAGCGGTTGGGCTTGTCACCGGAGCAACTGGCCCGACTCAAGGCCCGCGGGATCGTTGAACAGCAGGGTTAGACCAGGGTGGTGCGGTCGATCTGCGCGATGGACGTGACGCCAGTCAGGGTCATGGCCACGCGCATTTCCTTGGCAAAGATGTCCAGCAGGTTTTCCACGCCGTGCTGGCCATCGGCGGCCAGCGCGTAGGCGGTGGCGCGTCCCAGCAGGCACGCCTTGGCACCCAGGGCGAGCATGCGCACCACATCCAGCCCGGAACGGATGCCGGAATCCACCAATACGGTGAGGTCATCGCCCACTGCATCGGCAATCGGCGGCAAGGCTTTGGCGGTGGACAACACGCCGTCCAATTGGCGGCCGCCGTGATTGGAGACCACGATGCCATCGGCGCCGAAACTCACCGCATCCTTGGCGTCCTGGGGGTCGAGGATGCCTTTGATGATCATCGGGCCTTTCCAGAACTCGCGGATCCACTCCAGGTCTTTCCAGCTGATCGACGCGTCGAAATTGTTCGCCAGCCAGCCGATGTAGTCTTCCAGGTGGGTGGGTTTGCCCAGGTATTTGGAGATATTACCCAGGTCATGGGGGCGCCCCATCAACCCCACATCGAAGGCCCATTGCGGCTTGGCGACGGCTTGCAGCATGCGTCGCTGTGCGGCGAACGGGCCGGACATACCCGAATGGGCATCGCGATACCGTGCGCCGGGCGTGGGCATGTCCACGGTAAATACCAGCGTCGTCACACCGGCCGCTTGCGCGCGCTCCAGCGCGTTGCGCATGAAGCCGCGGTCCTTGAGCACATACAACTGGAACCAGATCGCTTGCGCACTTTGCGACGCCACTTCTTCAATCGGGCACACCGACACCGTCGACAGGCAGAACGGGATGCCCTTGTTCGCCGCCGCCTTGGCCGCCTGCACTTCACCGCGCCGCGCATACATGCCGGTCAGGCCGACCGGGCTGAGGATCACCGGCATGTCGAGTTCCTGGCCGAACACCGTGGTCTTCAGGCTCAGGTTGTCCACATTGCGCAGGATGCGCTGGCGCAGGCTGATCTCGGCCAGGTCCGAACTGTTCGCACGCATCGTGTGCTCGGCGTAGGCGCCGCCGTCGATGTAGTCGAACAGGAAGCGCGGCAGCTTGCGCTTGGCGGCTGCGCGGTAGTCGGAGGCGGACGAGATGATCATTTTTAGAGGCTCCACGGGCAAGGTGGCTTCAGGATAGGCAATTCTCTGGCATGATAAAAACAACTTTTATCGCTGGCAGCCAGTCGCCAAAGGAATACTGATGAACCTGAGAACATTGCGTGCCTTTGTTGAAGTGGTGCGCCAGGGCGGATTTTCCCAGGCTGCCGAGGTGGTGTCCTTGACTCAATCCAGCGTGAGCAAGGCGGTCAAGACCCTGGAAGACGAACTGGGCACGCCGCTGCTCAATCGCCTGGGCCATCGCAACGAACTCACGGCGGCCGGCGAAATTGCCTACCGTCGCGCCCTGGTGCTGCTCGCCGAGCGCAATGACCTGGTGGCCGAGATCAACGACCTGTGTGGCCTCAAGCGCGGCGTACTGCGCATCGGCCTGCCGCCGGTGGGGTTGCGGCGTGCTGTTCGCGACGATGTTCGCCACCTACCGCAGCCGTTACCCGGACATCGACATCGAACTGACCGAATACGGCAGCAAAAAACTGCGCGAATGCCTGGAAGCAGGGGAGGTCGACCTGGCTGCGCTGCTGCTGCCGGTGGACGAAGACTTCGACTTCCAGCCCGTGCGCAACGAACCGTTGATGGCGGTGCTGCCCATCAGCCACCCGCTGGCCCGCCTTGAACGTATCGACTTCACCGACCTGGCCGATTCGCCGTTCATCCTGTTTGAAGCCGGCTTCGCCCTCAACGCCAAGATTCTCGCCGCCTGCGAGCGCAAAGGCGTCACCCCCAAGGTGACCGCCCGCAGCGGGCAGATCGACTTCATCATCGACCTGGTCGCCGCCGGCCTGGGCGTAGCCTTCGTGCCACGCATGCTGGCGCACAAACACCAACACCCCGGCATCGCCCTGATCCCCCTGGACGAACCCCACACCGACTGGCACATCGCCCTGGCCTGGCGCGCCAGCGCCCACCTGCCACCCGCCGCCCTGGCCTGGCTGGAACTGGCCAGGGAGCACGCCGTTTCAACCGGCCATCCGGTTTAATCACGCCGAGTGCCAGAGAAAGCTTGACTTCTCCTTTTCAATCAGTAACATACGGCGCATTCCGCGATAGCTCAGTTGGTAGAGCAAATGACTGTTAATCATTGGGTCCCTGGTTCGAGTCCAGGTCGTGGAGCCAGATAGCGACATAAAGAGAAGCCTGCAGCGATGCAGGCTTTTTTTTGCCTTGGATTTCTCTGAGGGTGATCAAAGCGCACAGCGTGACCCGCATGAAGCCGTCTCTGATCCTACGATTCAGAGGGAAGCCCCATGAAAGTCGCTGCAGTGGTTTCAACCAAAGACGGCAGGGTTGGCGTAGCGAACGTCATGATTCAGCCCCTGGCGGATGACCGAAATACGCCTTGTAGGCGTGGTTGAAGTTGGCAGGGTTGGCGTACCCCAGGCGGTGGGCAATCTGCGCCACGTGCCATTTGCGCTGGCGCAGCAGGGTGCGCGCCAGTTCCAGGCGCTGCTGGCGCACGTAATCGAGCATCGATTGGCCGTACACCCGGCTGAAGGCACGTCTGAGGGTGGTCTCACCCACGCCCAGTTCCCGTGCCAGCGCCAGCGTGCCGGGTGGTTTCATCAGGTTTGCGTCGAGCTTGAAGCGTGCTTCATGTGCCAGGTCCGAATGGCTGCGCAACGGGGCCGTGGGCTTGGCCGGTTGTGGCGCCAGGTGCGTGGCCAGCTCGACCAGCACGGCCAGGCTCAGGCTTTCCTGGTTCAGCCGTTCCAACGCCCCCTGGTAGGGCGAGTGATAAAGGCGCTCGAACAAACGCCCGACGGCGCGACAGCCGTGCAGTTCTGAAAAGTGCATGCCATCGTCGAGCAGCCTGGCCAGCGATTGCAGTGACGGGTCTTCTTCGGCCAATTGGCGCAGATAGTCGCCGCCGATGCGCAGCCCGGCCATGCGCGCACGGCTGCCGGCAGGCATCTGGTCCATGGCTTCCATGCTTTCGCTCAAGCCCAGCACATGGGGCGCGCCGGGGGTGTATTCATTTAGCCGACCGTCTACCCGATGCTGCCATTGCCCACCCAGTACCTGCACGATGCACACGCTGTCGGGCAGCACCTTGTGGATGCGTAACGGTTCGGGGAACTGCAGATCGCAGTCGAAATACTGCAGGTGCGGCCGCACCGTCTGCGCACGGTAATGGCCGATCGCGCTGCCCATGACCTGCTGCGCGCTGTCATCGAATACACCGGCCTGGTCCAGGGCCTCTGGGTGATCGAAGCAGAAGTGGGTGTCCAGATAGGGGTTGCGGCGGTCCATTGGCAAAAACGTCCGTCAGAGCGGGTGGGCAGCGTTGCATGATATCGACATCGGGCAGGCCGATCAGTTGTTGTGAGCCACGGCCTTATTATTGTGCGCCACGGCCGCACCGCTTGGCAGGCGTCGGCGCGTTGATTTCAATGGTCGGCTTTGAACTGTCGAGGAAGCCGTAAATGTTGATATATCGCAAGTGGGCAGCGCTGCTGGGCCTGGTTCTGGCCGTGATCGCGGGGATCGCCCAGGCTGACAACCGCCCGGAAGTCGCGGAAAAAGTGCTGGCCTATGCCGGCGAAGGCGGCGTGAAAGTCTGGACCCTGCGCATCGGCGCGCGCAGTGACAATCAGGCGCTGGTGCAGGTAGAGGGCGTGGACCACGACTGGAACATGAAGATCCAGAAAATGGCCGTGGAAAAGACCGGCAAGGACACCCGCTATTCCACCACCGTGGACGGCCAGAAGTTCGTCGTGCTGGTGCTGCGTCAAGGCTGGGGCGAGCTGTACTTGCCCGGAGACGCTCAAGCGTTGAACGTTGGCTATGACGAGTTCCTGTCCAGCCAAGGCAATGCGCAGGCATTCCTGACCGATTATTTGCAGGCCAACTGAGCAGTGGGTCGATTCGCACGGTGGTCGTGGGCGCTGACGATACTGGTACTGCCGCTGGCCCTGATGGGGTGGGCCAGTCTGCAGAGCTGGCGCGCCGATGAAGTGCTGCGGGAGGCGCAAAGTGTCAACGGCGACTACGCCTGGCTGCGTGTGCGTCAGGCCCTGGCGGGGTTGGCGTACTGGCTGGCCATCGCCGCGTTGGTGGCCGGGCTCTCAACATGGCTCAAGATGCGGCTGGACGCATGGCGCGCGCGGCAATCCAAGGATTTTCTTTACGGCCGTCTGTTCCTCTGCTGGCGTGCTCTGGGCCACTGGTTGGTGGCCTACACCGGGCTGCTGGTCTGCGCGCTGGCGCTGTGCCTGCTGTATGAACTGAGCTGGGGCTGGAGCCACTTCAAGGCCGGCGGCTGGTTCATGCTGTTGGTGGCGGTGCCAGTGATTACCGTGCTCTGGACAGGCTGCCGGTTGATTGAGCGGCTGCGCCGGCAATGGCACGCCTTGGACCGGCCTTCCTCGGCGTTTCTGGGCCAAACCCTGGGGCGCGCCAAGGCACCGGCCTTATGGGCATGGGTTGAGCAACTGGCCAATACGGCCGGCGCGCCGGTGCCCGACCATATCGTGGTGGGCATCGACCAGGCGTTTTTCGTCACCAGCGTCGATGTCGCGCTGCGACCCGCCGGTGACGTGCTCAGCGGGCGCACCCTTTACTTGCCGCTGACCTACCTCTCGAGCCTGAGCCAGGCCGAAGCGGCGTCGATCATCGGCCATGAGCTGGGCCATTTCAGCAGTCGCGACACCGAACGGGGCAGCGAGATCGGGGCGCATTTCAGCCTGATGTGCCTGCACTTTTCGTATATCAGCGCTGGGGATGCCGACCCGGCGTGGGTCGAGCGCCCGGCAATCTGGATGACGCAGCGTTTCCTGCACCACTTTCAACTGGCGGTGCACCACTGGGGCCGCGCCCAGGAATTGGTCGCAGATAGGGTGGGCGGCAACATCGGCGGCGAGCGCTTATTCTGCCAGGCACTGTTACGCGTTATCGCGCTCGACGGTGAGATCCACACGCTGCTCACCGAGCGCCACCCGAACCTGATCCAGGCACTTGCCGACCACCTGCTTCATACACCGCTGCGCTTGGACAAGGCAGCGCTGGACCATGCCATCGCGCACCCGTTCGATACGCACCCACCGACAGCACTGCGCATGCAGCAACTGGGCGTGCGACTGGATGACGACCTGCTGGCCCAGGCCACTCGCGTGCCTACCGAGCACGACCGCCACTGGTTCAGCCAACTCACCCATGCATCGTCCTCCGATGTCGGGCTGCCTGTATCACCGCCTATATCAATCGCTCAAGGAGAATGACCCATGACCCAACCCTCCGATCCGCTGTCGGATCTCGCCAGCACACTCAGTCAGGAATATGCCGACTCCCGCGAAGCTCAGCGCGAGCGTGCGATTGCCGAACTCGAGCAGGTCATCCATCGCGTGCCCGAGCAGACCGAATTCACCAATTCGCGCCGTTACAAGGTGCGCGGTCCGCTGTTTTTGCTGATTGCCCTGGGCTTGCTGGGCTTCGGGCTGCACCGAGGTTACAACGGCTTGGCCGTGTGTGCCGCGGTGATGGCCGTGGTGTTCGTACTGCTCACTTGGCAGCACCGCAACGCCGGGCAACATGCCTTTATGCGCCTGACCCGCCGCCAGTTGTTTGTGGACACCTTGAGTGCGCCGGTCGATCTCGTCGAAATTGCCGACGTCAGCGTCAGTGAGGAAGGCTGGCTGACCGTGCAGAAACTGATTTTGCGACCCGGTGCGCCCCTGCCTGTGCATCGCGCCACGCGACAGCTGTTCGGCAACCAGGCGCTGGCCCTGAACAAACCCCAGCCGCAGATCCTGATTCAATCCGCCGGCCTGATGCATGAGGGCCATACCCTGGATGACGACCAGATCGCAGGCATCCTCAACGCCTATTGCCAAGCCGCCCAGGCCCAACAACATCTTGATGCGCTGCGCCAGGGCACTCAGCGCGATTCCTGAGCGGTTGTACGGTAGAGCCGGTTCAGGGTTGTTGAAATTGCCTCACTGCATTGACATCCAGATCCGCAAATCAACCTGTTGAGCATTCAGTTTATGACGGTGATCGCGCCAGTTGCGATGGCCGCGATCAACATCACCAGCACGGTGCCGAAGGTCCACTTCAGCGAGACCCGCTGGTTATCGCCATAGTCAATGTCCAGCAGCCCGCACAGTAGGTAAGTGGAGGCCACCAGCGGGCTGAGCAGGTGCACTGGCTGGCCGATCAACGATGCGATGGCCATTTCGTGGGGGCCGATGCCGTAGTGGGCAGCGGTTTCGGCGAGGATGGGCAGCACTCCAAAATAGAACGCGTCGTTGGTCAGGACGTAGGTGAACGGCATGCTGAGCAGCGCGGTGATGACTGACATGCCGTGGCCAGCCTGCTCTGGCAGGATGGCGATCAGGTTATCGGAGATAGCCTTGATCATCCCGGTGCCGCCCATGATGCCGACGAAGATGCCCGCCGCAAAAATCAGCAGGGTCACGGCCAGCACGTTGTCGGCGTGCCGACCGATGACTTCCTTCTGCTGTTTGAGCGTCGGGTAGTTGATCAGGCAACCCAGGCCGAAGGCGACCATGAACAGGATCGGCAGCGGCATCAGGCTGAGCATCATCGAGCTGATGAGGGCGACCGTCAGGACCCCATTGAACAGAAATTTCGGGTCGCTCAGGCGAACGTGTGCGTAGCCTTCGAGCACCTTGTCTTCGCTGACGCTGACAATACCCAAACGGCGGTATTCCATTCGACCTAGCCACCAGGCGGCAAAAATCACCCATACACCGCCAGCAATCATGATGGGAACCATCTGTAAAAACAGCTCGGTGATGTCGACGTGCATGGCACTGGCCGCTCGCGAAAACGGCCCGGCCCACGGCAGGATGTTCATCACCCCGATGGCCAGCAGTAACACGGTGGCCATGACCTGCAAACGAATGCCGGTCAGACGATACAGCGGCAAAAAAGCTGCTGTGGCGATGATGTACGTGGTTGCGCCGTCGCCGTCCAGGCCGACGCACAACCCCAGCACGGCGGTGCCGACAACGATCTTGCGCGGATCGCCCTTGACCAGCCGCAACAGCACCTTGATCAGCGGGTTGAACAGACCGGCGTCGGTCATCATGCAGAAATACAGGATCGCGAAGGTCAACATGATGCCAGTGGGAGCGAGCATCTTCACGCCGTCGTACATCATGCCGCCCAGTTGCGTGGCGAAACCGCCGAGGCAACCGAAGAGGATCGGCACCAGCAGCAGCGCCACCAGCGGTGAAAGGCGCTTGCTCATGATCAGGTACATGAAGCAGACGATCATGGCGTAGCTCAGAAAGATCAACATGGGCATCCCTTTTATTGGTTTTGTAGGGGGCGAGCGCGGGACGGCTCGCGTTCTTCGGGCCGAACGAAGCCGGTGCGGCAGGCACACAGGATTCAGCGTGTTGCGGGTTTAGTGGTGCGAGAACATCGGCTGGCCGCTATGGGGCAGGTCGGCGACCAGGATGGAACCGGTAGAAGAGTCGGTGATGAACATTTGCCGATTGCCCTCGCCACCGAACGCCAGGTTGGTCAGGGTGCGGCCTTGGGTGCACGAGCGAATGCGGTACAGCGGCACGGCGTGAGGGTCGAACACCCAGACGCAGCCGTTACCGGCATCGCACACATACAGATTGCCTTCGCTGTCCAGCGCCATGCCGTCGGCGCCACTGACGCCCCCGGCCATGGCGGTGAAAATGCCCGCCTTGCTGGTGCCGCCGTCGCGTTGGATCGGCAGGCGCCAGACAGCGTTGCCCCGAGTCATCGCCACGAAGAGCGCGTTCTGCGCGAGGTCCATGACAAGGCCGTTGGGGCTCGGGCCGTTGTCGATCAGACGCGTGAGGGTCTGCTTTTCCAGATCATAGGCGTAGACGCGACCGGTCGGGTCCTGCTGCCCGGTCTGGCCCTGATCGGTGAAGTACAGCTTGCCGCCGGCATCGAAGAATAGGTCGTTGACACCCTTGAAGCCTTCGCTGCGACTGTGAGTGAGGAACGGCGTCACCGCGCCGGTGTGCGGAGCGAGCGTCAGGATCCCTTGCTTGTAATCGGCGATGAAAATCCGCCCGTCGCGGTGGATTTTCAAACCGTTGGGCCAGCCATCGTACTCGGCGATCAACGTCCAGTGGCCTTGAGGGTCGATGCGCAGGATGCGGCCGTAGGGAATGTCGGTGACGTACAGGTTGCCGTCCCGGTCGAAGGACGGCCCTTCGAGAAAGCTTTTGACCTTCTGCCCTGGTTTGTTGGCGCGTACCCAGTCGGAGTCGCCGTCTTTCCAGAATTCTTCGGGCAGCGTGGTGAACACGCGGGTCGACAAATCGCGAGGCGGGGCATACAGGCTCACAGGATCAGCTCCTACGGGGGCGAACGGAAAGCACCGATCTTGCTGGTGACGAGACCTTTTCGCCTTATTGTTTTTGTTCTATCTGACAGAACGTTGTGTTTGCAGATAGAACAAGGTTCGACTTTATTTTTTCAGCTGTCAACCCACCGGGATTGTCTGTTTTTCATTTCGCCATTCATCACCAGGCACTCCCAACGCTCTCGGGAGCGCCCTGGCGCATCGCTCGGGATGAGAGGCGTTGACAGTGAGATTTTGTCGGCTCATGATTATTTCAGAACAGTGTTCTGTCAGATAGAACTATTGCATTCCACCACCCGGAGACCCGGCGATGAACTCTAATAACAACCTGGACATCCTGATCAGCGAGGTCGGCCCCCGTGATGGCCTGCAAAGCATTAGCGCGACCATGCCCACTGCGCTCAAGCTTCAATGGCTGACGGCCCTGGCCGACGCAGGCTTGAAGGAGATCGAGGTCGGCTCGTTCGTGTCCCCCAGACTGCTGCCGCAAATGGCCGATGCCGCCGAGTTGGTGGCACACATGCGTCAGCGTTCGGACGTATTCGTTACCGCGCTGGTGCCGAACCTCAAGGGCGCCGAGGCAGCGTTCAACGCGGGCGTACAAAAGATCACCCTGCCCATTTCCGTCAGCGAGCCCCATTCACTGGCCAACATCCGCAAGACCCATCAACAGGTCTACGACGAAGTGCGCACGGTGATGGCCCTGCGCAACGAGCGCTTCCCGCACGTCGAGGTCGAGGCCGGGCTGTCGACGGTGTTCGGTTGCACGATTCAGGGCGAGGTGCCCGAGGACGATGTGCTGCGCATGGCCCTTACGATGGTCGAGCTGGGCGTCGATGAAGTCGGGCTCGCCGACACTGTGGGGTACGCCAATCCGGCGCAGGTGCGTCGCGTGTTCACCCGTCTGCGCAACGAGATCGGCAGCAAGGCCGGCAGCGCGCATTTTCACAATACCCGTGGGCAGGGCCTGGCCAATGTGGTCGCGGCGCTGGACGTTGGCGTCACCACCATCGATGCCTCTCAGGGCGGTATCGGCGGTTGCCCGTATGCGCCGGGGGCGTCGGGCAATATCGTGACCGAGGATCTGGTCTACCTGCTCGAGTCCATGGGCCTGCGCACCGGCGTGGACATCGACAAGCTGGTGGCCGCTCGCGCCTGGCTGAAACAGGGCCTGCCAGGAGAGCCGCTGTATGGCTTCATCCCTGACGCAGGCGTCGGCAAGAATTTCCATTACGCCGGAGGTGCGCGATGAGCCTGCTCAATCGGAACCTTCAGGCGCTGCCGCTGGCAGGCGTGCGTGTGGTCGAGTTCGTGCACATGGTCATGGGCCCGACCTGTGGGCTGGTGCTGGCGGACCTCGGCGCTGAAGTGATCAAGGTCGAGCCGACGCCCGAGGGTGACAACACGCGTCGCCTGACCGGCTCCGGCGCTGGCTACTGGATGACCTACAACCGCAACAAGAAAAGCTTCGCGGTCGACATCAAGACCGAGGAAGGCATGGCCGCGGTGCGCAAGCTGATCGAAAGCGCCGATGTGGTCACCGAGAACTTTCGTCCCGGCGCCATGGACAAGCTCGGCCTGGGCTACGAGCAGGTCAAGGCGATCAAGCCGGACATCATCTACAGCTCGATGAAAGGCTTTCTGCCGGGGCCGTATGAACATCGCACTGCGCTGGACGAGGTGGTGCAGATGATGACGGGCCTGGCCTACATGACGGGTCCCGAAGGCCGCCCGCTACGCGCCGGTGCCTCGGTCAATGACGTAATGGGCGGCATGTTCAGCGCCATCTCGATTCTGGCGGCGCTGTGGCAACGCAAAAACACCGGGGAAGGGCAGTTCGTGCAGACCGGGCTGTTCGAGAACTCAGCGTTTCTGGTGGGGCAACACATGATGCAGATGGCAACCACTGGCAAGCCTGCCGCGCCGATGCCCAGTCGTTTGTCAGCCTGGGCGATCTACGACGTGTTCAATACCCTGGGCGATGAGCAGGTGTTCATGGGCGTGGTGAGCGACAGCCAGTGGGTCAATTTCTGCCAGGGTTTTGGCTTTACAGAGCTGGGGCGCGACCCTGGACTGGCGAAAAACACCCAGCGCGTGCAGGCCCGGGCGAGGATTCTGCCGCAGGTCCGCGAGCGTCTGGCGCAAATGAGCAAGCAGGAGGTCATGGACCTGTGCGAGCAGACGGGCCTGCCGTTTTCGCCGATCCAGCGGCCGCAGGACCTGTTCGACGACCGGCACCTGAACGAGTCGGGTGGGCTGGCCCATCTGACGCTGGAGAATGGCGACGCGGTCAAGGTGCCAATGCTGCCGTTCGAGATGAATGGTCGTCGCTTCAATACCCGCCTCAATGTGCCGCAAATGGGCAGTCACTCTGCCGAGCTGCTCGAAGAAATGGGCTACGCGTCGGGTGACATCGAAGCGTTGCGCGGGCGTGGCATCGTTCGCTGATACCGCTGGAAGGGATTCCTGATTCCTGTAGCTGACGGACATTCCCGCCGTCAGCCTTATAAAAATAAATGCTGAGGAAACCCGTCATGGCCATCGTCACGACACCCCCGCACAGCAGCGATATCAGCAGCGTGCGCTCCCTGGATGCCGAGCAGACCCGCGTCCTGCACAAGGCCGCCTGGCGCTTGATCCCCTTGCTCGCGCTGGCGTATTTCTTCAATTACCTGGACCGCACCAGCGTCGGCTACGCCGCGTTGCAGATGACCGAGCAGTTGGGCCTGACCGCCACGCAGTTCGGCCTTGGCGCGGGCATCATGTTCTTCGGCTACTGCCTGTGCGAAGTGCCGAGCAATCTGGCGATGTACCGTTTCGGCGCCCGCCTGTGGATGGCGCGGATCATGATCACTTGGGGCCTGGCCGCTGCCGCCACCGCGATGATCGTCGGGCCGTACAGCTTCTATATTGTGCGCTTGATCCTCGGCATCGCTGAAGCCGGCTTCTTTCCCGGCGTGATTTTCTTCCTTACCCTGTGGTTCCCCGCGCAATACCGCACGCGGGTGTTGGCCTGGTTTACCGTGGCCACGCCGATCTCGTTTCTGGTGGGTGGGCCGCTGTCGATCTGGCTGTTGCAGATGCACGGTTTGCTCGGGCTTGCGGGTTGGCAATGGATGTTTCTCATCGAAGGGGTGCCAGCGTGCATCCTCGGTTTGATTACCTTGAAGGTGCTGACTAACCACCCGGCCGAGGCCAAATGGCTGACCGCCGAAGAACGCCATGTGCTGACCGGCATGCTCGCCGAAGAGCAGAGCAAAGGTCAGCACAGCCATGGCTTCAAGGCCGCACTCAAAGACCCACGCGTGTGGATTCTCAGCTCGATCACCTTCAGCTTCACCCTGGGCTCTTACGGCATCGGTATCTGGTTGCCGCAGATGCTCAAGGCCCATGGTGTCGAAGTCAGCATGATCGGCTGGGTTGCGGCCATTCCGTACTTCTTTGCCACTGTAGCGCTACTGATCTGGGCCAAACATGTGGACCGTACCGGCAAAGGCATTTTCAACCTGACCGTGGCCATGCTGCTGGCAGGCTTTGCGTTAATCCTGGCGCTGCGAATGGACGCGCTGGTTCCGGCACTGGCAGGGATTACTTTAGCGCTGATCGGCACGATCGCCGGCAAGACGATTTTCTACACTTTGCCGGGCAAGTTCCTGCGCGGGCAAGCCGCAGCGGGTGGAATCGCACTGATCAATTCCATTGGCGCGTTTGGCGGGTTTGTCGGGCCTTACCTGATGGGCTTTTTGAAGGACTACACCGGGTCGTTCACCGCAGGTCTTATGGTCATGGGCTGCATCATGTTCGTTGCCGCAGCAATGGTCGTCTCGCTTCGCTTCTTCCTGCGCGAGTAGTGAGCAGCGGCTGCACTTTTTTCAGAAGGGATCGGGCGGCTCTGATATTGTCTTGCGGGTTGGCGGGGTGGTTTGCGAATCATCCGCCGCCTACGAGCGACGAATCGACAATGAGTGTCTATGACTACCGAATCTGAAAAAAACCTTTCCGACCAGGCCGCCAATGCTGAAGGCGGCGTGGCTGCCGTCGACCGCGCATTTGCCATTTTGTCGGCCTTCAGCATCGAGCAGGACTGTCTGGCCCTGGCCGAAATCGCGCGGCGGACGGGGTTGTACAAAAGCACCATCCTGCGCCTGATCGCCTCGCTGGAAAAAGCCGGGTTCGTCCGTCGCCTCACCGATGGTCGTTACTCGGTCGGCCCTGAGCCTCTGCGGTTGTCGCAGCTGTACCAGAGCTCGTTCCGACTGCGCGACGTGATTCACCCCTTGCTGGAATCGATCACTGAGGAAAGCGGTGAAACCTCTTCGTTCTACGTGCTGGAAAACGGCAGCCGCGTCGTGTTGTTTCGGGTCGAGCCCAAGCGTGCGGTGCGGGTTTCGGTGCTGGAAGGCGCGCGCTTTCCGTTGCAGGCCGGAGCGTCAGGTAAGATCCTTCGGGCCTTTTCCCGCGATGCGGAGCCTGCATTGACCGAGGTCCGCGAACGCTTCTGGGCCTGTTCCTTCGGCGAGCGGGACCCGGAAACTACCGCCGTATCAGTGCCGGTGTTTGCCATGGGCCATGAGTTGAAAGGGGCGCTGACCTTGTCCGGTCCGTCCGACCGTCTGCTCAAGGAACACATCGAACATGCGGCGTCGATCCTGTTAAGAAACGCAGCCATCGCCAGCAATGCGCTCGGAGGTAATGACCGAGAACTACGTGCAGCTCTGACACGTCTGGGCGAATCGATGGTCCGTCGTTAACCGGCGAGCGACCGCTTAGGGCCGATGTTGTGAGAGGCAGCAGTCGGCCCACCCAAGGCCGGCAATACCCATTCTCTTGGAGTCGGTAGTGGTACAAAGTTGTACATTTAATTGACGCCACTATATCGCCATCTTAAGATCGCCGCTCATTGATGGCACTACGCCATATAGAGGGATCTAGAAATGTGGCGTTTGGTACGCCGGACCAGGCTCGGCCTGCTGTCCGCTTGTTTTTGCCTGGGCTTCGCCGGGACGGCCCAAGGCGCGACCCCGCAGAGCACCCCGGGCGTCACTGATCTGATCCGTGATCGCCAGGATCGTCTGCTTCAAGAGCAACAACGCCGCCTCGACGAACTCAAGGACCTGCCCGGCAAAGCCGTCGCTCCTGCCAAACCGACAGCGCCTGCTGACACCCGCTGCTTCGCCATCAAGGCCATCGAACTCACCGGTGCCGACGCGCTGTCTGAACGCGAACGCAACGCGCTGATCCAGCCCTACATCGGGCAATGCCTGGGGGTACCGCAACTCAATGAGGTGCTCAAGGTCATCACCGACCACTACCTGGCCAAAGGACTGGTCACCAGCCGTGCCTACCTGCCGCAACAAGACCTCTCCAGCGGCGTGCTCAAGATCCAGGTAGTCGAAGGCAGGCTCGAAGGATTGAAGGGCGAGCAGGGCAGCGGCATCACCGACCGGCAACTCGCGATGAGTTTTCCAGGCAAAAAGGGTGAATTGCTCAACCTGCGTGAAATCGAGCAGATGGTGGATCAACTGAATCGTCTGCCCTCGAACCAGGCCCAGATGGAGTTGGCTCCTGGCAAAGAAGTAGGCGGCAGCGAAGTGCTGGTCAAAAACACCCCGCAGAAACCCTGGCGCGTCGGCCTGTCGCGTCACAACGGCGGCCAGCGCGCCACTGGCGAGCAGCAGTGGGGCGCCAGCCTGGATTGGGATAACCCTCTCGGCCTTGCCGACCAACTGTCCCTGCGCGGCGGCCACGATGCCGTCAGCGACCACCAGAAGACCTCGCGCAACTCGATGCTCAACTACAACCTGCCGTTTGGCTGGTGGAACCTCAATTACAGCTACAGCGAGACTGAATACCGCTCCCTGGCCCAGGCCAGCGGCTTCAACTTCAAGCAGTCCGGTGACAGCCAGAGCCACCAGTTGCGCTTGGAGCGGGTCGTCCACCGCGACGCCCTGAGCAAGACTTCTTTGAGCACCGGCGTGGCCTACCTGCGCACCAACAACTTCATCGAGGACAGCAAGCTCGCCCTGAGCAGCAACCGCCTCAGCGAAGCGCAATTTGGCATTAACCATGGCCGGCGCATTGGCGGCTCGTTCCTCAACATCGACCTGGGCATGCAGGACGGCATCGGCGCCTTCGACGCCCAGGCAAACCACAACCCACGGCCCGGCCAGGCGGATGCGCGCTACCGCAAATACACCGCGACAGTGAGCTACCTGTACCCGTTCAAGTTGTGGGGCGAGTCATTCAGCTTCAGCAGCCTGATGACCGGCCAACGCAGCGAAGACGTGCTGTTCAGCCCGCAACGCATGAGCCTGGGTGGGCAGTCCTCGATTCGCGGCTACAAGGATCAAAGCCTGTCCGGCGACAGCGGCGGCTACTGGCGCAACGATTTGCGCTGGAGCCGCCCGGTGACCTGGGCCTGGATGCAGCCGGTGTTCAGCGAATACGGCACCAGCCTCGGCTACGACCAGGGCGTGATCCGCCACGGTCGCTACAACGCCGAACAGCATGGGCGCATGACCAGCAATTCCCTGGAACTGTTTGCACGCGGCAAGAACGTCGCGGCCACAGTGACCTTTGCACACTCTTTGGAACGACCGGGGCCGATCACTGAACGTGAAGCGCCGATCTACTTCCGTATGGATTTCTTCCTTTAATTTTTTACCGCCCTTTGGGCATCGGGACATGACATGGACGTTTGCCAGTTCGCCTTTCTTGCGCGCCAACCTTCTGCTGCCTTGAAAAGCCGTTCTACCTTCCTGGGCTTGCCCAAGCGCGGGTTGGCGTTGGTACTGGCGAACGCCATGTTCTGGCAGCCCCTGCTGGCTCAGGCGGACGGCATTGCCGTGAGCGGACCGGGTACGAGCCTTGGGCAGGCGGGTAACGGCGTTCCGATCGTCAACATCGCTGCGCCCAACGCTAACGGGCTATCGCACAACCAATTCCACGACTACAACGTCGGCGCCAACGGGGTCATTCTCAATAACGCGACCAGCCGGACCCAGTCCACCCAACTGGGTGGCATCATCGTGGGTAACCCAAACTTCAATGGCAGCGCCGCCAGTGTCATCCTCAACGAGGTGAATGGCGGCAGCCCCAGCCAATTGCGTGGCTACACCGAAGTGGCGGGGCAGTCGGCCCATGTGATTGTGGCCAACCCCTATGGCATCAGCTGCAACGGTTGCGGCTTTATCAACACCCCTCAAGCCACCCTCACCACGGGCAAGGCGGTCATCGAAAACGGCCAGATCAGCCGCTACCAAGTGGATCAGGGCAACGTCGCCATCGAAGGCACCGGCCTGAACGCCAGTAACGTCGATCAGTTCGAAATCATCACCCGCGCCACCACCATCAATGCGCAGATCCAGGCTAAAAAGCTCACCATCGTGGCGGGGCGCAACGATGTGGACGCGCGCACGTTGAATGCGACGGCGCGTGCGGCGGACGGCAGCAAGGCACCGGATCTGGCGATTGACTCGTCGGCGCTGGGCGGCATGTATGTGGGGGCGGTCAGGTTGGTGGGGACCGAGGCCGGCGTAGGGGTGAAACTGTCCGGGGACATGGTCGCCGGTGGTGATATCCAGATTGATGCAGCGGGCAATGTGGTCATGGGCCAGACCTCGGCCGGTACGGCAGTGGCGGTCAAAGCAACCAGCGTAGAGGCCAAGGGCGCCGTGTATGCCGGTACTGCCTTGTCGGTGACCACCCAAGGCGCACTGACCAATCAGCAAACCCTGGCGGCCAAGGACAGCATCACACTGGACGCTGCTGGGCGGTTGACCAACAACGGGATCATCGAAGCGGGCGTCAATGCGGATAACAGCCGCAATGCCCAAGGCGATGTGCGCTTAAAAGCAAATAGCATCGACAACAGCGGCAAAACGGTGATCGCCAGCCGTGACCTGATCATCAACGCGGGTGAGCTGGCCAACCAAGGCGGCACGTTGAGCGCTCAGCGCGATGCGCAACTGAACGCGACAAACCTGGACAACCAGAACCAGGGCCGGATCCTTAGCGCAGGAAGTCTAGGGGTCACCGCCGACCAACTGCTAAATCAAAAGGGTCAACTGCTGGCGACTGACGTCACGTTGGCCGTGGGCTCTCTTGCTAACGATGACGGTCAGATTCAGGGTGATAACGCTCTGTCGATCAAGGGCAGCGCTATCAGCAACCTTCGCGGAAACATCGCTGCGGGTAAGCGCCTTGATGTTGTCAGCAACACGCTCGACAACACCGCTGGCAAGCTAATCAGTGACGACGCACTGACCACAGTGATCGCTGGTCAACTGCTCAACCAGACCGGTTTGTTCGCCGCCAAAGGTGACGCGCGCGTGAAACTGGCCAGCCTCGATAACCGTCATGGCACGATCGTCGCCAACCATCTCAATCTGCAGTTGACTGGGCCGGTGAACAATCAGCACGGCGCTATGCGCGGTAACGTCAGCCTGGATTTTAAAGCCGGTGAGGTCGACAACAGTCAAGGCGGCCGTATCACCAGCGGCCAGACGCTTAATGCCAGCGTCAGCGGACTGGACCAGCACGACGACGGTCGGATTTTCGCAGGCGGTGATGTCAGCCTCGACCTGAATGGCGGCCACCTGAACAACCAGGGCGGTTTGATCCATGCACCAGGTGCATTGCTACTCAATAACCTGACCAGTGTGGATAACCGAGGCGGCGAAATCTCCAGTGCCCAGGCGCTGGTTTTCAAGGCTGACCGCCTAGATAACCGCAACGGCAAACTGCTCAGTGAGCAAGGGTTGCTGGTACGTATTGCTCAAGCGCTGGACAACACCAAGGGCCTGGTCGCCGCGACCGGGTTGGACCTGCAAGCCAATAGCCTGAACAACACCGAAGGCAAACTCAGTGCGCGCGATGACCTGACTGCACGTGTCACCACAAGCCTGGTCAACCGCCAGGGCGAGATCCTCGGCGCTAACACCTTACTGACCGGTGCCTCACTCGATAACGGTAACGGTTTGATCCAGGGCGACAAGCGCCTGACCCTTGATCACACAGGCCTGATCAGCAACCGCAACGGGCGTATGGTCGCCGGGCAGGCATCGGACCTGAGTGCTGCCAGCCTCGACAACACCGGTGGCATGTTCACCAGTGACGGCACCCTGAAGGCGTTGATCTCCGGTCAGTTGGTCAACCAGGCCGGGCTGTTTGCTTCCGCCGGCCTGTTGCAGTTGAGGGCCGCCAGTCTCGATAACCAGAACAAAGGCCGCATCACCGCCAAGAGTGAGCTGGCGCTTTCCCTCGGCCAACTCGACAACCGCAGCGGTTTGATCAACTCCGGCAAAACCATGACTTTGGGGGGCGACAGCCTCGACAACCGCGCCGGTGAATTGTCCAGCGTCACGGACATTGTGCTCAACGGCAGTCAGCTGGATAACAGTGCCGGTGGCAAGGTACTCGCCAACGGCGATGTGCAACTGAACCTCGACCGTCTGAACAACCAGCTCAAGGGCAGCGTCTACGCCAAGCGCAACCTGAACATAGTACTCAATGGTCCACTGTTGAATCAGCACGGCGCGCTGCGCAGTGAGGCGAGCCTGACCCTGGACATGAACCATGGCGCACTCCACAACGCCGCTGGCCTGATCAACACCCCCGGTGCGTTGGTACTCAAAAACCTTTCCACGGTTGCCAACCAGCAAGGCGAAATCTCCAGCGAACACGCGTTCTCCCTGGCTGCACAAAGCCTGGACAACAGCGAAGGCAAACTGCTCAGCGATCAAGCCCTGACCCTCACCATTGACCAGGCTCTGGTCAATATCAAGGGCGTGATTGCTGCAGCCGGGCTGAGTGCTCAGGCAGCGCGCTTGGACAATACGCAAGGCGTGCTCAACAGTTCAAAAGACCTGACCCTGGCCGTGGCCGGTGAATGGCTGAATGCCGACGGCGAAGTGTCGAGTGCTGGCACCAGCGTGATTGACGCCATGACGTTGAATAACCGCAGTGGGCATGTCTTGAGTGACGTCAGTCTTTCCCTGACCACCCGAGCCGCGTTGGTTAACCAAGGCGGTACGCTCGGCGCCGGTCAACGTCTGCTGGTGACTGCGTCCAGTCTCGACAACAGTCAGTCCGGCAGCCTGGTCAGCGATGGCAGCGTCACGGTGCAGGTGGAGGGGCTTGTGGACAATCAGGCCAAGGGCCGCGTGTTGTCCAAGGGCGATATGACCCTTCAGGCGGGCAGCTTCGACAACCGCGGTGGTGTGCTGAGCAGCAAGCAGGCACAAACCCTTAACGGGCAATCCCTGAATAACAACGGCGGTCTGGTCAATGCCGTTGGGCCGTTACGTCTGACACTGGACGTCGCGGACAACACCAAGGGCCGTATCGCCAGCCAGGCTGATCTCGAGGCCTCGATCGGCGTGCTGAAGCAGCAGGGTGGCGAATTCGTCGCCCAGGGCAACCTGAGCCTCAGCGGCAATGACTTGGATAACCGTAACGGCGGGCTGGTAGGCGCGACAAAAGCGCTGAAACTCACTGTCGACCGTGTGGATAACCGCATCGGGGAAATCTCCGGTCAACTCAAGACGCAGATCAGCGGCCAGCACCTGGACAATAGCGGCGGCAAGGTATTGGCCGGCACCGCCCTGGAGCTGACGATGGCCGAGGTGATCAACCGGGCCAAAGGCTTGGTGTTTGCCCAGGATGTAAACCTCAAGGCTTCGAGCCTGGACAATACCGAAGGTACGCTGGCCGGTCAGCGCTCGCTGGCGGTGCAACTGTCGGCTGGGCTGGACAACACACGCGGCAAGATCAGCAGCGAAGGCGGCCTGCAACTGCACGCACATCGCGTGGATAACAGCGCTGGCAGCCTTTCCAGTGCCGGCGATCTGACCCTTGCCAGCGACGGTGAGCTGCTCAACGTGGGCGGCATGGTGGAGTCTGCACAGGCGCTCAATCTTTCCAGCACTGGCTTGAATAACAGTGAGCAAGGCCTGGTGAAAAGCCAGGGTGCTGCCACCCTGGCGACCGGGCAATTCAACAACAGCCTTGGCGGTCGTGTGATCAGTGCCAACAGCCTCGATATTCAAGCTACTGACCTTAACAACGGCGGCCGCATCGCCAGTACTGGCGTGCTGAATGCAAACCTTGCAAGCCTGACCCAGGCAAGCGGCGGCGAACTGTTTAGCAGCAGCCAGATGAACCTGGACATGAATCACGGAGAGCTGACCAACGCTGGGGTGATCAACGCACCGCTCCTGGTGTTGAAAAACCTCGGCAACGTGAACAACCGCAACGGTGAAATCTCCAGCCAGAACGCCTTCACCCTCGCGGCACGCAGCGTTGATAACAGCGACGGCAAGTTGATCAGCAACCAGGCCCTGAACCTGCGCATCGAACAAGCCTTGGCCAACGCCAAAGGCAGCATCAGTGCGGTCGGCCTCGATGTGCATAGCGCCAGCCTGGACAACACCGACGGCCTGGTCAGCAGCCGTGGTGGCCTGGAGATCAGCGCTGACGGCCTGATCGACAACCAGCGCGGCAGCCTGATTGGCGACGGTGCCGTTCTGCTGACCGCCGCAAAACTGGACAACCGCGCGGGCGAAATGGCGGGTAAGGCCAAGGTCACTGTCAACGCCAATCGCATCGACAACCAGAAAGGTCAGTTGATCAGCACTGACACCCTGACGATTACGGGTGTCAATCTCGACAACCGCAATGGCCTGGTAGGCGCGACAAAAGCGCTGAAGCTGGACGTGGGCGACGTCGATAACCGTACCGGTGAGCTGACCAGCAACGCCGACCTGAGCATCACTGGCCAACGTCTGGACAACAGCGACGGCGGACAGGTGTTCGCAGCCGCAGGCTTGAGCGTGGCGGTGGATAACGTACTCAACCGTGCGCGCGGTCAATTGAATGGCCAGCGCCTGACACTGACGGGAACAACGCTGGACAACAGCGGTGGCAAGTTGCTCAGCCAGCAACCTTTGGTGGTGGACCTGGCAGGTGACCTCACCAACAACCAGGGCCTGCTGAGCAGTGAAGGCACACTGGACGTCAAGGCACGCAGCCTCGATAACACCAAGGGCAGTCTCTCCAGCGCGCAAGGCCTGAAGGTGGTTGTCAGCGATAACCTGAACAACCAGGGCGGCGAACTGGTCACTGACGCTAACTTGGTGTTGCGCAGCGCCAACCTGGGCAATCAACAGGGCACCCTCAGCGGCAAAGGTCCGGTCTCGGTTACCACCGGCGCCCTGAACAACCAGGCCGGTCGCCTTAACAGCGGTGATACCTTGACCCTGGTCGCTGGCCAGGTAAACAACGGTGGCAGCATTGGTAGTGCCAAGGCACTGAACGCTACGGTGACTGGCCTCGACCAGCAGGCCGGCAAGCTCTTCAGCCAGGCCGGGTTGAGCCTGGACCTGGGCAACGGTCAACTGAACAACCGTGGCGGGTTGATAAACACCAGTGGTCCGCTACTGCTGAAAAACCTCACCACCGTCGATAACCAGGGCGGTGAAATCTCCAGTGACCAAGCCTTCACCCTGGCTGCACAAAGCCTGGATAACAGCAATGGCAAGCTGCTGAGCAACCAGGACCTGACACTGCGAATCAACCAGGCCATGGCCAACATCAAGGGCCTGGTCGGCGCCACCAATCTCAAGGTGCACGCAGGTTCCATTGATAACCAAGGCGGTACATTGACCGGTCGAAGCGAGCTGCAACTGACCAGCGACGGTCTGCTGAATAACCAAGGCGGCAATCTGTTGGGCGGTAGCCGCGTAATCCTCAACGCGATGGCGCTGGATAACACCGCCATGGGTTTGGTCAACAGCCAAGGCTCCCTCGATATCGCGACAGGCAACCTCAGCACTGGCAGCGGCGGTGAGGTGTCCGCCAAGGGCTCGATGGACTTGAAGCTCAGCGGCTTGACGCTGGGCAGCGGTCAAATCGTCGGTGCGCAGGGCGTGACCCTCGATTTGAACGGCGCTGAACTGGATAACCGCAACGGGCTGATCTCCGCCAAGGGCGCACTGGCACTGAACCGTGTGCACGCCATCAATAACCAGAATGGCGAACTCTCCACCCAGCAAAACCTGACGCTTGACCTCAATAGCCTGGATAACAGCGGTGGTAAGTTGATCAGCAGCCAAGTGCTCTCTGTCAACGCAAGCACGCTGCTCAACCAGAATGGACTGTTGTCCGGCTGGCAGGGATTGAGTGTTAGTGGCGACAGTCTCGACAACCGCCACAACGGCACGCTTTCCAGCCGCAACGGCGCGGTGGACGTGCGTCTTACCGGCGCTCTGCTCAATACCGCTGCCGGAGCGGTGGCCAGTCAGGGACGGCTGGACCTCAGTGCCGCCAGTCTCGACAACAGCGGCGGTATCCTCTCAAGTGGCGCGGGGCAAAGCCTGACCGTCACCGGCCAGTTGAGCAACGGCAACGCCGGCCTGATCGACAGCGGCGCCGAACTCGAGCTGCAGGCGGTCACGCTGGACAACCAGGGCGGTACAGTCAGCGCGCAAAAGGCCCTGGCCATCACCGCCACAGACCTCAACAACATCGGCGGCACCGTCGCCGGCAACGACCGCTTGACCCTCAACCTGCTCGGTTCCCTGACCAACACCAACGGCAAACTGGCCAGCGCAGGCCCGCTGTTGCTACAGCGCGCGATACAGATCAACAACCAGGGCGGCCAGATCGCCAGCCAAGGGTTGCTGACCTTACTGGCTGGCGGCCTGGACAACAGCCAGCTCGGCACTGTCGCCGGTAAAGGTCGTGTGGCGATCACCACCACCGGCATCCTGCTAAACGACGCCAACGGCCTGATCTACAGCCAGGAAGCCGACCTGCAAATCAAGTCCGCAGGGCTCTCAAACGTTAGCGGCGTCGTGCAGGGCCAGAGCGGTTTAAGCCTCGACGTCAGCGGCGATATCGATAACCAGGGCGGCAAGCTCCTCGCGCAAACTGGCGACACCGTGATCAAGGCCAGCACCCTTAACAACCAGGGCGGTAGTGTGGCCAGCGTGGCCGGGGGAGTGGATGCCACATTGAGCGACAGTCTGCTCAATGGCGTTGGGCAAAGCAAAGGCGGGGTAGTGCAAGGCCAGCGCGTGAACCTGACAGCGCTTACCGTCGATAACCAGCAAGGTCGCATCGCCGCCCAGGACGGCGATGCCGTTATCACTGCCAATCAATTGCTTAACGCCTATGGCGGGGTGTATGCCAAGGGCGCGTTGCAAACCCGCGGCATCTCGTTGGATAACAGCTTCGGGCAAATCTCCGCCAAGCGCATCGACCTCGGCCTCAGTGGGCAACTGAGCAACCATTCGGGGATTATCGAAAGCGATGAGACGCTGACTCTGCAGGCTAATGACCTGGTCAACCAGGGCGGCAAGCTGCGTGCCTTGGCGAGCGTGGGCAAGACGCAGTTCCAGATCGGTAACCTGTTCGATAACCGCAACGGCGTGGTCGAAACCGCCAACACCAACCTGGGCCTGGCAGCCACGACCTTCCAGAACACCGGCGGCCAACTCCTGCATACCGGCGAGGGCGATTTTGATATCTCCCTGCCCAATGTTACGGGGGCCGGTGGCAGCATCGTTACCCGTGGCGGCCTGACCCTGAATGCCGACACCTGGACCAACAGCAGCGTCATCCAGGCAGGACGCCTCAATGTGAATGTCGGCACTTTCACTCAGACTGAAACCGGGCAGTTGCTGGCGTCTTCACGCCTGGAAGGCAAGGGCGGTCAGTGGATCAACAATGGCCTGATCGCCAGTGATGGCAGCCTGGCGCTGCAACTGACGGGGGGTTATGAGGGCGGCGGTAGAGTCAGCAGTGTAGGGGCGCTGGACCTCACGGCTGAACAAATGACTGTGGGGCAACTCGCGAGCATCGCCGGTGGCGGCAATAGCCGCATCGCTGTGGGCGGGACGCTGGCGAATGAAGGGCGGATCACCTCGGCTACGGACCTGAATGTATCCGCAGGCGCGATCAATAACAGCGGCACGCTGGGCAGCAACGCAAACCTGCGCCTGACCACACCTGCTTTGTTGAACCAGAACGGCCTGATTTTTAGCGGCGGCGACATGGCGCTGCGCACCGATACGTTCACCAATCGATTTGCCGATGTTTACGGCCTGGGGAATGTGAGCATTGCCAAGGATGACAACAACGGGCAGAGCACGTCGATCAACAATATTTCGGCGACGATCGAGAGTGGCGCAGACCTGAACCTGGCGGCGGCGTTCATTGAGAACCGTAAGGATGTGTTCAAGACCACGGGTGGGCTGGTCTCCAGTTACATCGGGTTGCAGTGCAGTAGTTGTTCGTACATAGACACCAATCGCTCTGTCGACAGCTATCTGGTGTGGGCCCAGAATTTCAAATCGCAGATCGAAGAAGACTCGGCAGCAGCGAGCATGACGGCTGGGCGAAACTTTACGGTCACAGGCGGGGATCTGAGCAACAAGAACTCAACGCTCACGGCAGGTGGCAACATCAACTTTGCCCTGCAGAACTTTACCAGCGAAGGCACGTCCGTTGGTGAGTACAGCCTACGTCGCTCCTACAGTTTTGGGGATGTAAACCCTTACGATCTCTCGCGTTTCATGCAGACGGTGATGAACTACAACCGTGGCCATGACCCATCCTACAATCCGCGCGCACCCAATATTCACGTGTGGACCAGCAATGGTACCGAGTCTGTTGTCCGAGTGATCAATCGACGTAATGGCCGCGAGGACCCAGGCAACACACAGTACGGTCCACTGAACGTCAAAGCCTCCCTATATGTTGACCCGAGCATAGGTGCGGCAGATGGGCCTTGGGAAATGGTCAGTGCCCGTCCGTTCAACAGCACCACCATCGGTTCCACAACTGCGGCGGGTGCGGTGGTTCAAGCCGGCGGTACCGTCAGTATCAACGCAACACAAAACCTGACCAACAGCGTGGTACGTCCAAACGTAGCGGTCACCGGTAATGCATCCCGTGTGGGCGCTACCCAGGTCACCGGGAACACGGCGGTGATGGTTACGATCAACCGCGAACTGCCACCCGGTCTCGCCCTGCAGCAAGTCAACCCGGTGGCCCTGCCAGGTTTCACCTTGCCTACCGGCAAAAACGGCTTGTTTCGCTTGAATGAACAAGCTGCGAACACTGGGCAGGTGAGCAGTGGCGACACTGGCTCGCAGAGCTGGACACTGGGCGGCGCCAACGTAGGCTTGGTGCAGCGCCAGCAACCATCGCCCGGCGTCTCCGGCCGGACCCTCCAGGTCAGTAATGCCGCGCAAGCAGCAGGTGTCCATCAAGTCGCGCTGACTGCCCGCGAAGCCGTGGCCGTCAGTGGCAGTGCCAGTACGATTAGCGTCGCCGGCAATACCGATAGCGGTGCATTGCCGCCCGGCCGTACCACTGGTATTGAAATCAGCCACGGTGATGCGACACACACGCAGGTTTCGCGTCCGGACCTCGAATTGCCTGTATTGACACCGGCAGCACGTGATACGAACGGAGCGCGTGATAACTCCATCGCGTCCAATGCCGGCGCCACTATCAACATTCCAGTACTTACCCCACTGGCACCAGGCATCACTCAACCTGGCGCAGCGAAACCCATTAATCGCGTCCAAGGTTTGCCCAACAGCAGCGTCGCCTCCCAACCACATAAATACCTGATCGAAACCAACCCCGCACTGACCGACCTGAAGCAATTCATGAGTTCGGACTACCTGCTTGCCGGCCTCGGCTACAACCCTGACGAGAGCGCCAAGCGCCTCGGAGACGGCCTGTATGAACAGCGCCTGATTCAGCAAGCTGTGGTCGCCCGTACCGGTCAGCGCTTCCTCGACGGCCAGACCTCGGACGATGCACTGTTCCGACACCTGATGGATAACGCCATCCGCAGCAAACAAAGCCTGGATCTATCAGTGGGTGTGTCGTTGACCGGCGCGCAGGTTGCAGCACTGACGCATGACATCGTTTGGCTGGAAGAGCATGAGGTGGCTGGCGAGAAAGTCCTGGTACCGGTGCTTTATTTAGCCAATGCCGATCAGCGCCTGACGTCGAACGGTGCATTGATTGCTGGCCAGGACGTCAGCTTGATCGCCGGTAAGGACCTCATCAACGCAGGCACCTTGCGTGCCAGTAACAATCTTTCGGCGACCGCGGGCAATGACATGGTCAACAGTGGCCGGATTGAGGCAGGCAACCGCTTGGACCTGTTGGCAGGCAACAATATCGTCAACCAGTCCGGCGGTGTGATCGCTGGGCGCGACGTAACACTGACTGCGACGAAAGGTGATGTCGTCAATGAACGTAGCCTCACCGGCTTTGGCACGGGCAATCGTAATTACTACGGTGATTCGGCACGTATTGAAGCCGCAAACTCACTCACCATTAACGCCGGGCGCGATGTTACCAACAGCGGTAGCTTACTTAAGAGCGGTGGCGATACAACGATCAACGCTGGGCGTGATATCAACATTGTTTCGACCGAGACGCGTGATTCTGGGAATAGCGGGATGGGGGCGCGCTCCTCATCTGTTACTCAGAGCGGTTCTACTGTTGATATCGGCAAAGACCTACGCCTGACGTCCGGGCGTGATGTAAGCGTCGTTGCCAGCAGAATCGAAGTTAAACGCGACCTTGCCATTGCTGCAACTGGAGACCTGAGTATTTCGTCTGCAGCGGATGAGGAACATTCCTCGAGTAAAACCAAAAAAGTAACTCGCTCGGAGGACCACATCAGCCAGGTTTCCAGTGTGCTTAATGCCGGTGGTGACGTGTCATTGAGCGCCGGCAAAGACCTTGAGCTGACCGCCAGTCGAGTCGCTGGCGGCGGCAACGTGGCGCTTGAGGCGCAGCGTGATCTGAGCATCCTGTCAGCGCTGGATGAAGACGCTTCGTTCTATTCGAAGAAGAGCAAAGGCTCGTTCGGTCGCAGTAAAAGCGAGCAACGCGAAAGTTACGACAGCACCAACGTTGCGTCTGTTGTCGAGGCGGGCAAAGACCTGACGGTCAACGCCAGCAAGAAAGCCGACGGGGGTATGAATATCGAAGGTGGGCGTGATGTCACCGTGATCGGCAGCCAGCTGAAGGCCGGTGGCGACATGCTGCTGGGCGCCACGGGCGACATCGCAGTGCTGTCAGGTGTTGAAGAGCATGGCTCCTACAGCAAGAAGACCAAGTCCGGATTCCTGGGGCTTTCCAAGAGTAGCAAGAGTCAGCTGAAAACCACGGCCAGTCAGGTTGGTAGTGAGCTTGAGGCGGGTAATGACGTGGTCGTGGCTGCGGGTAATGACATTCGCTTGCGGGCGAGTGAGGTAAATGCCGAGAACGATGCTGAGTTGCGCGCCGGTCTGGTGAAGGCCACCGGTGACATCAACCTGATATCTGCGAATGACACGGCCTATAGCCGCAGTGAGAAGTACGAGAAGAAAACCGGTTCGATCTCCGGCGGGTTTATCGCGCTTACCTCGGCGAAGAAAGCCGGGCAAGAAGCCCAAAGCAGCACCAGCGTCGGTAGCCAGGTCGTGGCAGACCGGGATGCGACGTTGCAGGCTGAGCGAGATATCAACTTGGTGGGCAGTGGCATCAGCGCGGGACGTGATGTCAGCCTCAATGCAGGGCGTGACGTCAATGTTGTAGCTGCGCAAAACTTTAAGAGCGAACGCGATTGGGCCAAGTCGAAACAGACGGGTATCGGGGTGTCCAGTGATGCCAACGGTGTTACGTTCTTTGCCGGTACCGATCGCAGCGCCGAGAAAAATCGCGTTGAGCAGCAGACTGCGTCTGCAAGCCAAATCAGTGCGGGTGAGAATATTGCGATCACCGCGAAGCGCGATATCAATCAGCGCGGCTCTGATCTTGCGGCTGACAACGACATCGACCTGAAGGCCGGGCGCAATATCAATATTGATGCAGCTCGTGAGCGGTTGTTGGTAGAGCAGCAAATTGAGAAAGAGCGCAATGGGATTAGTGCATCGCTAAATCATAACTATGGCAGTACTAAGGATGCTGTAAGTGGTGCAGGCAAGGGTGAAGACAATGTCAGCAAAGGGTCGAGTGCCCTTCAAGGCGTTGATGCTGTGGGTCATTTTTTGGCAGGCCCGACCGGCGACCTCAAAATTGGCAATAGCAGCCAAAGCACCAGCACGCAATCTATCGAAGAGACCAATCGCTCATCGACGCTCAAGGCTGGCAAAGACCTCAACTTGACCGCCAATAACGATGTGACTGTTGCGGGTAGTCAATTGAATGCCGGACGGGACATCAACGTCACCGGTCGTGATATCAACCTTGATGTAGCCAAAGGTGCCATCAAGCAAGATGACACCCAAAGCCAGAGTTGGGCAGGTATCCATGGTGGTACCAGTGGCGGCCTCAAGCTCGGCGTTGGCGGCAGTCATGGCGTTGCGAATGAAGAGGCGAACCACGCGACCTCGACTACGACCGTGGTAGACGCCGGCAGAGATGTCAATCTGAAGGCCAGTAATGACCTGAACCTTATTGGTACTCAAGTTCGATCGGGTCGAGATATCGATCTCCAGGCCGGTAATGACCTCAACGTTCGTGCGGCTCAAAATGATAGTGACAGCGAAAGCAGCAGGAGCAGCGGTGGCGGTGAGGCCGGGTTGACGTTTGGTAGTCAAGGGGCTGGGATCTATGTCAGCGTTAGCATGGGTAGGGGGGACCTTGAAAGAGAGAAACAAGGCCAACAAAACGCTTATCTATATGCTGGGGATCGTCTCGATTTCAAAAGTGGGCGAGACACCAATATTGCAGGTGCCGAACTAAGAGGGGATGAAGTCATTGGCCGAGTGGGCCGTGACCTGAATGTTTCTTCTGTTCCTGACACTGGCAAGGTTAAAGGCAAAGAGTTCGATATCAGTGCAACAGTAACGATTGGTCCAGGTGCTGGCGTCAGTGGCTCAGTTGGTTACGGTCAGACCGCAGGAAAAACCAATTGGGTAGAAGATCAGACTCGAGTGACCGCGCGCGACAAGGTCGATATACGCACTGAAAAACACACCCAGTTGGATGGGGCGCTGATTGCTTCAGACACTGGCAATCTTAAGCTGGATACAGGAACACTTGGATTCAAAGATATTGCAGGCAAAGACAACGAGCATGGCTATTACCTGAATGTAGGTGGTACATACAAAACCGGTGACAGCACTACTCAGGATCCAAGCCAAGAGGGCAAAGGAAAGGCCGGTGATAAGGGGTGGAGTGTTTCAGGCTGGAAGTACGACAAGGAACGGGAACAATCGGTCCGCGCAACGGTGGGTTCGGGAGAGATCATTGTTCGTGATGCTGCAGATTCGGCTTCGGCCGTCGCAGGTCTCAACCGTGATGTGAACAAGGCCTCTGAGATAACAAAGGATAAAGAAAAGCGTACCAATCTCTACATCACCGATTCGTCATTAACGGCGGTTACCAACCCGACTGCAACGATCAATCAATGGAAAAAAGATGCCAAGAAATATGGAGACCATACCGAGGAAACTATAAATCAACTGATTGATCTTTTCAGTGCGGGTACAACGCTTGCGCAGGGAGGGAATCCCGATGATGTATCTCGCGCTATGATGACGAAGGCGTTCGTCAGGCAAGTGGGAAGCCGGAATGCAGAGGATCGTGCGGCGGCGATCGGAAGAGTGATTGGGGGTATTACTAGCAGAGAGCAGGCGCCGGATAACCAAGCACTCGTTGATCGCCTTACGAAGATTGCTGGTGATGACCCAAGTAAAGCCTTGGTGATTCTTGGCCTCCTAACAGCTCTGAAAAAGCCTGAATCTGGGGCAAGTAATTGGGTGATGTTGCCAGCAATGGCGGGAGCAGCAGTGGCTGCTGTAAGTGCCGCGCTGTTAGCGACAGGAGCGGCTACGCAGGAAAAAATGCGCATCGCCGCCAATACGCTTGTTGAAGCGGGTGCTAAGGCAGGTAACAGTGCTGTAGAAAATTTCAGGATCAATGCGGCACTTTGGGATTTTTTGTTCGATACACGTTTCCCTATTCACTCGCTAGATCCTAAGCTATTGATATATATCACTCCCATTCTAACAGTTGATGGGGAGCATCCGAGCAGCGGTGGTCTCGCTGGTGGCAGCGTTGTTAACCCCGCTACCAATACCGGTGGAACCCAGCTTGATGCGGAGCGGGATGATGGGAAATACGTAACGCCTGAGCATCAGCTTGATCCGGGAAATATGTATAGTGAGGAGAGTTCTAGCTCAAAGGGAATAATCAAGGCAAGCGAGACCATTGGGCAGCCGATCGAAGCTGTTATAGGTGGGCGTAAGCGCCTGTTGCGGGTTGATATTGAACCCAATGGTAAGCTTCAAATACAGTCTGGAGGCGGCAAAGACTCGATAGTAGATTTTAGACCCGATCTATCGAAACCATTGGCGCCGCAGATCAACCAGGCATTCAAGCGATTACCTCAATCAGCAAGAGATCAACTGATCAGGAACGCTGAGAAAGGATTGAAACGCCTCCAAGACACAGGAAATATGTAATGAGCGATAAATATGTCGTGGTTTTGGATGCAGGTTCGGACTTGCCCGAAAGAGACTACTTGATCAGCAATGCTTGGGGCGACGCCCCCGTCTCTTATGTTCAGGATGAGGTTGCTTTCAATGATTGCAACTTTCTAGATTTGAAAGTGAACAAATGGGAGGTCAATAATGAATGGAGTAAACAGCAGGTTAGTGAGCCTTGGATAAGGATTGAAAAAATGGAGGGTGAAGTGCTTAACGACTTCTTCCTAAGCGAAGGCTCATCTTGGCCTAAAGAAAATGTACCAAAAAAAATAATAACTATTGAACTAGATGAAGGTGGTCGTGAGGTTGATGAGATACTGCTGCAGCGACTGATAGCAGTTTTCTTTGGTCGATTCAAGGTCTATAGGTGCTCTGATAGAATTGAAGAAGTTAGCCAAGGTACTATCGACACCATACCCACGTTAGACGCCATCCATGAACGAATACGCAGGTGTGAGTAGCGTTTTTGTAGAGTATGATAACTATAGGTGGTGATTATTAGTGTCGCCTCGCGATATTTATTGAAAGTTTTCGAGTTGTAGTGGGGTTGTTGGTCCGAGTATTGTCATATGTATGTGGGGCGGGGAGTGCTCGGGGAACGGTTTTTTAATAGCCCCTCCGTACGTTGATATACGGAGTATTTGCTCAGTCGCTGCGCGTATTGGGGGGGGGTAATGCTCGGAATAGTAGCAATAATTTCCCAGAGGTTTGACGGTTCAATAATTCGATTTATTCGAAGTTGAGAGTAGAAGTGTGCCGAGGTTTTCTTGTGCTTGATTGATCTCTAGGGCTTCTTTGTGTGAGTTCCGTTTGGTTTCTGATAGGGAAATGGATGAAGTTGGTGCATGGCTTTTGGCTGGCAGGCTTTCAGGAGAAAAAGGGGACGGATTTAAATTCTCTGAATAAATAAATCTGACCCCATCTCTCGCTAAATCAATCGATTCAGAGTTAAGCCCCATGACAGTCGCTGCAGTCGTTTCAACCAAAGGCGGGCCGGGTAAGACCACGGTTGGCGCCAATTTAGGTGCGTTCTGCGCCGATGCAGGGATCCGCATCCTGCCCATCGATCTGGATAATCAGCCGTCGCTGTCGTCGTTTTATGCGCTATCGCATGAGGCGCTTGAAAGGATCGACTACCACTTCAATGAGGACGAGAGCATTACTGGCATTCCCAGTGGTTTGGAGGCGATGCGCCAGATCACAGGCGGCTTTCAAGATGCTGATTTGATCGTCATTGCGGCGCGTCCTTCTATGGGGAAAACCAGTCTGACATTTAGTGTCGTGGATGCAGCGCCTCAACAGAAGCCAACCAACACGGTCCAGATCTATAGACATGTCGATGGGAGACAAACGGCCTCCAGCACAGACAATCCGGTAGCGACCGCAGCGCTTACCCTACAAGACTCCCTTGAAGCAGTGATGGCTCGGAGACATCATTGCTATCAAAGCGTTCATAAGTTGTACAAAAATAAATATCTGTACAACTTTTCATAAAGTTCTCAATCTCAATGCCGACAGGATGTCTGAAACGTTTAATTACATAAAACGTGATTAGCCGAATGAGCCAGACAGAGCCAGGCATTCGAGAAAATGGAATGTTCTCAACTACACATCAACTACAAACCGTCCCATTCCGGGCTGTGAGAACTCCATGAACATCCTTGCTCCTGCTGTTCACCTGGCTGACCGATTACGCTTCTCCACGAAATTCGGTGTGCTTGCAATCATCGTCCTAATCCCTTTGGTTCTGCTCGGTACGCGCGTGATCCATCAGATCAACGGAAGCCTTGAGGTCATTCGCTCGGAACAAGTAGGCCAGCGCTATCTATTGGACGTAACGCCTGTACTGCGTTTTTCGATGTTGCAACGTGCGCTCACCAACCGCTTGCTCAGCGGGGATAGAACCGCTCAAGCCGATCTGTCGGCCAACCAGTTGAAGTTGGAGGACGCGTTTTCGAAACTGGCTGCAACCGACCGACAACTCAACACACAGCTGGAAACCGGTGATCGAGTGCAGCGTCTGCACTCTGGGGCGCAGCGTTTGATTGAGCTGGCGAAAGCAGATGCCAATCAGAGTGCCATCTTCGACGACTGGAACGATCAGCTCACCGAGACGTTGAACTTCGTGTACTACGTATCGGCCACGTCGGGCATGGTGCTGGATGAAGATTACGCATCGTTGTTCATGATCGATCAGAGTACCTTGAGGCTGCCACGACAAATCAATATGGTCGGGCAATTGCGCGGGCTGGCCAGCGGGCTACATGACGGGCAAACGTTGAGTGCGGGTGCGCGCAGCGTTATCAAATCGATGCTCAAAAATGAGTTACTCATCCATAAAGAACTTCAGCAAAGCCTGGCACTTTTGCGCCGCAGAGAACCCGCCCTCACCGATAGTATTCAGGCGCCGATCACCAGTGCTTTTGCGAGCCTCGACAGCTTCCGCGCCGACCTCGAAGTATTGATTGGCGCGCCAGGCGACATCATCAGCGGCGTGCAGAACTTGCCGGCCAAGGGCAATGCGGTGGTGGCTGAGTTGTACAAAGCTCAAGACACGCTGCAAGACGCACTGTTGAATGCGCTTGAACGCCGAGTTCAGGAAAAAACGTCGGAACGGCTATTCATTCTAGGTATGTTTGTCGTTCTTGGCCTGTTGCTGGTGTATGTGTTCAGCGGCATCTACAGCGCCATGCGTCGCACGATCAACGATGTTTTGATTGCCACCCAACTCATTGCTCAGGGCGACCTGAGCGTGCGAGTTCAAGTGCGCGGCAAAGATGAAATGGCCGACGTGGGCAACGGCCTTAACCATATGGTGCAAGCCTTTGGCTCCTCGCTTGCCCAGGTCGAGCGCAGTTCACAATCGGTCTCCGATGCGGCGGAGCGCATTGGGGTGTCGATTGACCGGGCTAAACGCGCGATGAGCGCCCAGCAAAGCGAAACCGAACAAGTCGCTACGGCTATCAACGAGATGACCACCAGCGTTGCTGACGTGGCGCAAAACACCGAGGGTGCCGCCCACGCCGCTGGGCACGCCAGCCAGTCCTCCAACACCGGCCTGGCGAAGATGCAGGAAACCCGCGTGACTATTGAAGCCTTGGCCGATGAGGTAGAGCGCAGTGCGCAAAAGGTTTCGGCACTCGCGCAACACAGCCAGCAGATCGGCGGCGTGATTGAGGTGATCCGCAACATTGCTGATCAAACCAACCTACTGGCGTTGAACGCGGCCATTGAGGCGGCCCGCGCCGGTGAGCAGGGTCGAGGATTCGCGGTGGTCGCCGACGAGGTCAGAACTCTGGCCTCGCGCACACAAAACTCAACTGAAGAGATCCGCCGGATTATCCAAGAGCTGCAACTGGCGACAGGCGACGCCGTCGAGCAAATGAAAGCGGGCAAACTGCGCGCGCAGGAATGCATCGAATCCGCTGATCAGGCCTCGACTAGCCTGGATGCAATCAATGACGGCGTTGAGCAAATCGTAGGAATGAACACCCAGATAGCCAGCGCGGCGGTTCAGCAGCACGCCGTCTCGGAGGATATCAATCGCAATGTGACCGAGATTCGTAACGGTAGCGTTGCGCTGATGGAGGGCATAGAGGACAACGCTGTGACTGCGGAGGAGCTCACGCTGCTGGCAGGGGAACTGCGTACTGTCGTTTCGCGTTTCAAGCTGTAACGCGGCAAAGGGGGGCCGAATTTGTTGGCAATAAAAGATTTGTGGCACAGTCCGTTTCGGGTAAATGGCGGGTAAATGGGGTCTGACCCGAATGGCACTTACTTAACGGCTAACCAGCTGATATAACTACAAAAAAATTGAAAAAGGCCGCCCTTGGTCTACGGTGATAGTTGCGAACACACACCACTAGAACAAGGACAGCCCGCGTGAATCGTAGACGTCAAATCGTCAGGCATCAACAGCAGCGCATTCAGCAGCACGCCAAAAACAGCAATGCCCATGCGTTCTTTAAGCTGCTAGCCGATCCGGCGCTGCTACAGGGTGCCGAGTCAGTGATGCCCAAGCATCGTCAACGGTTGTTCCCGCCGACTTAAACACTGTCGATGTTTCTGGCTCAAGCCATGAATGCCGACCGTTCCTGTCAGAAGGCCGTGAATGATTTTTCGATCAAACGTTGCTGCGATGGGCTAAGCCCCAGCAGCGTGTACACCGGCGCTTATTGCAAAGCACGGGCGCGGTTACCGGTAGAGATGGTTTCAACGTTGTTGCGCTCCACGGGATCAACGATGAGTAACAACGCGTCACCATCCTGGCGCTGGATGGGGCGTCCGGTACGCCTCGTAGATGGCACCACGGTGGCCCTGCCAGACACTGCGGCCAACCAAGCTGCCTATCCGCAATCGCGTGGTCAGAAAGCAGGGTTGGGTTTCCCCATCTGCCGTTTGGTAGGAATCATTTGCCTGGCCAGCGGTGCTGTTTTAGATGCATCGCTGGGACGCTTTCGAGGCAAAGGTGGCGATGAACAGACGCTGCTCAGGACGATGCTCGATACCCTGAACCAAGGCGACATTGTGTTGGGCGATGCCTACTACGCAACGTACTTTTTGCTGTGCGAACTGCAACGTCGTGGAATCGACGGCGTGTTCGAACAATATGGCGCCAGGCGGCGCAGCACCGACTTCCGGCTCGGGCAATCGCTGGGGCCGGAAGATCACTTGGTTGAGCTGACAAAACCCAGGAATCGACCTTCCTGGATGAGCCAAACTTATTACGACGATGCGCCTGAAACACTGACAGTACGCGAACTGAAAACTGGCGGAAAAATCCTGGTAACCACCTTGAACTGCCCACAGCAAGTACCTAAGGCTGGGCTCAAATCACTGTACAAAGACCGATGGCATGTTGAGCTGGATCTGCGCAATATCAAGACAACGCTGGGGCTTGAAACGTTGAGCTGCAAGACGCCTGGCATGGCTGTAAAAGAGTTATGGGTGTATCTGCTGGCGCATAATTTGATTCGGATGATCATGGCCAAATCAGCGCTATTAGCTGATTGCTTGCCACGCGAGCTTAGCTTTAAACATAGCCTTCAATTATTCCTTGCGATGCGGCAATACAGCTGCGACGAACCAGACGATAGGGTGCAGGATTTACTCAAGTTGATCGCCAGGAAACGTGTCGGAAACCGGCCGGGACGGATTGAGCCTCGCGCCATAAAACGAAGGCCCAAGCCTTACCCGATGCTGATGCAGACGCGCTCGGCGGCAAGGGCCGAGGTCAGGAAAAATGGACACCCGAAGAAGGTTAAGTAAGTGCCATTCGGGTCTGACCCCAATTAGTTTCCAATTAGTTTTCTAACAAAGTGGGTGTGACTAAGCCTATATCTGATGTCAAAGTTGATCCGGCTGATTGGGGTAAGGGCAAATGGGGTCTGACCCCAATTAGTTCCGAAATGCGTTCTTTGAATGTTAGGCCAATAAACTTCCGGAGGTTGTATAGTGGTTACTCAAGACCTACAGTTAGTAAAGCAAATTTTTGAATTGCTAGATGCTGGAATCGTAGATGGCTACGATTCTTTTTGTTATGAGGTAGCAGTAAGCGTTGGGTATATAGAAACGGTTCTTACTGTTGAGAAGGAAGGGGTTCGGGTGACGGACGCAGAAACGGATTACAATGGAGCAATTCTCTATCGTTTGGTGAAGGAGTTGAAAGAGTGCGCCACCAGACGTGGTGAAAATTGGAATTCGTTTGCGATGACTTATGCGCGTGGAGAAGAAGTTAAAACAAAATTTGACGTTTGATTAATAAGAAATCTTATATCAAAAAAGATCGGTGAAAGTGGACGAGAAAGGGCGAGGCTATCTGTATGCGGCGAGATCATGGGGCCGAGCTGGGTCAGGATCCAGGCTCATCGCTCCGGATAAGCGAGGTTGTTTCTGCTAAAGCATTTGCAGTGAAGGAGGCACTAATGCCGACTTACCTTTCCCTTTTATTTATTTGCTGAACAGATCACTATATATTGGAAGTGCGCGTTATCAGGCACCTTTCCAGACAAGGCATTCCAGTTTGAAATTGCTGACGATCTTCTCGATGAATATGGGGTTTGTCTGATATTCTGGCAACTGTAGTTTAAAGATAGCGCAGAAATGGTCCAAACTAGGTGGTGCCTAATCCAGGTAACGGTAAATGCGGTCTGACCCCAATTATTTTTGGCTCTGGCAGTGGAAATTTTGTGGCTGATTCGGTGCCTAACAAGGCAGGTTAATTGGTTCGTCGAGACATTGATACGGAATACAAAATTCTAGACAATATAGCTGATCAATTAGGGAGAAACACCTCAGCCAGCGGAACCGTAAATATCCTGACAGAGAAAGCGGCCTGTGCAAGCTGTCTAAATGTAGCGGAGCAGTTCAGGGCGAAGTATCCTAATATCACTGTGAATATTTTCGATAATCAGGGCGTCATGTTGCGTCCACCGAGGAAGGCTCCGTGATGGAAGAAAGAGTGACTTACGCTGAAATTAGGGCTTGGTTTTTGGGCAGTTACTACAGCTACTGCAGAGTAAAGCTTAGGCATCGAAGCGCTTGGGTCGAAGGTGAAAGCGAGGTAGGCTTTGCTTATAGCGAACTCGAAAATTCCTTCGACCTGCCAATTGAGAAATTGATGCTTGAAATTTTAGTCCTTATTCTTTCTGCGGGTCGATCTTCCGAGAGTGTCAAGAAATATCATATGGATGCTGCCTTAAAGCTGATCGAGCAGATTGACCTTTCCTCTATGCTGAAAGAGCTGCCTCCGGAAGAGGCAGCAGACCTTGTTGAGGATCTTCGATTATTAGGGATTTGTTAGGCTTTGTACGAACAGTAATGTCGATGATACTGCATAGCGCAGGCCGGCGATCTAGGTGTTTGGACTCAATACCCATTATCATGCTCGGTTCGATAGTTTTTCCGGTATCAATGATGTATTTTGAAAAGGACAAAAAGGGGACGGATTTAAATTTTCTGAATAAATTAATCTGACCCCTTTTCTCATAATGGAATTGAGCAAAATACCGCTGTCGGAGTCAGCTCTAATGGCTTTGTAGTGCGCGCGAATCCGATAAGTACATGGATGTTTTTAGAATGATTAACTTAAGACTGGCAAATGAACATCTGGCTGGGCCGATATTTTGCCCTGATTTAGATCAAATGGGGCACGTTGACATCGGAGAATTGCCTATTTAGAGAAGCCTGAGCGATAGAATTAAGGTATGGGATGATGAGTATCAAAGCACTTTCAATGACGAATATCCTCCTGATTCCGGATTTTTCTCTCCGCAGGAGAAGGTTCGCCATGTAAATGTTTCCGGGGATATTTGGACTGGAATAACGCCTAGCGGTGTAAAGGTCAAAGGGTATTTGAGCCCTAAAACTACCGTATACCCATTAATGTAAGGGCTAAAATGAAAATTAACTTTTATTTGGAAGAGTCAATGGGTGATCCAACTCCGTGGTGTAGCACGGATGTGGGGGGGGCAAATGACGTTGATCTTCTTGCGTGCCTTTTGCTTGACGATGGAGGGCTACCTTTGGGGTGCACTATTTCTTGGCTGGATGAGGGGTTGAGTAGAATAATCTCAGTGAGAAACGCCGAGAAAGTCTTCACTGAATGGGTGCGTGAAACTTGGGTAGCTGATATTTCGATAAGTGAGGTTAAAGTCTACTCACTTCATGATGAGGAGTTTGCAGTTACAATTAGTTTAGATGACTTCGAAAAGGCTTTGCTAGGTTGGAGAAATTTTGTTGTGTCATTTCAGCAGGGAGAGAAGTTTTTAGGGTGAGGTACCCATAAAGGCGTTGAGACAGTCTGCTTGCCCGAGCGTACGAATTCGATGCTTAAGAGACTATTCAGGCGGCATTATTGTTTATAAGGTCTCGCGCGATCGGGCTTTCTAGATTTTTTGATGCGACAGTGGATGACGCTGAAAAGATACTTCTGGCCGGAGACTGGCCGAAAATTTCTGACATTTACAGCATTCCAAAAGAGTATGGCTATGCCGATGCCAAGTAATAACGGCCTGGGTCAAACTAGTAGGAAAAGGCTCCTGGCTGCAAAAACGTGCATACAGATAAGGTCGAGAAAGTAGATCGCTGAGACGCCTCGTCTCCGGGTGCTGACAACGACCGTCTCCTTTTCTTACAGATCATTAATTTGCCCAGCTTTGACAAGCCATCCCAACCCGACTAACTTTCCTGGCGTGACGCATTCATGCGACCCACGCTATGCAGCAATTCCATCTCTCCACCACTTTTTTGTGGCCCCGGTGCGTCTAACAGCTAGCAAGTGACTGTTAATCATTGGCTTCCTGGTTCGAGTCCAGGTCGTGGAGCCAGATAGCGACATAAAGAGAAGCCTGCAGAGATGCAGGCTTTTTTGCCTTGGTTTCTCCCTGGCGATCAACGCGTCCAGTCTTGCAAGCCGGTACTAGGGCTGTGAAACTGTGGCGGTGCGAGGCACGGCTGCTTGGCGAATCGTGTAGCGAATATGCAGGATAACGTCCGTCAGGCTTATCAGTAGCTCGCGTTGACGCGTCGTGGCGTTCGGAAATGACAGCACGAAGACGCCCTCATTGATCGGTATACCTTCGAACGGGAAATACTTGCCGTCATTGAAATCAAGTTGGAACTGGCCATTGTCATCAAGCCCGTGGGACAACGCTATCGCCTTGCAGCCGTCAGCGAGCGAATGGGTGGAGGCATACCGAAGCACTGCATGGACCTCCTGGTAAGGGCCGAGCACCACCGGTAACGACACGCTCAGCGTCTTGATCTGGCGCAACGTGCCCAAATTCAGTGCGCTGGGGTAATCATCGTTTATCTGCATGGTATTCAAGTTGAATTTGATCGCCAGCAGGTCGCTCGCCAGGCTTACCTCGATCACCTCGGGTTTGCTGGGCGAGGTAACGTTGTTGAGCAGGTCGCGTACTACGTGACTCAAGGTCTGCTTCGACAATTGCTGCAGGGAAACAGTGCGTTGTACCTCTAACGTGCGGCGGTCCCAGTCCAGGTATCTGTTTTCAATGTGCTGAAGGTTCTGCAGCAGGCCTTCACCCGCCAAAAGGCCCTGATAGGTGTCGCTCCAATTGCCCGGGCGCAGATACGCCGTAGTATCGCCTGTTTCCCATTGATAACTGCGCTGTGCGCGGGCGCAGACACCGACGGCCAAATCATAGAGTTGGTAATACAGCGCCGCGAGGCGGCCGGCCTGCCAGTTGAAGAGCGTCTGGCT
>NZ_FOIH01000022.1:0-3210 GCF_900111535.1 Pseudomonas sp. NFR09
CTGCTGATCGGCGGGTTCTACGCGTTGTCGGTGTGGTCGATGGTGGTGGGCGTCGGCGCGGACAAGATCGTGCCGCTGTTGCAGTCCTTGCAGGACCCGACGACCTTTATCTACGGCATGTCCGACCATTTTGTCGGCCCGCACCTGACCCAGGTCATCCGCGTGCTGTTCATGGTGAGTATCTATGCCGGACTGCTGGCGTTCCACAACGCCGCCGCACGTTACTTCTATGCGATTGGCCGCGATGGGTTGCTGCACAGCCTGCTGGGCACCACCCATCGCGTACACCAGAGCCCGCACATGGGCTCGGCCTTGCAAAGTCTGATTTCCGCAGTGGTGGTGCTGATTTTTGCTGCGATGGATGCCGACCCGATCCTGCAATTGTTCGCCTGGCTGTCGAACCTGGCCACGTTGTGCGTGATCTTGCTGATGGCGCTGACTTCCGTCGCGGTGTTGGTGTTCTTCCGGCGCCATCCCGAACTCAAGGTGGGGATCTGGCGTGCACGGATTTTCCCCGGTTTCTCCTGCCTGGCCCTGTTCGCAGTGCTGGCGCTGGCGGTGGTGCACTTCGATGTGCTGACCGGGGCCAGCCAGCTCCTGTCCTATGGCCTCTGCGCAATCATTCCCCTGGCCCTGCTGGGCGGTGTATACCTGGCGGCCCGCTTGCGCAAGGCGTCGCCGGAACGCTTCCGGGCGTTGGGCAGCCACAAGCTCTAAGGCGTGCCCTGCGGCTGGCTCCTCCCCCGTCAAACCCGGAAATGGCCCACCAGCTGCTGCTGGTGACTGGCCATTTCGCGCAGTGCATCACTGGCCTTCGCGGCCTCGTGCATGCGCTGGCTGAGGGTTTCGCTGATGCCTCGGATATCGCTGACCCGGTGGCTGATGTCGTCCACCACTGTGCTTTGCTCCAGGGCCGCGCTGGCAATCTGTTGGTTCATCTGTTCGATCACGTCCACGGCCTGGGAAATACCCGCCAGCGCGGCGCGGGTCTGTTGCACCTGGACCACGCTGCCGCTGGCTTGATCACGGCTCAGTTGGGTGCTGTGCACCACGTCCTCACTCAGCTGTTGCAGCGTTTCGATCACCGTGCGTACCTGTTCCACCGAGCGCTGGGTGTTGCTCGCCAAGTGCCTGACCTCATCGGCCACCACCGCGAAACCCCGCCCTTGCTCGCCGGCCCGGGCGGCCTCGATGGCGGCGTTCAACGCCAGCAGGTTGGTCTGCTGCGCAATGCTGCTGATGACATCCAGCACCTGGCCGATCTGGCGGCTGCTGTCGGCGAGGGCGGTGACGTGCTGGAGCGTGGCGTCCAGGCGCTGATCGAGCGCCTCGATGCTGCGCTCGGCTGTGGCGAACACCGCCTGGCCTGATCGGCTCGCGCTTTCGGCGGCGGTGGCGGCATCGGCGGCGCTGTGGGAGTGGCGCGCCACCTCCTGGGCACTGGCGCTCATTTCATGCAGGGCGGTGGCCGCCAACTCCACTTCGCGGTACTGGCGTTGCATGCCGGTGCTGACGTCGCGGGCTACCCCCGAGGAGGTGTCGGCGCTGTCGCGGGTGTCGCGGGCGGCGGTTTGAATGGCGCGAATCATCGGTTGCAAGGTGTCCAGGAAACGGTTGAAGCCACCGGCCAGCCTGCCCAGTTCGTCGCGCCGCCCGGCGGGCAAGCGTTGGGTGAGGTCGCCGTCGCCTTCGACGATGGCATCCAGCAATTCGACCATCTTGAGCAGTGGGCGTGTCACGCCGTAGGCGGTCACCCAGATCAGCAGCATACCCAGGCCGCTGGCGAGCAGGCCCAGGCCAAGGTTGAAACCGTTGGCGGCGCGGCTTTTGCTGTCCAGCTCGCTTTGCATCTGCCGGGCGGGGGCCTGCACCAGGGCTTGCGGCACTTTGATTTGCAGGTGCCAGCCGGGGTTGCCGTCCACCACCTGCAGGGGCTGGCGGATATCGACAGTGTCCCCCGCGACGGCGCCGCTGCGTCCTGCGATCTGGCCGGCGGGCGACAGGATGCTCACTTCGCCGGCGCCCGAATACAAATCCTGGCCCAACTGGGCGGCGAGCTTTTGCAGGGTGTCGAGGCTGACGTCCATGCCGACCACGCCGAGTACCTGGCCGTTGGCGATCAGCGGCACGGAAATACTGCTCATCAGTACATCGCGGCCTTCCACTTGGCTGGTGTAGGGCTCTACCACGCAGGTGCGCCGTTGCGTCTGGGGGCAGCGGTACCAATCGGTGTCCGGGTCGGCGCCGGGGAGCGCATGGTTGGCGGTGATCTGTTCTTCGGTCAGCACATCCTGCACCAGCTGCCCCGGCAGGCTCTGTGACCAGTACAACGCAAAGCGCCCGGTTTCATTGCCGGCCAGGGCGCGTTGCCCGACAAACTCGGCGTCTGCGCCGGCCAGCGCGCCAGGCAACAGCACCACGTACAGGCCGAGCACGTGCTGCTGTTTGAGCAGGGCCTGGCGGGTCACGCTGACCAGCGTTTCGCGCAATTGCGCGGCGCTGAGGCGGCCCTCGAGAGTTTGCTCGCGCAGTTGCAGGACCTGCTCGGCGAACCCTTCGCCTACCAGGGCGCTGTCATTGAAAAAGCGCTCCACGTGTTGGCCATGGGCAACGGCCTGGGCCTGCAGGCGCGCCTCGGCGGCTTGCCCCAGCAGGTGACTGCTCTGCTGCTTGAGCAGATCGGCGCTCTGTTGATTCTGGTACAGGCCGGCACCGATCAGCGCGCCGACCACCACCAGCAGGCACAGCCCGCTCAGCAGGGTGATGCGCCATTGGAGGGTGAGGTGAATTGAACGCATGGCTGAGGTTCCTACGCAAGGCATCCGGGAGAAGGGCGGGGTGACGCGAGCATGCGGCGGGACGCGATAAGCGGCTATCCCGAATCGGCAAACGCTGTGGGCACGCCATGGGTGGCTTGACCTGTTTTGGGGCGGCGCTTCGGATGCTACCGATTTGGGATAGCGAGCGGCTCAGGGGCGGGCATAGGATCAAATTCAGCGTGCAACCAAAACAACAACGCCAGAGGGCACCGATGCCGTTTGATCGGGCCCAATCCAACAGCGACTGCCTCATACAATAAGGTCAAAAAAATGAGTGTATCTATCCCGGTCAACAGCTCCACGGAGCTCAAGCGTGGCGCCCTGGGCGTGGGCTTCATCATTTTCTTTGTGGTTTCGGCGGCGAGCCCGTTGAGCGTGATCGCCGGTGGCT
>NZ_FOIH01000020.1:0-7761 GCF_900111535.1 Pseudomonas sp. NFR09
GGTTGCGCATGACGATGCGGCGTTCGTCGTCGGTCAGGCCTTCGGGGTTTTTCCACAGGGCGATGTCGGCGGTCATGTTGACCTCTTGCGGCATCCAGTGGTTGGCGCAGCCGTCGAGGTACTTCTGCCAGGCCCAGTCGTACTTGAACGGCACGAGTTGGTTGAGGTCGGCGCGGCAGTTGATCATGCGCTTTTCGTCAACGGCGACGCGGGCGGAGGCGCCTTCGAGTTCAGCGAGGCCTTCGGCGACGTCGAGTTTGTCCAGCGCAGCCTTGGCGCGGACGATGGCGGCGGAGTCGTTGGCGGTCACGTTACGGGCTTCCAGCGCAGCCGCGGCGCCGGCACCGTCGAGGCGGTCCATGTTGGCTTCGCTGGCGTGGCCGGCATTGGCGCCCTTGATCACCGCTGCACCGGTGTCTTCGTTGTCGACTTCATCCCAACTCAGCATGGAAATGCTCCTTCCTGGTATTCGAAAAATAAGTGTTTTTGCAGGCTTCAAGGCATTGAAATACTGCCCATAATGTGGTCGGTAAATACCGAGACCGCACACTATGTAGTGGTCTGATCTGTTTGTGGGCACACTATATGGTGTGTAACAAGACTGGTCAACGTGCAGCAATCACGTTGGCCTGCTTTAAAGGCTGATCTTGATCTGCGCGCACAACCCACCTTCCGGCCGGTTGCTCAACGTTAACGAGCCCCCGATCGCCACCACCAGTTGCTGGGCAATCGCCAGCCCCAGGCCGGTGCCGCCGGTGCCGCGGTTGCGTGAGCTTTCCACGCGGTAGAACGGCTGCATCACCTGCACCAGTTCGTCCTCGGCAATGCCCGGGCCGTTGTCGAGCACCTTGATCGACAGCTCGCCATCGGCGGTCGAACCGACCTCCAGTTGCGCGGCGCCGGCGAACTTGAGGGCGTTGTCCACCAGGTTCACCAGCACCCGGCGCAGGGCGTGAGGGCGGGTGTCGAGAACTACCGCGCTTTTGCCGCTGAGGCTCACCTGTTTGTGCATGTCCTGGTAGTCGAACACCAGGCTGTCAAGGAAGGCGTCGAGGTTGATGCGGTGGCTGGCTTCGGTGGCGCCGTGGACGCTGCGTGCGTAGGCCACGCCCTCGCGCACCAGGTGCTCCATCTCCCCGAGGTCGCTCCACAGTTTGTCGCGTTCGGCACAATCCTCCATGAATTCGGCGCGCAGTTTCATGCGGGTGATCGGGGTTTGCAGGTCATGGGAAATTGCCGCGAGGATCTGCATGCGTTCCTTCAGGTATTCGGCGATGCGTTGTTGCATGGCGTTGAACGCAACCGCGGCATGGGCTACTTCGGTGGGGCCTGTTTCGTCCAGCGGCGTGGGGTGAGCGTTAGGGTCCAGGGTCTCCACGGCGCGCGCCAGGCGGGTCAGCGGGCGGATGGCCAGGCGCACGGCGAACCAGGTGCAGCCCAGCAGCAGCGCCAGTTGCAGCACCAGCACCACCGGCAGCCAGTACGCGACGGGCAGCATGGAGGGGCGCACGTCGAGGGTGATCGGGTTGCCGTCGGCCAGGGTCAGGTGCGCCTGGAAGTGCTTCTGCATCCCAGGGATGTCGCGAAAGGTCAGCGCGTAGTGTTCACCCAATGCATCGGCAATCGAGGTGGCGGCCATGGGCACGTCGTCGCTGCGCATCGGCTCGCCAGTTTCGCCGGCGTTGAGCAGGTAGCGGTAGTTTTGCCGATCCAGGCGCGGCAGCCAGCTGGCGCGCTCGTCGGCGGGCAGCCGGTCGAGGATCGCCACCGAGGTGGCCACGTCGTTTTCCAGGTTCCCCAGCATGGCGGTGCGCGCGCTGATGTAGCGCTCATAGAACTGCGCGCTGAAGGACAAGCCATGGGCGCACACCAGGCTGATCAAGAAGATCAGCGACAACTGTGACGCCAGGGTACGCGGCCAGCCAAACCTTAAGGTCATTGCTCGGCCTCGAGGATTTCCACCGGCAGGGAGAACACGTAGCCCTCGCTGCGCACGGTCTTGATGTAGGCCGGTTCGCGGGCGTCGTCCAGCAGGCGTTGGCGCAGGCGACTCACCAGCAGGTCGATGGAACGGTCGAACAGATCGGCGTCGCGGCCCTGGGTCAGGTTGAGCAACTGGTCGCGGTTGAGCACGCGCTGGGGGTGATCGAGGAACACCCGCAGCAAGCGGTATTCGGCGCCGCTCAGGGCGACCAGGGTGTCGTCTTCGTCGAGCAGGTGGCGGGCGGTGGTGTCCAGGCGCCAACGGCCGAAACGGATCAGCCGCCCGGTCTCGCTGACCACCAGGTTCGGCGGCAGCATCCGCGTGCGGCGCAGCACCGCGTTGATGCGCGCCAGCAGCTCACGGGCGGCGAACGGTTTGACCAGGTAATCGTCCGCGCCCATTTCCAGGCCGATGATGCGGTCGGTTTCATCGTTGCGTGCGGTCAGCATCAACACCGGCGTGGCTTTGTGCTTGCCCACCCGCAGCTCGCGGCACAGCTGCAAACCGTCGTCGCCGGGCATCATGATGTCCAGCACGATCAGGTCCACCGGGGTGGTCTCGAGGAAGCTGCGCATCTGGCGGCCGTCGGCGACCACGGTGGTGCGCAAGCCGTTCTTCTTCAGGTAGTTGCCCACCAGTTCGCGGATTTCCCGGTCGTCATCGACGATCAGGATGTGATCGACATGATCCATGCTGCCTTCCTCGTTAAATGCTCGTTGGGACGCAGTCTAGCCACTGGCGCTGGCCTTGCCTTGTACCCTTTGTATTGCAGTGTATCTGGCGATAAGGAGATACATGACGAAGCAAAAAGGCTGGTGCGACAGGTTTTATCCCGCTGCATAGCCGATAAACGGTTATGTACTAATAAATTTCTAATATTTCTAGTGAATAGCCACGGCCTTGGCTGGAAGCGAGCAGGTTGCGCCCGCGCAGGCGGTCGAGGGCTTCGTTGAGGGTGCACTTGCTCATGCCCTCTGATGCAACGCATCACGGCTGCTCTGCTGCTGGGTGTGGCGGTGCGGTGCGCGAGGGTTGGTTGCGATCAGTCTGTGGGGTAGGGTGTCACGGCACCTTCCAACAAAAACAAGGATCGGTTCATGCTCTTCACCTTCCGCCGTACCCTCCTGGCCGCCACCCTGGCCGTGTCCTTCGCTGTGCCGGCCTACAGCGCCGAGCCCCATAAACAGATCCAGGCCCAATCCGAACACTACAAGGCCGACGCCCTGAAACTGCTGGAGCGCCTGGTAAATATCGACTCGGGCTCAGGTTATGAACCGGGCCTGACCCAAGTGCGCGACATCGCCGTGGATGAGCTGAAACAGCTGGGCTTTTCCATCGAGCTGGTGCCGGACAAAGCCGCCAACAACAGCCACGTGGTCGCCACCCTCAAGGGCACCGGCAAAGCCAGAATCCTGTTGATGGCCCATATGGACACCGTGTTCAAGGAAGGCTCGGCCGCCGAGCGCCCGTTCCACATCAAGGACGGCCGCGCCTATGGCCCCGGCGTGATGGATGACAAAGGCGGCATCGTCGCCGGCATCTACGCGCTCAAAGTCCTCAAGGACCAGGGCTTCAAGGACTACGCGCAAATCACCTTCCTGCTCGATGCCAGCGAAGAAACCGGCTCCGACGCCGCCTCCGAGCTGATCCGCCAAACCGCCAAGGCCCACGACGTCACCCTCAACCTCGAACCCGGGCGCCCGGCCGATGGCCTGGTGGTGTGGCGCAAAGGCAGCGCTACCGCCGTGGTCGAAGTCAAAGGCAAAGCCGCCCACGCCGGCGTCGCCCCGGAACTCGGCCGTAACGCCGCCATGGAAGCGGCGCACCAGATCCTGCAACTGGGCAAGCTGGGGGATGCAGAGAAGAAAACCACCATCAACTTCACCGTGATCAAGGCGGGCGACCGCACCAACGTCATTCCCGACCAGGCCACCGCCAAGGCCGACGTGCGCGCGGCATTGCCGGAAGAGTTTGACCGCATCGAGAAGGACCTGGCACGGGTGTCGGCCAACAAGCTGATCCCCGAGACCGAAGTGAAGACCAGCCTGCAGCGTGGGCTGCCACCGATGCCGCAGACGCCGGAGTCGGACAAGCTGGTGGCGATTGCCCAGGGGATTTATGGGGAGTTGGGCAAGACGTTGACGATTGAAGGCAGTGGCGGTGCGGCGGATGCCAGCTTGTCAGCCGGGGTAGGCACGCCGACGTTGGATGGGTTTGGGATTGTTGGCGGGAATATTCATACGCCGGAGGAGTATGCGGAGGTGGAGAGTGTGGTGCCGCGGGTTTATCTGTTGAGTCGGATGATTATGGAACTTTCGAAGCGGTGATTTTCTGCTGATTGACACCCTTTTGTGGTGAGCAGGCTTGCCCTGCGTTGGGCTGCGTAGCAGCCCCAAAACAGACAATGCTGGTTTATCAGAAAACACTCATCGCCTGGAGTGGGGCCGCTTCGCGGCCCAACGCGAGCAAGCTCGCTCGCCACATAAGCGGGTATCGCGTCCTTTGGCACCGGTTAGATTTTTTCATTTTTAATTTTGGGGGTTCTGTTTTTAAGTGTTGATACAACATGCCTCAACCAAGTTAGGCCGTCGGGCCATTCGCTGCGATAATAATAGTAGCAACCTATATCGCTGAATAAATAAGCTTCCAACTCTTGCTCTGTCTTTCCGCTGCGCATTAGCTTATCTAGTTCTGTTTGTACTTTTAATATCGTGTCTTCAGATGAGTCGGAGATGAAAAACTCAATAACATCGTCTGCTTTTTCGTGGTCGTCAACCCAGTCTTGATTGAAGTAACCAGCAAAAAACTGTTGTAGTTCGGGATAGTCTTGGTTCATGGGTTTGGAAATCCAGTATGAATTCGGTAACCAGTATGCATGTTAGGGGCTTTACGGATTATCAGGTAAATTTCCTTTCCCGAAACGGCTGATGTGCTGTTCTTTTTGAAACTTGTACCTACGGGATGTTTGGTTTTTTGAATGATGACGATTTGATTGTTTTTCCCTTTTAAAAAATTATCGATTTTGGCTTTGTTTTCATCCAGTACGGTCGATATTTCCCGCTCTGCTGTTGCTCTGTCATGGAAGGTTGAGGCGGCTGGGATGTGTGGCTCTTGCTTTAAACGTTCCAATAATTGTTTGTCGCTTCTACCTATGTGTTTTTCCATTAAATGTCCTCCTGCTTTCTCATGTGCAGTTAAACCCCCTCCTGGAACTATTACGCTATATGGACCTTCAGGACAGTTTCCATTCGTACAGCTTAGACCTAAGGGATCTATCCATCCCGTCGGATTGGGCACGTACTGGTAAGCATTGATCCCACCCGCCAGCTTCACCGGGTCCGGCGTGATGTAGCGACCAACATCCGGATTGTAGTAGCGATGGCGGTTGTAGTGCAGCCCGCTTTCCTGATCGAAATACTGACCCTGGAAACGCAGCGGATTGTCGACTTTTCCTATATCGAGGCGGGTTATTTCGCCGTAGGCGCGGTAGTGCGCCGACCAGACGATTTCGCCGTCTTGGGCGGTGAGTTCCTGCGGCGTGCCGAGGTGGTCGAGTTGGTAGTGGTAGGGCTTGGTTTCCTTGGGGCCGAAGCCTTCCAGCAAGGCTAGCGGACGGAAGCTGTCGGGTTCGTAGAGATAGCTGCGATGCCGATCCGCATGGTGTTCGGCAATCAGTTTGTCGCCTTGCCAGAAAAACTCAGTGGTTACATCGTCGACGGTTTTGCTGATGCGGCGACCAAACGGGTCGTAGCGATAGCTGGCGGTCTGGCCGTTAGGTTTTTTAATACCGATCAGACGATGCTGGCAGTCGTAGCGGTATTCGGTGACGAGTTGATGGCCCTTGCCGCGTCGTTCGCGAATCAGGTTGCCGAAGGCGTCGTAGTCGTAATGATGGTCGCCCTGGATCATCAGGCGATTGCCGGCGACGATGTCGGGGCCGGGGCGGTTTTGCATGAGCAGGTTGCCGGCGGGGTCGTGGCCGAAGCGTTCCTGATCGGCTTGGGTGTGGTCGGCGCGGGTGAGGCGGTTGAGTGGGTCGTAGTGGTAGCGGTGTTCGCCCTTGCGAGTGTCGAGCAGGCGGGTGAGGTTGCCGGTTTTGTCGTAGTCGTAATGACGGCGATAGACCGGGCCTTCGGCGTCTTTGATGCTCTGGTTGAACAGGCGGCCTTGGTGGTCGTGTTGGTAGTGGCTGAACAGTTGGCCTTGTTGGCGTTGCTGTTCGCGACCGGCCTTGAACAGGTGTGAGGTGAGTACTGCGCCATTCAGTTCGACGGTGGCGAGGTGGCCGCCTTTGTCGTGATTGAAGGTGAGGCGGTTGTTGTCCGGCAGGCGCAGGTTTTGCAGGTGGCCGCAGGCGTCGTAGCCGTAGCGCAGGGTGCCCCAGCCTTGGTGTTCGGCGGTGAGGCGGTTTTGGCTGTCGTACTCGTAGGCCAGGGACCAGTGGCCGTCTTCGACGCTGAGGAGATTGCCCTGGCGGTCGTAGGTGTAATCGACGGTATTGCCATCGGGCAGGGTTTTTCTGATCAGGCGTCCGGCATGATCGCGCTCGTAACGGGTAACCAACTGACTGCCGTCATCGCCGTGTTCGGTCTTTTCCTGAAGGTTGCCGTTGAGGTCGTATACGTACGCCGTGCGCTGACCGTCAAAGCCAATTTCCTGCTGGATCAGGCCGCTGTTGTGGTACTGGAGCCGGTAGGTCTCGCCCACCTCGTTTTCGATCTCGGTCAGCAGTAACCGCGCGTTGTCGTAGCGGTACTTGACCTGGGTGCCATCGGCATTGATGCGGCGGCTGATCAGGTGCAGGCCGTCGGCGTATTCGTAGCGGGTGACGCGCCCCTGTTCATCGCGTTCGGAAGTGATTTTTCCGTAAGCGTTGTAGGTATATTTACGCGTGTCGCCGCTCGGCAAGACGACCTGGACTAACCGCCCAACGTCGTCCCACTGATACTGGGTCAGCGCGCCATGCTCATCCTCACGCGCAATCTGCCGCCCAAGATCGTCATAGCGATAACGCTTGATCCCACCATTCGGCAACTGCTCCTCAAGCAACTGCCCACGCTCGTTCCACACCAGCCGCTGACAGCTGTGATCCGGGTACCAAAACCCAACCAGTTGCCCGTATTTGTTGTAGCTGTAGTCAGTCACATGACCATCAGGATCGGTCTTGCGCGTTACATCGCCCTGATCGTTGCGCTCATACTTCCAAACCGCCTGACCCCGCCTTACAACCCGTACGAAGCCGTTATCATGCTCGTAGGTCGTCGGCTCATCGTCCCCCGGAAACACCGCCACCAAGCGCCCGGCTTCGTCGTACTGATACGCCGTGATCGCCCCGAGCGGGTCCTGCTCAACCGTCAGCCGACCCCGGTCATCGTAGGAGTTGAAATGCTCAGCCCCATCAGGATCAACCCGCTGCACCAGCCGCGCCCGCTGGTCATGCACGTAGACTTCCTGACTGCCATCGGCGTTAAACACCGTGACCTGGCCGTTGTCATCCCAGGCATAACGCGTGTCCATCTGCGAGAAACTGGCCCAATGCCGAACACAACGCGCCGCCTTGCCAGACCGTTCCCACTCCCAGAAGAAACTCGCCCCACCGGCCAAACCGCGTTCAAGGATGACGTGCTGTTCGTCGTAGCGATAAACCTCGCTTTCACCGACGGCATTGGTCACTGAAACCAGTCGTCCCAAGTCGTCATAGGCGTAGGAAACAACCGTCTGCTCCGTCACCCACACAAACGGACCGTCATCCACAACGCGATGAATCTGGTAATCCA
>NZ_FOIH01000007.1:0-362739 GCF_900111535.1 Pseudomonas sp. NFR09
CGCAAGGGCGAACACCGCTACCACTACGACCCACTCAACCGCCTCACCCGCGCCGACCACACCCAAGCCGATCAGGAACGCTTCGGCCACGACCCCGCCAGCAACCTGCTCATGCAAAACCGCCCCGGCCCCGACATCGTCGCCGGCAACCGCCTGATGATCCAGGGCGACCACCACTACGACTACGACGCCTTCGGCAACCTGATTCGCGAACGACGCGGCAAAGGTCACGCACTCGTCACCGAATATCGCTACGACTGCCAGCATCGTCTGATCGGTATTAAAAAACCCAACGGCCAGACCGCCAGCTACCGCTACGACCCGTTTGGTCGCCGCATCAGCAAAACCGTCGACGGCATCACCACCGAGTTCTTCTGGCAAGGCGACAACCTCATCGCCGAACACCACGCCAATCGGCACCGCAGCTATCTCTATGAACCGGACAGCTTCCGTCCGCTGGCCTTGCTGGAAGGCTTCGGCCCCAAGGAAACCAAGCCCTACCACTACCAACTTGACCACCTCGGCACCCCGCAGGAACTCACCGCCCCGGATGGCGAAATCGTCTGGTCCGCGCATTACCGCGCCTACGGGGAAATCACCCGCCTCGACATCGGAAAAGTCGACAACCCGCTGCGTTTCCAGGGTCAGTATTTCGATCAGGAAAGCGGGCTGCACTACAACCGCCATCGCTACTACAATCCGGATGTTGGTCGTTACCTGACGCCGGATCCGGTGAAGCTGGCTGGCGGAATTAACACGTACCTGTACGTGCCTAATCCTACGGGCTGGATAGACCCAATAGGATTTGCCTGCGCGCGCGGTAATTGTCCGGGACAAAGAAGCAAATTAAAAAAACCACACGAGAAAGCGCCCCCTGAAATAGGAGATGTGGTTCACTCAGTCACTTATGAACAGGCTTTAAACAAAGCTCTAGTGTGGTTATTAGAAAATAATTTCCGGGCAGAAATACCAAAGCCAGGAAAATTCGGAAAAAGAAAAGGGGATCCCATAGGAATGCAAACATCCGATAGACAAACTGGCTTTCGTGTTGAATACGACCAAAATAGTGGCGCACATATCAATGTATGGACCCATAAAAAAAACGGCCCACATTTTACATTTGAAGGAGACGAAAAATTGGTGATCCAGCTAATTAAAAGGTTTGCAAAGTAATGAGCTATCTTGACGATGAAATCATTGCCGACTTCAAAAAAATCAAAATAAAAATCACCACCCTAACAAAAGTCAAACATGACCTCATGGTAGAAAACATCAGTCAAAACATCCCATTCTCCGTAACAAATATCGCATGGAACTTATTGAAAGATAGTATCTATCTGGGTTTAGCAACATCACAAACGTCAATGGATGCACTTGCAGAAAAAATCACACACACCACAAAAGCGGACATCATTATTATAGGCGACGCCACCGATGAGGCTTATTCAATAGGTATCAAGCAGCTCTCCCCAGCATTGAGGATATTTTCGACGATTCCGCAGCATACATACATAACTCAAGAAGGCTTAGATTGGATAGCAGGCATATCTTTTGAAGGCCATATATATTTTTGCAAACTCTAACCCCCCAAAAAACACAATCCGACATCAAGAAAAAACCGAGTAAAAATAAATGTTCCAAAACACATGCTAGATAAAACTGAAACCCAAGGGTTGCTGCGTTTACCTATCGAATTTATACATCGACTTTGATTGCGGGCCTGATGATAGGGTCGACAGTTTTGACCTCTGGCGGTTATATGTTTACGCATATTAGCTGCCGCAAAAATATAAAAAGTACACCGACAAAGAGTACCTGGCGCATGAATTCGATGAATACTTGAAACTGGGCAAAGCCAAGAAAATCCCAGGCTCCATGTCCAGTCTGTACTTCATTCAGCAATGAACATGACTGCCCAGCCTGATGAGCAATCAGGCCCTCACCCCCACGCCACCACCAACAACCCCACCCCCAACACCAAACACAACGGCGAATAAAAATACGTATACCACCTCGCGAACCCCGCTGCGCTTCCAGGGCCAGTATTTCGATCAGGAAAGCGGGCTGCATTACAACCGCCATCGTTACTACAATCCGGATGTTGGGCGTTACCTGACGCCGGACCCGGTGAAGCTGGCGGGTGGGATCAATGCGTACTAGTGCGTGCCCAACCCGGAATTATTGAGCGCTACACATCGGGTCCAAAAAATGGGGAACCTAAATACCCACCTGCTGCAACACATTATCTCAGCCATAGAGATCAGTTAAACTCGATATACAGAGCCCAGCTTATTTTCAGACGAAACGGACACGCTGCATCACTAGAACCAATGGATATGGGCAAAATTGTTGGCGAAGGATACTCAAGAGAGGGAATGGAATATAGCCAACAACGTAAAGCAAGGGTGATATTAAACAATCAAGGCCACCCAAAAACTGCGTACACGGAGAAATGACTAAAAATGAAAAACAAGCCTAGCATGTCAATAATTCGTGGATTACTGTTCACTTACGATATCGAAAACACTGACGACTTAGAGCGAGAGAAACTAATTGCATCAAAAGACGTAAATAACGAAAAAGAACTTACAGATCTTTTTGACGAATTAACCAAACCAGAATTTCTCAATTACACAAGGAGTGAGCAGGAGTGGTTCATTGCCTCGATCACACATTTCTTAGCCATCAATGATAATTTTAATGCAGTTTTCAAAAGCATGACAACCTATTTCAGCGCACCTTTAATTAATCAGAGAAAGTTTATGCAGGTCTTATTGATATGTTTAAAAAACTACTACGACTCGCCAAGATCGGTAAATTAAGAAAACAAGCGCATCTGGCTTCTGCCGGGGTAGGTATCGAAGAATTCTAAGAAGCCAGCCTCCCTCCTTGTGGCAATCGAGCTTGCTCGCGTTGGGTCGCGAAGCGGCCCCAGTCCAGGCGATGGGTTTTTTAAGTAAATCGGCATTGCCTGTTTTTTGGGCTGCTGCGCAGCCCAGCGCAGGACAAGCCTGCTCGCCACAAGAAGGCTGCGCCCGGTTTGATAGAAACAATCCCACTCGACCATTCACCGCATTCCCGAAGTGAGCAGACGATGCTGAAATGCCCATTTATGAACACTCCATACACCCCTAATATCTCTCATATACTAGGAGCTTTATCCATATACGATCTTGAGGAAACAGTTGGAAAAGAACTATGGAAATATGATCCTAACAATCAGAAAGACAGGGAAGAGATCATAGTTTCTTTTATCCTCAAAGACCTTATGTACCTATCATACAGACATCGTTTCGTATTGATGTCAGCTCTCAGGGATGCACTGGACAACCACGACTTTGACTTCTCAAAAGAATTCAAAAGCGACTACGACGAATACATAACGATGGCCTGGGACGAAACAGAAATCGCCGATCCGCGGGGCTTTTTCGCCGACATCTATCGACTAGCCAATGAGGTTTGGCGAGATGACCTCCAAAAGGCCAGCCTCGAAGACCAGTCAACCTGGTAACCGAAACACCGCCCTCCAAGGCAACACCGCCCCTCTGTGGCGAGCAGGCTTGCCCTGCGTTGGGCCGCGAAGCGGCCCCAATCCAGACGATGGGTGTTTTCAGGTAAATCGGCATTGCCTGTTTTTGGGGCTGCTGCGCAGCCCAACGCAGGGCAAGCCTGCTCACCACAGGAAGGCTGCGAACCACAACAAGCGGGATCACCCAAACAAAGGGAGTTCACCAACCCTCTTTAAGCATCCGCAACTCCAAATGCTGCAACAACATGATGGTCTTGCCATCCACAATCTCGCCGTTTTGCACCCTTGCCAAAGCCTCCTCAAAGCCCAGCTCCAGCACTTCGATATCTTCGCCCTCCTCTTCCAAGCCACCGCCAGTCCCAACCCGATCACCCGGCTGGTACTCCCCCATGAAAAAGTGAATCCGCTCGGTCACCGACCCCGGGCTCATGAACGCTACGTAGATTTTCTCGACATGGCCGACGCGATAGCCGGTCTCTTCCTCGGCCTCCAGGCGAATGCGCTCTTCGGGGCTGGCGTTATCCAGCAGCCCGGCCGCCGCTTCGATCAGGTAACCATGGTAGTCGTTGACGAACGTCGGCATGCGGAACTGGCGAATCAGCAACACCGTACGCTGGGCGCGGTTGTACAGCAGGATGGTCGCGCCATTGCCGCGGTCGTACACCTCGCGGGTCTGGGTTTGCCAGCTGCCGTCGCGGCGGCGCAGGTCGAAGCTGTACTTTTTCAGCAGGTACCAGTTCTTCGAAAGGGTCTCTTCGGCGGTGATGCGAACGGGGCTGGTGTCCATGGTCGTACTCTCAAGAAAGGGCGAGTGTTTGTTTCATGCGATCCCAGGCAAATGGATCATTGCTGGCGCGCAGGATGTAACCCACATGCGTCGCCGGTGACGATCACCCACCCTAACAATCTCTGCACGTCTTGTTCAATGCAGTAACACTTTGTAAGAAACACCCATGGGCGGCTGTCGAATTAATACCTGCCTGGGCAAGCCATCTGGTAAAACCCCTGCTTGACCTTTTACCTGGAACCTTCATGTCCTCACGTTTTTTCTCGCGCCTGAGCCTGCGCTGGTTTCCGCTGCTGTGCATGGCGCTGTTGATCGTCGGCCTGCCGGTGGGCTGCGCCGTGCTGCAACACAAGGAACGCGAACTGGTGTTTCGCATCGAGCCAGGCACCGCCAGTTGGTACAGCGGCTTGCCCAAGGCGGTGCAGGAATTCGAACTCAAGCCGGCCAGCTTCAAATCGGGGCAGAACATCCATGGCTGGTGGTACCCGGCGGACAAGAAAGATGCTCCCGCGATCCTCTACCTGCACGGCGTGCGCTGGAACCTCACCGGGCAGCTGTTTCGCATCGAGCAACTGCACGCCCTGGGTTATTCGGTGCTGGCCATCGACTATCGCGGCTTCGGCAAGAGCCACGGCGAGCTGCCGTCGGAAACCACCGTGTACGAAGACGCACGCATCGCATGGGAACGCTTCCAGGTGCTGCAACCCGACCCACAGAAACGCCTGATCTACGGGCACTCGCTGGGGGGCGCGGTAGCCATCGACCTGGCTGCCGAATTGGGCAAACAGACACCGTTGCCGGTACGTGGCCTCGTCATCGAATCCACCTTTACGTCGCTGGCGGATGTGGCCACCGCCGTGGCGAATACCTCACTGCCGGTGCGTTGGTTGCTGTCACAGAAGTTCGACTCCATCGACAAGATCGCCGACATCCATATGCCGCTGCTGGTGGTGCATGGCCTTGACGACCGCTACGTACCGCCGCGCTTCAGCCAGCAGTTGTTTGAAGCCGCCCGGGAGCCCAAGCGGCTGTTACTGGTGCCCGGTGCCAGCCACAACAACAGCATGAGCCTGGCCGGTCGCAGTTATGGCCAGGCGCTGGACAAACTGATGCAAGCGAAGATGCCGACGCAGGTTGTCACCCACTCCACAGGCCGCAACGGCGACTCGTAAAAATGTTTTTCGGCACTGGGTTCGTGCTTGCCTGTCAAGCGCAAACCCAGGCCATGCTGGGCCAAATCCGAAGTTGATCAAATATTGATCTTGGCTTAAATCGCCAACCCTGCCGGGGCTTCGCAAAGTTATCCACAGAGATACCCACGGTTTTCGTGGACAACTCTTTTTATTTTTTTACGCTTTTTTTGCTCAGTAAACGTTTTCCGGGAATGTCCCCGGCAACAAAATTTCGCGATTCACATCGCGTATATCGTTATACCCACACAGCGCCATCGTCACGTCCAACTCGCGGGCAATGATCTCGAGCGCCTTGGTCACACCCGCCTGGCCCATCGCCCCCAGGCCATACAAATGCGGCCGGCCGATCATCGTGCCTTTGGCACCCAACGCCACCGCCTTGAGCACGTCCTGGCCGGAGCGAATGCCGCCGTCGAGCCACACCTCGATGCGCTCCCCCACCGCTGCCACAATCGCCGGCAACTGGCTGATGCTCGACGGCGCGCCATCCAATTGCCGTCCTCCGTGGTTGCTCACCACCAGCGCATCGGCACCGGCATTTGCGGCCAAGCGTGCATCCTCCACATCAAGAATGCCCTTGATGATCAACTTGCCGCCCCAGCACTGCTTGATCCACTCCACATCGTCCCAACTCAGGCGCGGGTCGAATTGCTGGGCGGTCCAGGACGACAGCGAACTCATGTCGGCCACGCCTTTTACATGCCCGACGATATTGCCGAAGCCGCGTCGTTTAGTGCCCAGCATGCCCATCACCCAACGCGGTTTGGTGGCCATGTTGAGAATATTCGGCAACGTCAGTTTGGGCGGCGCGGACAGGCCATTGATCAAGTCCTTGTGGCGTTGCCCGAGGATCTGCAAGTCGAGGGTCAGCACCAATGCATCCACGCCGGCGGCCTTGGCGCGCTCGATCAATTGCTCGATAAAGGCGCGGTCGCGCATCACGTACAACTGGAACCAGAACGGCTGGCCGACGTGCTCGGCGATGTCTTCCAGCGAACAGATGCTCATGGTCGACAAGGTGTAGCGCAGGCCAAATGCAGCGGCAGCGCGGGCGGTGAGAATCTCGCCATCGGCATGCTGCATGCCGGCCAAACCGGTCGGCGCCAGCGCGAGGGGCATGGCCATGTCCTGGCCGATCATGCTGGCGCGGATCGAGCGCTCGTCGATATTGCGCGCCACCCGCTGGCGGAACTTGATGCGGGCAAAGTCGCTTTCGTTGGCGCGGTAGGTGCTCTCAGTCCAGGAGCCGGAATCGGCATAGTCGTAGAACATCCGTGGCACACGTTTTTGCGCGAGCTTGCGTAAATCTTCGATGGTTGTGATCAACGACATCTAGGTCACCTCTCCCTGGACTGAATGCTGAGAGTAACCGCCCATCGCCCGCACAACCAGCCATTGCGTTTACGGCATGAGACGACTAATCTCGCACAAACCCGCAAAAAGACGCAAAACCATGCACAACACACATCAAGCCATCGACCTGCCTTCTTTGCGCAAACAGAAGATTTTGTTGCTGCTGGAACGCGACGGCAAAGTCACCGCCTCGGAGCTGGTGGAGCACTTCGCCGTGTCCCAGGACACCATCCGCCGCGACCTTGGCGAGCTCGCCGCTGCCGGCCTGCTGCAACGCGTGCACGGCGGCGCCCTGCCCCGACCCAAAGACACCGGCAAGGATTTTTTCACCCGAGTGGGCGAAACCAACGACGCCAAGCGCCACCTCGCCCGCCTGGCCGCCGAACGGGTCGAGGATGGCCAGATCGTGCTGTTCGATTCCGGCTCCACCACCCTGCAGATCGCTCAGTCCTTGCCGCACTCGATCCGCCTGACGGTGGTCACGACCTCGCCGATGATCGCCATCGCCCTGGCGGACCATCCCGATGTAAAAGTGATCCTCACCGGCGGCCAACTCAACCCGGCGACGCTGTCCACCAGCGGCCATGAAACCGTGCGGTTGATCCAGAGCATCAAGGCCGACCTGCTGTTTACCGGCGTGTGCGCGCTGCATCCGCAAGTCGGTATCAGTTCGCTGCATTTTGACGAGGTCGCGGTCAAGCAAGCCTTGCTCGACAGTGCGTCCCATGTGGTGGCGGTGACCATGGCCGACAAGATCGGCGCCGTGGAGCCGTTTGTGGTGGCACCGTGCAGCCGCATACACACCTTGATTACCGAATGGCACGTGCCGAATGTGCAAGCGTATGAACAGCTAGGTGTGGAAGTGCTGCGGGTAGAGGTCGAGTAGGCACAGCGCATCGGAGGTTGCCAGGCCGCTGGCCGTGTTGTCGAAGATGCACCAGGTGGGCACGCCATCCTCCATGGACGCGCTGACCAAGCGGGCATAGGCCTGGACCCGTTCAGGTCCATAGCCGCTGTGATAAATGCGCGGCGTCCCGTGCAGGCGCCAATAACGCACGCCCTGCCAACCGGCCGGTGTGTCTCCCGACGCAATAAGCGGCGGGTCGGCCGCCACTCGCCCGACCTGCAGGTGGCGCAACATCTCCTCAGCCGCAAGCCAACTCCCATGACGTGGCTCAAGCACTACGTGGCCCATGAAACGTTGGCGCAACGCCGTGAAGAATGCGTTGGCAACGAGCGGTTCGTAATGCAACGAAGGCGGTAATTGCACCAACAGGCAACCCAGCTTTTCGCCCAGTTGCAGGCATTGCCCAAGAAACTCATCCAGTGCAGCCTCACAGCCTTGCAGGCGCAGCTCATGAGTGAGGCGCTTGGGCACTTTGACCGAGAAACGGAAGCCTGAGGGCACCGAATCCGCCCAGCGTGCATACGTCTTCGCCAGGTGCGGACGATAGAAGGAGCTGTTGATTTCCACCGCATTGAAGCGTGAAGCATAGCGCTGCAGGTGCGTGCCCTCACCGCTGAACCTCGGCCAGTATTCACGCGGCAAACTCCAGCCGGCACAGCCCACATAGGGAGCTGCAGTCAAAACAGCACCTTGGCAGCATCGCGCATGAAAATCTCGATGGTCTTGGGGCCCACCCCGTCGAATTCCCCAAGGCGTTTTTCGAAGGCCTCACGGCTTTCGCTGACACTGCGCATATGGGTGATCTTGCCGGCGTATTCGGCGTTCAACCTGGCGCTGAGGTCGAGCAAGCGTTGCGCGGTGGTTTCGTCATAGCGCACGTAATGCGCGCGTCCCAGCATGGCCACCAATTCACGCGATGTGCAGTGCTGCAGCTTGCGCGCAGTGTCACGGCCTTCTTCCTCGACAATCACCTTATAGGCCTGCGCGGCAATCGGTGCCTGGATACGCTTGCCCATCAGGAAGCTGGCGATAAACCACTTGAACAGACTGTGGTCGTCGCCGGGCTTGAGTTCAATGCCCAACTCCGACGCGCTGATGGCGCGGGCCATGTTCAGTGGCCCAGTTTGCGCTCGGCCTTGGCGGCCTGTTCATTGATGGCATCGGTCTGACGCTCGATGTCTTTGATCTCGGTGGGCGTCACTACTTTATCGACGGTTTCGGTCCTGGGATTCGGGCGTTCCAGAGTCTGGCCCTTGTCAGCCTTTTCGGTGCCCCGCTGGGCTTCTTCAGAGCTGATGGGTGCTGGGGTTTTATCGGCATTCATGGTGAGTCTCCAGTCAATTGAAGGCCCGTGAAAATGACGGGCGCTTAAGCAGCAGAGGCCTGCCGATGTGGATAGTTCAAGGAAATTGCCCGCGCCAACCGCCCGGAAAATAAGCGCAAATTAATTTAAACCTTTGTCGCCCGCGCTGGATCAACTCTCTCAGATCCCATTCCCCATCAGGAGACACTCGATCATGAGTTCACACCTAAACGGCAAGAATATTCTGGTTATCACCTCCAATACCGGCATTGAGCGCGATGAACTGCTCAAACCGTTGGAAGCACTGCGCGGGCATGGCGCGACGGTGACCCACGCCTCCAGCAAGGGCGGCACCACACAGACCTTCGTCGGCGACACCGAGAAAGACCAGACGGTGGAATCCGCTGCAAAACTGTCCGAGCTCTCCGGTGCTGATTTCGATGCACTGGTCATTCCCGGCGGCACCGTCAATGCGGACACGCTTCGCCAGGATGCAGCCGCACTGAAGCTGATCAACGAATTCGTGCAGGCGGGTAAAACCGTAGCGGCGATTTGTCACGGACCCTGGGCACTGATTGACGCAGGCGTGATCAAGGGCAAGACCCTGACCTCCTACAAGAGCGTGCGTATTGACCTGGAAAACGCCGGTGCCGCCGGCTGGGTCGATGCCGAGGTCAAGGAATGCAAGGCCAACGGCTGGACCCTGATTACTTCGCGTACGCCGGACGATCTGCCGGCATTCAATGAGGCAATTGCAAGGGCTGTGGCAAGCTGATGCCCGAGCGCTGAACGAAAACAGGCGCCGTCGAGGCGCCTGTTTTTTATGGGCTGATGCCTCAGCTTTTACGATGCTCCGGCATTTCCCGTTTCGGCCCGAACATCGCCCAGGCGATCAGCCCCAACAGCGGCACAAAAATCAGCACCACCAGCCATAATCCTTTGGACTCCCAGCCCCCCGTGCTGCGCAAAACGATATTGATCGCCCACAACTCCAGCAGCAACAGAATCACCGCCAGCCCAATCCAGATATATTGAATTTCCATGCTTCACCTCCTAGGTCGTATGCGTTAGGTCAAGCATCGGCCGTGAGGGTTCATTTAAATTTGCGCGAACCTTGCGCCGTGGTGGAATGCAATGCGCCACAGGGCCAACCATGCAACCTGCACGAACAGCACCGTCACGCACTCGCTGTAGGCCATTGAATTTGTAGAGGTATTTCAAAAAGCTCAGGTTGGTACACCTGATGCACTCCTGCACTGGACGAGGCGTGCATTTCGACACGCCCTGAGTTTCCCGTGAGGTGTCACCCATGAATGCGATTGACCTGCTCAAAGCCGACCACGAACGCGTCAAAGCCCTGTTGACTCAACTGAGTGAATCCACCGAACGCGGGGTCAAGAAACGCACTGAACTGCTGGCCAAGCTGGAAGCGGAAATCAGCCTGCACACCAAGCTGGAGGAAGAAATCCTGTACCCGGCGTTCAGAAAAGCCGGCGGCAAGGAACAAGACATCATGTACCACGAGGCCAAGGAAGAGCACCGTACCGTCGACGCCCTGGTACTGCCCGACCTGAAGCAGACCGAACCTTCGACAACAGAGTTTTCCGGCCGCGTCAAAGTGGTCAAGGAGCTGTTGGAACACCATATCGAAGAGGAGGAAAGCGAGATGTTTCCTCAAGCGAGAAAATTACTCGGGAAAGCACAACTTGAAGAACTGGGCGCCGAGATGGAAGCGATGAAAACAGCGCATAAAAAGCAGCAGGCAACCAAGACCCTGGCAGCCTGAAGCATGTTTCACCGAAGCCTCACGGGTAGTGCCGGGGCTTCGGTGCAGGGTGCTGGCGAAGGTTCGGGCGCCAATCCCCAATCGCCCTGTTCGTACCAGTCATCACCGAGCATTTCGGCCGGATGCATGGTGCGATCGGCACCGTTGCCGCAGGCCAGGTCAGAGGCGCCGCAATAGCGGTCACACCCCCAGCAGATGCGTTCAGGGTGTTTGGGATGCAGCGGAAATGGCTTGGCCATGAAGCAGCTTCCTACCGGTGAACTGTAGGTCAAGTCTAATGCCACGATACCAACCCGGCCTTGACACGGATCAAGCCGGGCAATCATGAAATATCCTGCAAATTTGACAAGAATCATTATTATTCACGGCAGACCTTCCTAGACTCGGGCCCTCTCCCCTTTCCCGTCAGGAAGCCCTCATGCGTACCTCATCCCTGCTGCCCATTCTCCTGTTGATGACCACCTTCGCGGTGTCCGCCAAGGAGTACCCGATCGGCGAACCGCAACACTGCCCGGGGCTGGAAATCGGTGCGGTGTACCTGCAACCGATCGAGATGGCCCCCGCCGGCATGATGCGCGCCACCGCCGATTCCGACGTGCACCTGGAAGCCGATGTGCGCGCCACGGCAGACAACGCCCAAGGCTTTCAGGAAGGCAGTTTCGTGCCTTACCTGAACCTGTCCTTCGCGCTGAAAAAACAAGGTGACACGCCGCCCATCAACGGTGACTTCCACGCCATGGTCGCCAATGACGGCCCGCACTATGGCGACAACGTCAAACTACAAGGGCCGGGCAAGTACAGCCTGACCTTCACCGTTACCCCTCCTTCCGGCCACCCCTTCCTGGGCCGTCACACCGACAAGGAAACCGGCGTCGCCCCTTGGTTCGAACGCTGCGAAGTGCATTACGAATTCGTCTATGCCGGCATCGGCAAGAAAGGCGGCTATTGATGCGCCGCGCCCTGCTGCTCGGCGTTTTTTCGCTGAACGGTGCAGCCTTGGTGGCGCCTTTGCCCAGCTATGAGCTGACTCTGCAAGACGGCCGCTTCACGCCGCCCCAGTTGGCGGTCAAGGCCGGCGAGCGTTTCAAGATCGTACTCAAGAACCTCGGCCAAGGCCCGGCCGAATTCGAGAGCACACCGTTGCGGGTGGAGAAAGTCTTGTCCCCTGGGGTGACCACCTTTGTGGTGATCCATCCTCTGAAGCCAGGCACCTATCCGTTCTTCGACGAATTCAACCCCCAACTGCCCCAAGGCAGCATCCGCGCCGAATAGGAGCTGTTGATGAACACATCGATGTTTATTGTGTGGCGCGAAAGCGTCGAGGCGCTGCTGGTGATCGGCATTCTGCAGGCCTGGATCAGCTGCCAGGCCGGTCGCTCACGCCTGGCCCGCTACCTCTGGGCCGGCATCCTGCTGGGCCTGCTCGGTTCCGCCGGGCTGGCGGGGTTGATGCTGTGGGCCGGCGAAACCATGACCGGCCCCGAGGGTGAATGGCTGCAAGCGGCGCTGACCCTGGCCGCCAGCGGCCTGATGGTGCAGATGGTGTTCTGGATGCATCGCCATGCGCCCACGCTCAAACACCGGCTGGTCAATGAAGCCGACCAGCACCTGGCCCGGCACGGCGGTTGGGGCGTGTTGCTGCTGGCCCTGCTGGCAGTGAGCCGCGAAGGCAGCGAGACCGTGGTGTTTTTGTATGGCGCCGGTGCCCGTCTGCACGACGAAGCTCTGGGCCTGTTCGCCGTCGGTGGCGTGCTGGGGCTGCTGCTGGCCGGGCTGAGCGTGGTGCTGTTGCGCAGCAGCCGACGCTTTATTTCCTGGGCACGTTTTTTTGCCGTCAGCGAAGCCTTGCTGTTGCTGCTGGGCGGCGCTTTGCTGGTGTCTGCGGTGGACCGCATCAGTGGGCAACTGTTGGCGATGGACATGCCCGACTGGGTCTACTCGGCCTTTGGCGACAGCCGCTGGGACAGCAGCCTGCTGCTCAGTGACAGCCATGGCCTGGGCGCGTTGCTGGCAGACTTCGCCGGCTACCGTGCCGCGCCCAGCCTGATCACGGTAATGGTGTTGCTCGGCTATTGGCTGCTGGTGGGTAACGGCCTGCGCCGGTCACGGCAAGCCGCATGAGCTGGCTACAGCGACTGGGCGATGGCATGCGCCGCCATGGGCGGCTGATCCGAATCGTGCAATGGATGGTGGTGCTGATGTACGCCGTGCTGCTGGTGTTGCCGACGCTGCTGCCCCTGCCGGACAGCCAGGCGCGCCTGCTCAACAACCTCACGCTGCTTGCACAATTCATCTTCTGGGGCCTCTGGTGGCCCTTCGTGTTGCTGTCGATGGTGCTGTTCGGGCGCCTGTGGTGCGGCGTGCTCTGCCCGGAAGGTGCCTTGAGCGAATGGGCCAGCCAGCACGGACGCGGCCTGGGCATTCCGCGCTGGCTACGCTGGGGCGGCTGGCCGACCCTGGGTTTTTGCTTGACCACGCTCTATGGCCAGTTGATCAGCGTGTACGACTACGCCCCGGCCGCGCTGCTGATCCTCGGTGGCTCGACTCTCGCGGCGGTTGTGGTGGGCCTGCTGTTCGTGCGCGGCAAACGCGTCTGGTGCCGCTATCTGTGCCCGGTCAGCGGCGTCTTCGCCCTGCTCGCCCGCCTGGCGCCGGTGCACTTCGCCGTGGATGAACAACGCTGGAAGGCCAACGCCGCGCCGCGCCTGCCGTTGCCCAACTGCGCGCCGCTGCTGGACATCCGTCGCCTGCAAGGCGCCAGCGAATGCCACGCCTGCGGCCGCTGCAGCGGGCAACGCGGCGCGGTGCAATTGATCGCCCGCTCATGCAACCAGGAAATTCTGCAGGCTCCGTTGCAACACGGTTCGGCCTGGGACGTACGCCTGCTGCTGTTCGGCGTGATCGGCCTGGCCATGGGCGCGTTTCAGTGGACGCTGAGCCCCTGGTTCATCGCCCTCAAGCAACACCTGGCCGAGTGGATGGTGAGCCGCGACTGGCTATGGCCGCTGCAAGACAACGCCCCCTGGTGGTTGCTCACCCATTATCCGCAACTCAATGACAGTTTCAGTTGGCTGGATGGGGCGTGCATCGTGCTGTATCTGGCCGCCAGTTCGCTGGTGGTGGGCGGCGGGTGCTGGCTGTTGTTGCACCTGGCTGCGCGCTGGGCGAGTGATGGCGCAATGTTTCGGCCCCTGGCATTGACGTTGACGCCCCTGGCGGGCGCAGGATTGTTCCTGGGGTTGTCGGCGACCACGGTGAAGCTGTTGCGGTATGAAGGCTTGGTATTGGCGTGGGTGCAACCGCTGCGAGCGGGGATCTTGATGGCGGCGATCGGCTGGTGCCTGTGGTTGGCGTGGCAACGACTCGAGGGACTGCCTCGCGGACGGGCGTTCCTATGCATGCTGATGAGTACCGGGTTGATCGGCTATGGCTGGTGGCTGCAGTTCTGGGGCTGGGCCCACTGAAGCAAGCGCTATATCAGAACCTGCCAGGATTGAAACTGTGGGAAGGGGCTTGCCCCCCGATGGCAGTGGGTCAGCCAGTCCATCTGTCACTGATACTGCGTCATCGGGGACAAGCCCCCCTCCCACATTTGCCAACCCGCGCACTGCTGCGGTGCATGGCTGGGGGCCAGCCAGGTCGTGCAAGGCGTAGGGTGATCACCCGCGCAAGACAAACGCGGGAAACAACTCGCGCAAACGGCCCCACAGCTCGGGTAACGCGGCCTGTGCCGGCGCACTCGGCAATTGCCGGTCGAGCATGCTGACGGTGCGCACCATTTGCACGGCGAAGCGCTGCACACCGGTGGCTTGCAGACGCTGGGCCAGCAGCAACAACCGGGGTGGGTCGATCAAGTGCCAATGCACCGTGGTGCGGCATTCATAGTCCACGCCACTGGCGAGCAAAGTGTCGAGGCTACGCCAATTGGCGGCGCCGCTGCCCTTGACCTGGGTGATCGACTGGCAGTCTTCGGCCAGGGCCTTCACGTCGAACCCGACCCAGTCGGCATGACGCAACGCATTGGCAAACCCTGCCGGTTTGATCCCCGCGCTGTGCAAGCCGATGTGAAAACCCATCGCCCGCACTTCATCCATCGCCGCCGGCAAGCCTTCCTGCAAGGTCGGCTCGCCGCCGCTGAACACCACGGCATCGAGCAGGTCCCGGCGCCGTTGCAGAAACAGCAGCACCCGGCGCCAATCCACTTGCGTGCTGGCGCGCGGCGGGATCAGGTCCGGGTTGTGGCAATAACGACAACGCCAGGCACAGCCCTGGCAGAACAGCACGCAGGCGAGCATGCCGGGGTAGTCGAGGGTGGTCAGGGGCACCAGGCCCCCGACCCGTAGCGCTCGGCTCATTGACGCCCGGCCGCCGCAGCCGTTTCGGTGAAGTGCACGCGCTCCTTGTGCTCGGACTGCTTGCCGGGGTTGAACGCCGACACCGGCCGGTGATAACCCATCACCCGGGTCCAGACTTCGCAGCGCTGACGTTGTGGCTGGGATACTTGCATGGTGAATCTCCTTGGGGTTGAAAAGCTTGGTTTAACGGACGGCTGCCAGCACTTCATCGCACTTGGGGCAGAACTCGTGTTCACCGGCCAGATAGCCATGCACCGGGCAGATCGAAAACGTCGGCGTCACCGTGAGGTACGGCAGGCGGAAGCGCCCCAGCGCCTTGCGCACCAACTGCTTGCAGGCCTGGGTCGAGGAAATCTGCTCGGCCATGTACAGGTGCAACACGGTGCCGCCGGTGTATTTGCATTGCAGTTCGTCTTGCAGTTCCAGGGCTTCGAACGGGTCCTGGGTAAAGCCCACCGGCAGTTGCGACGAGTTGGTGTAGTACGGCGCGACATCGCTGCCCGCCTGCAGGATGCCGGGGTAGCGCTTGCGGTCTTCCTTGGCGAAGCGATAGGTGGTGCCTTCGGCCGGCGTCGCCTCCAGGTTGTAGAGATGGCCGGTGTCCTCCTGGAAGCGCAGCAAGGTGGCGCGCACATGGTCGAGCAACTTGAGCGCAAAGGCGCGGCCCTGCTCGGTGTGCATGCCCTGTTCATCGCCGCTGAAATTGCGCAGCATCTCGTGCATGCCATTGAGGCCGATGGTGGAGAAGTGGTTGCGCAGCGTGCCCAGGTAGCGCTTGGTGTAGGGGTAGAGACCGGCGTCCATGTGATGCTGGATCACCTTGCGCTTGACCTCCAGGCTCTCCATGGCCATGTCCATCAGGCTGTCCAGGCGTTGCAGCAAGCCCGAGGTGTCACCCTTGAACAGGTAGCCCAGGCGCGCACAGTTGATGGTCACCACCCCCAGGCTGCCGGTCTGCTCCGCCGAGCCAAACAGCCCGCCGCCACGCTTGAGCAATTCGCGCACGTCCAGTTGCAGGCGACAGCACATCGAGCGCACCTGGTTGGGCTGCATGTCCGAATTGAGGAAGTTCTGGAAGTACGGCAGGCCGTAACGTGCGGTCATCTCGAACAGGCGATCGGCGTTGTCACTGTCCCAGGGAAAATCATGAGTGATGTTGTAGGTCGGGATCGGGAAGGTGAACACCCGGCCCTTGGCGTCCCCGGCCTGCATCACTTCGATGTAGGCGCGGTTGATCAACGCCATTTCGGCTTGCAGGTCGCCATAGGCAAACGGCATTTCCTCGCCGCCGATCACCGGCACCTGTTCACGCAGATCTTCGGGGCAAACCCAGTCGAACGTCAGGTTGGTAAACGGCGTCTGGGTGCCCCAGCGTGACGGCACGTTGAGGTTGTAGATGAACTCCTGCACCGCCTGGCGCACTTGCGGATAGCTCAGCTGATCCTTGCGCACATAGGGCGCCAGGTAGGTGTCGAAGGAACTGAACGCCTGTGCACCGGCCCATTCGTTCTGCAGGGTGCCGAGGAAGTTGACCATCTGCCCGAGCGCGCTGCTCAAGTGCTTGGGCGGCCCGGCCTCCACACGCCCCGGCACGCCATTGAGGCCTTCGTGCAACAACGAACGCAGGGACCAGCCGGCGCAGTAACCGGCGAGCATGTCCAGGTCATGGATATGCAGGTCGGCTTCGCGGTGCGCACGGCCGATCTGCTCGCTGTAGACCTCATCCAGCCAGTAATTGGCGGTGACCTTGCCCGCCACATTCAGCACCAGCCCACCGAGGGAGTAGCCCTGGTTGGCATTGGCCTGCACGCGCCAGTCTTCGCGGTCGAGGTATTCGTTCATGGAGGTGGCGACTTCCACCAGGGTCTTGCGGTCGCGGCGCAGGCGGCCGTGTTGTTCGCGGTAGACGATGTAGGCGCGCATCGACAGGAAGTAGCCGGCGTCCATCAACACGCGTTCGACACTGTCCTGGATTTGTTCGACGTCCAGTTGGTCGATGCCCCTCAGGCGGGCCAGGACGGCGCCCAGCAGCAGGTCGACGTCGGGGGGCTGGTATTCGCCGGTGGCGGTGCCGGCGGCGATCAGGGCCTGGCGGATTTTTTCGGCGTCGAAGGGGACGAGCGTGCCGTCGCGTTTGTGCAGGCGGGTGCTGGCCAGGGGGGTGAGCGTGGTTTGCATTGGGGAGGCTCCAAACACTACATATAGGTATTTTTTAGTCTTTAAACACAATATGCGGTGATATTACGAAGATTGGTCTTGGGTGCCCTTGATCGGGGTCAAGGTTTTTCAGATCGGGGGCATATCCGTTTCTTCGGTAACGGCGGCTCACTTTTGAAAAGCACAAAAGTAAGCAAAACGCTCTTGCCCTAACACTCGGCACCTCGCTTAGGCTCGGTGTGCCCGTAATTCGACAGTGATTTGGGGGGCCGCCTAAAATCAAAATCAAAAGCCAGATCAAAAGCAGATCAAAAGCAGGCGGATATCTAACTGATGTATGGAGATCAAACTGTGGGAGGGGGCTTGCCCCCGATGGCGGTGTGTCAGCCAACTCATCAGTGACTGACCCACTGCCATCGGGGGCAAGCCCCCTCCCACACTTTGACCGAGTACCGGCCATACAATCCGGTCGGCTCTAAGGCCGCCGCGCTCTTGCTTTTGATCTGGGATCGCCCCGTCAAACACGCTGGCCGAACGCAGGCTTGAATCCGTGGGTAACCCGGCAGGACGCCGGGTTAGCCGCACTGGGCCATGGATGGCCCATTGCGGCGGAACCATAAGCCGCCGTGACCGAAGAAACGGATATGTACACGACGACCAAACAACCCACGATCACCCCCCACTCACGCTCATAAACCTCACCACCTGCACCTCCCCCGCCCCCGTAAAATCATGCCCCAAAGGCTTCCCCCGCAATGCCCGATGCAACGCCTCAACCAACGGCCCATCCTCCAAGGGATAGCGCCTGAGCAACCCACGCAGGTCCAGCGCATCCTCCTGCCCCAGACACAACAACAACCGCCCCTCCACCGTCATCCGCACCCGATTGCAACTGCCGCAAAAACTCTGCGAATTAGGCGAAATAAACCCGATCCGCGTCCGCGGATGCCCCACCAACCGCACATACCTGGCCGGCCCACCGCTGCTCTCGGTGCTGTCGAGCAACACATGCTCACGGGCAATCACCCCACGCACGTCATCACTGGCACAGAACGTCTCCCCGCGCGAACGCCCCACATCCCCCAAGGGCATTTCCTCGATAAAACTGATATCGATCCCGTGCTTGATCGCATACCGCACCAACCCCGGCACCTCGTCGAAATTGCGCCCTTTCATCACCACGCAATTGAGCTTGACCCGCTCGAACCCCGCATCCCGCGCCGCCTCGATACCGTCCAGTACCTGGCGCAGGTCACCGTTGCGGGTGATCGCCCGAAACCGCTCGGGGTCCAGGCTGTCGAGGCTGATGTTCATGCGCTTGACCCCTGCGTCCACCAGGGGGCGCGCCAATCGCGCCAGTTGCGAGCCGTTGCTGGTCATCACCAGTTCACGCAAGCCCGGCAGCGCCGCGATGTTGCGGCACAGCCCGACAATCCCCGGCCGGATCAGCGGCTCACCGCCGGTCAGGCGGATCTTGCGCACGCCCTGGCCCACGAACAGCCGGGCCAGGCGCTCCAGTTCCTCCAGGCTCAACACCTGCTGGCGCGGCAGGAAGGTCATGGTCTTCGCCATGCAGTACACACAGCGAAAATCACACCGGTCGGTCACCGACAAGCGCAGGTAATCGATGGTACGGCCGAGCCCATCCACCAGGCTCATGTCACTGCACCAGCGGCGAGTCGGCGCCCTGCAGCGCAAGGCCACGAATGTCCGCCGCGCCGATCAGGGTTTGCAGGTACTGCACCAATGCCCTCTGCCACACGCCTTGTTGCAGCTGGGTGCGAATCGCCCCGGCCACCGCTTCATAAGGCAACGGCTGCCCTTCGATACGCTGGTCGATGCTGATCACATGCCAGCCATAGCGGCTTTCCAACGGTTTGTCGGCCAGGCCCGGTGCCAGGGTGAACAGCTGGCGCTCCAGTTCAGGCACGGTCTGGCCCTTGCTGATCTGGCCCAGCGAACCGCCCTGGGCCTTGGAGGGGCACGCCGAATACTTCAGCGCCAGCTCGGCGAAACCGCCGGGGGTCTGTGCCAGGCTCAGCAACAGGATTTGCGCCTGCACATGGGCCATCTGGCGCGCCTCGGCATCGTCTGGCGCGCACTCGAACAGGATGTGCCGCACCGCCAGCAACGGCGCGCTGTGGAAGCGCCCGCGATTGCTCTCAAAGTAATGCCGGCATGTCGCTTCGTCGCACTGCGGCACGCTGATTTCACGCTCCAGCAGCAAGCGCGTGGCCGCTTCCTCTTCGTTCTCGCCGGGGGCGATGTCCACCGTCAGGCCGAGCTCGGCAATGCGCTGTTGCAGCAACTCGCGAATCACCAGGGCGCGGGCCGCCAGGTACACCGCTGCTTCGCGGCTTTCGGCCGGGTGGTATTGCAACTCCAGGGCCATCGCCTCGGGCGTGATCGACACGCCGTTGACGCTGACGATGGGCCATTCCTGTTCACTGCTGGCAATCAATTCAGGCTGGGTCATCACGCGCTCCTCACGACTTCTGCCGCACGATTTGGTAGCGCCGCCCCAGGTACCAGATCGGCGCGCTGACCATGTGCACCAGGCGGGTAAACGGGAACAGCACGAACAGGGTCAAGCCCAATGCCACGTGGGCCTTGTAGATCAGCGACACCGGCGCAATCGATTCCGCCGCCTGCACCGGCCGCAGCAACACCACGTTCTGCGCCCAGTCGGCGAGCATCACCATCACCGAGCCGTCCATGTGCCCGGTCGAGGCGACGATGGTCAGTAAACCGAGCAGTAACTGCGCGAGCAGCACCAGCAGGACCAGGATGTCCGACGCACTCGATGTGGCGCGTACCCGCGGGTCGCTCAAGCGACGCTTGACCAGCATCAGCAACCCCACCAGACACAGCAGGCCGAAGAATCCGCCGGAGACCATCGCCAGCAGTTGCTTGTTTTCAGTGCTGATTACGTGGTGATAGACCGACGCCGGTGTGAGCAGGCCGACAAAATGCCCGGCCAGCACAAACAGCACGCCGATATGGAAAAAGTTGCTCGCCACGCGCATGCCACGGTTGTTCAGCATCTGGCTGGAGCCGGCCTTCCAGGTGTACTGCGACAGGTCGAACCGCGCCCAACTGCCCAGCAGACAGACCGCCAGGGCCACATAGGGGTACACCCCGAATACCAGCAAATTCCACTTAGACATTACCCACCTCCCCGGCCGGCATGGCGGCCGGCGCTGCTTGCTGAAAATCCACCCAATGCAGCGGCACGGCGCTTTCTTCCCGTGCCTTGCCGGGTGCGCTTGGCATCGCGCTGCAACGGTCCTGCTGCTCGGCCTGCATAAAGTCCACGGCCTCCTCTTCCCAGACCTTGTCGAGGGCTTCGAGGGAGTCGTCGCGTGGCTCGGCCGCCACTTGGGCGCGCACCTCGGCCACGGCCTGGTGCGGCTCGGTGCCGGCGATCTGCAACAGCGCACGCATGCAACTGGCGTAGGCGCTCTCACGCTCTTCCAGGCGCGCCGCAAGCAACGCCAACAGGTGCGCCACATCCGCCAGGCCTTCGCGGGCTTCGATGTCTTCGCGGGTGGAGAGGAACTCCAGGTACAGCGGGATATAGTCCGGCAGCTCCTTGACGCCGATGGCAAACCCCGCGGCCTCGTACTGGGCCATCATGTCGACCATCGCCTGGCCACGATCCCGGGACTCGCCGTGCACGTGTTCAAACAGCAGCAGCGACAGCGAACGACCACGACCGAACAACGCGCCGTAGTGTTCCTGGCCATCCATCAGGTCATTGGCGCAGATCAGCTCCAACAGCTCGAACAACGCGCCGCGTTGCTTGGGGCTGATTTCCCGCGACTCGATAATTGCCTGCTCCAGTTCATCGCGGCCATTCACCAGGGCCTCGGTGGGATAGTCCAGCAGCAACGAAATCACTTTAAGAATGCGCATGGCTCAGTCCTCCCAGATCTGGACGGTTTTCAGCACGTCGCGACGGTTGGCTTTCCTGGCACCGAACATGTTGGTGTCGGAACTGCCGCTGCAACCGCTGCCAAAGCTGAAGCCGCAACCGGAGCGTTCGGCGAAGGCGTCGCTCATGGCGTCCTCACGGTGCGCGCTCGGCACCACAAAGCGGTCTTCGTAGTTGGCAATCGCCAGGTAGCGGTACATCTCTTCCACCTGCGGCACGCTCAGGCCCACGTCTTCGAGCACTTGCAGGTCCTGCACGCCGTCCACCTGCTGCGAGCGCTTGAAAGCCCGCATCGCCAGCAGGCGTTTGAGGGCACGCTTGACCGGTTTCTCATCGCCGGCGGTGAGCATGTTGGCCAGGTAGCGCAGCGGAATGCGCAGGCTGTCCACGTCCGGAATCACCCCGTTCATGCCCACGGTGCCAGCAGCGGCAGCGTTCTGGATCGGCGACAGCGGCGGCACGTACCAGACCATCGGCAAGGTGCGGTATTCCGGGTGCAGCGGCAGTGCGAGCTTCCAGTCCACGGCCATTTTGTACACGGGGGAACGCTGCGCCGAGTCGATCACCGACTGCGGCACGCCATCGGCCAGGGCCTGGCGGATCACCGCCGGGTCATTCGGGTCGAGGAAGATCTCCAGTTGCTTTTCATACAGGTCGTGCTCGCTGGCCGTGCTCGCCACTTCGCTGATGCGGTCGGCGTCGTAGAGCAGAACGCCGAGGTAGCGGATGCGCCCGACGCAGGTTTCCGCACACACGGTGGGCATGCCGGCCTCAATGCGCGGGTAGCAGAAGATGCATTTCTCGGACTTTCCGCTCTTCCAGTTGAAGTAGATTTTCTTGTACGGGCAACCGCTGATGCACATACGCCAGCCGCGGCATTTTTCCTGGTCGATCAGCACGATGCCGTCTTCTTCACGCTTGTAGATCGCACCACTGGGGCACGACGCCGCGCACGCCGGGTTGAGGCAGTGCTCGCACAGGCGCGGCAGGTACATCATGAAGGTGTTTTCGTACTCGCCGTAGATATCGGCCTGGATCTGGTCGAAGTTCTTGTCCTTGCGGCGCTTGGCGAACTCGGTGCCGAGGATTTCCTCCCAGTTCGGGCCCCACTCGATTTTCTGCATGCGCTTGCCCGACACCACCGAGCGCGGCCGCGCGGTCGGTTGGTGCTCGCCCAACGGCGCGGTGTGCAGGTGCTGGTAATCGAAGTCGAACGGCTCGTAGTAGTCGTCCAGGCTCGGTAGGTCCGGGTTGGCGAAGATATTCGCCAGCACGCGGAACTTGCCGCCGATACGCGGGTTGATGCTGCCGTTGGCGTTGCGCACCCAGCCGCCCTTCCATTTGTCCTGGTTTTCCCACTCCTTGGGGTAGCCGATGCCGGGCTTGGATTCGACGTTGTTGAACCAGGCGTACTCCATGCCTTCGCGGCTGGTCCACACGTTCTTGCAAGTGATCGAGCAGGTGTGGCAGCCGATGCATTTGTCCAGGTTCAGCACCATGCCGATCTGTGAGCGAATCTTCATCTCAGTTCTCCTCGATATCGGTCGGCAATGGGCGCGGCAAGTCATCGCCGGTGGCACCGTCGAGCCAGTCGACCTTGGCCATCTTGCGCACCACGACGAACTCGTCGCGGTTGCAACCGACCGTGCCGTAATAGTTGAAGCCGTAGGCCTGCTGGGCGTAGCCGCCGATCATGTGGGTCGGCTTGAGCACCACGCGGGTCACCGAGTTGTGATGGCCGCCACGGGTCTTGGTGGTCTCCGAACCGGGCACGTTCACGATGCGTTCCTGGGCGTGGTACATCATCACCATGCCCTCCTTCACGCGCTGGCTGACCACCGCGCGGGCGGTCAGCGCGCCGTTGACGTTGAAGCATTCGATCCAGTCGTTGTCCTCGATGCCGGCGCGTTTCGCGTCGATCTCCGAGAGCCACACGATCGGCCCGCCACGGCTCAGGGTGAGCATCAGCAGGTTGTCGCTGTAGGTGCTGTGGATGCCCCATTTCTGATGCGGGGTAATCCAGTTCAGCACGATCTCGGTCTCACCATTGCTGCGCTTGCCCTTCACCCCTTCGATGGTGCGGGTGTTGACCGGTGGCCGGTAGCTCATCAGTTGTTCGCCGAACGCCTGCATCCACGGGTGGTCCTGGTAGAACTGCTGGCGGCCGGTGATGGTGCGCCATGGGATGTTTTCGTGGACGTTGGTGTAGCCGGCGTTGTAGCTCACGTGGTCGTCTTCCAGGCCCGACCAGGTGGGGCTGGAGATGATCTTGCGCGGCTGCGCCTGGATGTCGCGGAAGCGGATCGCCTCATGCGCCTTGGGCAGCGCCAGGTGGCTGTGGTCGATGCCGGTGAAGGCCGACAGCGCCGCCCAGGCCTTGACCGCCACATGGCCGTTGGTTTCCGGGGCCAGGGACAGGATCACCTCGGCCGCATCGATGGCGGTATCGATCTTCGGCCGGCCATGGCTGATGCCCGCGTCGCCTTCGTGATGGTTCAGCTCGCCGAGGAAGGCCACCTCGTCATCGGTGTTCCAGTTGATGCCCTTGCCGCCGTTGCCGAGTTTTTCCAGCAAGGGCCCAAGGGAGGTGAATTTCTTGTAGATGTTCGGGTAGTCACGCTCCACCACCGCCATGTTCGGCGCGTTCTTGCCGGGTACAGGCGCCACACCGGCGCTTTTCCAGTCGGTGCCACCGAACGGCTGGGCCAGTTCGCCGACGCTGTCGTGCATCAGCGGCACGGTCACCAGGTCCTGCTCGACGCCCAGGTGCCCGACCGCCATGGCCGAGAACGCCTTGGCAATGCCCTTGTAGATTTCCCAGTCGGAACGCGACTCCCACGCCGGGTCGATGGCTGCCGACAACGGGTGGATGAACGGGTGCATGTCCGAGGTGTTCATGTCGTCTTTTTCGTACCAGGTGGCGGTCGGCAAGACGATGTCGGAGTACACGCAGGTGGACGACATGCGGAAGTCCAGGGTGGTCACCAGGTCGAGCTTGCCGATGGCGCCGTCGTCGACCCATTCGGCTTCGGTGGGCTTGCTTTCGCCGCCAAAGCCAATGTCTTCGTTCATCACGCCGTTCTTGGTGCCGAGCAGGTACTTGAGCATGTACTCATGGCCCTTGCCCGACGAACCGAGCAGGTTGGAACGCCAGATGAACATGTTGCGCGGGAAGTTCACCGGGCTGTCCGGTTGCTCGCAGGCAAAGCGCAAGGTGCCGTCCTGCCAGGCCTTGATGACGTAGTCTTTGGGCTCCATGCCGGCGGCGGCCGCGTCCCGGCAGATATGCAGCGGGTTGGTGTTCAGTTGCGGCGCGCTGGGCAACCAGCCGGCGCGTTCGGCGCGGATGTTGTAGTCCAGTGCATGGGTGGGGAACTGCGACTTGTCCGCCATCGGCGACAACACGTCGTGCATGTTCATTTTTTCGTGGCGCCACTGCGAGCTGTGGCCGTAGAAGAAGCTGGTGCCGTTCATCTGGCGTGGCGGGCGGCTCCAGTCCAGGCCGAACGCCAGGGGCAACCAGCCGCATTGCGGGCGCAGTTTTTCCTGGCCGACATAGTGGGCCCAGCCGCCGCCGGTCTGGCCGACGCAACCGCAGAGCATGAGCATGTTGATCAGCCCGCGGTAGTTCATGTCCATGTGGTACCAGTGGTTCATCGCCGCGCCGACGATGATCATTGAGCGCCCCTTGGTCTTGTCGGCGTTGTCGGCGAACTCACGGGCGATCTGGATGGCTTTCTCGCGGCTGACGCCGGTGATCGCTTCCTGCCAGGCCGGGGTGCCCGGTACGCTGGCGTCGTCGTAGTCCCGGGCCACGTTGCGGCCGCCCAGGCCACGGTCGATGGCCAGGTTGGCCGCCGACAGGTCGAACACCGTGGCGACCTTGGCCACGCTGCCATCGGCCAACGTCACGTTGAGCACCGGCACGCGGCGGAACTGCACCGCGTCACCGGCCACGTGCTGGAAGTGTTCGTGGGCTTCACCGGCAAAGTACGGGAAGCCGACTTCGGCCACGTCTGCGCCGATCAGGCTGAGCTTGAGGTCGATGGCACGGCCTTCGCCGCCCTCTTTGGCGAGAATATTCCACTTGCCCTTCTCGCCCCAGCGGTAGCCGATGGAACCTTGTGGCGACACCAGCTCACCGCTCTCATCGAGGGCGATGGTTTTCCATTCCGGGTTGTTGTCCTGGCCCAGGTTGCCGGTGAGGTCCGAGGCGCGCAGGAAGCGGTCGGGCTGGAAGCCGGCGCCGGGGGCAAACCCGGTCACGGGTTTGAGCATCACCAGCACCGGCAGGTCGGTGAAGCGCTTGGCGTAGTCGGTGAAATAGGTACTCGGGTGGTCGAGATGGAACTCCTTGAAGATCACATGATTGAAGGCCTGGGCCAACGCCGCGTCGGTACCCTGCTTGGGGTTGAGCCACAGGTCGGTGAGCTTGGCCACTTCCGAATAGTCGGGGGTGATGGCCACGGTCTTGGTGCCCTTGTAGCGCACCTCGGTGAAGAAATGCGCGTCCGGCGTACGGGTCTGCGGGACGTTGGAACCCCAGGCAATGATGTAGTTGGAGTTGTACCAGTCGGCCGATTCCGGCACGTCGGTCTGCTCGCCCCACACCATCGGCGAGGCCGGTGGCAGGTCGCAGTACCAGTCATAGAAACTCAGGCACACCCCGCCCAGCAGCGACAGGTAACGCGAGCCGGCGGCGTAGCTGACCATGGACATGGCCGGGATCGGCGAGAAGCCGACGATGCGGTCCGGCCCGTATTGCTTGATAGTGTAGACGTTGGAGGCAGCGATGATCTCGTTGACCTCCTCCCAGTTGGAGCGAATGAAACCGCCCATGCCGCGCTTGCTCTTGTACGACTCGGCCTTGGCCTTGTCCTCGACAATGCTCGCCCAGGCCTCCACCGGGGCCATGGTCAGGCGCGCTTCACGCCACAGCTTGAGCAACGGCTTGCGGATCTTCGGGTACTTGAGCCGGTTGGCGCTGTAGATGTACCAGCTGTAGCTGGCGCCACGCGGGCAGCCACGGGGTTCGTGGTTGGGCAGGTCGTTGCGGGTGCGCGGGTAGTCGGTCTGCTGGGTTTCCCAGGTGATCAGGCCGTTCTTCACGTAGATCTTCCACGAGCACGAGCCGGTGCAGTTCACCCCGTGGGTGGAGCGCACGATCTTGTCGTACTGCCAGCGCGAACGGTAGACGTTTTCCCAGTCGCGGGACTCCTTGCGGGTCTCGCCGTGGCCGTCGGAGAACTCGTCTTGCTTGCGGTTGAAGAACCGCAGTTGATCCAGTAAGTGACTCATGGTGCTTTCCTCATCAGGCGTGCCGTGGGGTGCGTTGCCCCGCGAATTCAGGTCGGACTAGCAGGGTGTGGCGCAGCCCTTGCGGGCGTACCACCACCAGGTCACGACGATGCAGCTCAGGTAGAAACCGACAAACATGTAGAAGGCCATGGCCGGGCTGCCAGTGGCGGCCATGGAACTGCCGAAGGATTTGGGGATGAAGAACGCGCCGAACGCGCCCATGGCCGAGCTGAACCCCAGCACCGCAGCTGATTCCTTGCCGGCATCCTTCAGGGCCTGTTCACGCACCGCAGCGGGTCTGCCGGCACTGGCCTTCTCGTGAAGGGTGCGGAAGATCACCGGGATCATGCGGAAGGTGGAGCCGTTGCCGATGCCGGTGGTAATGAACAGCAGCATGAACAGGCCGAGAAAGCCGTAGAAGCTGCCGCCCTGCCCGTTCTGCGGCAGAAAGTGCAGCACGCCGAACACCATCGCGATCATCAGCACGAAGTTCCACAGGGTCACCCGCGCACCGCCCAGTTTGTCCGCCAGCCAGCCGCCGAGCGGGCGTACCAGCGCGCCCACCAGCGGGCCGAGGAAGGCGAATTTCAGCGCCACCACCTCGGGAAACGAGGTCTTGATCAGCAGCGGGAACGCCGCCGAAAAACCGATGAATGAACCGAAGGTCGCGAGGTACAACCAGCACATCAGCCAGTTGTGCTTGCGTTTGAAGATCACCGCCTGGTCGCTGAACGACGCACGGGCGCTGGACAGGTCATTCATGCCGAACCACGCGGCCACGGTGACGGTGAGGATGAACGGCACCCAGATGAAACCGGCGTTCTGCAACCACAGCTGGCTTCCGTCGGCCAGGGTTTGCGGTTGCCCGCCCATCAGGCCGAACACCCCGAAGGTGATCACCAGCGGCACGCAGAACTGCATCACCGACACGCCCAGGTTACCCAGGCCGGCGTTCAAACCGAGGGCGGTGCCCTGCTGCGCCTTGGGGTAGAAAAAGCTGATGTTGGACATGCTCGAAGCGAAGTTGCCGCCGCCGAAACCGCACAGCAACGCGATCAATACGAACACGCTGTACGGCGTGTCGGGGTCCTGCACCGCGAAGCCCATCCACAGCGACGGCAGCAGCAACGACGCGGTACTCAGGGCGGTCCAGCGGCGCCCGCCGAAGATCGGCACCATGAACGAGTAGAACACCCGCAACGTCGCGCCAGACAGGCCCGGCAGTGCCGCCAGCCAGAACAGTTGGTCGGTGCTGAAGCTGAAGCCGATGGCGTTGAGGCGCACGATCACCGTGCTCCACACCATCCACACGGCAAAGGCCAGCAACAGCGCGGGGATCGAGATCCACAGGTTGCGGGTGGCGGTCTTCTTGCCGCTGGCGCCCCAGAACGCCGGGTCTTCGGGGCGCCAGTCATGGATCACCGGGCCCGAGGTGGGCTTTTGCGCAATGGACATGATCATTCTCCTTGGAGCGCGGGCTTGCCGAGCAGCGGTTGTTTGCGGATTTCGCTGAAGTACATCCAGGCCAGGGACACCCAGACCACGCCGTACATCAACATGAAGCAGGAAGAGCGCACGCCGGTGAGGTCCACCAGGGCGCCGAACATAATCGGCAGCACAAAGCCACCCAGACCACCGGCCAGGCCGACGATGCCGGACACTGCGCCCATGTTTTGCGGGTAGTCATTGGCGATGTACTTGAACACCGAGGCCTTGCCGAACGCGAAGGCGATGCCCATCACGAACAGCAGCACGGTGAACAGCGCAGGGGTGAGGCCGATGTGGAAATCCAGCGGGCCGTTGACGGTCATCACCTGCAGTTGGGTCTGCGGGTAGCTGAGCAGGAACAGGCACACCCAGCTCACCCACAACACCCACCAGGTCACGCTCTGCGCGCCCCAGCGGTCGGACATCCAGCCGCCCACGGCGCGCAGCACACCACCCGGCAGCGAGAAACACGCAGCCAGCAGCGCAGCGCTTTGCAGGCTGAAACCGTATTCCTGCACGTAGTACTTGGTCACCCACAGCGCCAGCGCCACATAGCCGCCGAACACAATCGAGTAGTACTGGCAGTAGCGCCACACGGCCGGGTCTTTGAGGCACAGCAACTGCTGGCGCAAGGAAGCGCCGCCGGCGCTGCGGTGGGCCTTGTTTTCGCTGGTGAGGAACCAGAACAGCAGCGCGGTGATAAACAGGATCGCGCTGAACACCTTGGGCACCAGGTGCCAGGTGCCGAGGGCGATCAGGCCCGGCGCGAGAAACTTGGTCACCGCCGCCCCCGCGTTGCCGGCGCCGAACACGCCCATGGCGAAGCCCTGGTTGTGCTTGTCGAACCATTTGGCGACGTAGGCGATGCCCACCGAAAACGAGCCGCCGGCCAGGCCGACAAACAGGCCCAGCACCAGGAACTGCCAGTAGGCGGTGGCGTAGGTGATCAGGTACAGCGGCAACACGCAGGCGAGCATCAGCAGGAAGAACACGATGCGCCCGCCGAAACGGTCGGTGAGCAGCCCCAGTGGCAGGCGTACCAGGGAGCCGGTCAATACCGGCGTAGCGGCCAGCAGGCCGAACTGGGTTTCGTTGAGTTGCAGCAGCTCCTTGATGGGCACGCCAAGCACGGCGAACATCATCCACACCATAAAGCAGACGGTGAAGGCCAGGGTGCTCATGCCCAGCACCAGGCCTTGTCTTATACGGGGTTGAGTCACGGTATGCGCTCCAGAAAGTGATTCCATGGGCGCAGGTTAGGGGCGGCACTTGGGTGGAACTTGACCCAGGTCAACGTCCGCCGGGTGGGTATGGGGCTATGCTCGCCGCGTCTACCTCCAAGGAGGTAGGCACCAGAACAAGAGAAAGCCTTTATTTATCAATGGATTGTTCTCTTGTGCCGGCTTTTGTCCGTGGGAGGGTTCGCCGGCAATTCTTTAGAGGTAGTGCGCCAGGGAAGGCCATTGACACCCCCCTTTCCCGCTCCAGGTGCGACCATGCTGCTCTGCCATCCACTCCGACTGCACCGTCATGCTTGACTGGCTGCGCAGCTCCCTGCCCGCCCGCGCCGGCCTGGCGGTGATCCTGATCGCGATCCTGGCCCTGGCCAGCTCCCTCAGCGCCGGGCTGATCGCCTGGTTCAGCCAGGGCGACGCCGCAGCGATCAACACCGCAGGCTCGGTGCGCATGGAGACCTACCACCTCAGCTGGAAGCTGGCGGCCGGCGCGCGCGCGGATGAGGTCGCCGAGGTCAGCCAGAGCCTGCAACGCCGGCTCGACAGCCCCTCGCTCAAGGCGGCGCTGGAAGACGGCCCGCAAAGCGCCCTGTTGCAGAGTTACCAGCAGATCCGTCAGCGCTGGGACAGCGAACTGCGCCCGGCGGTAATCCGCGGTGATGCCGACTTGTTCCAGGCCCGCGCGCCGGCGTTCGTCGAGCAACTGAACCAGTTCGTCAGCCTGTTGCAGCAACAGAGCGAACAGAAGCAGAGCTGGCAGCAAGGCATCCAGGGCCTGGCATTGTTCAGCACCTTGATCATCCTGCTGCTCGGTCTGTACGAGTTGCAGTACGGCGTGGTCAACCCGCTGGAAGAACTGGTGCACGCCACCCGGCGTTTTCGCGACGGCGACTTCAAGACCCGGGTCAACCACCGCTCCGAGGATGAACTGGGTCAACTGGCCCTGAGTTTCAACGCCATGGCCGAGACCATCGAGGCCTCCCATCGCACCCTGGAAACCCAGGTACAGCTCAAGACCCTCAACCTGCAACAGGCCAATGCTGCCCTGGAGTTGCTCTACCAGAGCAGCCGCAGCCTGGCCACGCGCCTGGCCAACGCCGAGGGCCTGGATGAACTGATCCGGCGCTTCCAGAAACGCCTGCCGGGCCTGCGCCTGTCGCTGTGCCTGCAAGGTCACTTCCTTGCCCCGGCCCAGCAGATGCTGGCCCTGCACGGCGAGAACAGCCGCAACGTGTGCGCCATCGGCGACTGCGCCACCTGCCAGAAACACAAGGCCGCACCACCGCAGGTGTTCAGTATCAGTAACCAGGGCACGGAACTGGGCGAACTCAAGGCGCACTTCCTCGATGGCCACCCGCCCCAGGACTGGGAAAAACAACTGATCCAGGCCCTGGCCAACCTGATCGGCACCTCGCTGTCGCTCAAGCGCCAGCGCGAGCAGGACCACCGCCTGTTGCTGCTGGACGAGCGCACCATCATCGCCCGCGAACTGCACGACTCCCTGGCCCAGGCGCTGTCCTACATGAAGCTGCAAGTGAGCCGCATGCAAACCCTGATCCGCCGTGGCGAGCCGGTGGAAACCCTGGCCTCCGTCACCAGCGAACTGCGCGATGGCCTGAACAACGCCTACCGCCAACTGCGCGAATTGCTCACCACCTTCCGCCTGCAGATCCACGACGCCGGGCTGGTGCAGGAGCTGCAGGACACCGCCGAAGAATTCTCCCGACGCGGCGAATTCCAGGTGCACTTGCACGCGGACGCCCTGGCCTTCCAGCTGTCGGCCAGCGAGCAGATTCACATGCTGCAGATCACCCGCGAGGCGCTGTCCAACTGCCTGCGCCACGCCCATGCACAGAATGCCTGGCTGCAACTGCGCCAGGTCGGCGAAACCGTGAGCCTGAGCATCGAAGATGATGGCCGGGGCTTCTGCGGCGCCGTCGACCAGCGCGAACACCACGGCCTGACCATCATGGACGAACGCGCCCGCAGCCTGCACGGCCTGCTTGAGATCAGCCCACGCGAGCCCCAGGGCACCCGCGTGCAACTGCGTTTCCAGCCGGAATTCCTCGGCCACACCCTACAAGGCAGCACCTCATGAACGTCCCTCTTCGTCACCGGATCCTGCTGGTCGACGACCACCCGATGATGCGCCACGGCATGCGCCAGATCCTCGAACTGGAAGATGACCTGCACGTGGTCGGCGAGGCCGGCAACGGCCAGGAAGCCCTCGACCGGATCGCCAGCCTGCAACCGGACCTGGTGCTGCTGGACAACAACATGCCGCAGATGAACGGCCTGGAAACCCTGCGCCGCCTGCGGGCCATGGACTACGCGGGCAAGGTGTTGCTGTTTACCGTGTCCGACGCTGAAGACGATATTCGCGATGCGCTGCGCCTGGATGCCAATGGGTACCTGCTCAAGGACATGGAACCGGAATTGGTGGTCGAGTTTATCCGTGATGCGTTGCATGGTGCATTGGTGATCAGCCCTGGCTTGACCAGGGTCCTGGCCCAGGCGTTGCGCTCGCCGCAACCCCATGCGGCGGTGGAATTGACCGAGCGGGAGCGGCAGGTGTTGAAGACGATTGCCAGTGGCTACAGCAACAAGGTGATCGGGCATAAGTTGGGGATTACCGAGGGGACGGTGAAGGTGCATGTGAAGAATTTGCTGCATAAGCTGGGGTTGAGGTCGCGGGTGGAAGCGGCGGTTTGGGCGATGGAGCATTTGAGGCAGGTCGGGTGAGTTTTTTTTGAGGTTGAGGGGTGTGAGTACATATCCGTTATTTAGGTAACGGCTGCTGACGGTTCCGCTCTTACAGCGGGTCACTTTTGGAAGAGCGCTGTATGGACCGGACACAGGGTTGACGGGGCGCCGAAGATCAAAAGCAAGAGCGACTCGCTGCGCATCGCAGATACGCTTTTTGTGCTGTGTAACCCACTTACTGTGGCGAGCGGGCTTGCCCCGCGTCGGGCTGCGAAGCAGCCCCAAAAAACAGTGAGGTCGCCGCGTTCATCCTGGTTTGGTTACTTTTGGGCTCTTTTCAAAAGTGACCCGCCGTAAGGGCGGAACCATAGGCGGCCGTTACCGAAGAAACGGATATGCCCACCGACATATGCCCACCGAGCCCCCCAACGAGGCATACCCCAACCCCCAGGGCGCAGATGCCGTCAGGTCGCAAGCCCGCGCCCGGCCCGCTCCAGATTGCGCCACAACCAGGGCGGCAAGACCTCCGGGTCGAGGCTGTCGATCAGGTTCTTCAAACCCAACCCCAGCTCCGTGTCCCCTTCGATCACCAGGCGCCGCCGGAAGAACAACGTATCCGGGTCTTCCTGCCGACTGGCCAGCAATAGAAATTCGCGCCAATTGCCGCTGATGGTCACCTGGGCCTGCGCCTTCTGCGCAATCCGCAACCCGTCCCGCGTCAATGTCAGGTACCAGCACAAACCCAGGTCCGGAATGCGCAGGCACAGCCAGCGCCCGCGCAGCAGGTCAAAACCGCCGTCGCGCAGCGGCTCGGCCAGGCAGCGGTTGAGCCCCTGTTGCAACGCCAGGCGCTGCACTGCGAAAGGCACACGGCGAACCAGCGGCAATACCCGGTCAGCGCCCTTGAGCAACCATTGCTTGCGACTCAACACAACCCCACCTCCTCGACCCGTAACATGCCGGCCTGCCCATGCCAGTAACCGTTGCAGCCACTCACCACCAACGGCGGCGTGGCTCCCTGGCGCACCTCGTCGAAGGCACGCACCACCTCGGCCATGCCCTCGGCGCGTGGGCTCAGGCGCAACAGGTCGGCGCCACAGGCCACCAGACCGGGATAGTCCGCCAGCAAGTTGGTCACCTCGGCGGACATCGTCTGAATCCCATTCAAGGTAAACAGCGCCTGCCCCTCCTGGCTGGTCAACGCCATGCCATCCGGGTAATTGATGCAACAGAACTGACAGTCGTCCTTGGGCCGGTTTTCCGCACGGGCGCTGAAGCAGCGCGCCGAGTACGCCAGGGGCAAATGGCCGTAGGCGAAGATCTCCACCTCGGGCAGCGGCCGCCCCAGTTCGCGGACCTGCTCCAGCACATCGGCGATCAGCCCGTGGGAGCATTCCACCGGCGGCACCCAGCGTTGCATGCCTGCGTCGAGCAGTTGCACCAGAGCGTGGCCGTTGTAGAGGTTGAGCGCCGGGCCACCGACAAAGGGCACTTTGCGCTCGATCAGCAACTGCACGGCGCCCATGTCGTTGGCCTCCACCAGCAACTCGCCGTTGTCGCACAGGCGGCGCAGGCTGGAGAGTTCGGAGGCGGCTTCGATCAGGGTGAGGCTCGACAGCACGATCTGCGCCGGGCTGCACGCCTGCAACTCACGCCCCAGGCCCAGCCATTGATCCAGGTTCAGCGCGCGGCGTTTGGCGCACACGGTTTCCCCCAGGTAAATCACGTCCAGGGGCAAGGCGGCCATGTCGGCGTAGAAGCGCCCCAACTGTTCCTTGTCCCAATAAAACAGCACCGGTCCCAGGCTGAGTTTCATGTGTGTGTCCTCATTGCCATGCACGATGGTAAGCCCCCAGGGTGGTCTGGCTGCCTTCGGAAAGCCCGGCAAGCACCTGGCGCCATTGGTCCTGGACCGCGAAATGGGCCGGGCTGCTGCGATGGGCGTCGAGGGCGGCGCGCCATACGCGGGTAACTTGCTCCACATAGGCCGGGCTGCGTTGCCGGCCTTCGATCTTCACCGCTTCCACGCCGATGGCACTGAGTTCGGGCAACAGGTCCAGGGTGTCGAGGCTGGTGGGCTCTTCCAGCGCATGGAAGCGCTTGCCGCCCACCAGGAAGCGGCCCTTGCACAGGGTCGGGTAGCCGGCGGGTTCGTCCGGGGTGTAGCGGTCGATCAGCACTTCGCTCAGGCGTGCGCTGAGGCCATCGGCGTCCTCGCTCCAGCGCACCGCCTTGGCCGGCGAACACACGCCGCACAGGTTGGGGGATTCGCCGGTGATGTAGGAGGACAGATGGCAACGCCCTTCGGCCATGATGCACAGGCTGCCAAAGCCGAACACCTCGATGGGCACCGTGCCGCTGGCCGCCACCTGCTTGACCTGGGCCAACGACAACACCCGAGGCAACACGGCGCGCCGGATGCCGTAGCGCTCCACATAGAATTTCAACGCCGCCGCATGGGTGGCCGAGCCCTGCACCGACAGGTGCAACGCCAGCTGTGGATGACGTTGCGCGGCGTAGCCGAGCACGCCGGGGTCGCCGGCGATCAGGGCGTCCACGCCATGGTCGGCGGCACGGTCCACGGCGCGTTGCCAGCGCGACCAGATTTTCGGTTGCGGGTAGGTGTTGACCGCCACGTAGAGCTTGCGCTGGTGCTGGCGGATATGGGCGACAGCAGCGTCGAACTGCTTGTCGTCCATGTTCAGCCCGGCGAAGTGCCGGGCATTGGTGTCATCGCGAAAACCCACGTACACCGCGTCGGCGCCTTGGCGTACAGCGGCTTTCAGCGCAGGCAGGTTGCCTGCCGGGCAGACCAGTTGCATGGTGGCTCCTTATTGAAAATCGGCAAACGACAGGAATGGCACGGCCGCGCCCTTGAGCACCTGCTGCTCGCGCTCGACGATCACCAGGCCATCGGCCCAGCAGGCGGCGGCGAGCATCGCCGAGCTTTGCTGGGGGTGCAGGATGGCGCGCAGCTGCCCATCGCTGTCGGGGCTCAAGCGCGCACGCAGGTACTGGCGGCGCTTGTTGGGTTTGAGCCACTCGAAGGCCGCCGGCACGCTGACAGGCACCGGCAACACCCGCTCCACACCTTGGGCGCGCAGCAGGAACGGGCGCGCCACGATCAGCGTGGTGACCAGCGCGGCGGTGGGGTTGCCCGGCAGGCCGATCCAGGGTTTGCCGGCCACTTGGCCGAACGCCAGGGGTTTGCCGGGCTGGATCGCCAGGCGCCAGAACTCGACCTTGCCCAGTGCCTGGATCGCCTGTTTGAGATGGTCCTCTTCACCCACCGACACGCCGCCGGTGGTCAGCAGCAGGTCGCACTCAGACGAGGCCAGCATCAACGCATCGCGGCTGGCCGCCAGGGCGTCGGCCATCACGCCGTAGTCGTGTACCTCCACGCCCCAGCCACGCAGCAACGCCGCCACAAGGTAGCGATTGCTGTTGTAGATCTGCCCCGGCGCCAGCGACTCGCCCGGCTCGCGCAGTTCATCGCCACTGCTGAGCAGGCACACGCGCAGTGGCCGGTAGACCTTGACCCGGGGAATGCCCGCCGCCGCCAGCAGGCCGAGCTCCTGGGCGCGCAGGCGTTTGCCGGCGCTCAGTACCCGTTGCCCGCGTTGCAGCTCTTCGCCGCGCTTGCGAACGTGTTCGCCCAGGCGCAACGGCGGGCACCAGATGCGCTGGCCATACACCCGGCAGCGTTCCTGCGGCACCACGCTATCGGCGCCCGGCGGCAGCGGCGCGCCGGTGAAGATGCGCACGGCTTGCCCGGGCTGCAACGGCACATCCGTGCTGTGCCCGGCGGCGATCCGCCCGACCACTTCCAGGTAGCCGCCCTGCTCCGGCACGTCAAACGCGCGCAGGGCGTAGCCGTCCATGGCGCTGTTGTCCCAACCCGGCAGGTCGCGGGGCGAGAACACCTCTTCGGCGGTCACCCGGCCCAGGGCCTGGGCCAACGCAAGCATTTCGGTGGCCGGTGGCGGCGGCGCCTGGGCCAGCAACTGCTCGATGGCCTCTTCCACCGGCAGCAGGTCGCCGCTGTCGCAGGGGCTCATGAGCGCGTCTCACAAGCAGCGAGTATCTGATCGAGTTGCGGCTTGAGGTGCGGCGCAAAATTGCACGGGCCGGTACGGCTGTCCAACTGGCCAACCAGGATCTGGTCCCAGGCGGTGCGACAGGCCCCCGGCGAACCGGGCATGCAGCACACCAGCACGCCGTTGCTGAAACCGGCCAGGGCCCGGGATTGCAGGGTCGACATGCCGATTTCCGCCAGCGATACCTGGCGGAACAACTCGCCAAAGCCATCCACCTGTTTGTCCAGCAGCGGCAACACCGCCTGGGGCGTGTTGTCGCGCGCGGTGAAGCCGGTGCCGCCGGTCATCAGCACCACTTGCACCTGGGGGTCGGCGATCCATTGCGAGACGCGTGCGCGGATCTGGTAGATGTCATCCATCACGATGCCCCGGTCGATCAGCATGTGGCCGGCACGTTGCAGGCGGTCCACCAGGGTGTCCCCGGAGGTGTCGGTGTCGTAGGTGCGGGTGTCGCTGATGGTCAGCACCGCGATGTTCAGGGAAACGAAACTGCATTGGGTCAGATGGGCCATGATCCAGGCTCCAGGCGTTGAAAAGATGCGTCCAGCCTGCGCCGCATCGGGCGCAGGGCCTATTCCTCGAAGGAGGTATGCCGTCAGGGGGCCAGGCGCGTGCGCTGCCACCCGCTGTCATGCAGGCGGTAGTCGAGGCGGTCGTGCAAGCGGTCTGGCCGGCCTTGCCAGAACTCGATGCGCCGGGGTTGCAGGCAGTAGCCGCCCCAGTGCTCGGGCCGGGGCGGCTGGCGCCCGGCAAAACGCTCGGTGACCTCGCGCAGGCGCCCTTCCAACTCGCTGCGATGGGCCAGGGGCTGGCTCTGGGGCGAGGCCCAGCTGCCCAACTGGCTGGCGGCCGGGCGGGCATCGAAGTAGTCGTCCGACAGCTCGGCATCGGCCTTCACCACCGGGCCTTCGATACGCACCTGGCGCTCCAGGCCCGGCCAGAAGAACGTCATGGCGGCATGGGGGTTGTCCGCCAGTTCATGGCCCTTGGCGCTCTGGTAATTGCCAAAAAAGAAAAACCCGTCGGCGCTGAAGCCCTTGAGCAGCAGGATGCGGCAGTGGGCATGCCCATGGCCGTCCACCGTGGCCAGGGCCATGCTGTTGGCCTCGGCCGGCGGCACTTCGGTCTTGCGGGCCTGGTCCAGCCACTGGCCGAACAGCTCCAGCGGGTCGGCCTGCGGGCAGTCGTCGCGAAGGCCGTAGAGGGTGTAGTTGCGGCGCAATTGCGCAAGGGACAGGGGCATGGCGCGGTCCTCCAGAAAGTTCGCCACAGTGTGGGAACTGGCGCACCGTTATCCCTTGACCGCGATCAACAATCGGCCGCGGCATGACGCCGCATACCGCTTACCACAACGACTTGGCGATGATCACGATCAGCACCATGTGCGCGAGGATGCTGCGCCGAATCCACCGTGCACGCTTGGCGCTCAGGCGCTGTTTACCCAGCCAGTACGCCAGCAACAGGTAGTGCCCGATGATGCTCAGGGCCAGCAGGATTTTCAGGCTCAGCAGCCACGCAAAACGACTGTTCCACGGCACGCCCCAGTAGTGCCAGGCCAGCCCCAGGCCCGCGCCGTACAGCACGATGACCACCAGATGCAGCACCCGTCGCGAGCGCCGGGCAATCGCCTGGTCGCAGGTGAACTGCGCGGACCAGGCCAACTCCTCCCGGGCGCTGTGCCAGATCACCACTTCAAAAAACAGCGTGCCGATGAACGCGCTGGCCGCCAGCAGATGAACCATCAATAGCACTGAATACATGGATCTCTCCTAACCCGGATGCCCGTCGACACGCGCCTGCCACAGCATCGGCCCGTAGCGCCACAGGTACAGCCCCAGGCCGACGGACCAGCACAGCGCGGCCAGCCACAACGCCGCCACCGGCCACACCAGCACCAGCAGCACCCGGCACACACACGCCAGGTTCAGCAGCGCAAAGGCCAGGGTCATCCCCGAGGGCGGCTGCAATGGCCGGCCGGTATGGCCCAGGCTGACCCGCGCGATCATCGCCAGGATCAACCCGGCCATGGCGCCGATGGTCAGCGCATGCACCGCCAGGCTCGGGTTGAGCGGCACGCCAAAATGCCACAGCGCCATGCCCAGGCACGCCAGCGACAGCCAGGCATAGGCCAGGTGCAGGGACCACAGCAGCGGCACCCGCCACAGGCCGCGAGCATGCCAACGCGCCAGGCGCAACAGGTGGCCCACGCCCAGCAGCGCGAACAGCACACCGATCCAGGCCCGTGGCAACAAGGCCACCCCACCGGCATACAACAGCCCCACTAGAATCGAACCGCCCAACAGCAGGTGATCCAACCAGGGCCAGGGCTTGACCGCCGCGACCCGACCCAGGCCGCGCTGGGTGAAAAACGGGATCACCCGCCCGCCGATCAGCCCCATCATCGCCGCCACCAGCCAGAGGCCGGTCAACACCGCCTGGCGCTGCAGGCCCTGGTCATACAGTGACAAGCCATCGGCCACCGCCAGCAATACCAGCACCAGCACAATCGGATAATTGCGCGTCTGCCGCACCTGCCACAGCGTCCATCCCATCACACCCGCCACCGCCAGTGGGAAGCTCAGTTCCAGTACTGCCAGCAATGGCAGGGGAACGTCGAGCAACCAGCCCACGCGCGCCGCCAGCCACAGCGCCGCCAGTGCGCCCAACGGTGCCCCGCTGAGTCCGGGGCGACCGGTCCAGGTCTGCACCGCCGTCAGCAAGAAACCGGCGATGATCGCCAGGCCAAAGCCGAACAGCAGTTCATGCCGATGCCAGGCCAGCCAGCCGCCGGCCGGTTGCCAACTGCCGGTCATGCCGCCCAGGGCCAGCAGCCACAGCGGCACCGCCAGCGCGGCCAACAGGCAGGCACCGAGGAAAAACGGCCGGAAGGCCAGGCGAAACAGCGGGGTAATCGACATGGCCTTGCGTCGATCCAGTACGTGCATGGCAGGGCTCCTGAATTTATCACTGCGCCGATGGTGCGCCGGTGTGCGCATCTTGCCCTTGTCGCAGATCAAGCTGCGCCAAGGGCAACCGGATTAACCTCGGAGCAAGTTCGCCTTGCTCGGCACGCTGTGCGTGCGCCTGCACCAGCGGGTCAACAAGATCGAGTTTGCCGAGGGCACGTCCCGCTAGTGTCAGCCGAACAGACCCAGACCAATGCGGCTGCAATCACCGTGCACCGTGAAACCCTCATCGGTGCGACGCCACGGCGTACCTTGATGTGCATCAAGGGCTTTACCAGGTCAGGTAAAACACGCTCTTGGCCAACAGCACGATGGCGACCATATGCCCGAACAGGCTCAGATGGATAACCCGCAGGTAAGCCGCACTCACCCGGCCACGGCGCATGCGCAGCATCGTCAGCAGAAAGTGCAGCAGCACACTGGCGGCGAGGATCAGCTTGAGGGTCAACAGGGTGCCGAACGACGACGCGAACGGCGCGGCCAACACCGGCAGGTAACGCAAGCCGACCATGCCCAGCCCGGCGCCGAACAGCACCAGCAACACCCACGGCATAAGCGCCCGGGCACGCACACCGATGCCTTGCTCGACCTGCAGCATCACCCGCGCCGGCAATTGCCGATGCAGACCGCCCAGGATCAGCACTTCGAAAAACACCGTGCCGATGAAGATCAGCGCGGCGAACAGATGGGCCAGCAGAAACAGCAGGTAAAGCATGGTGGCCTCGCAGGTGGCGTCGAGGCGCCAGTGTGGCGGCCTGGAGGCTTGCGCGCCTTGACGTCGGTCAAGCCCGTTACAGCCACGGGATGCTGTAGCTGACAATCAGCCGCGTCTCGTCCTTGTCCGCCGTGTCATTGCCGCGCAATACCGCACTGCGCCAGGTAAAGCCCAGCCCTTTCAAGGCGCCGGTGGGGATCACGTAGTCCAGGCGCAGGTCGCGCTCCCATTCGCTGTTGTCGCGGCCGGCGGTGCGGATATGGCTGCCGTGAATGTAAGTCACACTGGAGCGCAACCCCGGTACGCCCAGGCTGGCAAAGTCATAGGCATAACTGCCCACCATGGCCTGTTCGCCGGCATTCACAAACTTGAGCGACTGGGAGTTGGTGATCAGGTAAAGCGAACGGCCCTGCCCCTGGTTGATGTGCGGGAAGTCGCTTTGCCCGGTGGTTTTCTGGTAGCCCAGGCTCAGCGAATGCCCGCTCAAGCCATAGGTGAACAGTGCGCTCCACAAGCGGTTGTCGACCTTGCCTGTGGTGACGCCGGGCGCGTAGTAGCCCGAGCCGACATAACCTTCGCTCCGGCCCGACGCACTGCCGTTCTTACCGTCGGCGGTGCTGTAGAAATACCGCAGGTCGCTCTTGAGCTGCCCCACCGGCAGTTGCCAGTTGTGCACCAGGCCCAGGAAGTGCTGTTGGTAGAAGTTCTCCAGGCTGGCGTAGTAGTACTGCACCTGCAGTTGCTTGCTGACGGTGTAATCCACGCCGCCGTAGTAGAACTGGTGACTGGACTTGCCCTTGACCGGGTCATTGGCGCCGGCAATCGACAGGCCTTGGCCGTTGCTGGAATTGCGGTCCACGACCTGCTCGATCTTGCCCGCGATCAGGTTGATGTCCTTGAAGTCCCTGGACTCCACCTGATAGCCGCGGAAAGTCTGGGGCAACAGGCGCCCGTCTTCGGTGGTCAGCACCGGCAGCCTGGGCGTCAGGCTGCCAGCCTTGAGTTGGGTCTGGGCAATGCGCAGTTTGCCGGTGACGCCGGTCTTGCTGAAGTCATGGGCGGCCTTGCCATCGTCCAGCGGGAAGACGCTGCCGGGGGTGTTGTCGGCACCGGACTTGCCGGCCCGGCCGGAGGCGTCCAGGCGCAGGCCGTACCACTCTTGCAGGTCCAGACCCAGGCCGACCGTGCCTTCGGTGAAACCGGACTGGTAGTTGAACATAAAGGCCTGGCCCCATTCCTTGTCCGAGGCGGCCTTGGCGTTGCGGGTGTCCTGGTTGTAGTAGAAGTTGCGCAGGTCGAGGCTGGCTTTGCTGTCATCGATAAAACCCGACGCAGCCGCCTGCTGCGCAGCGCCGATAGAGACGGCGAGCGCTAGGCAAGTCTTGTGGTTCATGAAGGCTCCGAGAAGTGATTGAGGCGCCCCGTCGCAGCGCTGTTTTTGTTGTGCCAGGGGGGCTGCAGTCAACGGGAGCGCGCACGGTATAGCGTTGCGTGGCCGGGAAAAAGCCGGCAAAACCGCCAATCACTTTTTCAGTTTGGGTAACAATCCAGCGAATGGCGAGCGCGTGTCCAGCAGTGAGGTACGGATGAAGTGCAGGTAACTTTCCACCCGGCGCAAGGCCGAGGTCTCAAAGTGCGCTTCGAAAGGTTCGACGGTGTCCTGCACGCACTCGATTGCGTGTTCGACGCGTGCCAGTGCACGTTGCCACCGTGCATGCCCCGGCTGGGTGAACAAGCGCACCAATGCCCGCCCCATGGCACGTACCGCCTGGCGCCACGCGGTGGTTTCGGCGTAGCAGGCCAGCGCCGGCAACTGCGCCTGCTCGCGGCGCAGTTCGATCAGGGCATGGCCGACGTCAAGCACCACGAACGTCCAGCGCAGCAGGCGGTGTTGCACCTGCGGCTGGCCGGCGGACAAGCCATGGGCCTGGTTAAGCAGGTCACGGGTGCCGCTTTCGAAACGCGAGCCCAGCGCCGGCAAGGGTGCGTGGAGGGCGAACACGACCCGCCGGCGCAGGTCCTGTTCCAACCGACGCCACAACCAGGGGCTGTTGGGCGGCAGAATGATCGCCCCTGCTGCCGCGCACACCAGCATGCCGAACACCATGGCGAGGTAGTCATTGATCAAGCCATAAGGGTTGTAGAGCGTGAGGTTGCCGGGCACCGAACTGGTGCCGAAAAACACCAGCATGCCCAGACCGTAGCCCGCCCACTGAGGTTTGGCCAACCAAAAGGATCCCAGCATGATCACCGGCGCAATCACTAGGCACAGTAACGGGAACCCGTCGATCCGGGGATAGACGAAGAACACCTCGAAAATCCCGATGACCGCCGCCAACACTGTCCCACAGGCAATCTGGAACGACATGCGCCGGGGGTTGGGGGAGAACGCCGAGAGCCCCACCGTGAGCGCGGACACCAGGGTCATCGCCGCGCCACTGGGCCAGCTGGTAGCGATCCACAGCGCACACAACACCAACAGCACCACTGCGGCACGCAGGCCGGCGCCTACCGCTGCCAGCCAGTGGGTCTGTGGCTGAAAAGGCTCGGCCCAACGCTCACGCCGGGGGCTGTGATCGGTCAGGGAAGCATGGGTCTGAGCGTAGCTGAGCACCTCGTCGACGAAGCGATAAAGCAGCTCGCAGGCCGTGTGGAAATCCAGCAGGTCATCGGCGGGCGGATGCGCCTGCGCCAGCTCGGCGCGCAGGTGGCGGACCTGGCTCGGCAGCCCGTGGATATAATGCTTCAGGCGTGTCGACAGGTACGCCGCATCCAGGTCTGTGAGTACCTGTCCGGCGAACGGTTCCAGCACATTGACCAGCGCCTTGAGTGCCGGGCCCACAGCTTCCAGCACCGCCGTGGCACCGCGCATCTGCACTCGGTCGAGCAACTGATGCAGGGCATTGAAACGCGTGGTGATGGCCATGAACTCGACGTTGAGCCGATCCAGCCGCCCCTTGCGTCGGCGCATGTAAGGGTCTTCGAACACACTGACGCTGCGCATCCCTTCCAGGCCCACAGCCTCGGCGATGAAGCGCAGGTTGGCGACCTCGAACGCCGCCTGGTCGTGGGTACTGCGCAGACCGCTCACGACAAATCCGGCGAAACGACCAAAGCGTTGGTACAGGGTATTGCGCATGGCGGCGCCCGCCGTGCTGGGCAGCAGCGTTGCGCTGATCGCGGTGGCGCACAGCACGCCCAGGGTGATCTCCAACACCCGCCACACCGCCGCCATGAACACCTGCTCCGGGTGCCCCACCACCGGCAAGCCGACCATCACCGCGGTATACCCCGCCAGCACCCACCCATAGGCGCGAAAATGACGATTGCGCGCCGCGCCATATGAGCACACGCCCACCCACGCGGCCAGCCCGGCCAGGAACAGCTCGGTGTTCTGGGCGAACAGCGCCATCAACAGCACCATGAACGACGACCCCACCAGCGTACCCATCACGCGGTAGACGCTTTTGGCCAGGACATGCCCGCTATAGGGCTGCATCACGATGAACACCGTGGTGATCGTCGTGCCGGGCTGCGGCAACTCCAGGCGCATCGACAGCCACAAGGCCAGGTACGAAGCGATCAACACCTTGAACAGGTAGACCCACATCACCCCGTCGGTGCGCGCCCATTCCAGGAAACCCCGGCGCCAGGGCAGTGCTCTGAGCCGGCGTGAAAAATCAGTGAGCGGTGGCACGAAACAGGGACTCCCGACAAGCTGGCTGGCACACAAGGCCGGCGACTTTAGGCGGTTGCGCCAGGGTCGGTAAGTCATCCAGAACGTGAATGACTGTTACGCGAAATACCACAATAAATAGCGTTTACAGCGGCCCGCGACTTCATGCCACACTGGAAAAATCCGTTATCCCTGGTAGCCATCGATGGACATTCTGCAGAACATGCGCATCTTCCGTTGCGTCGCCGAAGCCGGCAGTTTTACCGGCGCGGCGACGCGGCTGAACACCAACACCACCCATGTATCCCGCTCCATTTCCAACCTGGAAGCCCACCTGCGCACGCGCCTGTTCAATCGCACCACACGCCGCATCGCCCTCACCGAATCGGGCCAACGCTACCTGGTGCGATGCGAGCAGATCCTGCATTCGATCGCAGAAGCGGAGGTAGAAGCCGGCGACGCCCATACCCGCCCCATCGGCCAGCTCAAGGTGCATTCGATGACCGGTATCGGCCAGCATTACGTGGTGGACGCCATCGCTCGTTATCGCCAGCACTACCCGGATGTGACCTTCAACCTGAGCATGAGCAACCGTACGCCGGACCTGGTGCACGAAGGCTTCGACGTATCGATCGTGCTGGCCATCGACCTGCCTGACTCCAGCCATGTGTCGCAGAAGCTCGGCAGCACCTACAGCATCGTTTGCGCATCACCGTCCTACGTAAAAAGCCACGGCATCGCACAGGTTCCCAAGGACCTGCTCGACCACGCTTGCCTGCGCCTGGTCAGCCCGGTGATCCCTCTCGAGGACTGGACCTTCGACGGCCCCAATGGCAAGGAAAACGTGATCATCAGCCACTCGCCCTTCCTGGTGGATTCGGTTGACGCGATGAAAACCGCCATCAGCAATGACATGGGCGTCGGCATCCTGCCCGTGCATGCGGCGATCAAGGGGCTGCGCAGCGGCAGCCTGGTGCGCGTACTGCCCGAGTACCGCCTGGAGGAGCTGAGCCTGTACGCCATCTACCCTTCCCGGCATTACCTGGACGCAAAAATCAAAACCTGGGTGGAGTACCTGCGCAGCTCCCTGCCGGAGGTGCTCGCCGACCATAAGGCTGTGCTGAAGACCCGCCCGTTGCTCAGCGCTGTTGAGTCATAACGACTACATCGGGTCATAGCGACTACAGGACGCCAGAGTCATAACGACAACAAAAATCGCAACCGACTGATTTTCATAACGTTATTCATTGGCATGATTTCTGACTCGGAAATGGCAGGACAAATCGTCGAAACCCACAGAGAGATCACCATGAGCAATGAATTTAACCAGCGCCTCGCCGTCGTCACCGGTGCCAGTTCAGGCATCGGCCTGGCCGTGACCCAACGTTTGCTCGAACGCGGCGCGAAGGTGGTCGCGATGTCGCGCCAACTGGGCGGGCTTGGCGTGTTGGCCGAGCAGTTTGGCGAGCAGCTCAGGTGGCTGGCCGGGGATGTGACCGAGGCAGCCGACCTTGCGCGCCTGGCGCAGGTGGCGGCACCGATGGGGCCAGTGGATTTGCTGGTGCCGAATGCGGGCATTGCCCAACTGGCCGATGGCCTGGACCTGGCCGCCTTCGACCGGCAGTGGGCGGTCAATGGGGCCGGCGCGTTGAACACCTTGGGCAGCCTGCGCGGGCAGTTGGCGGCGCAGGCATCGGTGGTGTTCATCGGCACGTTCCTGGAGCAAGTGACCTTTCCCGGCCTGGCCGCCTACATTGCGTCCAAAGCCGCCCTGCGCGCCCAGGTGCGCACCCTTGCGGTGGAGCTGGCGCCCCACGGCATCCGCCTGAACATGGTATCTCCCGGCCCCACCGCCACGCCGATCTGGAGCACCCTGGGGCTCAATGACGAAGCCTTGGGCTCGGTGGCGAAGACCGTCAACGCCCGCCTGCTCAACGGGCAGTTCCTGGAGCCGGGCGCCGTGGCCGATGTGATCCTGTTCCAGCTGGGCCAGGGCGCACGCAGCGTGTTCGGCCAGGATTGGGTGGTGGACGGCGGTTATACCTTGCGCTGATCAGGCCAGTACAGGCACGGTCTTGGTCCCTCCAAATGCCAGGGCCTTCCAGCCGATCACCAACAGCGACAACCCGGCAAAGATCAGCCCGCAGCCAATCACCCCGCTGGTGCCGAAGGCATTGATGAACAGCCCGCCCACCGATGACCCGATCACCACCCCGGCATTCGCCGATGACACATACAGGCTGGTGGCGAACTCATGCGCCTCGGGTGCCGAAGACGTGAGCCAGACTTGCGTGACTACCAGGCCGCAGGTATGCGCCGCGCCCCAGAGCAACACGATCACACTCATCGACGCCCACGACAGGCTGCCAAAGGCATACAACACCAGGTATGCCGCCGCCAGTACCACCGGATACAGCACGGCCGTCACAACCAAATGCCGGCTGAGCGCGCGCCCCACCCATAGGTTACCGATGACGCCGCCGATGCCGAAGATCACCAGCATGACGCTGATAGTCCGGCCATCCATACCGACCTGGGTCTTGAGGTATTCGGCGGCGTAGCTGTACACCGAAAACATCGTGGTAAACACCAACACGGTAGCGAGGATCGCCAACCACACCGAGAGGCTGCGCAGCACCGCCAGTTGCTTGCCGAAGCTCAGGGGTGCCGAACGCGGGTGATCGGGCAGTTTGAGCCACAAGCCCAACGCCGCCACTGCCGTTGCCACGGCGCAAAAATAGAACGAGGCCTCATAGGAAAGACTCGCCCCCACCCACGTGGTCAGAGGCACGCCCAACACCAGCCCAAGCGTGGTGCCCACCACCGCCAGCGCTGTGGCATGGGCCGCTCGTTCGCGGGGGTACAGCGACACCGCCGTGGAAAACGCGGCGGCAAAAAATACCGGGTGGAGCATGGCCGGCACCACGCGCAGCGCCATCAGTGTCTCGAAGTTCGGCGCAAACGCCGACAACACACTGCTGATCGAGAACGCCACCAAGGCACCCACCAGGATTTTCTTGCGCACTACCCGCGAGGCCAGCAGCACCAGGAACGGCCCCGACACCGCCACTATCAGCGCAAACAAACCCATCAACCACCCGGCCTGGGATACGCTGATCGCAAACCGCTCGACGATCATCGGCAGGATGCCGACCACACCAAACTCCAGGGTATACAGGCCGAACAACCCCAGGATGATGTAGATCACGGGCCGACCTCGATCACGACTTTACCGAAGGCGCCGCGCTGCAAATGGGCGAAGGCCCGGGGCGCTTCGGCAAAGCGGTAGGTGTGGTCGATCACCGGTTCGAGGCTGTGTCGCTCCACCATGCGAACCAGGTCTTCAAGGGCACGCCGTGGCCCCACCGCTACACCGACGATGGCGGCGCGCTTGGCCAGCAGGCTCATCAGCGACGCGCTCAACTGGTCGCTCTCGAGCAGGCCGATCACTGAGACACGCCCACCGTTGCTCACCGCTTGCAGTGAACGCGCCAGGTTGTCGCCACCGGCCATTTCCAGCACGTGCTCGGCGCCGCGTCCGCCGGTCAGTTCCAGCACGGCGTGGTGCCAGTCCGGCACCCGGCCACGGTGGATGCCATGGGTGGCGCCCAGCTCGACGGCACGGGCGATTTTTTCATCGCTGCTGCTGGTGATGATCACACGGGCGCCATGGGCCGCCGCCAGTTGCACGGCAAACAGCGAGACGCCACCGGTGCCCTGCACCACCACAGTCTGGCCGGCATGCAAGTGACCGAGTTCGATCAGCGCCATCCAGGCCGTCAATGCCGCCACCGGCAAAGTGCTGGCCTGGGTGGCGTTCAACGAGCGCGGCGCGAGCACGCACCATTCGGCGGGGGTGGCCACGTACTCGGCAAGCATGCCGGGGATCGGGCCGCCTTGCGGTGGCGCGTCGGCCCAGGACAACGGCCTGCCGTCGACCCAGCCGGCAAAGAAACTCGACAGCACCTTGTCGCCCACCTTGAACCGGCTCACACCCTCCCCCACTGCCACCACCGTGCCCGCCATGTCGGACGCCGGGGTGAAAGGGAATTGCAGGCTGGCGCCCATGCCGTTTTCCGATACCTCGGCGTCACGGTAGTTGAGCGACACCGCCGCGACGCGCACCAGCACCTCCCCGGCCTTGGCCAGCGGTCGCGGCACACGGGCCAGGCGCAGGGTATGCAGGCCAAAGGTCGGGATTTCCCAGCGTTGCATCAAGTCGGTCATGTTCAGGTCTCTCGTGAGGGTTTTGCGCAAGGATAAGAACCTCGCTCCACGGGATTAAGTAGGGGGCGATTCCTGGGTCTGCGGAGCTTTCATTCCGCAATGCTGGCAATTGCGCTAGGGTATCGGGCAATTCCCGTCGGCAATCGGTGCATCAGATGGACAACCTCACGACCCTGAATGCCTTTGTGCAGGTCGCACACACTCACAGCTTTGTCGCCGCCGGGCGGGTGTTGGGGGTGACGGCGTCGGCGGTCGGCAAGAGCGTTGCGCGCCTGGAGGAGCGCCTGGGTGTGCGGCTGTTCCACCGCAGTACGCGCAGCGTGACGCTGACTGCCGAGGGCGAGCTGTTTTTGCAGCGCAGCCGGCGCATCCTGCGGGAAATCGAGGAAGCCGAGGCGGAGTTGTCCCAGGTCAGCCAGGCGCCCCGTGGTCGCCTCAAGGTCAGCCTGCCGTTGGTGGGCCATCCGTTTTTGCCGGTGCTGGCCGACTTCAAGCAGGCCTACCCCGACGTCGAGCTGGACCTGAGCTTCACCGACCGTCGCGTGGATGTGGTTGAGGAAGGCTACGACGCGGTGTTGCGCAGCGGCGAGGCGCCGGACTCGCGCTTGAGTTCACGGTTGGTGGGGGATTATCGGATGATCGTCGTGGCGGCCCCCGCCTACCTCGAGCGTCACGGCACACCGCAGCGCTCCAGCGACCTGGCCCAGCACAGTTGCATCCTGTTCCGCTTCCCGAATACCGGCAAGTTGCAGCGTTGGCCGTTGCACACCCAGGGCATCGAACTCGACCAGCACCTGCCGGCGGCGATGATCTGCAACAACCTCGAAGCCCGGGTATGTTTTGCACTGCACGGCATTGGTATCGCCTACCTGCCGGACTTCGCCATTCGCGAGGCCCTCGACAGCCGGCAATTGCTGCAGGTGCTGCCTGACTGCACCGAGCATGGCAGCTTTCGCATGATGTGGCCGTCGAGCCGGCACCCGTCGCCCAAGTTGCGGGTGTTTATCGACTTTCTCAAGGAACGCCTGTTTCCCTGATCAGGCGTTGTCGAACCGCTGCCGCGCCTGGCGAAATTCATCGCCCTTCTCTACCACCCAGGTCCATAGCGGGATCATGTGTACCAGCAGTTCCGTACCCAGGCTCGACAGCTCGTACTCGACCCTGGGCGGCACTTCCTGGAAGTCATGGCGCAGCACCAGCCCATCGCGCTCCAACTGGCGCAACGTACGGGTCAGCATGCGCTGGGTCACGCCCTGCATGCGCCGGCCGATCTCGGCGTGACGCAAGCGGCCGGACACACCCAGCACGTGCACGATGCCCAATGACCAGCGGTTGCCCGCGTGGGTCAGCACCTCGCGCTTGAGGCCGTCATCGTCGGCGCTGAGGGCGTCGCAGGCGGCTTGGGAGCGGCGGATGATCTCGTCGTTATCCATGGGGAGCTCTCGGTATCACGGGTGTGCCTTCTTATGCGCGGCGATGAATTCTGCAAGCATGCCACGACTTTCAATCCAGACGGAGTTCCTATGACCCCCTCTTCCATCCTGGTACTCGGTGCCGGCGAACTGGGCATGGCCGTAGTGCAAGCACTGGCCGACCTGGCCGCACCGGGCGACACACGCCTCGCCGTGCTGCTACGCCCCGCCAGCCTGCACTCGGCTGCGGCCAACGCTTTGCGTGCGCGGGGTATCGAGCCCGTTGCCGGTGACCTGCAGAACGACAGCCAAAGCGTGCTCGCCGAGCGCTTCGCGCCCTTCGACACGGTGATCTGCTGCACCGGTTTTGCCGCCGGCCCCGGCACCCAGCGCAAACTGGCACGGGCCGCCATCGAGGGTGGAGTGCGGCGTTATGTGCCGTGGCAATTCGGCGTGGACTATGACCTGATCGGCCGTGGCAGCCCGCAGGATACCTTCGACGAACAGCTCGACGTACGCGACCTGCTGCGCGCCCAGCACGGCACGCAATGGCTGATCATCTCCACCGGCATGTTCACCAGTTTTCTGTTCGAGCCCTCGTTCGGCGTGGTCGACCTGGCGCAGAACACCGTGCATGCGCTGGGCAGTTGGGACACCGCCGTCACCGTCACCACGCCTGAGGACATCGGCCGGTTAACCGCACACATCGTGCTTGCCGAACCGGCGCTGGGCAACCAGGTGGTGTTCACCGCCGGTGACACCCTGACCTATGGGCAACTGGCCGATACCGTCGACGCCACCCTCGGCATCCGGCTGCAGCGCGAGCCCTGGCCGGTGCCGAGGTTGCTGGCCGAACTGGCGAAGGACCCCGATGACAACCTGAAGAAATACCGCGCAGTGTTCGCCCAAGGCCACGGCGTGGCCTGGGACCCCGCCGTGACCTTCAACGCCCGCCATCACATCGCCATGACGGACGTTGTCACGTGGATCCGCCAACACCTCAGGGCACCGGCAACCATCGACTGAATTCACCCCGGCTGTTCAACGGGCACCAGGCGAAGTCCGTTTGCGCAGGGGGCAATGCCTGGCGTTCAACCATCGCGTACGGCGAGCCCTTCCAATCAAACAGCGTTGCGCCCTGCCAGGCCAGGACCACACCCCTGGCCTGGCTTTTATCCGTCTGCACCCAACGCGCGGCAGCCGCCGCCATGAACGCCTCGATGGGTTCGTCATCGATCTGCGCCCGATACTCCGAGCCCAGCAGCCAGCGGCAGACGTTCACGTGGTAGGTCCAATCCAGCGGCGGCCGGTGGCGATAGGCCCAGGTCATGAAGCTACGAAACAGGTTCAGGCCCTCGGGCGGGTCCAGCTTGAGCAGCGCCGGGCAGATGTCGAACAAAGTGTGCCAGTACGGCAGCAGGCGAGCATCCAGGTGCACGAAACTGCGGGAATTGCTGGGGTATTCAGGCGGCGCCGGCTCCGCGTGCAGGCGGCGGGACGCCTTGCTGACCAGGCGGTTGGCGCCTGTGGGCAACAGGGGGTTCATGAAACGCACTCACAGTCATGACGATGGGACGCCTCCTGTTTTCAGGAGGCCCAAGGCAAACGTCAGAATGCAGGGGAAGCGCGGGGGTTGGCCGAGGGCCAGGAATATCGTGGCGGCGCCTTGTTGCGCCGTTCATGGGCCGGACGCGGGGGTTGGCCCAGGCCCAATAGCCAGGCCAGGCCGACCAGGAACACCAGCGCAACGGTCAGTGCGTTGCAGACCGGGCAGGCAAAGTAGTTCGAGATGTTGCTGGAAGATGGGCTACCCAACCCTTTGTCGGAAAGTGGCGCCTGGTTGCCGCTCACCGAACAGAACGCCCCGCCGATGCCATTGAGCGTCTGCCCCGTCATCTGCCCATGCCCCAAACCGCAGACGAACAGGTTCATGAGCACGCAGAAGTACAGGGCCCAGGCGATCAGCGAACGGTCGGGGTGGCTCGATTTCATGGCGGCGACTCTACCACCCGCGCCGCAAAAGGATGAAGCGCGACATGCCCCTGTGGCAGAACGTCGCAGATTACGTGCGCTTCCCAGGGTTGGTAGACTGGGCGCCCTCAAAGCCTGACGTATTGATCCAGAGCAATGCAGGCGCTTCACAGGATGCACAGTTGATGAGTACGTTATTCACCCGCCGCAAGGTGCTGACCGGTATGGGCCTGTTGGGCCTGGGCAGCCTGCTGGGCGGCTGTGACTACAGCCCCAGGCTGAACTTCAAGTACGGCAAGGACCTGAGCGACAAGATCATGGGCCGCACCTTCAAGCTCAAGAACACCGACGGCGAAACCGTCACCCTGAGCTCGTTCCGTGGCCTGATGCCGGTGGTGTTCTTCGGTTTCACCCAGTGCCCGGCCGTGTGCCCGACCACCCTGGCGCGCGCCGCCCAGGCCAAGAGGCTGATGGGCCGCGACGGCGAAATCATGCAGGTGGTGTTCATCACCCTGGACCCGGAACGCGACACGCCCGAGATTCTCGACAAGTACGTCAAGGCCTTCGACCCCAGTTTCGAAGCGCTGTACGGCACCCCGGAAGAAATCGCCGTGGCCGCCAAGGAATTCGGGATCTTCTATGAAAAGATCCCCGCCGGCGACACCTACACCCTGTCCCACACCGCCACCAGTTTCGTGTTCGACACCCGTGGCAACCTGCGCCTGGGCCTGCAGGCATCCCTTACCGCTAAAGAGTGCGCAGAAGACCTGCTCACCGTCATGGAGGTCTGCTAATGACTGCCGTTCAACACCTCAAGCGCACCCTTATCGGCATGACCCTGCTGGGCCTCGCCGCGCACGCCAGCGCCCAGGTGCAAGTCACCGACGCCTGGGTACGCGCCACCGTGCCGGGCCAACCGTCCAGCGGCGCGTTCATGACCGTCACCGCCGACAGCGACAGCAAGTTGCTGAGCGTGGCCTCGCCAGTGGCCAAGGACGTGCAGATCCATGAAATGAGCATGAAGGACGACGTGATGCGCATGGGCCCGGTGGACTCGGTAGCCCTGCCGGCCGGCAAGGCCGTGACCCTCGACCCCGACGGTTACCACGTGATGCTGATGGGCCTGACCGGCCAGATCAAGGAAGGCGACCAGGTGCCGCTGACCCTGACGGTGCAGAACGCCAAGGGCGAAAAGCAGGCGATTGAAGTGAAGGCGCCGGTGCGTGGCCTGGATGGGATGGACCATAGCAAGATGGACCATGGCAAGATGCACTGAGACGTGCGCACCCGCCTCAATCCACGATAAATAGCCTTGCCCCGGCACTCGTCGAAGATCGATGCCCTTCCATGTCAGTGCCCACCTGGTAACTCATCCCGGCCGTCAGCGTAAACTGACGGCCGTCTTCCAGTTCCGTGTGCAACTCGCCTTCCAGGCATAACAGCACATGCCCCCGCCAGCACCAATGGTCCGCCAGGTAGCCAGGCGTGTATTCGACCATGCGCACACGTGTTGTGCCGAAGTGGCAGGTGCGCCACAGGGCATTGCCAGTGATACCTGGGTGAATCACCGGTTCGACCGTGGACCAGTCGGTGGTGCCAAAAGGAACAGCAGTGAGATCCATGGCGAGCTCTCGCGTTGATCGATGTGTCTTGAGGCTATTCACAAGACACGGTGGACGGTAGACACAGATCGACCCGTTTTATGAGATACGGGTATCCTGCCCGCACAGAGCTCACGGACACGCTTATGCAGATCGACCCTGCCTACATCCTTCACGAAACCGAACACTGGCGGCTCAACCATCATCTGGCATCTGCGTTGCCCGGCTACCTGATGCTGGCGGCCAAGGCGCCGATCCACTCCCTGGCTGACATGCCGGAACCGGCGCTGGCCGAGTTGGGCGGGTTGCTCGCGAAGGTCCAGCGGGTAATGGAGGCGCAGCTGGAGCCGAAATGGCTGTACATCAGCCGGTATGGGCACATGCCGGGCTTCCCGCTGCACTTTCATTTCATCCCCGTGTATGACTGGGTAGAGGCGGCGTTTTGGCGTGATGAGCGTTATCGGGTGCTGCAGGGTTTTGGAACACAGGAACTGGCGCAAACATCGACCGATGGGGCTGAGTTGACGCTGTTTGTATGGCGTGAGTTTGGAGAACGCCTCACCCCACCGCAGGTCCAGGGAGACACGGTGCATCAAGTCATTGAGAGGCTGCGCGTAGCGTTTGCGGGTCAATGACGAGTGGTCTCAGGGGATCAGTTGTTTTGTCATCGGGATACACGCCAACGTCAGCCCCGACGGCGAGTAATAAACCGCCTGTTCATCCCCCGCATAGCCACACGCCCGGTAAAAGCTCGCCGCATTCAACGTCGCATCCAGCACCACGGTCTTAACCGCCATCTCCCGCGCAACCGTCTCAAGGTGATCGAGCATCGCCTTGCCATATCCGCGCCCGGTGCACTCGGGCAATACGAACAGTGCGCCGACTTCATTGTTGTCCAGATCAAGCATTCCAGTGACGACCGCCCTACCGTTCAGCCACCCCAGGTAAAACGGTTTATCCATCAGCGCACTGTAACCATCCTCGGCCTTGCCCCGCGTCCACAGCAGCATTTGCTCGCGCGTGTAAGCGCCGATGCATTGGCCGCGAATGGCCTGCAAGCGGATGTCGAACGCCACCTGGGCGTGTTCTGGGGTAGCCCGTTTTATCTCCAGCATTTCACGCTCCTTCCATGAAATCATCGTGCCATTAGCACACTTGTGCTAATCGACCCCTCCCCCCTGCGGCGCTATATTCCCCGGCACTTCCAGCGCTCCTCCGGCACCGTGCATTTCTTGCGCGTGGGCGCGTTGTGCGCTGGAAAAACCATAACAACCCCAAGGAAGAAGCACCATGAAACTGCAATCCTCCGTTACCCGCCTCACCCTGCTGGGCGCCCTGATCATCGGCGTCGCCGGCTGCAGCAACATCAAACCTACCGAAGATCACCTCAAGACGCTGTCGGAGACCAACCTGGGCGAACCGGTCAAGCGTATTTCCAATGTGCGCAGCGACTCGATGACCACCTACTACGTCGCCAGTGCCGCCTCCGGCGAGTACAACTGCTCAGTGCCCAGCGGTGCCAGCGGCGGTATGTTCGCCGTGGCCAGCTTTGGCATGATGAAGCCTGCGGCCTACTGCCAACCCAAAGGTGCACGCGGCAACCCACTGCAGGGCTTCACCCAGTAACCGTCTGCTGGCTCAGGTCGCGCAAGGTCCCGCGCAGTTCGGCGGGACGCACCGGCTTGGAGAGAATGGCGATCCGGCGGTCGTGCAAGGCGGCCTGGATTCTCTCCACGTCATGCCCGGTGAGGATCAGCGCAGGGACGGCCCAGCCGCGTTGCTCGCGCAGGGCATCGATGCATTCGATACCAGTAGCGTGGTTGCCCAGGTCGTAGTCGGCGACGATGATGTCGCAGTCACTGACCAGAGCACGCCCCGAAGACTCCGCCTGCACCTCGCAACCCCAGCGCTCCAGCAGGGCCTGGGTGGCGAGCAGCACGTTGTGGTCATCTTCTACCAGGCACACCTTCAACCCGGTCAGCAGCCCGGCCTGGCGCGTGTCGTCGCGCGGTGCCGTGGCACGTGGCGCAGAGGCCAGGGTCAAACCATACAGGCTTACAGAAGTACCATGGCCCACCCGTGAGCGCAGGCCTACCTGCACTCCCATCAACTGCCCCAGGCGCTTGACGATGGACAGTCCAAGGCCGACGCCTTCGACGTCCTTGTCACGCAGGTGGCGCACTCGATAAAACTCCTCGAAGACCTTTGATAGATGCTCCTCGGCAATCCCCCGGCCCCGGTCATGAATCTCCACCGCCAAGCCGCCGTCGCGAACGCGCACGCCGATCAGCACAGGCCGTTGCGCGCCGTATTTGAAGCAGTTGGACAGCACGTTCTGCACCATGGTCGCCAGCAGCGCAGGGTCGACCAGCACCCAATGCGTGCAGGGCCGCAGGCGCAGCTCCACCCCGGCCCAACGCGCGGCCTCGGCGTTCTGGCGCACCAGGTCGGCCAGGAACTCGCCCAGGTGCACCGCCTGGTACTTGGGCAACACGCGGCCGTTGTCGAGGGTGTAGAGATCGAGAATCGAGCGGAACAATTGCGATACGTTGAGCAGCGAACGGTCGATGTTGTCGACCAGGCGCCGCTCTTCATCACCCAGCCGGGCTTCGCGCAGGCAAGCGGTGAACAGGCCGATGGAATGGATGGGTTGACGCAGGTCATGGCTGGCCTGGGCAAGGAAACGGGATTTTTCCAGGTTGGCGGCAATGGCCTGCTCGGAAGCCTTGCGCGTGCGCTCCAGCAGGATATGCGCGTACACCGGGATCACCGTGCTGGTGATCATCAACATCAGCACCATGAAGGGTTGCGCCTGCCACACCGGCGTCAGCCGATACACGATCAGCAGCGCCAGCAAGGCCAGCGCCGTGGCGATCGCCAGGTAGCGCGAGCCGTAGCGCATGCCGTTGCCCAGGTTGACCCATACCATCACCGCATACAACGGCAACGCCGCTTCACCGCCCACCACCATGCCGAACGAGGTGCCGGTGTAGTCGTGGATCATGCCGAAGATGCGCCGCGCCGGGTAATGCCCCGGCCAGCGCACGATGACTTGGCGCAAGGCAATGGAGGCCAGCAGGAACAGGAAGATATACAGGATCACCGGCAGGTAGGTGTCCACCGACTGTCCCGGCAGGAAGCCCAATGCACCGATGTAGACGATTGCAATGCTGGCGACCACGATGCGCAGGTTGGCCTGGTCGAGTTCGGAGTTAGTCTCAAGACTCATGGGTTTACGTCCTTGTGCGGCAGTCATCAATTCCTTAACGCACCGCAGGCAGGCCCTGGGCACGGTGGTAAGGTAGCATGCAACGGCACAACCTTGCCCCAGGGAGGAGCACCCCCATGACCGGCCGTATCATCATCGCCGATGACCACCCGATGTTCCGCGAAGGTATGGTGCGCACCGTGCAGCGCCTGCTGCCGGACGCCCTGGTGCAGGAAGCCGGCGACCTCGACGGTGTGCTCGCGCTGATCCGCGACGGCGGCGAGATCGACACGCTGATCCTCGACCTGCGCTTCCCCGGCCTGACCTGCATGAGCCAACTGGTCGAACTGCGCCAGCAATTGCGGCGCACCACGCTGATCGTGGTATCGATGGTGGACGACCCGGCGCTGATCGACCAAGTCATGGCCCTGGGCACGGACGGGTTCATCGGCAAGAACATTGCCCCCGAAGAGATCGGCCAGGCGCTGCTGGCGATCCGCGAAGGCGAAGTACTGGTCAAGTTCGCGCCCTCTGGCCTGCTGCCACTGGACACCCATACCCTCACCGCCCGCCAGCAAGACGTGCTGCGTCTGATCGCCCAGGGCAAGACCAACAAGGAAATCGCCAAGGCCCTGGATATCTCGCCGTTTACCGTGCGTATCCATGTGTCGTCGCTGTTGCGCGCGCTGGATGTGCCCTCGCGGGCGGCAGCTGCGGTCAAGTATTCCGGGGAGTTCTAGGCGTTTTCGTCGCCTGTGCGGGTAAACGAATAGCGGTCGATATCGGTGCGCAGTGTCCAGCCCTGGCCTTGCCAATACTGGGCGGCGCTGGTGTTGCTCTTGAACACGTCGAGGTGGCATTTGTAGATGCCCAACTGCTCCAGCGCGCCTAGGCAGCGCTGCGTCAGCATCTGGGCGATGCCTTGGCGGCGACAGTCCGGCACTACCAGCAGGTGTTGCAGGTAACCGCGACGCCCGTCGTGGCCGCACATCACGCACGCGATCAATCGGCCATCGGCTTCGGCGACAAAACTCATCTCGGGATTGCGCGCCAGGTAGCGCTCGGTGGCCTCACGGGAGTCGGCGTCGCGCAGGGAGATGCCGGGGGTGCCTTGCATCAGGGCGAGGATGGCGTCGTAGTCGGCTGGGGTCATGAAACGGATGCTGGGCATAGTGGTCAGAAACCTTTGAAGTCCGAGGCAACTTGTCGCCATTTCGATCTGACCCGGCTCAGGCGCTCATAGATCAAGGCGAAATTGAATTGCTGCAAGGATGCACGGCCATGTGCCAACACATTGCGATCAACGTATAGCCCTCGCAGTTCGGCCAGATAGTTTTTGAAATAGCTATCGCGCCCAAGCGCCCCCTGCCAGGCATCGATGATACTTCTTAAGGAAATATGGCCTACGCCGCTATTCAAACGTTGAAACCTGCGATGGTGGACGTTCCCGCTGTTACTGTCTGCGCCCCGCCATGCACAGTCCCTGCGAATCCCACCTTCACAGGCTGCCAGTAACGCCAATGATGCAAACGCTTCATGCTCATCTTCCCGACGGCGAATGAAGGCTTTCCACTCTTCCTGGGTCATGAACATGATTTGATCCAGCGTTTCTTCCGAGACATGCTGCGGTTTGGCCCCATCCACTACACGCTTGAGATGTCGCAGGCCGTCCAAGCTGACGACGTACCAGTTCCGGGCTTCATCAATAGTGGGAAATCGTTCTGTCATCAGCACTCATTCTCCAACCATCAATTCAAACAGGCGTACCAGACCCTTGTCGTCGAAGTCGAACCCGCCTCTGGCACCAACACCCGGATAGACCCGCCATACCCACTCTCGATCGTAGGGGGGCCGAGTGTCGTCGACAGGTGACTCGTCAGGTTGCTGAGCAATCAACTTGACCCGCTCGCCACGCCCCGCCTCAATCACATCTACCCGGCCAAACCCACCAATGATCACGCTGGCTACTGGCGTGAACTGCACCACGCCGGTCGGCATTTCAACACGCAGCCCACAGACCTGATATGAGCCAAGGGTTTCTTCCTGGAGAGCATGGGTGGTGGGCGTGAACGCCGACTCATCAAGCCCGGCTTCGACCAATGCCAGGCGGATCCGAACGAAAAGCTGCTCAAGCTCATCCAGCCATCGCGCTTTGCGTTGAGCCCAATCGACATGTCGCTCCTGCGACTGTTTTTTTGCCTGCTGCTCGCTGATAAAACGTTTCAAATCGGTCATGACAGTTCTCCTTGGGTTAAGCCTACCCCAGTTGGCATTGCGCCGGTAACCGTCATTAAGTAACGGCATGCATTTGACCTGAGCAATCACTCTTGCATCCGATATTTATGCTCACTTCCCAGCTTAATAATATTTTATTAATAACCGCCCTCCCCCTAGCCTTGAAGTCATGCCAACGCTGAATCCAACGGCATTACGCAAGGACAGAGGACATGACTGAAGCAATAACAAAAACAGACACGCTGGTGGTGGGCGCCGGCCAGGCTGGCGTGGCCATGAGCGAGCATCTGAGCAAGCAAGGCGTGCCCCACCTGGTGCTGGAGCGCAGCCGCATCGCCGAGCGCTGGCGCACCGGGCGCTGGGATTCGCTGGTGGCCAACGGGCCGGCGTGGCATGACCGCTTTCCCGGCCTCGCATTCGACACCGTCGCCCCGGACGGCTTTGCGCCGAAGGAACGCGTGGCCGATTACTTTGAAGCCTACGCCCGCAAGTTCAACGCGCCGATTCGTACCGGCGTCGAGGTGCTGTCCGTGGTACGCAATGTCGGCCGCCCCGGCTTCACCGTGCACACCAGTGAAGGTGTGATCGAAGCCAACCGGGTGGTGGCCGCGACCGGACCATTCCAGAAACCGGTGATCCCGGCGATTGCGCCGAAAGATACGGCCCTGCACCAGATCCACTCCGCCGAGTATCGCAACCCCGCGCAACTGCCGACCGGCGCCGTGCTGGTGGTGGGCGCCGGCTCATCCGGCGTGCAGATTGCCGATGAATTACAGCGTTCCGGGCGCCAGGTGTACCTCTCCGTCGGCGCCCACGACCGCCCGCCCCGCGCCTACCGCAACCGCGATTTCTGCTGGTGGCTGGGGGTGCTGGGTGAGTGGGACCAGGCGGCGATGAAGCCCGGCCGCGAGCACGTGACCATTGCGGTCAGCGGCGCGCACGGCGGCAAGACCATCGACTTCCGCGAGCTGGCCCAGCAAGGCATGACCCTGGTGGGCCTGACCCAGGCGTTCAAGGGCAGCGTCGCCACGTTCCAGCCGAACCTGGTGGAAAACCTGGCACGCGGCGATGAAAACTACCTGGCCCTGCTGGATGCCGCCGATGCCTACATCGAACGCAACGGCCTGGACTTGCCCCTGGAGCCCGAAGCCCGTCGCGCCTTCCCAGATGCGGACTGCATCAAGAACCCGATTCTGGAACTGGACCTGGCCAGGACCGGCGTCACCTCGATTATCTGGGCCACCGGTTTTGCCGTGGACTACAGCTGGCTGAAAGTCGCAGCCTTCGACGAGGCCGGCAAGCCCCGGCACCAGCGCGGCGTGTCCAGCGAGGCCGGGGTCTACTTCCTCGGGTTGCCGTGGCAGTCGCGCCGGGGGTCGTCGTTCATCTGGGGCGTGTGGCACGACGCCAAATACGTCGCCGACCACATCGCCATCCAGCGTCAATACCTTGAATACCGCGAAGCCGCCCCGCTGGCTCGCCCATCCCCTGTCAACGCCTGAGCCTTCATTGCCGGAGTTTTCTCGATGCCCACTCACACCCGAATCCGCATGTTCAACACTAAAGAAACCTACCCCAACCAGAGCCTGGACAACGACCTGTGCCAGGCCGTGCGCGCCGGCAATACCGTGTATGTGCGCGGCCAGGTCGGCACCGATTTCGAGGGTAACCTGATCGGCCTTGGCGACCCACGCGCCCAGGCCGAGCAAGCGATGAAAAACGTCAAGCAACTGCTGGAAGAAGCCGGCAGCGACCTCAGCCACATCGTCAAGACCACCACCTACCTGATCGACCCGCGCTACCGCGAGCCGGTGTACCAGGAAGTCGGCAAGTGGCTCAAGGGTGTGTTCCCGATCTCCACCGGGCTGGTGGTGTCGGCCCTCGGCCAGCCACAGTGGCTGATGGAAATCGATGTGATCGCCGTTATTCCCGAGTAAGGAGCCACACATGACCTTTTCAATCGTCGGTCGGTGCGCCGAAACCGGCCAACTGGGCATTGCCATCAGTTCCTCGAGCATTGCCGTGGGCGCCCGCTGCCCTTGGTTGCGGCCCGGAGTGGGCGCGGTGTCGACCCAGAACATCACCTTGCCGGCGTTGGGCCCAGACGTGCTGGACCTGCTGGAGCAAGGCCTGGCCCCTGCCGACGCCCTCGACAAAGCGCTGACTCGCAACGGCTACAGCCAGTACCGGCAACTGACGGCGATTGATCACCTGGGACGCAGCGTGCATTTCAGCGGCAGTGAGACCCTCGGCACGCACAACGCGGTATCGGGCGAGCAGTGCGTGGCGGCGGGCAACATGCTGGCCGACCGTGCGGTGATCGAGGCAATGGTCAGCGCTTTCGAGCAGGGCGAAGGCCAATTGGCCGACCGACTGCTGGCGGCCATGCACGCCGCGATTGCCGCCGGTGGCGAAGCCGGCCCGGTGCATTCGGCCGCGCTGGTGGTGGTGGGCGAATTGACCTGGCCGATCATCAACCTGCGGGTGGATTGGGCCGATGAACAGCCGATCGTTGCACTGCAAACACTCTGGGACGCCTACCGTCCGCAGGTGCAGGACTACATCGACCGCGCCCTCGCCCCGGACCGCTCCCCCGGTTACGGCGTGGCCGGAGATGACCGATGAATACCAGCCGCGAACTGCTGCAGACGCTGGTTGCATTCGACACCACCAGCCGTGAATCCAACCTGCAACTGATCGAATTCGTGCGCGACTACCTGGCGGGTTTCGGAGTGGCCTGCGAGTTGGTCTACAACCCGGAACGCAGCAAGGCCAACCTGTTTGCCAGCGTTGGCCCGGTGGAGTTGCCCGGCATTGTGCTGTCGGGGCATACCGATGTAGTGCCGGTGGACGGCCAGCCCTGGACAGTGCCGCCGTTCGAGCTGACCGAACGCGATGGCAAGCTGTTTGGCCGTGGCACCGCCGACATGAAGGGCTATATCGCCTGCGTGCTGGCGCTGGTGCCGGCATTGGTCGCGGCGCCGCTGCGGGTGCCGGTGCACATCGCCCTGTCCTATGACGAAGAAGTCGGTTGCCTGGGCGTGCGTTCGTTGCTCGCGGTGCTGGAGCAACGCCCGGTCAAACCCATGCTGTGCATCATCGGCGAACCCACCGAACTCAAGCCGGTGCTCGGGCACAAGGGCAAGTTGGCGATGCGTTGCGATGTGCATGGCGAGGCGTGTCACTCCGCCTATGCGCCGTATGGGGTGAATGCGATTGAACATGCCGCCGAGTTGATCGGTGAGCTGGGGCGAATTGGCCAGCGCCTGCGCGATACCCAGGATGCGCGGTTTGACCCGCCGTTCAGCACGGTGCAGACCGGGGTGATCAGTGGCGGCAAAGCACTGAACATCGTACCGGCGGATTGTCGGTTTGATTTTGAGGTGCGCGCGTTGCCGTCGCAGGACCCGGCTGAGATGGCTGACGAATTGAAGGCTTACGCCGAGCAGCAGGTGCTGCCGCGTATGCAGTCGGTGAGCGCGCAGAGTGTAATCCGGTTTACCGAGTTGTCGGCCTACCCCGGGTTGGCGACCGATGAGCGCAGCCAGGCGGCGCAATTGATTGCCGCGTTTTCCGGTTCACGGGAATTCGGCACAGTGGCGTTTGGCACCGAGGGTGGTTTGTTTGATGCGGTGGGCATTCCCACGGTGGTGTGCGGGCCGGGCAGCATGGACCAGGGGCATAAGCCGGATGAGTTCGTGGGTGTGGAACAGCTCGACGGCTGTGATCGGATGTTGCAGCGGATGCTGGCAACATTGCTGTAGCACGTCCGAGCTGAAGTATCCCGCCTCTGAATGAGGATGAAACACTTGAAACGGGGCTTTATCCAATGATCAGGAACCAAGCCTGTTGAGTCACCACCTATTGTCGCCATCAGCTCATAGGTCCGATTATGCCAAGTATCCATTCATCTTCCACTCCTTCGTCACTTCAAGGAGCACATCAGGCGTCGCACGTGCGCACTCCTTACAACATGCTGCACGAAACCGGGATGCGCTTCACGATACAACTGCATGACTACCAAAGCGCGAAAAAGATCTTCGATGAACTCGCCAGGTCAAAAGACATCGGTGTCAAACAACAATCTGACATCTATGATCTCAATGATTTTGGTGGCGGGTTTGGTATGTACAACACACTTCATTTCAGTTTCAAACCTGACTCACGTGACGGTAGCTTCAGCCTTGCCTTACAGATGAGAATCAGTGATTTCCATCGAGAGTTCCAACAAAAGCTTGATGAGGCCGGCATCAGGAATTACGCCCCATCAGAATAAAGATTGATTGTTCCCTGGTGCCGCAAAGAAACGCATCCTCAGGACGAATTTGATACATCTGTGAGTAGCAGTCCGGTCAGGAGACACCCAGTACCCTGCGAGCATTCACGATGTAAAACATTCAACCCTCTTTCCCACGTTCTGCGTGAGAACGATCATGTCAGCCGAGCAAGCGGGCAAGTTCTTCGCGGCAGTAGTCGACAAATAGCTGCACCGGCTTGGTCAGCGGTGCGCGGCGCAGCCAGACTGCCGACAGGCCGGAACCGGTGACGGTCTCGGCCAACGGCACACACACCACCTTCTGCCCATCGTAGGTGTACTCGGTGAACGGCTTGGTCACCAGAATCGAAAACCCGAACCCCCGCCCCACCATGCCCCTCACCATCTCGATCGACGGCGAGCTGAACACGATATTCGGCGTCAGCCCGCGCTCTTCGAAAATGCTCACGAAGTAGGTGCGGCTGGGCAGCACGTCCAGCAGGATCATCGGCTCCAGCACCAGGTCTGCCAGCGACACCCTGGCCTGTTGCGCAAAGCGATGATCGGCTGGCAACAGCGCATAGGGCTGCTGCGGCGGCATCAACGGGGTGGTTTCGATAGTCGCGCCCAGGTCGTGCTCGAACAGCATGGCCACGTCGATACTGCCCGCCGTCAGCGCCTGCACCAGCTCCTGTTGTTCGCCATCGCGGATACGGATTTCCACCCCCGGCCAGCGCGCCTTGAAACCGGCGATAAGACGCGGCAGGTACAGCGGCGCCACGGTTTCAAAGCAGCCGATATCGATCTGCCCCGCCACCACGTCATTGTCCGCCAGGGCGTTCTGCTCGAACTCGTGGGCCACCCGCAACAGCTCCAGCGCCTTGCGATAGAAGCGTGCGCCGCTGGGCGTCAGCGACACGCCCTGGGCGTGATGACGGATAAACAATTGCACGCCAAAGCTGTCTTCCAGCTGCTTGATCGCCGTGGACACCGACGGCTGCGCGATATACAGCTTGCGCGACGCCTCGGCGACGCTGCCGCACTCGGCCGTGGTGACGAAATATCTGAGCTGGCGCAGGTTATAGGCAGCCATCGGGACCTCCAGAAACGTGGGGCTTCGCCCTTCAATCAGGTGTAGGCAACATACCGGAGCGCGACAAGACGCGAGCTATATTTTTTAAGGTCTATAGCAACAAACTTACTAATTTACCTCCCCGCGCCCATTGCAGATGATCACGCCAACAACAAAGCGCCGCGCAGGTGGCGCACAGCGAAGTACGTCAACGTACTCACCTTGCCTTGGAGCTCGTCATGGTTACCACTGCAACATCCTCCGCCCCGCTTATCGAAAAACACACGATTGGATACGTGCCCCCGGAAGACCGCCATGGAAAGGTCAGAGACCTGTTCACCCTGTGGTTCGGCGGCAACATCGCGCCGTTGCCGATCGTCACGGGGGCGCTGGGGGTGCAACTGTTCCACCTCAACCTGCTCTGGGGCATCGTCGCGATCCTCGTCGGCCATCTGGTCGGCGGCGTGTTGATGGCGTTGCACTCGGCCCAGGGCCCGCAGATGGGCATCCCGCAAATGATCCAGAGCCGTGCCCAGTTCGGCTCACTCGGTGCCCTGCTGGTGGTGGTGATTGCCGGCGTCATGTACGTCGGCTTCTTCGCCTCCAACATCGTGCTGGCGGGCAAGTCCCTGCACGGCGTGGTCGACGCCGTGCCCGTGCCGGTGGGCATCGTGATCGGCGCCATCGGCTCCGGCATCATCGGCATCATCGGCTACCGCTTCATCCACGTGCTCAACCGCATCGGCACCTGGGTGCTGGGCGCCGGGATCGTGCTGGGGTTCGGCTACATCTTCACCCATGTACAGACCACCGACTTCCTGACCCGCGGTGAGTTCAACATCTCCGGTTGGCTGGCAACGGTGTCCCTGGCGGCGCTGTGGCAAATCGCATTTGCGCCCTACGTCTCCGACTACTCGCGCTACCTGCCGGCCGACGTGCCCGTAGCGTCGACGTTCTGGACCACCTACCTCGGCTCGGCCCTGGGCTCCAGCCTGTCGTTCATCTTCGGCGCCGTCGCCGTACTCGCCACCCCGGTCGGCATGGACACCATGGACGCCGTCAAACTCGCCACCGGTGCCATCGGCCCGTTGATGCTGGTGCTGTTTCTGCTCAGCGTGATCAGCCACAACGCGCTCAACTTGTATGGTGCGGTGCTGTCGATCATCACCCTGGTGCAGACCTTTGCGTACCGCTGGATTCCCACCGCCAAAAGCCGCGCGGTGATCTCGATCCTGGTGCTGGGGGCCTGTGCGATTGCGGCGGTGTTTGCCTCCAAGGACTTCATCGGCCACTTCGTCGACATGGTGCTGGTGCTGCTGGTGGTGTTGGTGCCGTGGACAGCGATCAACCTGATCGACTTCTACGCGATCCACAAAGGCCAGTACGACATTGCCTCGATCTTCCGCGTGGATGGCGGGATCTATGGCCGATACAACCCACAGGCACTGCTGGCCTACGCAGTGGGGATCGTGGTGCAGATTCCGTTCATGAACACGCCGCTGTATGTGGGGCCGATTTCGGCACACATCAACGGGGCGGACCTGTCCTGGGTGGTGGGGTTGGTGGTGACGTCGCCGTTGTACTTCTGGTTGGCGAGTCGGGACAGTGCGTATAAGCGCCGGATGGACGGAGGGAAGTTGGTGGGTGGGGTTTGATGGACTCCCTGTGAGCTGAGTGATGAAGTCATTGTGGCGAGCGGGCTTGCCCCGCGTTGGGCTGCGCAGCGGCCCCAGTAAGGTTGAATGCGGTGTGCCAGGCAGGTCTCCTGTGCTGAATTTGGGGCTGCTTCGCAGCCCAACGCGGGGCAAGCCCGCTCGCCACAGGGGATCTGTGTCGCTCGGGTCGATGTTTGTCTATCATGTGGCCTCTCGCTAAACGCCTCAGGAAACGCCCATGCCCGCCCTCACCTTGCGCAACGCCCCCCCCGCCGATGCCGCCCGCTGCTTTGAAATCGAGATCGGCGCCTACGAAGGCGACGAAGCCGCCACCCTGGAAAAGATCGGCACGCGTATTGCGCAATACCCGCAAGGCTTTCTGATCCTGGAAGCGGCTGGCGAAGTGGTGGGTTTCATCAACTGCGGCTGCGCCCACCACGTGGTGATGTCGGACGACGCGTTCAAGGAGTTGGTAGGCCATTCGGCCGACGCACCGAATGTGGTGATCATGTCGGTGGTGGTCGACCCGGCGCACCAGGGCAAGGGCTATTCGAAAATACTGATGACCGAATTTGTGCAGCGCATGCGCGGCATGGGCAAGCAGACAATTCACCTGATGTGCAAGGAGCAACACGTGCCGCTGTATGAGCGCATGGGCTACCAGTATGTGCAGCCGTCGCCATCGGATCACGGTGGCATGGCGTGGCATGAAATGGTCATGGCGCTCTAGAGATGAACGCACCGCACATTGAAATCAGCGACCAACCCGACGCCGAGCGCGTCGTAATGCTGTGCTGTACACCCTGAGCTTTCAAGCACCAGGGTTTTACGAGAAGCATGGCTGGGTGCGCTTTGGTGAGATTCCATGCGAACCGGACGGCAGCAGCCGGGTGTTTCTGTCTAAGACGCTGTGATGTTTTACCAGCTCCCTGACGCCCCGCCGCCGCCACTGGAACCACCGCCGCCCGATGAACTGCTGCTGGAACTGGACCGGGAGCTGCCGGAGCTGGAACCGGAACCTCCGCCCGACCCCGAGCCGCCCTCGGAAATACTCTGGATAAACACAATAAACGCCACGATCGTCGCAGCCGGTATCGCCACTATCCAGCCTTGGTAACCCTGCCCCAGCAACATCCCCACGGCCACATAGACCGCCAGCACCACCAACACACGCAGGATGAAAAAGCGTGGGCGTTTTTTCCAGGATTCACGGATGACGAAAAACAGCCCCACGTACAATCCCAGCACCAAGGCGCTGCCAAACGGCCACACCAGCCAATGGACGAAGTTGACCTCGACGAAGTGGTTCGCGACCAGCACCGCGACGATGTACGCCAGCAGTCCCAACACGCTGTAAAACACCCCACGCGCCAACCACAATGCGCCGAATGTGGCGCCGCCGATCAGCAACGTCAGCGGCACTACAAACAGGTACATCGGCCAATCGCGCCCGCCGCCATAGATCGCCAGAAGCGCTGTCACTACCGCGGTGGCAATCAACGCGCGGCGCCAATGCAGCTTGCCGGCGGCGATGAGCACACCGCCGATAGCGCCGATAACAAACGCCAGCAGTATCGCAATGAACTGTGGATTAAGCCCCGGCGCCGCAATCGCGGACAGGTCACCGCCGTCGACCAGCACCACCAGATCGTTCACGCCCTGGGAGACACCGCCCGCGAAATCGCCCTGGCGAAACGCCGGCGTGATGTGTTCTTCGATGATGCGATGGGCCAGCAGGTCGGTCACCGTGCCTTCCAGGCCGTAGCCCACTTCGATACGCACCTTGCGATCGTCCTTGGCCACCACCAGCAGGATGCCGTCGTTGATGTCCTTGCGCCCCAGCTTCCAGGCACGGAACAGCTGGTTGGCGTAGTCCTCGATACTCGCGCCGCCAGTGGTGGGCACCAGCAGCACCGCAATTTGCGCGCCTTTGCGCTGTTCAAGGTCGGCGAGCTGGTTTTTCATACGGGTGGCGGTGGCAGCGTCCAGGGTGTTGGTGAGGTCGATCACCCGCTGGTCGAGGGCCACGCCGATGGGCGAATCCTCCGCATGGGCGGTGCTCAACAGGCCGATGAGCACCAGCGCCACCAGGCCCAGGATCGATTGCCGCAAAATCGCCATCATGCTTTGTTACCCGAAGTTTCTTCCTGAAGGCGCCGACTTTACCTTATCAACGCTATAACGCGTGACCCCACGGCGTTGACTATCTAAACTGCGCACATACATAGCAATACGCCATAACCGAGAAGCCCATGGATCTACGTCAGCGCAACAACGTCAATGTGATGGGCACCGGCGCGTCGACTTTGGTGTTCTCCCATGGTTTTGGCTGCAACCAGGCCATGTGGAACTACCTGGCACCGCATTTCCTCGAGCGTTTTCGTGTGGTCCTGTACGACCTCGTCGGTGCAGGCCTGTCGGACCTGAGCGCGTACGACAAAGACAAATACAGCACGCTGGACGGCTATGCCCGGGACCTCAATCAGATCATCGACGCCCATGCCGCAGGCCCGGTGATTCTGGTGGGTCACTCGGTCAGCGCGATGATCGGCACCCTCGCCGACCGCCAGGCACCGGGACGGATCGCCGCTCACGTGATGATCGGCCCGTCGCCGCGCTATATCGATGAAGACGGCTATATCGGCGGTTTCAAGCGTAGCGATATCGAAGACCTGCTCGACACCCTCGACAGCAACTACCTCGGCTGGTCCAGCGCCATGGCCCCGGTGATCATGGGCGCGCCTGATCAGCCCGCGCTGGGCGAAGAGCTGACCAAGAGTTTCTGCCGCACCGAGCCGGATATCGCCAAGCAATTCGCACGGGTGACGTTCATGTCGGACAACCGTCAGGATGTGATCGACCTGGCCACCCCGGTGCTGATCCTGCAATCGACCGACGACCTGATCGCACCGGTGGCTGTCGGCGAATACCTGCACAGCGTGTTGCCCAACAGCACCTATCACCTGGTGGATAACGTCGGCCATTGCCCGCACATGAGCGCGCCCCAGGCTTGCGCGGTGGCCATGGACAGCTTCCTTGCGCCGTGGGCAACTGCACGTGCCAGCTGATCTATTCGATAGCGCCGCTTGCGCACTGGCCGTCACCTCGGAAGATGGCACCCTGGTGCAAACCAACGCACGCTTCAGCGAATGGCTGGGGTTCAGTGCCGCCGAGCTGTGCGGCAAGCGCTTCCAGGACCTGCTGACCATGGGCGGCCGGATTTTCCACCAGACCCACCTGGCGCCCATGTTGCGCATGCATGGCAGCATCACCGAAGTGAAGCTGGACATGCTGCACCGTGACGGCCACAAGATCACCGTGCTGCTCAACGGCAACAAGCGCGAGCAGGCCGACGCTACGGTGTACGACCTGGCTCTGTTCGGCACCACCGACCGCGACAAGTACGAACGCGAGCTGCTCAACGCACGCAACCTGGCCGAAGCCCTGCTGCAGGAAAAAACCGCCACCGAACTGGCCTTGCAGCAAGCCCAGGCCGAACTGCGCGAGGCCTATGCCATCGCCCAGCGCCGCGCACTGTTCGCCGAGCAGATGGTGGCGATTGTCAGCCATGACCTGAAAAACCCGCTCACCGCCATCCGCATGGCCTCCGACTTTCTCAGCCGCAGCGAACGCACGGCCAAGGAGCGCCAGTTGCTGGGGCACATCGGCCAGTCGTCCGAACGCGCCCAACGCATGATCGCCGACCTGCTGGACTTCACCCAGGCCCGGGTCGGCCAGGGCATCTCCATCAAGACCCTGCCGTTGGACTTGCATGGCGTGATTCATCGCACCGTGGACGAACTGCGCGTGGCGTTTCCCAAGGCGACGTTGGAACATCACGCAGAAGGCCATGGCGACGCCTGCCTGGACGCCGACCGCGTGCAGCAGATCATCGGCAACCTGGTGGCCAACAGCGTGGCCTATGGCGACCTGCAACGGCCGATCCGGATTACCTCACGCCTGGGCGTTGGCGGCTGCGAAGTGGCGGTACACAACCACGGCGCGGCCATTCCCGAAGCGTTGCTGGCCGGGCTGTTCGAGCCCATGACCCGAGCTACCGACCAGGGCAGTGATGTGCGCAGCGTGGGCCTGGGCCTGTATATCGTGCGCGAGTTGGCCAAGGTGCACGGCGGGGATGTGGCGGTGAGTTCCTGCGCCACCGGCGGCACCACCTTCACCGTGACGTTTCAGAACACGTAGGCGCTGCCTTGCATCACCGGCTCGACACTGCCGGTCAGCACCACACCGCCCTCACCCGCCCAGTGCACGGTCACGATGCCGCCGTCGCACTCCACCTGCACCGTGGCATCCAGGAACCCGCGCCGGATCCCATTGACCACCGCGCCGCAGCAGCACGAGCCGGAGCCCAGCGGCACGCCGCCGCCACGCTCCCAGATGCGCAGGCGGATACGGCCACGGTCCAGCACCTGCACGAAATGCACATTGGTCTTGTCCGGGAACAACCGATGTTTTTCCAGTGCAGGGCCCACGGCGGCGACCTTGATCGTGGTGAGGTCATCCACGAAAAACGTACAGTGCGGATTGCCCATGCTGCACGCGGCCGGTTCGCCCTCGATAGGCAGAACAAGCGTATCCATGGCCCCGGCCAGCGGCACTGCATGCCAGTCCAGCGACGGCTCGCCCATGTTCACCGAGACTTGCCGCCCGGGGGCACGTACGCAGGTCAGCAGGCCCCGGTCGGTACGCAACAGCACCGAATCCGTAGCGGCCTCATGCATCAAGCGATCAGCCACGCCACGGGTCGCGCTGCCGCAGGTGGCCAGCGGCGTACCGTTGGGGTTCCAGAACTTGATGCGCGCAGCGGCGTCATCGCAGTCGAGTACCACGGCAAGCTGGTTGAAACCGATACCGGTGTGACGGTCGCCCAGGCGGCGGGCGATCTGCGCGGTGATGGGATCGTGCAAGCCACGGCGGTCGATGATGATGAAGTCATCGCCATGGGCGTGCATTTTCACGAACGGCAAAAGCATCGGTTGTCCTGTGGTCGACCTGTGGGGGAACTGAAGGATACTCTGAACCGGCCCACTCTTATGAGACCCACCTATGCTAATTGTCTTCAGTGGCCTGCCCGGCACCGGCAAAACCACGATTGCCCGCGAACTCGCACGCCAGACCGCGGCGGTTTACCTGCGTATCGACTTGATTGAACAGGCTATACGCGAGGCCGGTGTGCTGGCAGGGGACGTGGGTGCCAGCGGTTACGGCGTGGCGAATGCACTGGCGCTGAGCAGTCTGCAACTGGGCCACACCGTGGTGGCGGACTGCGTAAATCCGGTCAGGGAAAGCCGGCAAGCGTGGAAGGCCGTCGCTGCAGCAGCAAAGGTGGCATTACTGAATGTTCGGGTGATCTGCTCAGACCAGCAGGAACATCAACGACGGGTGGAAACCCGCACGGGGGATATTCCCGGCCTGGTTCCGCCCTCCTGGGCGTCTGTGTTGGCGCATGAGTATGAGGTTTGGGATGAAGTGCCCTTGACGCTCGATACCGCCTGCATGACACCGGAGCAAGCCGTGACAACAACGATGGCGAACCTCACCTCTGTGGCGAGCGGGCTTGCCCCGCGTTGGGGCGCGAAGCGGCCCTGAAACCAGGCAATGCGTTCTGACAGGGGAAATGCAGGGGCTTACCGGGGCTGCTGCGCAGCCCAACGCGGGGCAAGCCCGCTCGCCACAACAGGCCTGCTCGCCACGAGGTTGAGCCGCCTACAACACGCTGCCCATCGCCTTCATCAACACCAGGTCCCGCCCATAGATATCCGGCGCGTATACCAACCCGCCCTCACGGTTGACCTCAACCGTCCAGTAACTCAACAACACCGGCACCGGCGTGGCCAGCCTGAATTCGTGGGTCACGCCGGTGGCCAGCAGTTCATCGGTGCGCGCGCGTTCGGCCGGGCTCACCAGCAGATCGCGCAGGAGCAGCGGTTGCTCGACCCGCACACACCCCGAACTGAACGCCCGTGGCCCTTTGGTGAACAGCGGCTGGCTCGGCGTGTCGTGCAGGTACACCGAGTACGGGTTGGGAAAGCGCATCACGATCTTGCCCAGCGGGTTGCGCGGGCCAGCTTCCTGGCGCAGCAGGATGTTGCCCGGGCGCGCCCAGTCGATCTGTTCCGGCGCCAGCGGGTGGCCTTCGGCATCGAGCACTTGCAGGTTCTGTTGGCGCAGGTATTCAGGGTTGAGGCGGATGGCCGGGAGTTTGTCCTCGCGCATGATGGTGGGCGGGATGGTCCACGTGGGGTTGAGGGTCAGCCGGGTAATACGCGATTTGAGCAATGGCGTCTGGCGCTCGGCGCGGCCCACTTGCAGGCGGGTCTGCCACACCGGGATGCCGCTCTGGTACACGCTCAATTGCGCAGCCGCGACGTTGACCAGCACGCCCTCGGGCTCCAGGTCCTGGGCCAGCCAGCGGAAGCGTTCGAGGTTGATGCGCAGTTGCTCGCGACGGATCGCCGGGCTGATATTGAGCTCGGCCACCGTACCGGCGCCGATCACACCGTCGGCCTGCAACGAATGACTCAGCTGGAAGGCCTTGACCGCCTTGACCAACTCGTCACCGTACTGCCTGCCGCCGGGGGCCTTGGCCAGGTAACCTCCGCCGATCAGGCGCCGCGCCAGTTCCGGTACGCGCGGGTCGTCCATCCCGGGGCGCAACAGCGGGCCGTTGGCGACCGGGTCCCAATGCGGCAATGGCTGCTGGCGCACAGTGGCATAGGCATTGCGCAGGCTGCGGTAGAGGTCCGCGCTGGGGCGTGCCTGATCGAACGCCTGGGCCATGTCTTGCAGGCCGGTGGCGGCAAACGCCAGCACTTCAATATTGGGGTCGCGGGTCGGCGGCTGGGAATGCCACAGCGGCTCGAAGCGCGATTGCTGCAGGCGCCCGTAGTGCAAATCCTGCAGGGCTTGCAGGTAGTGCTGGCTGCTGGCGATGTCGCTGCACAGCACGTTGGCCGTGGCATCTGGCGCAGGCAGGCTATAGTGGGTGGGGTCCAGGCCGTCATCGGCGAGCATCAGCAACTGAGATTGCAGGGCTTGCCGGCGCTCGTCGGCGGACCACAGTGGCCCATTACCCTGCTGCTGGTAGAACGCTTGCAGACGCAGTTGGGCAGCCGCGTCAATCTGCGGCACCAGGCCGGGGCAGACGCTCGGCAATTGCGCCAAGGCCTGCTGCACGGGTGCCAGGTCGACCGGTGCGGGCGTGGTCACCGGCAACGGCTCGACCGGCAGCGCATCGGCTGTCGCGACCAATGGTGCAACGAGCAGGCAAATGCTCAAGTAACATGCGTGTTTTTTGAACAATTGACCTGGCTCCAATCCACAGCGGGGGGATACTTTGTAGATGCTGACTTTCATGCGCCGCCTCGGCTTGATGACCGTGACGTTGGCCACGCTGAGCAATTTCGCGCTCGCCGCCAATCAGACCTCGCCTAACTTGTATAGCAGCCTGGCGCGCTCGGCTCCAGAACTCAATCCCACTGTACTCAAAAGCGCCCTGAACGCGGTGCAGTGCGCAGTCAATAACGGCGAAGAGCGCTCCGAACGCCTGGCGGTCATTGACTACTCCCAGCCTTCCACCGCCCGTCGGCTGTGGATCTTCGATTTGCGCAAGAAGACCCTGGTACTGCGCGACCTGGTGGCCCACGGCGCCAAGTCCGGGGAAAACTTCGCCACCCAGTTTTCCAACCTGGAAGGCAGCCACCAGTCCAGCCTGGGTCTGTTCCGCACCCAGGAAAGCTACCTGGGCACCCACGGTTACTCGTTGCGCATGGACGGCCTGGAGCCGGGTTTCAACGATCAGGCCCGCGACCGCGCCATTGTGATCCACGCCGCCGACTACGTAAGCCCCCTGTGGAGCAAGCGTGAAGGTCGTATCGGTCGCAGCCAGGGTTGCCCGGCCGTGCGCCCGCAGGTAGCCCGCCAGGTAGTGGACAAGCTCAAGGATGGGCAGTTCATGTTTTCGTGGTACCCCGACCAGCGTTGGTTGAAGTCTTCGACCTACCTCAATTGCAAACCCCAACAGGTGGCGAGTAGTCGTACAATCCGTGGCGGATAGCCTGTCCCCATAGATAAGAGAGCGCCGCATGCTTCTACATAAGTCCACCTGGATCGAGATCGGGCAGTTTCTGGAACGCAGCTGCACGGTGGTGATTCCCATCGGCTCCAACGAGCAGCACGGCCCCACCGGCCTGCTCGGCACCGACTGGATGTGCCCGGAAATCATCGCCCATGAGGCGCAAAAGAGCGCCGACATCCTAATCGGCCCGACCTTCAATATCGGCATGGCCCAGCATCACCAGGGGTTTCCCGGCACCATTTCCCTGCGCCCGTCCACCTTTATCGCCGCGATTGGCGACTGGGTGCGTTCGCTGGCCGGGCATGGTTTCGAGAAGATTCTGTTTCTGAACGGCCATGGCGGCAATATCGCCACGATTGAAGCGGCGTTTTCCGAGCTGTACGCCGAAGCAAGCTTCGCCCGCCGCCCCGCCGGGTTTGCGTTGAAGCTGGTGAACTGGTGGGACCTGGAAGGCGTGACCGACCTGGCCCAGCGCCAGTTCCCGGTGGGCCATGGCAGCCATGCCACGCCGTCGGAGATTGCGGTGACCCAATGGGCCTACCCGGACGCGATCAAGACCGCCGACTACTCGCCGCAAATCGCCAACACCGGGCCGATCCGCGAAGCCCTGGACTTCCGCGCGCGCTTCCCGGATGGGCGCATGGGCTCGGACCCGGCGCTGGCGACGGTGGAAAAAGGTGGTGAATTGGTGGCGTTGGCGGCGCAGGGGTTGGTCAAGACAGTGAACAGCTTCAGCAACGAAGCCAAACCTTAAGCCCTACGCAAATCCAATTGTGGGAGGGGGCTTGCCCCCGATAGCAGTATGGCAGTCACAGATGTATTGACTGATCCACCGCTATCGGGGGCAAGCCCCCTCCCACATGTGGTTTTATGTATGGCCTGGGATTACTGGCAGTCCTTTGCCGCCAGCTCAAGCCGCGACGGCGTGATCGTCGACGCCAGCGGCTTGCGCTCATACAGGAACACCTTGGCGCCCTCTCCGGCCTTGTAGGCTTCCAGCACATCATCGGCGGCTATCTTGCTGGTCAGCACCACTTTGGCATGGCGCGAGTTCTGGGTGACGGTCGAGGTGATCCCGTGTTTTTCCAGCTTGGGCAGCACGCACTGCACATAGGCTTGCGGGCTCTTGCCGGTTTGCAGGGTCAGGCTCGGGGCGTTGGGGGCGGTTACACAACCAGCCAACAACAGGGAAGCAATGGCCAAGGCCGGGGCGAAAAAAGCGCGCATGAAAAATTCCTGACTATAAAAATAAAGGTTCACATCAACCGGCGCGGACCAACGCTTTGAGCGACGCATCGAACTGCTTCAAGGCATCGAGTTGCACATCACGCTGCTGCTCGATCTGCGCGGCAATCTCCGGCGCGGCCTTGTCATGTACCCACACCGATGGCACCTGCTTGTGCACCGAGCCTTCGGCCTTGGCGATGTACTGCAGGTTCGCGTCGTAGAACCGCGCGATAAAACGCGCCTCCACCACATCGTTACGCTGGGTCAGCAGCTGGTTATGGGTATCGAGCATCACCACCACATCGGGGTGCGCCTGCACCAGGGCGTCCAGGTTGTCGTAGACCGTTACCGACAAAAAGGTGCCTTGCAGCGAGCTCATCAACCAATCGATGGCCAGTTCCGGGTCGGAACTGTTGACGAACGCCTGGCGGATACGTCCGTCGAGGGCATCCTTGGCGCCATTCAAGGCCATATCGTGGTAGCGTTCGAGGTAGCTGAGGTTGTCGCGGGTGTTGTCGCTCAACAACACACCCACTGACTGCGCGTGCTGCAGGGAGTCTACGCTACCGATGATAGGTAGCAAATGGCTGGTATGCAGATCATCGGCGATTGCCGCGTTGTTGATGACCACCGTGCCAAGCATCAGAGCCATCAAAGCCACCTGAATAAACGTCCTCATCGCGCATTTCCTTGAACAGCGTCTCGATGGGGCGATTTTCCGCTTTTCCTGCAAAAACAGAACTTGCGATGCTTGATGGTGACTATTATCTGAACCGATAGTGCTGACATAAAACCTATAAGGACAACGCCATGAAGCCCTACCAGAAAACCTTCGACCGCATCCGCGAAGCCGTACTACCGGAGTTCCGCGAACGGGTCGCCGATTACCTGGTCGACTATGAACACGTGCTGCAGGACGAGGCGGCGGACGCGGATCGGATCAGCGCCAGTGCCCAGCAACTGCGCGGCTACCTGCGCGGCCTGAACACCACGCGGGTACTGGGCATGGCCGACTGGGAGGAGCTGGACCGTCGTGTGAAAGAGGATTGGCTACGGGTGGTCGAAGCCGAATAACGCGCGAGGCGTATCGATCAGCAAGGCCTGCGCGACCGGTGTCGACCAGCCCAGGGCTTGGCGTTGCTCGATCACCGTGGGGTAGTCGACTGACGTTTCATGCTGGGTGTGCGGCCAGTCACTGCCCCACACCAAGCGGTGCAGACCGAAACTCTGCTGCAGCAACGGCATGGCCTGGCGGGCGAACTCAAGGTTCTGCGCCGGGCTGCCGCCCAGGCGATAGATCCCCGAGACTTTCAACCACAACTGGCCGCTGAGGCCCAAGTCCAGCAACTCGGCAAAATCGCGCTGGGCGACGCCGAGTCGTGCATCCGGCCGGCCAAAATGGTCGACCACCAGCTTGATCCCGAACGGCAGCAACTGGCGCACCAATTGCGGCAGGTCGGCCACCTCGCGGTGCAATTCCACATGCCAGCCCAGGGCGACAAGGTGCTCGAAAAAAACCTTCCAGCCGGGCTCGGCAAAGTCTGGCAGCGCCCGGCCCACCAGGTTCAAGCGCACGCCAACCACGCCTGCGCGGGCCATCGCCCGTAAAGCGTCGTGCGGGATATCCCGCTCCAGCACCACCACGCCGCGCAACTGATCCGGGGCTTGCTGCAAAGCGGCCAACAGATAGCCGTTGTCGGTGCCCAGGAAACTGGGCTGTACCAGCACACCGTGGCTCAGGCCATTGGCGTGCAAGTGGCCGAGGTAGTCCGCCAGCGTGGCGTCGTAGCGTGGGGTGTAGCGACGCTCACCGGCCAGGGTCAGCGCCTGGCTGAATACATGGGCGTGGGCGTCGATGCCGGTGATGGAACGGTTATCAAGCATGGGGTCGTCTTTCAAAAGTAAAAAGGATCAGGCCTGGGCGCGCTGGCCGGTCACGACGCTCTCGGCGGGTGCCGCTTCCAGCACACGGCCACGGGTTTCCGGCAGGCACAGCGCGGCGATCACCGCGACGCCGTAGGCGATCCCGGCATCGATGCCGATGGCCGAGCCGAGGGACATCGAGTCGCTCATATGCCCCACCAGGAAGGGAAACACCGCCGACAGCACGCGCCCGAAGTTGTAGCAAAAGCCCACGCCGGCGCCGCGCACATCCGCCGGGTACAACTCGTTGAACAACGCCCCCAGGCTGGCCGGGATACCGGCGGCGAAAAAGCCCAGCGGGAAGCCAAGGAACAGCATCTGCGTATTGCTCAGCGGCAGGAACACATAGGCCTGCACGGTGATCACGCAGCACAGCGCAAACAGCACGATGTTCTTGCGGCGACCAATGCGGTCGATCAGCCAACCACTGGCGATGCAGCCACACCAGAAGGCAAAGATGATCACCGCCAGGTAGCCGCCCGAGTTGAGTACCGACAGGTTGCGCTCGGTCTTGAGAAAGGTCGGCAGCCAGGTCATCACCGCATGGTAACCACCGTGGGCACCCAGGCCCAGCAGGCCGCCGAACAGCGTGACGCGGATCAGCTCAGGGCGAAAGATGCCCGCCAGCGACTTGAAGAAACTCTGGGGAATCGCCTGTTCCTTTTGCAGGCGCTGAAAGCTGTCGGGTTCTTCAACGTTACGCCGCACCCAGATAATCAGGAACGACGGCAGCAGGCCCACCACGAACATCACCCGCCAGGCCATGTCCTGGGGCACAAACGAATAGATCAGCGCAAACACCCCGACCGCCACGCCCCAGCCCACGGCCCAGGCGCTCTGCACGGTGCCCATCACCTTGCCGCGATATTTCGGGTTGATGGTCTCGGCCATCAACACCGCGCCCGCCGCCCATTCACCACCGATGCCGAAGCCTTGCAGCGCCTTGACGATCAGCAGTTGGTGGAAGCCAGTGACGAACGCCGACAAAAACGTGAAGAACGAGAACCACAGGATCATCCACTGCAACGTGCGCACCCGGCCGTAGCGGTCGGACAAGGTACCGCCGACCCAACCTCCGATGGCCGAGGTCACCAGCGTGACGCCGCTGATCAGCCCCGCATCGCCCTTGCTCAAGGCGAAGGCCGCGATGAGTGCCGGGATCGCCAGGCCGAACATCTGCACTTCCAATGCATCCAGGGACCAGCCGCCGAAGCAGGCCCAGAACGTTTTGCGCTCCCGAGGAGTGACTTGGCGATACCAACTGAACATGATTTTTATCCTTATAGGTCAAACGCGAGGCAGCCGGGCGCGAACCGCGCCACAGCCGGGCCAGTGTTGGGCAAACAGTTAACGGTGCGGATGTGCGGTCAGCGAATGTCCACGCGGTAGCGGAAGTGTTCGGCATGCCCACGGGAGCGTCGCCACTCCAGGGGCTGGCCGGCGTAGTCGCGGGCCAGGCGCTCGATCACCACCACCGGGCTGTTGACCGGTACTTGCAGCAAGCGCGCGTACACCGCGTTGACCGATTCGGCCGTGAGGGTTTCCTCGGCCGAGGCCACCACCTGCCCGCAGACACTCTCATACACCGGATACAGCAACGGGCCTTGCACGGCCAGGTCGATGTCGAGCAGCGCCTGGAAGCGTGCGCGCGGCAGCCAGATTTCTTCGGCGAGCAGCGGCTGCACGTCAAACAGACGGGTCCGGACGATGCGGATCACTTGGGCTTCGGAGGCCAGGCCCAGCGCCTCGCTGACCGCCGACGGCGCGGCCACGGACTCGACCGTGAGGATGCGGCTTTGCGGCACCTGACGCTCGCCCGACGGGCCTTGAAAACGGAAGAAGCGAAACAGCGACGACTGGAATTGCGGGCGGCGCACAAAGGTGCCACGGCCCTGCTGACGCTCCAGAATGCCCTCGCTGACCAGTGCATCCACGGCCTTGCGCACGGTACCGGTCGACAGCGCGTACTCGGCGGACAACACCGCTTCGGTGGGAATCGCTTCGCCGGGGCGCCAGCGATTGTTGGCGATCTGCTCGATCAGCTGGTCGCGCAAGCGTTGGTAAAGCGGCAGGCGGGCATCACTGGACAGCGTATTCATGGGGTCACATTCACTTTGTTATGTAGTCATATATATGAATATGACCAGAGTATTCTTCCGCCGGGTGATGCCTGTCAAGCGCCTCACCGCAGACGGAAGATGAATGGTGGTTACTGCGCCGGGCGTTGTTGCTGCACCCACGCCTGCACGGAGGGCCGCTGCCACTGGCGTCGGGCGTATGCCACCAACTCGGCAGGCACGCTGTCACCGTTGAGGATCAGGCGATTGAGCATCACCGCCAGGTCCACATCAGCGATGCACCACTCACCGAACAAGTACGGCGGATTACCCGCCAACAGCGTCTGGGCCGCACTGATCAACTTCGTTGCCGCCGCTTGAGCCACAGGCGACAGTGCGGGCATCTTCTGCCCATAGAACACCACCATCGTCGAGCGCTCCTGACGGATCGGCAGCAAATCGCTGCGCAGCCATGCCTGGACCTGCCGCGCCCTCGCCCGCTGTTTTGGATCGGCCGGATACACCGGCACTTCAGGGTAGGCCTGCTCCAGGTACTCGGTGATCGCCGACGACTCCGACAAGGCAAAGTCGCCCTCCAGCAAGGTCGGTACGCGTTGGGTCAGGGACAGTCGGGCAAAGTCGGCCGCGTGCTGCTGCGCGGCATCCAGGTCCAGGGTAACCGTGTCGAAAGCCAGGCCTTTTTCGCGCAGGGTCACGAACACCGACATGGCGTAGGGGCTGGTGTACAGATGATCCACATACAGGCGCATAACGATTCTCCTTGAGGGGGAACACCACGCTACGAGATGCGCCACAAGAAAGACAATGCGCTGTATTTATGGGGGCATTCCTGGGTGGAATACCGGGTTAACCGGCAAATCCGCCCTCGTCCAGAAAGGCACGTTCCTCATCCGTGGTCTCACGCGCCAACACCTCGTTTCGATGGGGAAAACGCCCGAATTGCTCGATGATGCGCGCGTGCTCCTTGGCCCAATGGTAGGTGTTGGCATCCAGTTGCCGGTTCAGGTCCAGGGAGCGCTGTTGATCGGCCGGGTCTTCCGAATGCTCGAACGGCAGGTAGCAGAACGCACGCAATGCCGGTTCGACCTGCCGGTCCAGCCCGGCGTCCACCATGCGCCGCGCATACAGCCGCGCCAACGGGTCGGTGGCGAACATATGGGCGGTGCCACGGTAGGCATTGCGCGGGTACTGGTCGAGCAGGATCAGCAACGCCAGGGCACCGTGCGCCGAGTCCAGCCAGCTTTCCAGCTCACGCCGGGCGGCTTGCAGATGCGCGCTGTGGAAAGTGTCGCGGAAGCTGGCGTCGAAAGCAGCGTCCTTGGCAAACCAGCGCTTGGGGCCGGCGTGTTGCCAGAAGTCGATGACATCCTGCGGCGTCGTCATGGTGAGTACCTGGAAAAATGATTTAGCTGACGGTATCAGAATCCAATGTTATAGGATAACGCTCCCTTGCCACCTTGCCCTGTGATCACGCCCATGACCGACGCTGTTCCCCTGCGCCAACGCTTGCTTTCCATCGACGCCCTGCGCGGCCTGGTGATCCTGTTCATGCTCCTCGACCATGTGCGCGAAACCTTCCTGCTGCACCGCCAGGTCAGCGACCCGATGGCCATCGACAGCACCGAGCCCGCACTGTTTGCCAGCCGCACCCTCGCCCATCTGTGCGCGCCCGTGTTTGTGTTGCTCACCGGGCTGTCGGCCTGGCTCTACGGCCAGAAGTACCAGGGCCGTCGCGATGTGTCGGTGTTCCTGTTCAAGCGTGGGCTGTTCCTGGTGGTGCTGGAGTTCACCCTGGTCAACTTTGCCTGGACCTTCCAGTTGCCGCCCAGCGTGATCTACCTGCAGGTGATCTGGGCTATCGGCGTGAGCATGCTCGCCCTGGCGGCGCTGGTGTGGTTGCCGCGCCCGCTGGTGGTCGTGTTGGCGCTGCTGATCATTGGCGGGCATAACCTGCTGGATGGGCTGCACTTCGAGGCCGGTTCGGCACTGCATATTCCGTGGACAATCCTGCATGAGCGCAGTTGGATCGAAGTGGGCGAGTCGCTGCGCCTGCGCGTCACTTATCCGGTGCTACCGTGGATCGGCGTGATCGCCCTGGGCTACAGCCTCGGCCCCTGGTTTGCCAAAGACATGCAGCCGGCGCAGCGCCAGCGTTATCTGTGGCTGGGCGGTGCAAGTGCATTGATAGGGTTCGTGGTAGTGCGAGCGGTCAATGGGTATGGCGAAAAACCATGGCAAGCCTATGACAACGGCGTGCAAACCCTGATGAGCTTTTTCAACATCACCAAGTACCCGCCTTCGCTGCTGTTTCTGGCGCTGACGCTGGGGATTGGGCTACTGCTGTTGCTGGCGTTCGAGAAGGCGGGAAGCAAGCGCTGGATCAGCATGCTCGCCACCTTCGGTGCAGCGCCTATGTTCTTCTATCTGCTGCACCTGTACGTGCTGAAAATCCTCTACGTCACGTGTGTGGCACTGTTTGGCCTGACTCACGGCAACTACTTCGGCTTCGACGGCATGGGCGCCATTTGGCTGGTGGCGTTGCTGCTGCCGCTGGCGCTGTACGCGCCGGTACATTGGTTCGCCGGGCTCAAGGCCCGGCGCCGCGACCTGGTCTGGCTCAAGTACCTGTAGAAACTCGATCTATGCGTGAGTCGAGGTGACAAGATCCATTCATGTTGCGACCAGATGCGCATAAAACGCGTGAAACATGAAATACGCACACACCGCCAGTGCCAGCCCCATGCACCGGTTGAACACGGTGAACGCCGACGTCCCGTTGATCCGCCGCCCCAGCACCGCCCCCAGCAGCGCATAGACCCACGGCGCGCCGAACGCCCCGAAGGCCAGCACCGCCGAGACCACGGCAATGGACGCCCCGGTGATATGCGCCGCCGGCAGCATCACACTGGTGATCGGCAACACGGCCATGATGCCCTTGGGGTTGAGCAACTGGATCACCAGGCCATTCCAGAACGTAAGGGTTCTGACGGGTGCCGATGAGGCGCTTTCATCCACCACCGTGCGTGCGGTGAACACTTGATAGGCCAGGTACAGCGTGTACACACCGCCGACCAACGAGATATACGGCAACGCGGCCTGGGAGATGATCGCCTCGCCGGTGTAGCCGAACAGCACGAACAACACCAGCATCGCGCAGCCCACGCCAATGAAGAATCCAGTGGAGCGGCGGAACTGACCGGTGAGCCCGGCGTTGAGGCCCATGAAATTCACGGGACCGGGGCTGTACATGACGCTGAAGGCGTAGAGGAAGATGTCCATGGAAACCCTGCAGTAGAAGAAGTCGAGCGAGTCTACTGAGGAGGGTCGGGGCGTATCTTGTACGTTTGTGGTCGGCCCGTACCTATCCATTACCCACACTTGAATCACAAAAACACTCACATGAGCACGCTGAACTGCTGCCTGGCACGACCGATGGCGAACCCCTGCGTTTTATCGACTGGTGGCCAGGGGCTTGACGTGGTGAGCGGGCTTGCCCCTCACCACAGGTTGGTGCTTTCCTCAAACCGCTTACATCAACGGAATCGAATAACTCACGAACACCCGATTCTGATCCTGGTCCCGCGCCACTTCACTGCGCGACACACCGTTGCGCCAGCCGAACCCGACGTTCTTGAACGTGCCGCTCTGCACCACGTAATCCAGTGAGATATCGCGCTCCCACTCGCTGGCATCGTTGCCGCTGGCAGTGAGAATGTGCTCGCCCTTCAAGTACATCACCGACGCCTTCAGGCCCGGCACGCCAAGCGAGGCGAAGTCATAGGCGTATTGGGCAAAGGCCGTGCGTTCGCCGGCCTGGATGAAGGTCTGCACGGTACGGTCGGTGTAGAGGTACAGGCTGGAACCGCCCTCCCCTTTGTTGACCAGGCCGCCCTGGTTGAGTTGGGCGAAGTTGCTGTCATCCGAGACTTGCTGGTAACCGGCGGTAACCGCGTGCGGGCCCAGGGAGTAGATGAACGCTGCGCTCCAGGTGTTGTTGTCGATTTCACCCGTGCCATTTTTGGTATAGCCGCCGAGCTTGTAGCCTTCGGCACGGCCGGCGACGCTGCTGTTCTTGCCGTCGGAGCTGGTCTTGAAGTAGCGCAGGTCGGTTTTCAATGAGCCGTAGTCGCCCAGCGGCAATACATGGATCAAACCGGCGAAGTGCTGTTGGTAATAGTCTTCAAGGTTGGCGTAGTAGTACTGGACCAGCAGGTCCTTGGTCACCTGGTAATCGGCACCGGCGTAGTTGAATTTATTGCTTTCCTGGGTGCCACCGGCCGCCGCCAGGCCGCTGCGGTCGCTGGAACCACGACCGGTGGTGTGCTGCAGTTGGCCGCCGATCAGGGTCAGGTTGTCGATGTCCTTGCTGGTGATCTGCCCGCCTTCGAACGACTGCGGCAACAGGCGCCCGTCGTTGCTCACCAGGATCGGCAGGTTCGGGCGCAGGTAGCCGTAGCGCAGTTCGCTCTTGGCGAAACGCGCCTTGGCCGTCGCGCCGCCACGGGCCCAGGTGTCGGCGGCCTTGCCGTCGTCGGTGGGGATCATCGAACTGCCCACATGACGACCGGCGCCACTGTCGAGGGTGACGCCGAGCATGCCCACGGCATCCAGGCCGAAGCCGACAGTGCCGTCGGTAAAGCCCGACTGGTAGTTGAGGATAAATGCCTGGCCCCACTCTTCGGTCTTCGACGGTGCGGCGGCGCCGTCACGGTTGTCGTTGTTGAAGTAGAAGTTGCGCAGGCTCAAGTTGGCTTTGCTGTCACTCAGAAAATCAGCCGAGGCCAGGGGGCTCAGGGCAATGCCCAGGCCGCCGGTCAATACGCTTAACACATGCAAAGTGGCTTTCATCACAACCTCAGTCAATTAATCCATGGGCGTCATAGAACGGATACGGCCCCGGGTACTCCCCGAACACGCCGTTGTGGCTGATCAAACCCTGCTGCACCTCCCAGCGATGCAACAGATAGCCCGCCGGCTCCAGGTTGAAATGCGCGGGCGCCGCTTCTTGCAAATCCAGCACGATCTGGTGGGAGGTGCCGGGGCACACACAACTCAGGCTGCCACCGAAACGCCGCTGCATCGGCCGGTGCAGATGGCCGCACAGCAAGCGCTCCACTTGCGGATGGCGGGCAACGACTTGCTCCAGGGCGCTGGCATTGATGAAGGGTTCGCGGTCCATGTGGCCGATGCCACTGATGAACGGCGGGTGATGCAGGATCAGCAGCGTCGGTGCATCCGGGCGCAACGCCAGTTGCTCGTCCAGCCAGTGCAATTGGCTATCGAGCAACTGGCCGCCGTGGCCGCCAGGAATGGTCGAGTCGAGGCCGATCAGACGCAGCGGATGATCGTCGACCACCCAGTCCAGCGGGCCCTCGGCAGACAATGGTAAATACGCGTGATCACGGAACGCCTCCAGCAACGGCCCACGGCTGTCGTGATTGCCCGGCACCAGGTAGCACGGCATGTGCAGGCGCGCGAGTTCGGGGTGCAGCACGGCGTATTCATCGGCGCGGCCGAAGTCCACCAGGTCACCGCTGATGACCACAATGTCGGGCCGTGGGTGGCTGGCGTTCAAGTGGTCGACGGCGCGGCGCAGGGCGCCTAACGTATCGACAACCCCGTAAGTGAGACGCTGGCCGGCTTTAAGGTGCAGGTCGCTGATCTGCGCGACGAGAAACGGACGATTCACGATAGAGTCTCAAGCATTCAGGGTGAACAACATGTGCGGCGCGATCGCCAGGGCAATCGGTGCGCCGACGGCGTACAGCTGGTTGTCGCTGCTGTCGACCAGCAGCGGTTGCGGGCCGCCCACATCCACCAGCAGGCGGCTTTGCGCGCCTTGGAAGAACTGCGCCAGCAGGTGGCCGTGCAAGTGCCCTTCGCTCTCCATCACCCTCAGGTGTTCGGGGCGGCAATAGACGGTGCTGGGCAGGTTGACGTCATGCCACGGCAACTCGCCGCCACAGACTTTCAAACCATGGGCCGATGGCTCGAGCACGGCAAAGGCATTGAGGTTGCCGACAAAGCCCGCGACGAAGGCATTGGCCGGTTTCTGGTAGATATCGCGCGGACTGGCCAATTGCGCGACACGTCCGTGCTCCATCACCAGGATGCGGTCGCCCAGGGCCATGGCTTCTCCCTGGTCGTGGGTGACGAACACCGAGGTGATGCCCAGGCCGCGCAGCAACTCATTCAGCTCGCTGCGCAGGCGTTCGCGCAGTTGCGCATCCAGGGCGGCCAGCGGTTCGTCCAGCAGCAACACTTTCGGGCGCGGCGCCAACGCACGCGCCAAGGCCACGCGCTGGCGCTGGCCGCCGGAGAGCTCATGGATGCTGCGTTTGCCGTGGTGCTGCAAGCCCACCAGTTCCAGCAACTCGTCGCAGCGCTGGTTACGCTCCACCACCGACATACCGCGAATCTTCAAGCCATAAACGATGTTCCCGGCCACATCCAGGTTGGGAAACAGCGCGTAATTCTGGAACACCATGCCCACATCGCGGCGTTCGATGGGCAGGCGCGTCACGTCCTGGTCGCCGAACCACACCTGGCCCACATCCGGGCGTTCGAGGCCGGCGATCAGGCGCAAGGTGGTGGTCTTGCCACAGCCGGACGGACCGAGAATGGCCAGGGTTTCGCCGCCTTCGACGGTCAGGTTCAAGTCATGCACGGCCACAGTGCCGTCGGCGAACGACTTGCGACAGCCTTGCAGGCGGATAGTGATAGCGGTCATCGACGCTCTCCACGGGACAAACGGGCACTGATGGCCTGCAGCGCAATCAACAGCGGCACGATCATCAGCAAAAAGATAAGGGTGTAGGCGCTGGCGATTTCCAGGCGCGCCGAGGCGTAGCTGTCGGCCAGGCCCACGGGCAAGGTCTTGGTCATCGGCGTGTGGAGCATCCAGGTCAGGTTGAATTCACCCAGGGACAAGGTGACGACCATCAGCACACCGGCCAGGATCCCGGCCCGGCAGTTGGGCACCACCACGCTGAAAAAGCGCTTGATCGGACCGGCCCCCAGGCTGGCCGCCGCTTCCTCCAGCACCGGCAGTTGCTGGCGCTGCATCACCGCCATCACCGGGCGTACCAGGAACGGCAGGGTGAACAGCACATGGCCGACCAGGATGAACAGCCAACTGCTGCGAAAACTGCCGAATTGGCCGTAGGTCAACAGCAAAGCCAACGCACTGGCCAACCCCGGCATGGCCACCGGCAGCACCATCAATTCTTCAAAGGCGCGGCTGAAGCGGTTGTTCATGCGCACCAAGGCGTAGGCCGCCGGCACGCCAATCACGCAGACGCACACCGCGCAGGCCAGCGCCAGTTGCAGCGACAACCACACGGTGGGCGAATATGCCTGCCACACCTGCACCAGCCAATCGAAGGTCAAGCCACTGGACAGACCGACGAAGAAATTGCGGGTCAGCCCGGCCAGCAGCGACATCAGCACCGGCACCAGCATGAAGGCGCACACCATCAGGGTGAACAGCAATTGCAACACAAACAGCGATGAGCGCTTCACAGCACAGTCCCCGAATTTTTCACCAACCGTCGCGTGAGCAGCAGCACGGCCCAGGTCACCGCGCCAAGCACCACCGACAGTGCGGCCGCCACGGCGAAGTTGGCGTAGTTGGTGAACACGTTGTAGATGGCCACCGGGGTGACGTTCAGACGCGTGCCCAAGGTAAAGGCGGTGCCGAAGGCGCCCATGGAGGTGGCGAAACAGATCGCCCCGCAGGAGGCCAGCGCCGGCGCCAGGCCTGGCACGATCACATCGCACACCACTCGCCAATGCCCGGCGCCCAGGGAATGGGCGGCTTCTTCCAGGCTGCGGTCGAGGCTCTCGCATGCCGCCATTACCGTGAGGATCACCCGTGGGATCGAGAAATACAGGTAGCCCACGAACAGCCCCGCCAGCGAGTAGGCGAAGATCCAGCGCTCACCGGCCAATTGCAGGCCCAGTGAGGCGAGCAGGCCTTGACGGCCAGCCAGCAGAATCACCAGGAAACCCACCACCACACCGGGAAACGCCAGGGGAAACGTGAGCAATGCCACCAGCGCCGAACGCCCGAAAAACTGCTGCCGGGCGAGGAACACCCCGCTGATGCCGCCGATCAGCAGCGCCACCAGTGTCACCACCACCGCCAGCAGCAGGGTTTGCCCAAGGCTGCCCAGGTACTGCGCACTGCTGAGCACCTGCCAGTAGCCGCTGCCATGGCTGTCGCGGCTCTCGGCGCCGAGCACCATCAGGTGCGCCAGCGGCAGCAGCCAGAACGCGAGCAGCACCGCAAAGGCCGGGGCCAGCGCCCAGGCTGCGTGTCTTGCCGATGCGGCCACTTACTTGACCTCGTTCAGGTAACGGGCGGCGAAGGCTTCCTGCACAGCGGCCATTTTTTCGTAGTCCACCACACCGGCACGGGCGTAGTCGCTGTCGGGCAGGAACTGTGCGGCCACCTCCGCCGGCATCTTCATCGGCCGTACCGGGCGCAGGTAGGCTTTGGCCCAGAGCGCCTGGCCTTCGTCCGATAGCACGAAGTCGAGGACCTTTTCTGCGTTGGCGCGGTGCGGCGCGTTGGCCACCAGGCTCATCACGTAGGGCACGCTGATGCTGCCTTCCTGGGGAATCACGAAGGCGACGTTGGCCTTGTCTTTGTAGCGCGCGCGGTAGGCGTTGAAGTCGTAGTCCACCAGGATCGGCAACTCGCCGGACAGCACCCGCGCATAGGCGGTCTGCTTGGGCACGATGGGCGCGTTTTTCGCCAGTTTCTGGAAGTAGTCGATGGCCGGCGCGAAGTTGTCCAGGTCGCCGCCCATGGCGCGGTTGATGGCCACCGCCGACACGTAGCCGACAAAGGCACTGGACGGGTCGAGGTAACCGACCATGCCTTTGTATTCAGGCTTGAGCAGGTCGGCCCAGCTTTGCGGCACCGGCAGACCACCGAGCGCATCGACGTTGACCATGATGCCCAAGGTGCCGGAGTGAATCGCGAACCAATGGCCGGCCGGGTCTTTCAGCCCGGCGGGAATCTGGTCCCAGGCCTTGGGTTTGTAGGTGCCGACCACCTCGGCTTTTTGCGCCTGCAGGCCGAAGGTCACGCCGTAGTAAACGACGTCGGCCACCGGTGCGGCTTTCTCTGCCACCAACTGCGCCAGGGATTGGCCGGAGTTCTTGTTGTCCAGGGGCACTTGCACGCCGGTGCTGGCGGCGATGGCCTTGAGCTGGGTAGCCCAGTCGGCCCAGTCCGGCGGGCAGTTGTAGCAGATCGCGGTTTCGGCGGCCTGGGCCAGGCTGGCCACACCGCACAGCAGCACGGCTGCCAGGGTTTTACGGAATGCGCGCATCAGGGGTTTCCTCGTGGGGTTGAGTGCTTTCGCCCGGCCGGATATGGCAAGGCAGGCAATGGGACGTCGGGGCATGGCCGGCGATCTGCGCCAGCAGTTGGTCAATCACGGTGCTGGCCAGCAGCGCAATCGGCTGCACCACGCTGCACAGGGTCGGGTGCATCTGGGTGCCGAGGCTGATGCCATCGAAGCCCATCACCGACAGTTGCCCGGGCACGTTCCAGGCGTTGCGGCGCAGTTCGGCGATCAGGCTGATGGCCAGGAAGTCGTTGGAGCACACCAGTGCGGTGGGTGCATCCTCGCCTTGGAGGAATGGCGCGATGGCGGCGAATTCCGCCTGGGTGTGTGCCGGCATTTCGATGACCGGACGCGCTGGCAAGCCGCATTCGCGCATCGCCTCGCAATACCCGGCGTACCGCAGGCGCGCACGGTCCGACTGCAAGGCGGGACCGGCGACCATGCTGATGCGGCGGTGCCCCGCTTGCAGCAAATAACGCGTGGCCAAGGCCATGCCCGCGCGGTTGTCCACCGACACAGCGCTGTAGCTGGGGTTGCTGGGTTGGTGGTAGGCCAGCACAAACGGGGTTTTCTCTGTATTCAGGCTGCTGAGCACGACGTTGCTTTCAGCATCCGTGACCGTCAGCACCAGGCCGTCCACGCGCTGGCGCAACAACTCTTCCACCACAATGCTTTCGCGCTCGCTGTTGTAGTCGGTAGTCGCCAACAGCAGGCTGTAGCCGCGTGCACGTGCCGCGCGCTCCATGGCCTGGAACTGTTCGGCGAACACCGGGTTGAGCAGGTTGGGCACCACCACGCCGATCAACCGGGTGGTTTGCAGGCGCAATTGGCGGCCCAGCAGATTGGGCCGGAACCCCAACTCACGGGCGGCGGCGAACACCTGCTCACGGGTGGTCGGGCGCACCTGGTCGGGGGAGGCAAAAGTGCGGGCGGCGGTGGCGCGGGATACGCCGGCCAGCCGCGCGACGTCTTTCAAGTCAGTCATTGTCACTCGCTTGAGATCGATCTCATTGGCGAGGACAGTAGCGGCGGAATGTGGCAATTCGGCGGTAGGGTGATGACAGTTTGATGTCGGTGGACCCGATATACAGGGGCCAAACTGTGGGAGGGGCTTGCCCCCGATGGCAGTGGTCAGTACTGGATTGGGTGGCTGACACACTGCTATCGGGGGCAAGCCCCCTCCCACATTGGACCGGTACCCATCCATAGGGTCACAAACCGGACGCAGCAAAATCCGCCCACTAACCTTTCGATTCGATCCAAGTGCGGGCACAATGCGTGTCCTTTTTTGGCAGGCACCGCCGCAGGCTCTCAAAAATGATCAAAACGCCGTACTACCTCATCGATAAACAGAAGCTTCTGGTCAACATGCAGAAGATTGCTTACGTGCGCGAACAGTCCGGCGCCAAGGCTCTGCTGGCGCTCAAGTGCTTTGCCACCTGGTCGGTGTTCGACCTGATGCAGCAATACATGGACGGCACCACCTCGTCGTCGTTGTATGAGCTCAAGCTCGGCCGCCAGAAGTTCGAAGGCGAGGCGCACGCCTACAGCGTGGCCTGGGCCGACGACGAAATCGAAGAGATGCTGGATAACTGCGACAAAATCATCTTCAACTCCATCAGCCAGCTGCAGCGCTTTGCCGAGCGCAGCGAAGGCAAGACCCGCGGCCTGCGCGTCAACCCGCAGGTGAGCAGCTCCGACTACCTGCTGGCCGACCCGGCGCGTCCGTTCAGCCGCCTGGGCGAATGGGACCCGGTGAAGATCGAAGGTGTGATCGAGCAGATCTCTGGCTTCATGTTCCACAACAACTGCGAGAACGGCGACTTCAGCCTGTTCGACAAGATGCTCGGCGTCATCGAAGAACGCTTCGGCGCGCTGCTGCACAAGGTCGAGTGGGTCAGCCTCGGCGGCGGCATCCACTTCACCGGTGAAGACTATGCCGTGGACGCGTTCTGCGCCCGCTTGAAGGCGTTCTCCGAGAAGTACGGCGTGCAGGTGTACCTGGAACCCGGCGAAGCGGCGATCACCAACAGCGCTTCCCTGGAAGTCACCGTGCTCGACACCCTCTACAACGGCAAGCACCTCGCCGTGGTCGACAGCTCCATCGAAGCCCACCTGCTGGACCTGCTGATCTACCGCCTCAACGCCAAGCTCGCGCCGAGCGACGGCGAACACACCGTCATGGTGTGCGGCAAATCCTGCCTGGCCGGGGACATCTTCGGCGAGTATCAATTTGATCGTCCGCTGGCCATCGGCGATCGGCTGTCGTTCATCGACACCGCAGGCTACACCATGGTCAAGAAAAACTGGTTCAACGGCCTGAAAATGCCGTCCATCGTAGTGAAACAACTCGACGGTACAGTCGAGGTGGTTCGTGAATTTGGTTACGACGACTACCTGTCCAGCCTTTCGTAAGCTGGCGGATAAAGGAGAGATAAAGCAATTGAAAAAGAACGTTCTTATCATTGGTGCAGGAGGTGTCGCCAAGGTGGTGGCCCACAAGTGCGCGCAGCACAACGACGAACTCGGTCGTATTGCTATCGCGTCGCGCAACATCTCCAAATGCCAGGCCATCATCGACAGCGTCAAGGCCAAGGGTAGCCTCAAGGTACCCGCCGATATCCAAGCCTTCGCGCTGAACGCCCTGGACGTGGAAGCGACCAAGGCCCTGATCCGCGAGACCGACTCGCAGATCGTCATCAACGTCGGTTCCGCGTTCCTCAACATGTCGGTTTTGCGGGCCTGCATCGACACCGGCGTTGCGTACCTCGACACCGCCATCCACGAAGAGCCGGGCAAGGTCTGCGAGACCCCGCCGTGGTACGGCAACTACGAGTGGAACCACCTGGAAGAGTGCAAACAGAAGAACATCACCGCCATCCTTGGCGTGGGCTTCGACCCGGGTGTCGTCAACGCGTATGCCGCGCTGGCGCAGCAACAGCATTTCGACCGCATTGATTCGATCGACATCCTCGACGTCAATGCCGGCTCCCATGGCAAATACTTCGCCACCAATTTCGACCCGGAAATCAACTTCCGCGAGTTCACCGGACAGGTGTGGAGCTGGCAGAACAGCCAGTGGACCAGCAACACCATGTTCGAAGTCAAACGCACCGATGACCTGCCGGTCGTCGGTTCGCAGAACCTCTACCTGACCGGCCACGATGAAGTGCACTCGCTGTCGAAAAACCTCGACGTGCCCAACGTGCGTTTCTGGATGAGCTTCGGCGAACACTACATCAACGTGTTCACCGTGCTGAAAAACCTCGGCCTGCTTTCCGAAAAACCGGTCACCACCGCTGAAGGCCTGGAAGTCGTGCCGCTGAAAGTGGTCAAGGCCGTGTTGCCCGACCCGTCCTCGCTGGCCCCCGGCTACACCGGCAAGACCTGCATCGGCGACCTGGTCAAGGGCACCAAGAACGGCCAGCCCCACGAGATGTTTATCTACAACGTGGCGTGCCATGAAGAAGCCTTTGCCGAGACCGACAGCCAGGGCATCTCCTACACCGCCGGCGTACCACCGGTGGCCGCAGCGCTGCTGGTGGCTCGTGGCGAATGGGATGTGAAGCACATGGCCAACGTCGAGGAACTGCCGGCCGAGCCGTTCCTGAAGGCGCTGGATGTGATGGGGTTGCCGACTCGGATCAAAGACGAGAACGGTGATCGGGCTTGGGATGCGATTGCCTGAATAGGCAGCTGCAAGTGGGAGGGGGCTTGCCCCCGATAGCGGTGGATCAGTCACAGCTGTATTGACTGACCCAACGCAATCGGGGGCAAGCCCCCTCCCACATTGGGTTTCAGGGTGTCTGTTATTCCAGGTTACGGGCCGAGTTGCTCAGTGCCCTTGAGCATTGCAGAAGCGCCGGCGCCAACTGTTTCTCTGCATCCGCCCGAGTCCAGCGGCTGGTCGGCGCCACCACATGCACCGCCGCCACCGGTCGACCATTGGCACCCAGTACCGGCGCGCCGATGGTCATGTCGCCCAGGAACAGTTCCTGGCCGTTGACCGCATAGCCCTGCTCGCGCACCTGCTGCAACGACGCCATGATTTTGTCGACTTCCGTCAGCGTCTGGCTGGTATGCGCAATGCGCTGACTGTTCTCGATCAACACCAGCGCTTCCTCCTGCGGCAACGCGCTCAAATACGCCCGCCCCGACGCCGTGCAGTACATCGGTACCCGCGAGCCGATCGGCATGTGCACCGGCACAAAGCCCGCGCTGACGAACCGTGCGATGTAGGTCATGTCGTAGCCCGCAGGCTCGGTGAGGCACGAGGTCTCGCCGGTCAGCCGGGTCAACTCCGACAGGAACGGATTCGCCACCTCGATCAACGAATGCGCATCCAGGTAACTGAAGCCCAGCTCCAGCACCCGGGGTGTGAGTTGGTAATGCCGGGTGCGGGAGTGTTTCCGAAGGTAACCCAGGCTTTCGAGGGTAAACACCATGCGCTGGGCCGAGCTCTTGGTCATGCCGGCGGCCTCGGCCACCTCTGCAAGGCTCATGCTGCGGCGCTGTGCGCTGAATGCCTTGAGAACCGACAGGCCTTTTTCCAGGGATTGGTTGTGCAGACTGTTGCGTTCTTCGGACATGGCGGACTCGCGGTCAGGTCGATCAGGCGTGGTGATATTTCTACCTCAAATCACAGAAATAGACCAATTAATATCGCATAGCGATACGAACAGTTCATTTTGTCGATTTTCTATAGCGATATTCGATTCCAATCAATCGAAATGGCACAGAGCTTGCGATTTCATCGGCAGCCGCTTGCGGTACTGACTATCCGTTTTCCTTCTGGAGTAACCCGATGAACAGTCTTTCGCCCTTGTTTCGCCGCCTCGCCTTCGGTCTTTGCGCCACGCTGTGCGTCACCGCGGTGCACGCAGAAAGTGCGTCCTCGTACAAAGTCGGTGCAACGGCCAGTGGTTCGCCGTTTACCTTCCTCGACATCAAGAGCAACAGCATCCAGGGCGTGATGGTCGACGTGGCCGAGGCCGTGGGCAAGGCTGGCGGCTTTACCAGCCAGATCGAGCAGACCAACTTCGCTGCGCTGATCCCCTCTCTCACCTCCGGCAAGTTGGATTTTATTTCCGCCGGCATGCTCAAGACCGAAGAGCGCACCAAGGTCGTCGACTTCAGCGCCCCGGTGTATGCCTACGGTGAAGGCCTGATCATCAACGCCGACGACAACACCGCCTACCCTGACCTGATGCCGCTGAAGGATCAGGTGGTCGGCGTACAGGCCGGCACCGTCTTCTATGACCAGTTGAACAAGCTCGGCATCTTCAAGGAAATCCGCACCTACGACTCCATCGGCGAGATGGTCCGCGACCTGTCCCTGGGCCGCATCAAGGCCGCCGTGGGTGACCAGCCGGTGGTCGCCTACCAGATCCGCCAGAAGTTGTTCAAAGGCGTGAAACTCGCCCCTGACTACAAGCCCACCAACGTCGGCCAGGTGTGCCTGGTGGTGCGCAAGGGGGACGCGCAAACCCTGGAGCGCCTGAACACCGCCATTGCCAGCATCAAGGCAGACGGCACCCTCGACAGCATTCTCAAGAAGTGGGGCCTGGATACCCAGGTGCGCCCATGAAACCGGCGGAGTTCCTGCAGAACGCCCAGGACTTTTTGCCGATTCTGCTGCAAGGCGCGTGGGTGACGATCCAGATCACCGTGCTGTCGTTCCTGCTCAGCAGTGCCATCGGCCTGGTGCTGGCGTTGCTCAAGCTGTCGCCGATCCGTGCACTGTCGTGGGCGGCGAGCACCATCATCAATGTGATCCGTGGGCTGCCGATCATCGTGCAGTTGTTCTACATCTACTTCGTGCTGCCGGACATGGGCGTGCACCTCACCGCGTTCTACGCGGGCGTGATCGGCATGGGCATCGCCTACTCGGCGTACCAGGCCGAGAACTTCCGCACCGGCATCATTGCCGTCGAACAGGGCCAGCGTGAAGCCGCCGAAGCGCTGGGCATGCGCTCGGCGCTGATGATGCGCCGGGTGATCCTGCCGCAGGCGTTTCGCATCGCCCTGCCGCCGTACGGCAACACGTTGGTAATGATGCTCAAGGACTCGTCGCTGGTGTCCACCATCACCGTCGCGGAGATGACCCGCCAGGGCCAACTGATTGCCTCGTCGACCTTTCAGAACATGACCGTCTACACCCTGGTCGCCCTGCTCTACCTGCTGATGAGCCTGCCGCTGGTGTACGGCCTGCGCCGCATGGAACAACACCTGGGCCGGAGGAAAAAAGCATGATCGAGATTCGCCAACTGCAAAAACATTACGGCAGCCACCGCGTGCTGCACGGCGTAAACCTCGACGTGGCCAAGGGCGAAGTGGTGTGCCTGATCGGGCCGTCGGGCTCAGGCAAATCCACCTTGCTGCGCTGCATCAACGCGCTGGAAGCCTATGACGGCGGGCACATCAACGTGTTCGGCGAAACCGTGCAGCGCGGCAGCAAGACCGTACACGCCCTGCGCAGCCGCATGGGCATGGTGTTCCAGCGCTTCAACCTGTTCCCCCACCGCACCGTGCTGGAGAACGTGATGGAAGGCCCGGTGTACGTCAAAGGCGAGCCGCCCAGGCAGGCTCGCGAAGAAGCACTGGTGCTGCTGGAAAAAGTCGGCCTGAGCGCCAAGGCCGAGGCCTACCCGGAGCAGCTCTCCGGCGGCCAGCAACAACGCGTGGCCATCGCCCGTGCCCTGGCGATGAAACCCGAAGCCATGCTGTTCGATGAACCCACCTCGGCCCTCGACCCTGAACTGGTCGGTGATGTGCTGGCGGTGATGCGCACCCTCGCCGATGAGGGCATGACCATGATCGTGGTCACTCACGAAATGGGCTTTGCCCGCGAAGTGGCCGACCGCGTGTGCTTCCTGCATGGCGGCTACATCGTAGAAAGCGGGCCGGCCGAACAGGTGCTGGGCAACCCGCAGCATGCGCGGACCCAGGACTTCCTGCGGCGCGTGCTGCACCCCACCGGCAACACGCGGAGCCTGTCATGAAGTCATTGTGGTCAGCGACTGCGCCCTCAGTGGTGCCGACGCCTGCGTTGAGCGAGTCGGTGAAGGTGGACGTGGCGATTGTCGGCGCCGGGTATACCGGCTTGTCGACGGCGCTGCATTTGGCCGAGCGCGGCGTCAGCGTGTGCGTACTGGAGGCCAACGAGCCGGGCTGGGGCGCATCCGGACGCAACGGTGGGCAAGTCAACCCGACGCTCAAATACGACCCGCAGCAACTGGTGCAGATGTACGGAGCGGAGCGCGCCGAACCGTTGATCTCGACTGTATCGAACTCGGCCGACCTGGTGTTCAAGCTGATCGAAAAACACGGCATCGATTGCGCGCCGGTACGCAAAGGCTGGATGCAGGTGTCGTACAGCGAAAAAGGCGTCGCCGGGTTGCACGCACGGGCAGATCAATGGGCCAGGCGCGGTGTACCGGTGCAGCGCCTGAATGCCGCAGCGGTGGCTTCGCGCATGGGCAGTGAGGCGTTTGCGGGTGGCTGGCTGGACGGTCGCGCCGGGGCGATTCAGCCTTTGGCCTATGCCCGTGGGCTGGTGGGCGCGGCGTTGGTGGCGGGTGTGCGGATCCATGGGCAGAGCGCGGTGACCGGGTTGCAGCGCCAGGGTTGCGGCTGGCAATTGCAGACGGCTGGCGGTGCGCAGGTCACGGCCGATCAAGTGGTGTTGGCCACCAACGGCTACAGCGGCAACCTGTGGCCGGGCATGGCGCAGAGCATCCTGGCGGCGAACAGTTTTATCGTCGCCACCAAACCCTTGAGCGGGCGAGCGGCGGACAGCATCTTGCCGGGGCAGGAAACCGTCTCCACCGCACAACGGCTGCTGCTGTACTTTCGCAAAGACAGCCATGGCCGCTTGCTGATGGGCGGACGCGGGCTGTTCAACGACCCCACGTCACCCACGGATTTCGCCCACCTGGAACGCTCGCTGGCACTGCTGTTTCCGCAATTGGGGCCACTGGAATTCGAATATCGCTGGGCGGGCCGTATTGCGATCACGCGGGACTTCATGCCCCATGTGCACCAGCCCGCGCCAGGGTTGACGTTGGCACTGGGCTGCAATGGCCGTGGCATCGCGCTGTGTACCAGCCTGGGGCAGCAATTGGCGGGCAAGTTGTGTGACAGCCAGGCGGAGTTCGCCTACCCGGTGACGCCGTTGCAGCGCTTGCCGATGCATGGGTTGCAGCGGTTTTACATTGGCGCGGGGGTGGCGTGGTACAGCTTGCTGGATCGGCTCAATGTGAGCTGAACAGAGCCCTCACTCACACCACTCCCCATGTGAGAGTGGGCTTGCCCGCGACAGCGGTGTGTCAGCCGCTGGATGTGCTGGCTGATGTACCGCCATCGCAGGCAAGCCAGCTCCCACACTGGATCTCCTTTTCCGGGAGAACCTATTGCACGCGTAAAGCGATTAATACTCTCAATCGCCAACGGCGATCGCTCCCATGAACGGGGCGCACCCTCAAAACACCGACCACCCAATCCGCTCACTCAACAATTCCAACGCCTTCATCCCCGCCAGCGAGTTCCCCGCCGTATTCAACTCCGGCGACCACACGCACACCGTAAATTGCCCCGGCACCACCGCGACAATCCCGCCGCCCACCCCGCTCTTGCCCGGCAACCCCACGCGATAGGCAAAATTACCCGCTTCGTCGTACAGCCCGCTGGTGGCCATGATCGAGTTGACCTGCTTGGTCTGGCGCGCCGTTAAAATCTGTTCGCCGCTGTGGGCACTCGTGCCTTCATTGGCCAGGAAGCTGAATGCCTTGGCCAAGTCCAGGCAGCTCATCTGCAAGGCGCAGTAGTTGAAGTAGCTGTGCAGCACCGCGTCCACGTCGTTGTGGAAGTTGCCAAAGGATTTCATCAGGTAGGCCATGGCCGCGTTGCGGGCACCGTGCTGGGCCTCGGATTCGGCGACGACGCTGTTGACCAGGATCTGCGGGTTGCCCGACAGGCGCCGGACGAAATCGCGCATTGACAAGATCGGCACGGCGAAGCGCGATTGGTTGATGTCGCAGATCACCAGCGCACCGGCGTTGATGAACGGATTACGCGGGCGGCCACGTTCGAATTCCAGCTGCACCATGGAGTTGAACGGCTGCCCGGAAGGCTCGTGCCCCAGGCGCTCCCAGATGGTTTCGCCACCGTGGTCGATGGCCTGCACCAGGCTGAACACCTTGGAAATGCTCTGCACCGAGAACAGCGTGTCGGCGTCACCGGCGCAGTAGGCCGAGCCGTCGTTGCCGTACACGGCGATGCCCAATTGGTTGGCAGGCACATCGGCCAATGCCGGGATGTAATCGGCGACTTTGCCGAGGCCGATCAGGGGGCGCACTTCGTCGAGGATCGACTCCAGCAGCGCCTGCATGTCTTGTCCAGTCATCTGTCTTTGAATCGGTGGTAAGCGGGGCGCGGAGGATACCTGAAACACGCAGGTCAAGCTTCATCAGGGGCGCTTCGCCCCCCAACGCGGGGCAAGCCCGCTCGCCACAGAGGGAGTGGGGACTCCCTCGCCACAGCTCGATGTTGCGTGCGTTCAAAAGTGCGCCACATCCGACACCCGCTCATCCAGCACATCCCGCGCCAGTGCCCAGGCCCGGTCACGGGATTCCACCACCAGCAACGGATAACCCCAGGCCTTGCCGAACATCGCGGCAAACGGCTTGAGCGCCAGGCGCTGCGCGGCACTGGGCTCGACCTGGATCATGCCTTTGACGTAGGTATGCAGCGCCTGTTTGTTTTTCTTCATCCAGATCGACGCTTGCTTGCGCTCCTCATGGGAGTGTTGGTGATTGTTCTCGTCCACGGATTTTTCGTGCAGCAGCAGGAACGGTTGCTGCCGGGCCAGCAGGCTTTCGAACACGGCGAAGGCATCCTCCGGCCCACCTTCATTGGGCGCATCAAAGACGATTTTCACCACCGGGAATGTTGAACTGTCGAGTCGCATGGCCGAGCTCCTTGTTGAGAATTGATCTCACTATAAGGTTCAAGCCGCTGGACGGCATTGCACAGAATAGCCAGACTGTTTCGCAATTCAGCCAACCTGCGATCCCTTGTCATGAAACACCATCGCCTGGAAATGCACGATCCGTCACTGTCCAGAGACGCCGACGTATTCCCCCGCGCCGTAGTGGCCGTAGGGGCCACCGCCACGTCGGATACCTGGGAACATACCCAGCATGCCCATCGCAAAGGCCAACTGATGTACACCTTGCGCGGGGTCATCCATTGCGAGATTGAGGCCGGTATCTGGATCGTGCCGCCGCAATGCGCGCTGTGGATTCCCGGCGGAACGCCTCACGCGGCACGGGGGGCTGGCGCTGCGGAAGTCTATTGCCTGCTGATCGACCCCGATGCCGCCTGCGCCCTGCCCCGGCAATGCTGCACGCTGGCGGTGTCGGCCCTGTTGCATGAGCTGATCAGCAAGGCGTTGAGTTTCCCGCAACTGTATGACGAGCACGGCGCCCAGGGCCGTTTGATCAGTACCTTGCTGGATGAATTGGCCGTCGCGCCTGTTGAAGCCCTGCACCTGCCCATGCCACAAGATCCGCGCCTGCGTCGCCTGGCCGACAGCCTGCTGGCTGAACCGGCGGACAAGTCCACCCTCGGTCAATGGGCGGTGCGCATCGGCATGAGCGAACGCAGCATGACGCGCCTGCTGCTGGAGGAACTGGGCCTGAGTTTTGGCCGTTGGCGCCGGCAGTTGCATGTAATCCTGTCGCTGCAACGCCTGGCCAGGGGTGAGAGCGTGCAACGCGTGGCCCTGGACCTGGGCTATGAGAACGCCAGCGGTTTTATCACCATGTTCCGCAAGACGGTAGGCCAGCCGCCGGCGCGTTACCTGGCGGACCGCGCCGGGGCATTGAGCTCGCTGGCCCCGGCGACGATTGCGCTGAACTGAAGGGGCTGGCTACCCGGATCTGCAGGCCTGCTCGCCACACAGTCAACTGTCCAGATCAGCCAAGCCCAAATGCTCACGCAACGTCGCCCCTTCATACGCGGTGCGGAACAGCCCCTTGCGCTGCAAATGCGGAATCACGCTCTCGACAAACTCCGTGAACGAGCCCGGCAAATACCCCGGAGAGATCACAAACCCGTCGCAACCGCCCTGCTCGAACAGCTCGGCCAGTTGATCGGCAATCTGCGCGCCGGTACCCACCAATTGCGGCACGCGCACGCTGCTGGCCAAGATGCGCCCGAGTTGTTCCAGGGTGGTTTGCGGGCCTTGCATCAACAGCTTTTCCGCCGCAGCCGGGTGGATCAGCGGCGACTGGGCGATCTCGGCCAGTGTCGCCGAAAGCGGGAATGGCGACAGGTCCACATTCAACTGCGAGGCCAGTGTCACCAGCCCCAGTTCCGGACGGGCCAGCGCATTGTGCCGATCGCGCTTGGCGCGGGCCTCGGCCTCGCTGCCACCCATGAACGGCATCACCGCCGTCAGCACTTTGCAGCTGTCGGCGTCACGCCCCTGCTGCACCACCTGGGCACGCACGTCATCGCGGAACGCACGCATGGCCGCCAAGTGCGGATGGATAGTGAAGATCGCCTCGGCCCAACGCGCACCGAAGCGCCGACCACGCCCGGAAGAGCCGGCCTGGATCAGTACCGGTCGGCCCTGGGGCGTGCGCGGGATATTCAGCGGGCCTTCCACCCTGAACCACTCGCCCTGGTGCTGCACCGAACGGATCAATCCAGGGTCTGCCAGCACGCCGCTTTCGCGGTTCAGTTTCAGCGCGTCCTTGCCCCAGCTGTTCCACAGTTTCAGCGCAACTTCGACAAACTCATCGGCGCGGTCGTAGCGCAGGTCGTGCTCCAGGTGCTTGTCCTTGCCGAACAGGCGACCCTCGCTGTCGTTCATCGAGGTGACGATGTTCCACGCCGCGCGGCCCCTGGACAGGTGGTCGAGGGTGGCGAATTCACGGGCGATGTGCGCCGGTTCGTAATAGGTGGTGGACCGCGTTGCGCCCAGGCCCAGCCTGCTGGTCTTGCCGACCAGGTAAGACAGGATCGGCAACGGGTCCAGACGCGTGGCGTCCTGGGCGCCGTAGCGCAAGGCCAACTCGCGCGAGCCGCCCATCTGGTCGCCCACGGCCAGGCGGTCGGCGAAGAACAGGAAGTCGAACAGCCCCTCTTCCACCACCTTGGCGACCCGCGCGTAGTACTCGGGGTCGAGGTAATTGCCGACGGTTTCCGGGTGGCGCCACACCGCGTGGCTGTGCACCACCGGCCCACTCAACAGGAACGCGGATAAATGGATCTGGCGGCTCATGGCTTGGGCGTCCACACGGTGATGGCGCTGACCTGCAACGGCTTGGGAATCAGCTTGGCGGCGTAATAGGTGTCGGCGATGCGCTGTTGCTCGGCGAGGTTGTCCAGCTTGACCGGGATGATGTCGTAGCTGCGACGGCTATTGGCGCGCTCGACCGTGGCCGGGGCGATATTGCCCCACAGCGGGCCAAGGATGGCGGCGGCTTCCTTGGGATGGGCCTTCACCCATTGGCCGGTCTCGCGCAGGGTGTCGAAGGTCACCTGCAACACGTCCGGGTGGGCCTTGGCGAACGTCGTCGTCGCCAGATAGAAACGGTTGTAGTCGGCCAGGCCGTCCTTGCCGTCGGCGATTACCCGCACATGGTGATCCAACTGTTGGGTGGCGAAGAACGGGTCCCAGATCACCCACGCGTCGACACTGCCATTAGCGAAGGCCGCGCCGCCATCCGGGGCTTCCAGGTAACGCGGGGTGATATCGGCCAGGGTCAGCCCAGCCTTTTTCAACGCCGAGATCAGCAGGTAGTTGCTGCCCGAGCCCTTGGACACGGCAACGGTCTTGCCCTTGAGGTCGGCGATGCTGTGGATCGGCGACGAGTCCTGAACGATGATCGCCTGGGCGCCCGGCGATGCGTTTTCCTGGGCGTAATAGGTCAGCGGTGCATCGGCGGCCTGGGTAAACAGCGCGAATGCGTCAGCCACATCGGCGTGCAGGTCGACGCTGCCGGCATTCAGCGAGCTAAGCAGGCCGGTGCTGAATTCATGCCAGTTCACCGTGAAGCCCAGGGGCTTGAGGCGCTGTTCCAACTGGCCATTTTGCTTGAGCAGGATCCACAGGGTGGATGAGCGCTGGTAGCTGATATCCAGGGTTTGCTCGGCCTGGGCCGCCGTGGCGGCGAACAGCAGGCTGGCGGCGACGATTAGTTTTTTGAACGTCATGGGAGGCCTTGGCGAGGAAGAAATGAAGGGCGCTGCTTATGCCAAAAAACCGCGTCAGGCCTGGCAATAAAGCTTGTTCGATTATATTAACGATGAGCAATGATGAAAGAATCTTATAATTCTATGGTTATGCCCAATTCATAGGCGGCAGGGAAAAGCGTCCTAAGCTCAGATCGAAAGAGTATTTAACGAATAGTTTTTAGAACTTTAAGCTCAGGCCTATTTCGTCACAGATCGAGCTCGCCATGTCCCTACGTCACCCCTTCGCCGCACTCCTCGGCTTGCTGGCTCTGTCCGTCGCCATCAGCGCGCAGGCCCAGGAAACCGTACGCATCGGTTACCAGAAGTCCTCGACCCTGATCACCCTGCTGAAAACCCAGGGCACCCTGGAAAAAGCCCTCAAGGCCGACAACATCGACGTGAGCTGGCACGAGTTCCCCAGCGGCCTGCCGCTGCTCGAAGCACTGAACGTGGGCAATGTGGATATCAGCGCCGACGTGGCCGACACCGTGCCGATCTTCGCCCAGGCGGCCCAGGCCAAACTCACCTACTTCGCCCAGGAAGCGCCCTCGCCCGCCGCCCAGGCCATCGTGGTACGCAAGGACTCGCCGATCCAGAACCTGGCGGACCTCAAGGGCAAGAAGATCGCCGTGACCAAGGCCGCTGGCACCCACTACTTGCTGATCGCCGCACTGGCCAAGGCGGGGCTGGCCTTTTCGGATATCGAACCGGCCTACCTGTCACCCGCCGACGGTCGCGCGGCGTTCGAGAACAACAAGGTGGACGCCTGGGTTACCTGGGAACCCTTCCTGACCAGCGTGCAGCGCCAATTGCCCACACGCACCCTGGCGGACGGCGCAGGGCTGGCCAGCTACAAGCGTTACTACCTGACCGGTACGCCGTACGCCAAGGCGCACCCGGAAGTATTGAGGGTGGTGTACGAGCAGTTGGAAAAAGCCGGGCAGTGGGTGAAAACCCACCCCCAGGATGCGGCCAAGGTGCTGGGGCCTTTGTGGGGCAACCTGGATGTAGCGACGGTGGAAGCAGCCAATGCGCACCGCAGCTACCTGGTGCAACCGGTAACGCTCGATCAATTGGGCGAACAGCAAAAAATCGCCGATGCGTTCTTCAAGGCGGGGTTATTGCCCAAGGCGGTGGATGCCAAGGATGTACAGACCTGGAAACCTTGAGGGCGTAACAGGGAATACTTCAACTGTGGCGAGCGGGCTTGCCCCGCGTTGGGTTGCGAAGCGACCCTGGAAGGAGGAATGCGGTGAGTCAGGCACTCTTCGGCCGCTGGTGTGGGGGCTGCTTCGCAGCCCGACGCGGGGCAAGCCCGCTCGCCACAGATTTGGATCACGATGGTCACAACAGGGTGCGGGCCAGGGCCTTTTTCCATTCGCTGTAACGCCCCGCCATCGCGGGATCATCCTGCGGCTCAAACCGCTCCCGCTGCCGCTCCAGCGCCCCCAGCGCTGCATCGCTCGCCCACACCCCCGACGCCCTCCCCGCCAGGTGCGCCGCGCCCAATGCCGAGACTTCGGGTGACAGGCTGCGCACCACCGGGCGTTGCAGCAGGTTGGCCAGGAACTGCATCAGCCAACGGTTGCGCGTCGCGCCGCCGTCCACCCACAGCTCTTTCAACGGGCTGCCGATGTCCTGCTGCATGGCCTCGAACACATCGCGGATCTGATAACCGATGGACTCCAGCGACGCCCGCAGGATATGCGCACCAGAGGTGGCCTCGGTCAGCCCACAGATCAGGCCCCGTGCATCGGCCTTCCAGTGGGGCGCGCCCAGCCCGGACAACGCCGGCACGAAATACACGCCGCCGTTATCCGACAGTTGCGCCGCCTGTTCGGTGAGGGCATCGAGGGATTCCCCCGCCACCAGGCGCGAGGCCCACTGCACGGCGGCGCCGGTATGGACGATGTTGCCTTCCATGCCGAACGTCGGTTGACCACCATCGTGCCAGGCCAGGGTGGTGGACAAGCCGTGAGTCGAGGCAATCGGGCCGCCCATGGGCGTCATCAACGACGACCCGGTGCCCAGTGTCGCTTTCACCAGCCCCGGCGCAAAGCCGCCCTGCCCGTACAGCGCGGCATGGGAGTCGCCAATCATCGACATTACCGGGATGCCGGCGGGCAACCCGCCCGCCGCAACGGTTTCGGCAAAAAAGCCTGCACTGGGCTGGATGGGGGCCAATGCGGCCAATGGAATCTTGAACAGCGCCAGCAGCGCCGGGTCCCAGGCACAGGTGTGCAGGTTGAACAGTTGCGTGCGGGCGGCATTCGAGTAGTCGGTGGCGAACGCCTGGCCGCCGCTGAGCTTCCACAGCAACCAGCTGTCCACCGTGCCCAGGCAGATATCACCGGCAGCGGCGCGTGCGTGGCCATCCTCAAGGTGGTCGAGAATCCAGCGGAACTTGCCGGCCGAGAACATCGGGTCCAAGGCCAACCCGGTTTTTTCCAGGATCAGCGCTTCATGCCCCTGCTCATGCAACTGGGCACACAACGCGGTGGAGCGCCGGCATTGCCAACTGATGCACGGCGACAGCGCTTCGCCGGTATGCCGGTCCCAGGCCACCACCGATTCTCGCTGGTTGCTGATGGCCAGCGCGGTGATCGGCCGGTCCACCTGGGCCAGGCACTCCTCAATGGCGGCCAGGGTGCTGTGCCAGATCAGCAGCGGGTCCTGCTCGGAAAACCCCGGCTGCGGATGGGTAATGCTCAGCGGCCGCGAGCCCCGCGCAATCACCTGTCCGCGCTCGTTGACCAGCACCGCCTTGGCGTTGCTGGTGCCTTCATCTATCGCCAGGATCAGCGGCGTATTGTCTGTCATCGCATTCACCGCAACCGAGTGGCAGCCGCCACAATCCCAGCCGCGTCGATGTTATGCAAGGCGCGGGTCGGTTCGCGAGCGCCGGCGGCGGCATATTCACCATCGCCGATGCCCAGGCGCACCAGGGCAATCCCCAGCCCGGCTTCGGCCAGCACTTCGGCCACCAGGCTGCCGACGCCACCGTTGATGTTGTGCTCTTCGACCGTGATGACCGCCCGCGTGCCTCGCAGGGCGCTGAGCAACACGTCACGCTGCAATGGCCGGATCGACGACAGGTTGATCACCTGCGCCTGGACACCCTGCTCCGCCAGCACCCGTGCCGCATCCAGCGCTTCATGCACCACCGAGCCCAGGGCGACGATGCTCACGTCCGCGCCCTGGCGCAGGATATCCACCTGCCCTGGGGCAAATTGATAGTCGCCCGTGTGCAGGTCCGGCAACGCTTTGCCGTCAAGCCGGATATACACCGGGCCGTGGTAGCGCAGCGCGTAGTCGACGATCTGCCGGCATTCAAGCGCGTCGGCCGGAGCAAAGATCTGCACGTTGCCAAAGCCGCGCATTACCGAAATATCGTCGAGGCTGTGGTGCGTGCTGGCCAACGGGCCGTAACTGGCACCGGCATTCAGGCCGAACATCTTCACGTTGGCCTGGTTGTAGCAGACGTCGACTTTGATCTGCTCATTGGCCCGCGAAATCAGGAATGGCGCTGCGTTGCAGGTCGCAGCGATCTTGCCGCCCAGGGCCAGGCCCGCCGCGACGCTGACCAGCGACTGCTCGGCAATCCCCACATTGATCAGACGCTCGGGAAAGCGCTGCACAAACGGCCCGATCTTGGCCGTGGAGGTGGAATCGCTGACCACCGGCACCACGTCCAGCCCGGCATCGACGGCGGCAATAAAGGCTTCCACCATGACGCTCGCCAGATGTTCACTCGCCATGATTCAACTCCTCCAGTGCCGCGTTGATTTCATCACCCTTGGGCACGCGGTGGTGCCATTCGGGACGGGCTTCGATAAACGACACGCCCTTGCCTTTGATGGTGTGGGCGATCAGCACCTGGGGCGCGCCGGTCTTGGCATGCATGCTTTCCAGGGCTTCGATCAACTGGCCCGCGTCGTTGCCGTCGCACTCGCTGACACGAAAACCGAAGGCCGCCCATTTCACGTCCAGCGGGTCCAGCGGCATGATGTCCGCCGTCAGGCCCGCCAGTTGCAGCTTGTTCTTGTCGACGATCACGAACAGGTTATCCAGGCCGTATTTGGCCGCCGCCATCGCCGCTTCCCAGTTGGAGCCTTCAGCCAATTCACCGTCGCCGGTCAGCACATAGATGCGTTTTTTGCTGCCGGACATCTTCGCCGCCAGCGCCAGCCCCACCGCCACCGGCAGGCCGTGGCCGAGGGCGCCGGTGTTCAGTTCGATGCCAGGGGTTTTCTGTCGCACCGGGTGACCCGGCAGGTGGGAGTTGAAGTGCTGGTAGGTGGGCAGCCAGTCGACGGGGATGTAGCCCGCCTGCGCCAGGCAGCAATACAAACCACCGACACCGTGGCCCTTGCTCTGGATATAGATATCGCGCTCAGGGTCTTCAGTGCGTTCCGGCCCGGTATTGAGAATGCGGAAATACAGGGTGGCAAGAATATCGGTTTCCGAGAGATCGGCCCCGGTGTGGCCGCCGGCCGGTGAGTCGGCATTCAGGCGGATCACATGGCGCCGGATCAGGCGGGCCTGTTCTTTGATCTGGTGGGCGTCGTACTGGAAGGCATTCATGCAGCGGCTCCTTTGAGGCTGACCACGCGGGGTAAAAGTGTGAAAAGCTGTATTTGAATATTTATTCAGCAGTGACAATATATTTCTATTTAGACGCCGAACGCTCGACAGGTCAAGTGAATGACCGGTGGAAAAATCAAATAAAACCTGGAAATGTCCCTCGGACAAACGGCCGAAATCCCACACGCGCGTATCTATCCCGTGGCTTTGCGCCGGATGAAAGTCGCGATCCAGAGGCCTGTTGGAAAAATTAAGCGCTTGACATTGCCACGGTGGCACTGGAATCTGAATTAACAGTCAAGCACGCATAAATATTCAGCGCACTTGAAAGCACTCCAAAAAAAATAAATCAGGAGAACACTGTGGACGCCAAAGCTACTGTCCAGCACCCGGCCGAACTCAAGCCGCCCCACCGCCCCCGGTTGGTGAAACTGCTTCCCAGCAATATCGGCGGCCCGCTGATCGGCCTGGTGTTGCTGGTGCTGGTCTTCTCCTTCAGTTCCGAATTCTTCTTCTCGCTGCGCAATGGCCTGAACATTCTTGATCAGGTCACAGTGCTGGGCATCCTCGCAATTGGCATGACCGCCGTGATCGTGATCGGCGGCATCGACCTGTCGGTGGGGTCGGTGCTGGCCTTCTCGATGATGATGCTCGGCTGGCTGTACCAGGATCAGGCGGTGCCACTGGGGTTTGCGATCCCGATCTCGATAGCCAGCGGCATGCTCGCCGGGCTGGTGTCCGGCGCCTTGATCACCTATGCCAAGCTGCCGCCGTTCATTGCCACGCTGACCATGATGTCGGTGGCCCGTGGCCTGGCGAACATCCTCACCGAAGGCCGGCAGATCGTCGGTTACCCGGACTGGTTCACCAGCCTGGCCACGGTGCGTCACTTCGGCTTTCTCTCGGCAACCGTCGGGCTGTTCCTGGTGATGCTGGTGGTGGCCTGGGTGTTCCTGCGCTTTCGCGCCGGCGGCCGTAACCTGTACGCCATGGGCGGCAGCCCGGAAGTGGCGCGCCTGTCCGGCATCAAGGTGCGGGCGATCACCCTGTGGGTATACGCCATCAGCGGTGCGCTGGCCGGCATCGCCGCCGTGACCCTGGCCGCGCGCCTGGACTCGTCTCAACCCAGCGCCGGCCTGAGCCTGGAACTGGACGCCATCGCCGCCGTCGTAATTGGCGGCGCCAGCCTCAGCGGTGGCGTCGGCAGCATCGGCGGCACCCTGGTCGGTGTGCTGATCATTGGCGTGCTGCGCAATGGTCTCAACCTGCTGGGCGTTTCGCCCTTCATTCAACAAGTGGTGATCGGCGTGGTCATCGCCCTCGCCGTGACCATCGACACCCTGCGACGCCGCTCCAGCACTGCCCGTTAAACCTGTTCGACAGTTGACACCCTCCAACAATAAAACCAGGAGTCACCGACATGTTCAGCCCCAAGAAACTGCTGTTGGCCACCGCCCTCGCGGCTGCCACCCTCACCGCTGCCGGCACCACCTGGGCCAAGGACCTGACCATCGGCCTGGCCGTGGCCAACCTGCAGGCCGACTTCTTCAACCAGATCAAGCAATCGGTGGAAGCCGAGGGCAAGGCCAAGGGCATCAAGGTGATCACCGTGGATGCCCAGGGCAACTCCTCCACCCAGGTCAGCCAGATTGAAGACCTGATCACCCGCCAGATCGATGTGCTGATCTATATCCCTGCTGGTGCCACTGCCGCCGGCGTCCCGGTAAAAGCCGCCAAGGCCGCCGGCATCCCGGTGATCGCCGTGGACCGCAACGCACCCGATGCACCGGGTGACACCTTTATCGCCAGCGACAGCGTGGCCGGGGCCAAGACCCTGGCCGAATACGTCGGCAAGATCACCGATGGCAAGGGCCGCATCGCGATCCTGCAAGGCCAGCTCGGCACCACCCCCGAGAACGATCGCGCCAAGGGTTTCGAAGAAGGCTTGAAAGCTTTCCCGGACCTCAAGGTCGTCGCCCAGCAACCCGCCGAGTGGGCCCAGGACAAAGGCTTCGCCGTGGCCCAGGACCTGCTCCAGCGTGACCCGAACATCACCGTGTTCTTCGGCCGTGCCGATGCAATGGCCTTGGGCGCTGCCCAGGCGGTGAAGGTCGGCAACCTCGACCACAAGGTCGTGGTGGTCGGTTTCGACGGTGACGTCGCCGGGCTCAAGGCCGTGGAAAGTGGCGTGCTGAATGCAACCATGACCCAGCAGACCCAGAAGATGGGCCGCCTGGCCGTGGCATCGGCCATCGACCTGAACGCCGGCAAGGCCGTGCCCAAGGAGCAACTGTTGCCCACTGTGCTGACCACCAAAGAAAACGTCGCGCCGTTCCTGCAACAGCACCCGTAAGCCTTGGAGGTCGTCATGCAAGCAGCAGCCCTGGACACCGCCCACGCCGACGCGGTGCTGTGCCTGCGCAATATCGGCAAGGCCTATGGGCCGGTGCAGGTACTGTCGCAGGTCAATGTGGACATCCGCCCCGGCGAAGTGCTGGCCCTGCTCGGTGAGAACGGTGCGGGCAAGTCGACCTTGTCGTCGATCATCGCCGGGCTGGTACAGCCTGAAGCCGGGGGCAGCATGACCTGGCGCGGCGCGCCTTACGCGCCCGCCTCGCCCGGTGCGGCGCTGGGCGCCGGGATCGGTCTGATCCACCAGGAAATCCGCCTGCTGCCGCAATTGTCGATCGCCGAGAATATCTTCGTCGGTCGCCTGCCCATGCGTCATGGGCGGGTGGACCGCGCGTACATGGAGGCCCAGGCGCAGATCCAGCTGGAGCGCCTGGGGCTCAAAGTGCCGGCATCGCGCAAGGTCGAAGGCCTGAGCGTGGCGGCCCAGCAATTGGTGGAAATCGCCAAGGCGCTGACCCTCAAGGCCAGCCTGTTGATTCTGGATGAACCCACTGCGGCATTGGGCGGCGAAGAAACCGAGTTGCTGTTCAAACAGGTGGAACGGCTCAAGGCCGAGGGCGTGTCGTTTATCTATATCAGCCACCGCCTGGAAGAAATCGCACGCATCGCCGACCGTGTGCTGGTACTGCGCGACGGACGCCAGATCGCCTTGCACGCCACCGCCCAGGTGCCGGTGCGCGAACTGGTGGAACAGATGGTCGGGCGCAGCCTGGAGCGGATTTTCCCCGCCCTTCAAGCGCCACAGGATCGCGTGATGTTGCAGGTCAAGGACCTCGGCTGCCGCGAATTTGCCTTGCACGGCATCGACTTCAGCGTGCGCGCCGGCGAAGTGTTCGGCATTGCCGGCGTGGTCGGCGCCGGGCGGACCGAACTGGTGCGCACTATTGCCGGCGCAGCACAGGATGTCCAAGGCCACCTGGTACTCGACGGTCAAGTACGCCAGCTGCGCTCGCCCTTCGAGGCGATCCAGGCCGGCGTGGTGCTGGTGCCCGAGGACCGCAAGCAGCAAGGCGTGGTGGTGGAACACCGCATCGAAGACAACCTGATCTACGGCAACACCGACCTGCTGGACAAGCGCGGCTGGGTATTCCCTGCCCCGCTGCGCGAATTCGCCCGCACGGCGGTGGCCCGGCTGGGGGTGAAAGGTGCGCCGCAGTCGCGCATCTCCAGTTTGTCCGGTGGTAACCAGCAGAAGGTGATCATCGCCAAATGGCTGGCGCGCAACCCCAAGGTCTTCATCCTGGATGAACCGACCCGCGGCATCGACGTGGGTGCGCGGGCGGCGATCTATGAAGTGATCGCGGACCTGGCGGCCAAAGGCATGGCGGTGATTGTGGTGAGCTCGGATCTGGATGAGGTGCTTGGTTTGTCGCACCGCGTCCTGGTCATGAGCCGGGGCCGGCAGATGGGGATTCTGGAACGTGGCGAGGCCACCCCCGTGTCGGTGATGGAAATGGCGACTGCCTGACCCACAAACAATGAAGATCCAATGTGGGAGGGGGCTTGCCCCCGATAGCAGTGGTTCAATTGAAAAATTTATAACTGATACACCGCCATCGGGGGCAAGCCCCCTCCCACAGGGGTCGGCTGTGATTTCAAATAACGGAGTTATCCATGCAGCTTTTTAGTCTTCAAGGCCAAGTGGCCTTTGTCACCGGCGCCGGCAGCGGCATTGGCCAGGCGATTGCCGTGGGGCTGGCCGAGGCCGGCGCGGATGTGGCCTGCTTCGATCTACCGGGCAGCCCCGGCATCGCCAGCACCGTCGAACGCATCCAGGCCCTGGGCCGTCGTGCCCTGGCCTTGAGCGGTACGGTCACCGAGCGCGCCGCACTGGACGCGGCGGTGGCACGCACCGAAGCCGAACTGGGCCAACTGAGCGTCGCGGTCAACTGCGCCGGCATCGCCAATGCCCAGGCCGCCGAAGACCTGGACCTGCAACGCTGGCAGACCACCCTGGACATCAACCTCACCGGAATTTTCCTCAGTTGCCAGGCCCAGGCCGCCGTGATGTTGCCCCGTGGCAAAGGCGCCATCGTCAATATCGCCTCGATGTCCGGCAGTATCGTCAACCGTGGCTTGCTGCAAGCGCACTACAACACCTCCAAGGCCGGTGTGATTCACCTGAGCAAGAGCCTGGCGATGGAATGGGCCGACAAGGGCTTGCGGGTCAACTGCATCAGCCCCGGCTACACCGCCACGCCGATGAACTCGCGCCCGGAAGTCGCCGACCAGGTGAAGATCTTTGAACAGACCACGCCCATGGGCCGCATGGCCAGCGTGGAAGAAATGGTCGGCCCGGCGATTTTCCTGGTCAGCCACGCCTCGTCTTTCTGCACCGGTGTCGACCTGTTGGTCGATGGCGGCTTTGTGTGCTGGTAGGAGTTCGTCATGTCCCAACGATTCAACGGTAAAACTGTGGTCATCACCGGTGCCTGCCGGGGCATCGGCGCCGGCATTGCCGAGCGTTTCGCCCAGGAAGGCGCCAACCTGGTACTGGCTTCCAACGACCTGGAACGCGTGACCTTCACCGCCGACCAACTGGCCCGGGAATACCAGGTCGACACCCTGGCCCTGGCCATCGACGTCACCCGTGAAGACGATATCGAAAAGCTCTACCGCGAAGGCCACGCCCGTTTTGGCAGCATCGACGTGTCGGTGCAGAACGCCGGCATCATCACCATCGACCACTACGACAAGATGCCCCGTGCCGATTTCGACAAGGTGCTGCAGGTGAATACCACCGGCGTGTGGCTCGGCTGCCGGGAGGCCGCCAAGTACATGGTCAAGCAAGGCAGCGGCCGGCTGATCAACACCTCCTCCGGCCAGGGCCGCCAGGGGTTCATCTACACGCCCCACTATGCCGCGAGCAAAATGGGCGTGATCGGCATCACCCAGAGCCTGGCGCTGGAACTGGCGCGGCATGACATCACGGTGAATGCATTCTGCCCCGGCATCATCGAAAGCGAGATGTGGGACTACAACGACCGGGTGTGGGGCGAGATCCTCAGCACTGACGAGAAGCGCTACGGCAAGGGTGAATTGATGGCCGAATGGGTCAAGAACATCCCCCTGCGCCGCGCCGGCAAACCCTCGGATGTGGCGGGCCTGGTGGCGTTTCTCGCCTCGGACGATGCCGCCTACCTGACCGGCCAGGCGATCAATATCGACGGCGGCCTGATCATGTCGTAAGGGTTTGGTATCCTCACGGCCATTGAGTCATGCCTTTTACTATAAAGAGCCCTGAGGCCTTCATGAGCCAGATCGAAGAACAGCGCCTGATCACCAAGATCGCGAGCCTCTATTACGAAGAAGGGCTCAAGCAGTCCGAGATTTCCGCGCAACTGGACCTGTCCCAATCGTTTATCAGCCGTGCCCTGCGCCGGGCGCTGCAGGAAGGCGTGGTGAAGATCACGGTGATGCGCTTGCAAGGCCTGCACCTGGAACTGGAAACCCAGTTGCAGCGCCGCTACGGCGTGCGCCGGGTGATCGTGGTGGAAGCCACCGAGCCCGGCAATGACGAGAGTATCAAGCAGGCCATCGGTTCGGCCGCCGCCCACTACCTGGAAACCAGCCTGTCGCCCCAGGACCGTATCGGTATCTCGTCGTGGAGCAGCACCATTCGCGCCATGGTCGGCCACTTGCACGCGCAGCCGGGCAAACAGGCCGCCCAGGAAGTGGTGCAACTGTTGGGCGGCGTCGGCCACAAGGGCGCGTTTGAAGCCACTTTGCTGACCCAGCGCCTGGCGACCCTGCTCAACTGCCCGGCATTTTTGCTGCCCTCGCAAAGCATCGAGCAATCGGTGGAGAGCAAGCAGCGCATCGTGCAGATGGAAGAGGTCAAGGAAGTGCTGCAGCGCTTTGACAGCATCACCCTGGCGATTGTCGGCATCGGCGACCTGGAGCCCTCGCAACTGCTGCGCAACAGCGGCAACTACTACACCGAAGACATGTTGCGCCTGCTCGCCGAACGCGGCGCGGTGGGCGATATCTGCCTGCGTTACTTCGATGCCCAGGGCAAGCCGGTGCTGGAGGAAGATGAAGAATTCGTGGTCTCGGTGGCGCTGCCCAAGCTGCGCGCCATCCACCGGGTGCTCGGCCTGGCCGGTGGGTTGAACAAGGTCCAGGCCATTCGTGGCGCGCTCCAGGGCGGCTACCTGGACATCCTGATCACCGACCTGGACACCGCACAGGCCCTCAACCAATAACCGTTTCTGGAGACTGCCGCTCATGACGTCCAAGCTCGAACAACTCAAGCAATTCACCACCGTGGTGTGCGACACCGGCGACCTGGAAGCCATCAGCCGCTTGCGCCCGGTGGACGCCACTACCAACCCGTCGCTGCTGCTCAAGGCCGCTGCCATCCCGGAATATGCCGAGTTGCTGCGCAGCGCGGTGGGCCAGTCCAAGGGCGATGTGGACCTGGCATGTGATCGCTTCGCGGTTTCAGTGGGCTGCGGCATTCTCAAGGTGATTCCGGGGCGCATCTCCACCGAAGTCGATGCGCGCCTGTCCTTCGACCAAGACGCGCTGTGGGCCAAGGCCAACCAGTTGATCGCGCTGTACGACCAGGCCGGTGTCGGTCGCGACCGCGTGCTGATCAAACTGGCCTCCACCTGGGAAGGCATCCGCACCGCCGAGCGCCTGGAAAAGGCCGGGATCCAGACCAACCTGACCCTGCTGTTTTCGTTCGTCCAGGCCGCCGCCTGCGCCGACGCCGGGGTGTTCCTGATTTCACCATTCGTAGGCCGCATCTATGACTGGTACCGCAAGAACACCGGCCTGGACTACACCGGCACCGAGGACCCAGGCGTGCAGTCCGTGACGCGGATCTACAACTACTACAAGGCCAACGCCATCAACACCGTGGTCATGGGCGCCAGCTTCCGCACCCTCAGCCAGATCGAGCAACTGGCGGGCTGCGACCGCCTGACCATCAGTCCCGAGCTGCTGCAAAAGCTCGATGAAGACCAGGGCCTGCTGGAGCGTCGATTGAATCCGGGGGCAGTTGGGGAGCCGCGCCAGACCCTCAACGAAGCGCAGTTCCGCTGGGGCTCCAACGAGGACGCGATGGCCACCGAGAAACTCGCTGAAGGCATTCGCCAGTTTGCCCGCGACCAGGAAAAACTCGAAGCGGTGCTCGCAACGCTCTGAGCCCTGGACCGTTATGCCGTGCACAACGTCGCCGCCGAGATGATCGGCATGGCGACGCTGGGGTTCAGGCGGGCACTTTTTTACGGCACTCATCCATTGCTCGAGCCGCCACCGCGCCCATCACGCCGCCCACGATCGGCGCCAGCCAGAACAGCCAGAGCTGTGCCAGGTAATCAACTCCGGCAAACAATGCCGGCCCGGTGCTGCGCGCAGGGTTGACCGAGGTGTTGGTGACGGGGATCAGGACCAGGTGAATCAAGGTCAGCGCCAAGCCAATGGCAATCGGGGCAAAGCCAGGCACCGCGCCGGGTGCGGTCACACGCATGATGATGAAGACGAAGAAAAACGTGGCGATCAGTTCGGCCAGCAAGGCAGCCTTCATGTCGAAATGACCGGGGCTGAGCGGGCCATAGCCGTTGGCAGCAAAACCACCCACCGAGAAATCCGCCTGCCCGTTGGCAATCAGGAACAACGCGGCAGCAGCAGTAATCGCCCCCGCAACCTGCGCCACGATGTACGGCAGCACATCAGCGCCCTCGATACGGCGCCCCACCCACAGGCCGATGGTCACCGCCGGGTTGAAATGCCCGCCGGAAATACCGCCCAGCGCATAGGCCATGGTCAACACCGTCAGCCCGAACGCCAGGGAAACCCCCACAAAACCTATACCCAACCCGGGGAACGCAGCCGCCAGGATGGCGCTGCCACAGCCGCCGAAGGTCAGCCAGAAAGTACCCATGAACTCTGCAGTCAAACGTTTTTGCACAATCAACTCCCATTGCTGCTCAAGTGCCGTCGCCACGGGAGGTGGGCGGCCCGAGGCGACGGTAGCAATGGGTATCAATATGTCGTGTAGGACTTGTCTTGTCTTAGCGGCTTACAACGCCCTGCCCAAATTTCCTGATCGCCAGGCAATACCCGATCAGGGCTACCGCCGCCAGCAACCCACCGGCCGCGCCGATCCAGGCGAAGCCGAACTGGCTGCCGACCCAACTGCCCATCAGCGCGCCGCCGCCAATGCCGATGTTGTAGATGCCGGAGAACATCGCCATGGCCACGTCGGTGGCGTCGGGCGCCAACACCAGCACCTTGGATTGCATGGCCAGGCCGAAGCCCATGATCGCCATGCCCCAGAAAATGCTCAGCACCACCAGGTAAGATTCGGCTCCGCTCAAGGGCAGCAGCAACGCCAGGCAGGCGCTCAGGATAAACACCGCGCCCACCACGAACAGGTGCGGGTTGAAACGGTGCACCAGGCTGAACAGCAGCGAGCCGATGATGCCCGCGCCGCCGAACACCAGCAGGATCAGGGTCACCGCGCTGCCGCTCATGCCGGCCACGCCTTCGACAAAGGGCTCGATGTAGCTGTAGGCGGTGAACTGCGCAGTCACCGTCATCGCGGTGAGCACATACAGCGCCACCAGCGCCGGGCGCTTGAACAGCAGTGGCAGGCTGCGCAGCGAGCCGGAGTTCTGGCTCGGTAACAACGGCAACGTACGCGCCAGCCAGAACACCAGCGCAGCGGCGAACGCGCCGATCACCAGGAACGTGGTGCGCCAGCCCATGGCCTCGCCCAGCAGACGGCCCAACGGAATACCCAGCACCATCGCCAGGGAAGTGCCAGTAGCCAGCAGGCCGAGGGCTTGCACCTGCTTGCCTTCCGGCGCCAGGCGCACCGCCAGCGAGGCGGTGATCGACCAGAACAGCGCATGGGACAAAGCAATGCCGACTCGGCTGAGCATCAAGATGCCAAAGCTGGTGGCCACACTGGACAGGACATGGCTGGCGATGAACAGGCCGAACAGCACGATCAGCAGCTTGCGCCGCTCCACGTTGCGGGTCAGCAGCATCACCGGCAGCGACGTCAGGGAGACGATCCAGGCGTAGATGGTGAGCATCAGCCCGACGCTGGACACCGGCATGTCGAAGCTGGCGCCGATGGCACTGAGCAGCCCGACGGGCACGAATTCGGTGGTGTTGAACACAAACGCGGCCAACGCGAGGGCGAAGACCGGTTGCCAATTGGCTTGGGGCGTTGCGGCTGAAATGCTCATTGAAGGGCGCGGTACTCGGACGATGATCAGACGGCCACCCAGGACAAGCGCCGCCGCCGGGCATTCTATAGGTTTCCGGCCCGGCTGTTGACGCTCATCCCGCTCAAAATCACCTCAACCGGGTCAGGGTGCGGTCATGATGAACACGTAGACCCCGATTGAATGGGCTTGCCGAGGGCATCCGCTCGTATATACCGCTGGTCGTAACAGCGACAAGGCCTTCGGCGTAGATCAAGGGTCAACCTGCCCCATCAATTCCGGAATCGACTCCGGCCGATTCGCATAACGCTGTGCCAACGCCGCGCACACCATCAACTGGATCTGGTGGAACAGCATCAGCGGCAGGATCAGCACGCCCATGCTCGCCCCGGCGAACAGTACCTGGGCCATCGGCACACCGGTGGCCAGACTCTTTTTCGAACCGCAGAACAGGATGGTGATACGGTCTTCCTGGTTGAAACCGAACGCCTTGCCCAGCACCGTGGAGGCCACCAGCACCAGGCCCAGCAACACGCAGCACGCGACCACCAGGCCGCCCAGTTCCCACAGTGGGATCTGGTGCCAGATGCCTTCATTCACCGCTTCGCTGAACGCGCCGTAGACCACCAGCAGGATCGAGCCCTGGTCGACGAATTTCAGCCAGGACTTGTTGCGGCCGACCCACGCGCCGATCCAGCGGCGGGCGATCTGCCCGGCGATAAACGGCAGCAGCAATTGCACGCTGATTTTCAGGATCGCGTCGACCGTCGAGCCGCCCTCGCCGTGCACATTGAGCAGCAGCGTCACCAGCAACGGTGTCAGGAAGATGCCGAACAGGCTGGACGCCGCCGCGCTGCAGATCGCCGCCGGGATATTGCCCCGCGCCAGCGATGTAAAGGCAATCGCCGATTGCACCGTGGCCGGCAAGGCGCACAGGTAGAGCATGCCCATGTACAGGTCTTTACCGATCAGCGGCGACAGCACCGGCTTGAGCGCCAGGCCCAGCAACGGGAACAGCACGAAGGTCAGACTGAACACCAGCAGATGCAGGCGCCAGTGCCCGGCGCCGGCGACGATAGCCTGGCGCGACAGCTTGGCGCCGTGCAGGAAGAACAGCAACGCGATGGCCAGGTTGGTGACCCAGCCGAAGGCCACGGCGGTCTGGCCGCTGGCGGGCAGCAGGGAAGCGAGAATCACCGTGGCGATCAGGGTCAGGGTGAAGTTGTCAGGCAGGAAACGGGGGCGAGTCATAAGCAGGATCTTCCGGGGGTTGCCAAGAGCGTCATCGCGACTCTAACGTAACGGCTTGTTACCGACTAACGCCAATGAGCCAACAAATGCCGCCTAAAGGACATGCCAACACGGTGCGCCGTAGCGTGCCAGGCCTTTCCAGCCTGCCTCGGCCGGTGTATGGGCGCACCGAATCGCTGCCCAACCGCGCCCTGACCCGCCGGCACAGTCACCCGTGGGTGCAATTGTCCTACGCGATTTCCGGGGTGCTGGAGATCCAGACCAGCGTCGGCCGCTTCGTCGCACCGCCCCAGCGCGCGGTGTGGATTCCAGCCGGTGTACCGCACCGCGTGTTCAGCTCGCCCCACACCGAAATGCGCAGCCTGTACCTGGATTGCAGCGTCACCACCTGGGCGGCGGAGCGCTGTCATGTGCTGGCGGTGAGCAGCCTGCTGCGCGAGCTGATCCGCAGCTTCAGCGAACTGCCGGTGGAGTATGCCGAGGATGGGCCGGACGGGCGCCTGGCCCAGGTGGTGCTGGATCAGTTGGCGGCGGCGCCGCACGTCGATCTGATGCTGCCATTGCCGTCGGATCCGCGCTTGCGGTCGATCTATCGCAGCCTGAGTGCGCACCCGGAACAGCAAACAACCTTGGGCCAGTGGAGCCAGAAACTGGGGGTGAGCGAGAAGACACTCAGTCGGTTGTTCTTGAGCGACACCGGGCTGACGTTCCGCGCCTGGCGCCAGCGCCTGCGGTTATTGAGCGCCCTGCCCGCCCTGGAGCAAGGCGAGCGGGTCACGGATGTGGCGCTGGGGTGTGGCTATGAGTCGACGTCGGCGTTTATCAATGCGTTTCGGCAGCAATTCGAGGCCACGCCCGGTGAGTTTTTCCGCTGATCATTCCGTTACAGGGCGTTGGCTGCGGTCACCGCATTGGATATCAAAAACGCTGGCCAAACGCCTGCGCCCTTTGGCAGTCACCGTCAGCGCGCGCGAATCAAGCGTTCGCGCCAGCCACCCGCCTAGCAGCATATGATCCAGCAGTAACGCCCCCAGCGCTCCTCCCACATGGGCACAGCGTTGGCTCCAGTCCAGGCATGGGTAGGCGAAGCGCCGGCGCGCCTGGACTCGAGCGGTAAGATCCAGGCCCAGTTCTGCCATGCCTTCCATGCCCGTTGGCGTCAATTGGTACATCCCCTGCTGCAGCGCCATCCATTCGCGCTCCAACAAGGCGTCATGCACCTTTACCCCCAACTCACCGGCCAAATGATCGTAGCAACTACGGGCATGGCGCAGATGGCACGGAGTGGACGGCTTGAACGCCGGCAGTTCAAATGAACTGATCGCCAGCAGCGCCTCCAGCGCATGGGCGACATCGCTGTTTGCCAATTGAAAATAGCGATGCTTGCCTTGGCTGATCATCGTCACCAGCCCTTGCTCCAGCAGTTTTTGAAAATGGCTGGACGCCGTCGACGAGCTCTTCTGCGCGACCACTGCCAGTTCTGTGGCCGTGCGCGCACGCCCATCGAGCAGGCAACAGAGCATGCGCGCCCTGGCCGGGTCGGCAATCGCAGCCGCTACATGGGCCAGGCGCAATTCGGAAGGTTCAACATCCATAGTTCGATGCTCCTCGAAGTGAAAGCCATATCGGCAGAGTACTTTACAAGCCAATCCAGGAGAGATGCCGATGAATCACACGCGTTTTTTTGGCCAGACCGTACTCAGGTGTACGTTCGTTATGGCAATCATTGGCTGGGGAGTCGGGTTCTACGGCCCGCCGATTTATATGCAGGCCGTCATGGATCGCACCGGGTGGCCGATTGACGAGGTGTCTGCGGCGGTGACCCTGCACTTTCTCAGCGGCACCCTGGTCATCGCCAATCTGCCGCGACTGTACAAACGCTGGGGTATACCCGCAGTAACTTGGGTGGGCAGCCTGATCCTGGGCATCGGGGTTAATATCTGGGCTCAAGCGGACGCGCTGTGGGTGCTATATTTCGGCGCCATGTGCTCGGGTATCGGCTGGGTCACATTGGGCGCCGCGGCCGTCAACACGCTGATTGCGCCCTGGTACATCAAAGGGAGGCCAACCGCACTGGGCAAGGCCTATAACGGTGCAAGCCTGGGTGGGGTGATCTTCTCGCCGCTGTGGGTACTCTTGATCGAGCGATTCGGCTTTGCCATCGCGGCCTTGGCAATAACCCTGGGCACCATTACGCTGACTGCCGGGTTTGCTGTGTGGGTGTTCGGCAAAACACCGCAGAGCGTGGGCCAGCAACCTGACAATCTCGCCACGCCGTCCGCATCACCGCTCCATGCCCCTGTCATCCCCTGGACGACCGTGCAGACATTCCGATCGGCACAATTTCGCACGCTGGCCGCCGGCATGTCCCTTGGTCTGTTTGCACAGATTGGGTTGATCGCCCATCTGTATTCGATCCTGGTCGTACACCTGGGCTCCCGCCCTGCCTCATTCGCCATGGGCTTGGCCACCGCCAGCGCCATGGGCGGGCGATACATCGCCGCGCACTGGATGAGCCAAGGCATTAATCGTCGCCATTTGGCTTGCCTGGCTTATGGGGTTCAACTGCTGGGCACCTTGATGTTGCTTTGCCTGCAATTGGACCCTGCGGTCGCCTGGATAGCAGTCGTGCTGATCGGCTCCGGGATCGGCAACGCCACATCGCTGCCACCGTTGATCGCGCAAACCGAGTTCAGCCACGAGAATACCGCGAAGGTCATCGCTCTGATGGTTGCCCTCAGCCAGGCCATCTACGCTTTCGCACCCGCCGGCTTCGGCCTTATACGCGCGGCATTTGTCGATCCGCAAGAGGCGATTGTTGCCGTGGTGGTGGTGGCCGTCACCGTTCAACTGCTGGCAATTCTGTCCTTCTATCGCGGCGCAGCCCTGCCCACCTGCAGAACGACCGCTTACTGAGCTCGCGCTTGAACTTGGGCCTCTCAACTGCCATTGCCGCCATGGGCCTCTTCGAAGAAGTAGTCCTTCCAACTGGCGGCCTTGTTTTTCAGCACGCCCAGTGCCTGCAATTTCTCGGCGTAGATGTAGGTACGCTGCGGCACGATGGTGAAGTCGATTTCCGGGTCTTGGACGATTTTCTGCACCAGGTCCAACGGCAACTTCGACTGCTCTACGCGGATATACGCCTTGGCTGCCGCTGGCTTGTCAGCCTTGATGATCGTCTCGGCTTCGGCCAATGCGTCATAGAACGCCTTGTAGGTCTTGGGGTTTTCGTCGTGGAATTTCTGCGTGGTGTAGAGCACGTTGAACGTGGCCGGCCCACCGAGGATGTCGTAGGAACTGAGCACCTTGTGCACGTTAGGGTTCAGCAGTTCCTGATACTGGAACGGCGGGCTGGAGAAGTGCGCGTTGATCTCCGATCCCCCGGCAATCAACGCGGCGGTCGCATCGGGATGGGCCAGGCTGATGGAGATGTCGTCGAACTTCTTGAAGTTGGCATCGCCGAACTGCTTGGCGGTTTCGATCTGCAAGGTGCGCGACTGGAAACCCACACCGGCGGCGGGCACGGCGATGCGGTCTTTTTCGCTGAAGTCCTTGAGGGTCTTCACGTTGGGGTTGTTGGTCAGCAGGTAGTTGGGCATCGAGCCCAGGGAGGCGATGGCCTTGACGTTCTGCTTGCCCTTGGTGCGGTCCCACAGGGTCAGCATCGGCGGCACGCCAGCGGAAACCACGTCGAGCGCACCGGCCAGCAGCGATTCGTTCATCGCGGTGGCGCCGGAAATGCTGTTCCACTCCACCTGGATATCCAGGCCCTGTTCCTTGCCGTGTTTTTCGATCAGATGCTGGTCACGCACCACGTCGAGGATCAGGTAGCCGATGCCGAATTGCTGGGCGATGCTGATCTTGCCTTCGGCCTGGGCGCCGATACTGATCAGGGCTGTCGCAGCCGCCAAGAGGGTCAGGGAGGAACGCTTGAAAGTCATGGGAGTCTGCCGCGTTTTTAAGAAGGTGATGGAGCCTAGCGACGATTTTTAAGAGTGGAAAAGAATATCGGGATCTATTGTTATGCAAATGGCCCACAAACCAGCCCCCGGCTGCTATTGTGCCGCGCTTTGAAAAACTGCCGAACCAGCGAGGAAATGGACGTTGAACACTGACGAAAAAATGACCGGGGACCTGTTCGAGGTGGATAAGCGCCTGTCACTCAAACCCGTGGTGGACTTCAACGCCTACCTGCGCAGCGCGTTCGGCGACGGCCCGTGCAGCTGCATCCGCTGCACCGATGGTAACGGCGATGAAAACGGCTATGCGTTCCAGCACAGCTTCACCTTCGACGGCAAACCCACCCAGCGCCGCTTCGCCACCACGGCGGGCAGCGATGTGTTGCAGGTGTTGAAGAAAGCCTGGTTGTCGTACACCAAGGCCGAATTGCCGCTGAGCGGTGTGCTGGCGCTGGATACGGTGAAGGAGTTTGTCGAGCCGCAGTTGCACAAGCGGTTGGTACCGCTGTTTTTGGCCAGTGGGTTGGTCAAGGATGTCGACGGTGCACTGCATCTGCAGCCACAAGCGGCCTGATTGCTCGCGCAGTAGGTCAATGGGCAGCGCGACTCTGGGCCAGCAGGCGGTCGACCACTTGCTGCAGACACACGTGCTCATCGGCGCCCGAGGCCCGGGCGTCGGCATGGCAGTGCAATTGATCGACGGCGCTGTTGCCTGACGCCAGCAACCTATGCAGGTCATCAAACACCTGAGGCTCGCCCATGGCCTCGGCGGTGGCCGCAAAGATGCGTTGCGCCTCTAGCAGCCACTGTTCAGCAGTGCCCATCGTCCCCTGGTCATCCAGCGCAAAGCTGCCCGCAGCACCGTAGCGCTTGGCCTGCCAGCGATTCTCCTTGAGCAGCCAGCGCGCCTCGGCGGTGAACCCGGCGCCGGGATGTTCCAGGGCACAGGCATGAGTGACCATTACCCGAAACAAGGTGGCGAGCACCAACGCATCCGCCAGCCTGGGGCAGGCATCGGTCATGCGCAGTTCCAGGGTGGGATAACGCGCCGCAGGCCGAATGCCCCACCACCCGTTGCCATCGGCCTTGATCGCACCGACGCGCTGCAGCAATGCCAAATAGCGCAAGTACGCCGACCAATCGGTGAAGTGCTCGGGAACGCCCATGCGTGGCCACTCATCGCACGCGGCCTGGCGATAGCTCATGAACCCTGTGGGTGCGCCCTCCCAGAACGGTGACGAGCAACTGAGGAGCAGCAATAACGGCAACCAGGGCGAGACCTGATTCATCACCGCGATGCGGTCGATTCCGGCCGGCACCTCGACATGCACGTGCAACCCACAGAGCACACTGCGACTCGCGACGTACTGGATGTCTTCGAACAATTGCTGGAAATGCACGCGGTCGGTGGCCGTTTGCTCGCGCCATGCCGCCAAGGGATGGCTGCCGGCACAGACCACACCGAGACCGAATGCGCCCAAGGAGCGGGCGAGGTTGTGGCGCACGGTGGCCAGGTAATCCGCCGCCTCACTGCTGGCCTTGAACACCGGGGATGCCACCTCAATCTGGCCCTGGAACATCTCGAGGGCGAAGCCCGGGCCAATCGCCTGCCGGCAGGCCGCCAGCACCGCCGCCGACGGTTCGCCGACCATGTGCCGCGTGTGCAGGTCGGTGATGAAGTATTCCTCTTCGATACCGAAAGTGAGCATGACCTTCAGCGCAGACGGGTGACGGTGAGCGCGACCACCGCAATCCGCTCTACCCGCTCGTAGCCCGGCTTATCCAACTCTTCGCCAAATACGTCAGGGTCCAGTTCACGGTAGGTCCAGCCGAACGCATCGCTGCCGAGCAATGGCTTGACCGCCGCCAGGAACGGGTCCTCGCCCGCGACTATCGCCACACCGGTATACAGCACCAGGCTGCCGCCACGGGCCAGGCGACCCAGGGATTCGCCGGCGATGCGCACCGACAACTGCTCACCCAATGCACCGCCACCGTGGCGATAGGCGCGTTGACGGTCATCATTCATGTACGGCGGGTTGGCCACGATCAAATCGAACTCGCCCTCCACGCTTGCCAGCACATCGCTGTGGTAGGCGCTGACATTGCTCAGCCCGGCCAGCTCGGCATTCACGGCGGTCATGCGCAGGGCGCGCGGGTTGATATCCACCGCCAACACCTGCGCGTCATGTCGAGCGCGGCCGATCACCAGTGCCCCTACACCCGCGCCGCAGCCGATATCCACGGCGCGCTTGAGCGGTTCGAAGCGCTGTTGCAGATGGGCTTCGATCACCTGGGCGAAGCGGTAGCTGTCGGGGCCGAAGAACACGGCATCCGGTTCAGTGGTGGGGTATGCGGAATGCGCAAACAGAAGATCGTCCAGGCTGGACCAACGCACCGCGCTGCGCCACAGCGCGCCATGCGGTTCGACGAGATCGGCTTGTTGCAGGTCCTCGCGGAAGGTGTCGGGCACCAGGTCGCGGTCAAACGGCATCGACCAGCCGAATACGTCGCGAAGGTCCGATGCCTGGGAGGCAGCCCGACGTTGATAGACGCGTTCGTGGGTCAAGGGAGTCGGGGTGATGAAACGGTAGCCGCGCTGCTTCAACCCGCGGCCCAGGTTCAACAGGGCGCGATCGGCCAGGTGTTGTGCAAACATGGGAAGTTCCTTAGCGCAATCGCGCGCGCAATTGAATAAAGCGGCGGGTCGCGTACAACCCGGCGGGCGTGCAATGGCGTCGCGCCGACATCCACGGGATCAGTGCGTTGAGCTGCTGTTGATCGGACAGGTTGCACAATGAATCAACCAGCGCCTGGGTGTCCGGGTCCGTCGGGCGTTGCTGCTCGCGGGAAAACCGGCTGCCGCGCCCGGGCCGCACGGGCGGCACACGTTTGTCACTGATCCAGTCGCCGGCGATCCAATCGTGCAGCATCTGTTTTTCATAGCCGCTGAACACGCCGAACATCGCCGCGCCTGCGCCCTCGATCAGTTGCCAGAATCGACTTTCGGCCGGGTCCTGGTTGCGCTTGATCCAGCCCTTGTCTTCCAGTGCCTGGAGAAAGGCGCCGATCTGCCCCGGCTGACCCAGCCACTGGTTGACGGTCTTGCCTTCGAAGCGGCAATAGTCCGAGTGCATGTGTTGGCCGAAGCTGCGCTTGCGCTCGAGCATCGCGACCACTTCGTCCTGCAGGTTGAAACCGCTGATAATCGCGGTGGTTCCCGGGCCCAGGTCGTTGAGGCGGTACCCCTCGGCCACCCGGCGGTAGAAATCCGCCCTGCCCTCGCCCAGCGGCAGCAGGCTCAGTACCGACTGCGCTGCCTTGCAGGCGTGGCCGCTGCTGGCGTTGTCGATGGTCACGTGCAGGGTGAAGTAATACGGATCGATGCCCAGTTCGCTCAACTCGTAGGCGGTGATCAACAGGTGCAGGGGCAACTGTTCGTAGCCCAGGTTGAAGCCGATGATCTCGGGCAGAAAGTCCTGCGCGCACAGGCCCAAGGCCATTTGCAGGGCGCCCTGCAGGTAATGCGCGTCTTCAAGGCCCGCTTCGCTGTCGGCATCGTGCTCGCTGAGCAGTTTGCGGTAGATCACCACATGGTTCTGTGCAGCTATACCATCGCCCAGTTCCTCAAGATACGTGGTGAGCAGACCGTCAAAGCGGGGGTCCAGCCAGTGGCGCAGCAGGCCATTGAGCCAAGCGCCGTCGACCTGTTTGGTCGGGGCTACGTGTTGCAGGAAATACAGCGCATGGGCCTTGTTCTGGAAATAGCGACGTGGCCGACCTTGTTGGCGTTGTTCAAGGTAATCGGCATAGGCCTGGGCCACCTGCGCGCAACGCTGCTCGACCCAGGCGGGCAGTTCCTCGGGCACCGGGGGCAAGTCGCCGGGGCGGTCCTGCACCTGCGCCAACTGCGCTTGCAGGAACTCCCGCGCCGCCCGTTCAGCGCCCTGGGCTTCACCATAGAGCTGCTGATAAATCCCCTGGTACTGGCCAGGAGCTGAAGGGGTGATGGAGGCCGGCTGGCCCGACAACGCGGTAAGAAGCGTCATGATGGCAGTTTCCACAAAGTCCGATACAACCAGGCCTCCCGACAAGGAGGCCCCGCAAGAGCGCTCAGTACCACACGCTTCTAAAGTGAAGAGCATCGTGGTGTGCGGAAAATTCAATCGGGGTTGAAGAGGGGCGGATCGACGGTCAGGAGCGGTACGGTCTTGAATGCCTCCCGCCACGGTGGGGTCACTTTGCGGCACATGCTGCGCCTCCACCAGAGCGTTCAGCCGGGCGCAAAGGCTACCACCGGCGCGGGATACGGCGCGGACTCCAGGCGATTACAAACGCCAGCGGCGTAACAGCCAGTAAAGGCTGTATGCAGGAACCGGGCATGCCGCATCGGTTTTTTTGTAAACGATGTCGACAGGTTCTGTAGTACCCCGACGACGATCACCTCCCTGGGCGCTCACCACCGTTTCAACATCGCGAAAAGCCCAACGCGCCCGAAAGAATATCCAGCAGCTCCCCACGGCAACGCCCTAATGGGCGCATCGTTGGACGATGGCTATCACCGCAGGCGCAGCCCGTGGTTTTTGGGCATCCCCCCCTTTCGGCAATGGTCAACAATTGGAGTGAATGGATTTGTTTCCACCGCCCCGCGCCGTGGTCTTCGCAACAGTTGCTCACATTTGCCTGACAGTCCCCATTTTTTATAGGTTCTAGCCGTGCTCATCGAGAGCACGCGACTCCACCCAATCAAACAACAAAAGAGGTTCAGATATGGGATACATGGCTAGCTTGAACGCAAACAAAATCGCCGAGATGGAACAACTGGAGCAGGAGCATACGGACGACTTCATCGAGGCGCTGCAACTCACTGACACGGAAAAAGCCGAGCTGGAAGCCGAGTAAGTGAGTCCGGGAGAGGCCATGCCTCTCCTCCTCCCCGGGAGTCATCGCCATGCATACCCACCATGCCATCGTCCCTGAACGCAGCCAGTCCCTGACCCATGCGCACCAACAGATACTCGCCCAATTGAGTGCACTCAAGTTGCGCGCGCGCCTGCGCACCGTGGGTGATGAGGCGCTGTGCGTACAGGCCCACCTGTATAACGCGCAATCCACCGAAGTCGCACGCGGCGCCGGCAAGGGCCATCTGGCAGCGGCACGTGTCGGCGCACTCTATGAAGCATTGGAGCATTATTTGAGCGACGACCTGCACGCGTCGCCTCTTCATCGCCAGGCGTCCAGTTACTTTGCCGCTGACTCACGGTTTGACGATGACAGCGCGCTGGCAATGCTGACGGCACAGCAAGAAGACGCCATCGTCTGCCGCACCTACCGCAGCCTGGTGGATGATCAGTGGTTTTCCTACCCACTGGCGTTGACCTGCCCGCGCTACTGCGAACAACCGCTGCACGACGATCCGACTGACCTGCGCGCGCTGCGCCGTTATTCGAGCAACAGCGGAACCGCCATCGGCGCCACCCGCGACGAGGCATTGCTCCATGCCTTGAATGAAAATATTGAACGGGATGCCCTGTCTCTGTTTCTGCTGGAACACTTTTACTATCAGCACCCATCCGGCCTGCGCCGGGTCGAGCCACACAGCCTCGATCCCGAGTCCAGGAGCGTGCTGGATGCACTGCGTCAGCAGTTCAACGCCGAAGTGGTTGTGCTGGACATCAGCCGTGAGTTCTGTACGACCACCTGCCTGGCGTTCATCAATACGCCTTCGACAACGCCCGTGGTGTACGGCAGCGGCACCTCCCTGACGCCCACTCATGCGGCCTGGCGTGCGCTGGCAGAACTTGCACAACTGCAGGCGCTGGCGGCCGAACCGCTCTTGAGCCGCCACTTGCTCAATGCCCAGCGGCATCTTGCCCCATTCGCGCGCCTGCAACGCTGCCTGCAATTCTCCCCGGAACACCTGATGGCGCAACCTGTCGAGTGGGTGCTACTGCACGAGCACGAGCCCCTATCGGATCTCGGCGAGCAGATCACCCGTCTGGTGGACGACATGGCCCGCCACAACCTGACACCCGGTGTATGCAACCTGTTTCAAAGCCGGCTCGGTACTACGCTCGTGCAGGTAGTGATCCCTGGGCTGGAACGGTTTTTCCTGGTCTCTACCGGCAATATCGTGGTGCCGCAACAACGCGGCCGGCGCCTGCGCGGTGAGCCGCTGGGTGTCTCGCGATGAGCGCCGCGTCCTTGCAACGCCATCTGGAGCCGCTGGGGTTCGGGCTGGCTCGGCTGTTTGTACTGGATACCGGAAGCGTTCGCTGGGCTGGCCGCAACAGACCGTTGCCCGCCCACCAGGGGCAACGCCGCCTGAGCAGCATCTTGCACCCGGCCATGCTGCTGGGCCCGCTCACCGAGCAACACTGGAGCAATGAAGGTGTTGCGTTGTTTTATCAAGCCACGACAGCCGCGGCCAAGCATCATGCATTTATCGAAGCCCGACGCAATGCCCACAGCGAAGTGTGCTTTCCCTACCCACCACTGGGGCCGCACGCCGAGGAGTTCATCTGCCCGCCAGACTTCTGGGAGTGCGACGATGCGCGTGCCGCGCAGTTGAACATTGATGAAGCGCACTTTCGCGAACGCTGTGTCGCCGTACTGCGCGAACGCCTCAAGCCGGGAGCGCTGATCCATGACCCGGCGTGCTCAACCGGCGAGTTGATCGCTCATCTGGCCCAGGCACTCCCCCGCTGCCTGTGCCTGGGCTCGGACCTTTCGGTTTCGATGGTCCGCTATGCAGCGCAGCGCCACGCCGGCTTGCCCGTACGTTTCAGGCAAGCGGACGCCGCACGCGAAAGCCCTGCCTGTGATGCATTGATCCTGCGCTTCCTCAATGCCGAAGTGGTCACCCGGCATGATGCCGACACCTTGCTGCGCACGTTGCTCGGAAGCCTCAAGCCAGGCGGCGTGGCCCTGGTATTTGGCCATACGCCCGTGCTGCCGGCAGTTCGCTGGGTTGCACAAACACTGGGCATCACCCTGGAAGCCTGTATCGCGGCCCGGCCGGGCCAGCTTGAATTGTTCCAGTTCTACCAGCTCACCCGTCCTTCTGCATGACGCACCTTCAAAGCAGCGGTTACTTGCCGGTATCCGATAACCACCAGTTGTACTGGGAGCGACACGGTCGGGAAGGCGCCGAGCCGGTGTTCTTCCTGCACGGTGGACCAGGCGGCTGCTCCAGCCGTGATCACCTGGCGTTTTTCAACCTGGAGCACTTCGATATCGTGCTGTTCGACCAGCGCGGTGGCGGGCGCTCAACCCCTCACGGTGAGCGGCTAGGCAACGAAACGGAACGGATCATCGACGACATTGAGACGCTACGCGAGCATTTCGGTTTTGCCCAAATCACTGTGCTCGGGGTTTCCTGGGGCAGTTGGCTGGCGTTGAAGTATGCCTGGCAGCGTCCATCGCACGTACACCGGTTGGTACTGGCATCGCTGTTCGTCCCCAGCCCGGAGAATCTGGTGATCTACCACCACGCCTTGACTCGGTACTTGAGCGCCAAGGCGTTCACGTCGTTCGAGCAGGTGTGCGAGGACCTCGACCAACCTTGCCGGCAGCTGCAGCGCCAGGCGGCGCTGGCGTGGGTCGGCGCGGCGCTGCACCTGAATCGCCAACGCATGGACAAGGCCGCCCTGGAGCACTTTATCGACGATGTCGCCGTGCGCGCGATTCGCCTGGAAGTGCACTACCATCGTGCCGGCTATTTTTTTCACGAACAGGATCAGGGGCTGATGCTGCGCTGTAGCTGCCAAGTGATACAGGGCATCCATGACCCTGTCGGGTTGTCGAGCCTGCGTTGGTTGCGTCAGCGGGCATTGTTGAAATGCCGGCTGTTTCGCGCCGGGCATGACGCCTTCGATCCCGTACTGGTGAGTGGGATTGAGCAAAGCCTGATGGCGACAAACAGGGGACAGTAAAACGGCACGCAAGCGTGCCGTAATGCCCTCCTCCACTGACCGCTATTACTTGCGCGCCGCCTCCCACTGCTTGAGCAGGTCGCCGTAGGCCACGGTCTCACCTTTCGGTTTCTCGTCGGCCAGCTTCGGCTTCGGCGCGCCCGGCTGGTCGAACCAGTATTGCGCGTCACGCTCGGGGTTCATTTTCGGGCCACACACCGGTTGCACCTTGGAGCGTTCCAGGCGCGTCATGATCGCGTCCTGTTCCTTGGCCAGGTTGTCCAGCGCTTGTTGCGGAGTTTTCTCGCCGCTGGCGGCGGCGGCGATGTTGCTCCACCACAGTTGCGCCAGGCGTGGGTAGTCCGGCACGTTGGTGCCGGTCGGAGTCCACTCGACGCGGGCCGGGCTGCGGTAGAACTCCACCAGGCCACCGAGTTTCGGCGCCATGTCGGTCATGGCCTGGGAGTTGATGTCGGACTCACGGATCGGCGTCAGGCCGACGATGGTTTTCTTCAGCGAAACGGTTTTCGAGGTCACGAACTGCGCGTAAAGCCAGGCCGCGAGTTTCTGTTTCTCAGGCGTCGACTTGAGGAAGGTCCAGGAGCCTACGTCCTGATAGCCCTTCTTCATGCCCTTTTCCCAGTAAGGTCCCACCGGCGACGGCGCCATACGCCATTTCGGCGTGCCGTCGGCATTCACCACTGGCAAGCCCGGTTTGGTCATGTCGGCGGTAAACGCGGTGTACCAGAAGATCTGCTGGGCGATGTTGCCCTGGGACGGCACCGGGCCGGATTCGGAGAACGTCATGCCCGCCGCTTCCGGCGGCGCGTAGGCTTTCATCCAGTCCACGTATTTCTGCGTGGCAAACACTGCGGCCGGGCCGTTGGTGTCGCCGCCACGGGTGACGCTGGAGCCCACCGGGTGGCAGTCCTCCACGCGAATGCCCCACTCGTCCACCGGCAGGCCGTTGGGCAGGCCCTTGTCGCCGCCACCAGCCATGGAGAACCAGGCATCGGTGAAGCGCCAGCCCAGGGACGGATCTTTCTTGCCGTAGTCCATGTGCCCATACACGCGCTTGCCGTCGATTTCCTTGACGTCTTCGCTGAAGAACTTGGCGATGTCTTCATAGGCCGACCAGTTCACCGGTACGCCGAGGTCGTAGCCGTATTTTTCCTTGAACTTGGCTTTCAGCTCCGGACGCTCGAACCAGTCGGCGCGGAACCAGTAGAGGTTGGCAAACTGCTGGTCGGGCAACTGATAGATCTTGCCGTCCGGCGCGGTGGTAAAGGAAATGCCGATAAAGTCCTTGATATCCAGGGTCGGCGAGGTGAAATCCTTGCCTTCGTTGGCCATCAGGTCGGTGATGGATTCGGTCTTGCCGTAGCGAAAGTGCGTACCGATCAGGTCCGAGTCGTTGACCCAGCCGTCGTAGATGTTCTTGTCGGACTGCATCTGGGTCTGCAGCTTCTCCACCACGTCGCCTTCCTGCAACAGGTCGTGGGTCAGCTTGATCCCGGTGATTTCAGTGAAGGCCTTGGCCAGCACCTTGGACTCGTACTCGTGGGTGGTGAGGGTTTCCGACACCACGTTGATCTTCATCCCACGGAACGGTTCGGCGGCCTTGATAAACCACTTCAATTCCGCCAACTGCTGGTCGGCCGTGAGGGTGGACGGTTTGAACTCGCTGCCGATCCATTTTTTCGCGGCATCTTCGTACGCATCGGCCCAGGCCGAAGCGCTCAAACCGCTCATAGCCAGTACGGCGGCCAATGAAATGCTATGTCGCAGCTTATTGTTCTTATTCAACATAGAGACCTCCTGGTTGTTTATTCATAAGGGCATCAGCCCCAACGCATCACACTCAACAGCCATACCAGGGAGAGCGCGGACGCTACCCAGATGCTCCAGTCGGTAACGCCGATCACCAGCAAATGCAGGTAGGCGCTGCCGAGAAGACCGATAAACAAACGATCACCACGGGTGGTGCTGATCGGCAAAAAGCCCCGCCGGGGGATACTCGGCGAACGCAGCTCCCAGGTGGTCATGCCCGCGAGGATCAGGGCTATGCCGCCAAAGAACAGCGCGGTGGGGGTGGTCCAGGCCATCCATTCCATCATCGACTCCTCAGACCCGGCCCAGGGCAAAGCCCTTGGCCACGTGGTTGCGAACAAACCAGATCACCAGCATGCCGGGCAGGATAGTCAACACCCCCGCCGCCGCCAGCACGCCCCAATCGATACCCGATGCCGACACCGTGCGTGTCATCACTGCCGCAATCGGCTTGGCGTTGACCGAGGTCAGGGTGCGCGCCAGCAGCAGTTCGACCCAGGAAAACATGAAGCAGAAAAACGCCGTCACACCGATGCCGGAACCAATCAACGGGATAAAAATCTTCACGAAAAACTTCGGAAACGAGTAGCCGTCGATGTAGGCGGTTTCGTCGATTTCCTTGGGCACGCCGGACATGAAACCCTCCAGGATCCACACCGCCAACGGCACGTTGAACAGGCAGTGGGCCAGGGCCACGGCGATGTGCGTGTCGAACAACCCAATGGACGAGTACAACTGGAAGAACGGCAGCAGAAACACCGCCGGTGGCGCCATGCGGTTGGTCAGCAGCCAGAAAAACAGGTGCTTGTCACCGAGGAAGCGGTAGCGCGAAAACGCGTAGGCCGCCGGCAGCGCCACACTCAGGGAGATCACCGTGTTCAGGCTCACGTAGTACAGCGAGTTGAGGTAACCGGTGTACCAGCTCGGGTCGGTGAAGATCACCTTGTAGTTGGCCAGGGTGAAGTCCTGCGGAAACAGCGTCAGCCCGCCGAGGATTTCGGTGTTGCTCTTGAAGGACATGTTCAGCAGCCAGTAGATCGGCACCAGCAGGAACAGGATGTAGATCAGTAGCGGTATCAGCTTTCTCTTGTTCATGTTGGCGGCCTCAGCGGTTGGCGTCGGAGTGGGTCATGGCGGTGTAGAACAGCCAGGACACCAACAGGATGATCAGGAAGTACACCAGCGAAAACGCCGCCGCCGGGCCCAGGTCGAATTGGCCTACGGCCATCTGGGTCAGGGTCTGACTCAAGAACGTGGTGGCGTTACCCGGTCCACCGCCCGTCAGGACGAAGGGCTCGGTGTAGATCATGAAACTGTCCATGAACCGCAACATCACCGCGATCAGCAGCACGCTTTTCATCTTCGGCAACTGGATATGTCGGAACACCGCCCAGGGCGATGCACGATCAATCCGTGCAGCCTGGTAGTACACGTCCGGAATCGCCCGCAACCCCGAATAGCAGAGCAGCGCCACCAGTGAGGTCCAGTGCCATACGTCCATGACCAACACCGTGACCCAGGCGTCCATGGTGTTGGCGGCGTAGTTGTAACTAATGCCCAGGGCATTGAGGCTGTAACCCAACAGGCCGATGTCGGCGCGACCGAAAATCTGCCAGATGGTGCCCACCACGTTCCACGGGATCAGCAACGGAATGGCGAGGATGATCAGCACCAGCGACGACCAGCGGCCCTTGGTCGGCATGGTCAGGGCGATGGCGATGCCCAGCGGGATTTCGATCAGCAGCACACAGGCCGAGTAGATGAACTGACGCAGCAACGAGTCATGCAGGCGCGGGTCGAGCAGCACCTGCTTGTACCAGTCGGCACCGACGAAGTAGCGGCTGGACTGGTCGAAGATGTCCTGCACCGAGTAATTGACCACGGTCATCATCGGGATCACCGCACTGAACGCCACCAGCAGGAACACCGGCAACACCAGCCACCAGGCCTTGTTGTTCTGCACCTTGTTCATGGCTGCACCTCCAGCAGGTAGTCGTCGGCATACACCATCAGCCATTGCGCCGGAAAGCTGATGGACGCCTTGCCTTCCGGCACGGGCTTGTCTTCGGCCAGGCGCACCTTGAGCAGCGCGCCATCGAGGTTGAGGGTGACGATCTTGTAGGTGCCAAGGTCTTCGAGATGAGTGACATCGGCCTGCAGGGCGTCAGGGTTGTACTCGTCCCATACGTGGATGAATTCCGGGCGGATGCCGACCTGCAGCTTCTTGTAGTCGGTGTTGGCAATACGTTGCTGCAACGCCTCGGACAAGGGCAAATGAATCTCGGCAAAGCGCACCCCGCCCGCCTCGGCTTGCACCTCGATCAGATTCATCCCTGGGCTGCCGATGAAATAGCCGACAAAGGTGTGGCTCGGCCGTTCGAACAGGTCACGCGGCGTGCCGAACTGCACGATCTGCCCGCCGTACATCACTGCGATCTTGTCGGCGAAGGTCGAGGCCTCCAGCTGATCGTGGGTCACATAGACCATGGTGATGTTGAATTGCTCGTGGATCTGCTTGAGCTTGCGCCGCAGTTTCCACTTGAGGTGCGGGTCGATCACCGTCAGCGGCTCATCGAACAGGATCGCCGATACGTCGTCACGCACCAGGCCACGGCCCATGGAGACTTTCTGTTTTTCGTCGGCGGTGAGGTTGCGCGCCTTTTTGGTCAGCAGGTTTTGCAGGTCGAGGACTTCGGCAATTTCCTGCACCTTGCTGTGAATTTTCGCCTCGGCCATGCCCTGGTTGCGCAGCGGGAACGCCAGGTTGTCGAACACCGTCATGGTGTCGTACACCACCGGGAACTGGAACACCTGGGCGATGTTGCGTTTTTCCGGGGTGAGGTCGTTGACCACTTGAGTGTCGAACAGCACCTGGCCTTCGGACGGGCTGAGCAGGCCGGAGATGATGTTGAGCAACGTCGACTTGCCGCAGCCCGACGGCCCGAGCAAGGCGTAGGCCCCGCCCTGCTCCCACACGTGGTTCATTGCTCGGATAGCGTAGTCTTCAGGCCCTTTCGGCGCAGGGCTGTAGCTGTGCGCCAGGTTCTGCAAATGGATCTCGGCCATCAGGCAACCCTCGCGACACGGCGTCCGGGAGCCTGGACCAAACGGCCCTGGCCATCGAACACAAACAGTTTATGGGTGGGGATATACACGCGGATCGGCGCGTCGACGTCGTACTCGTGCACCCCCGGCAGGTGCAGCACCAGCAGGAAATGTTCGCTGCGCACGTGCAGGAAAGTTTCCGAACCGCTGATCTCGGCGACTTCCACGGTGACCGCCAGCTCCAGGTCGTCATCGTTGCTCGGCACCAGGCTGATGTGGCTGGGGCGTACGCCGAACCGGAACTCGCCTTCGCCGATGGGACGCAGGTCGACGTTGAGTGGGAAGTGCACGAAATTGGCGAAGCTCACTTCATTGCCACTGATGCGCCCCGGCATCAGGTTGATCGGCGGCTCGGAAAACAACTCCGCGGCCAGCACAGTCTGCGGCTGGTGATACACCTCGGCCGCCTTGCCGCTCTGGATCACCCGGCCTTCGTGGAGGATGGTCGTGGTGCCGCCCAGGGCCAGGGCTTCGTTGGGCTCGGTGGTGGCGTAGATCGCGATGGTATGGCGTGCGGCGAACAGTTCGCGCATTTCCTGACGCAGCTCTTCGCGAAGTTTGTAGTCCAGGTTCACCAGCGGCTCATCGAACAGGATCAGTTCGGCATCCTTGACCAGTGCGCGGGCCATGGCCGTGCGCTGCTGCTGGCCGCCGGAGAGTTCCAGGGGGTGACGCTGGAGGAATTTTTCGATGCGCAGCATCCTGGCGGTTTCCAGCACCTTGCTCTGGATCAGCTCGCTGGACACACCCGCCTGGCGCAACGGCGAGGCGATGTTTTCGAACACGGTCATGGTCGGGTAATTGATGAACTGCTGATACACCATCGACACGTTGCGCAGCCGCACCGGTTTTTGCGTGACATCCACGCCGTTCATCAGGATGCGGCCGCTGTCGGGCTTGTCCAGGCCGGCCATCAGGCGCATCAGGCTGGTCTTGCCGGACAGCGTGCGACCGAGCAAGACGTTGAAGGAACCGGCTTCGAAACGCAGGTTGGCGTCGTCGATCCAGGTCTGGCCTTCGACAACGCGGGAGACATGTTCCAGGGTCAATGACATGACACGACCTTTTTATTATTGGAATGAATCTGGCCAGGTGACAGAGCGAGTTTCGTGCCAAAACGACAAGTGGTTGATGTGCAAGGAAATCAGCTGAAAGCGATGTTCAGGAGTGAACAATTTGGCTGAACAACTGAACAGTCAGGGCCTTGACAATGAACAGTTCTGAACAACACTCTGACGACCAATACAGTGGAATGATTTCCAGCAGTCCGTTGCGCAAGACCCCATAACAATAAAAACGAAGGTCACCCCATGGCCGAACCACTGGCTCACGACACCCTTATCCAGGAATCCTGGCGCCGTTGCCGCGCCTTTGGCCTGGACCACCAGAGCACGCCCAGCTTCGACCAGCTCCCTGCCGAGGGCATCAACCAATTGCTGGAGAGCCAGCATTCGCTGGTGCAGACCACCCGCCAGGAAGTGCTGCCCTACTACGAGAACATCCTGAGCAATTCCAACTGCCTGATCATGCTGGCCGACAACCAGGGCCAGGTGCTGACCAGTTGGGGCACCCAGCGCTTTATCGAGCCCAAGCTGGCCCGTGGTTTCAACCCCGGCGCCAGCTGGATGGAGCGTTCCAGCGGCACCAATGCCATCGGCACCGCGTTGGCCTGCGCCCAGGCGGTGCATATCGAACACGATGAACACTTTCTCAAGGCCAACCGCTTCATGACCGGCTCGGCGGCGCCGATCTTCGACGCCCAGCGCGAGATCATCGCGGTGCTGGATGTGTCCAGCGACAGCTACCTGCCGCCCTCCCACACCCTGGGCATGGTCAAGATGATGAGCCAGACCGTGGAGAACAGGCTGATCCTCAACCTGTTTCGCGGCGAACATTTCCAGCTGACCTTCAACACCGGGCTGAGCAACCTCGACAGCCAGTGGGCCGGCCTGCTGATCTTTGATGAAAGCGGCCAGGTGCTGTCGGCCAATCGACGTGCCGACAACCTGCTGGGCATCAGCCTGTCGCGGGTGATGATCGACAGCCTGTTCAAGATATCGTTGCTGGAACTGTTGAACCAACCGGAAGGCCTGCCCTTCTCCCTGCAAGCGGCGGGACGCAATCGCTTCCAGTGCTTGTTGAAGCGCCCCAGGCAGATGCCGGTGCAGGCGCGCGTGTTCACCGAGCCGGCGCCATCGAAGCCTGCGCCGATTGGCCTCAAGACTTTGCATTTCGGCGACGCGCGCGTCGAGAAAGCCGTGCGCCAGGCCGAGCGCCTGCTGGAGAAAGACATCCCGCTGCTGATTCACGGCGAAACCGGCGTGGGCAAGGAGGTGTTCGTCAAAGCCCTGCACCACGCCAGCTCGCGCAGCCAGAAGGCATTTATCGCGGTGAACTGCGCGGCGATTCCCGCCGAATTGGTGGAATCGGAGCTGTTCGGCTATGAAAAGGGCGCGTTCACCGGCGCCAACCAGAAAGGCAGCATCGGCCTGATCCGCAAGGCCGACAAGGGCACGCTGTTTCTCGACGAGATCGGTGATATGCCGCTGCCCACCCAGGCCCGCTTGCTACGGGTGTTGCAGGAGCGTTGCGTGCAACCGGTAGGCAGCAGCGAGTTGTTCCCGGTGGATTTGCGCATCATCTCGGCCACCAACCGTGCACTGCGGGATCTGGTACAGGCTGGGCGTTTCCGTGAGGATTTGTACTACCGCATCGGCGGCCTGACCCTGGAACTGCCGCCGTTACGCGAGCGCACCGACAAGCGGGCGCTGTTCCAGCAACTGTGGCAGCAACACCGCGAGCCGACTCAATGGGCGGGCCTGAGCGCCGAAGTACTGGCGCTGTTCGAGCAGCACCCGTGGCCGGGGAATTTGCGCCAGGTGAGCAGTGTGTTGCAGGTGGCGCTGGCCATGGCCGAGGAACAGCCGATCCGTGCAGAGCACCTGCCGGACGATTTCTTCGTGGATTTGAACGTCGCGGCGCCGCCGCCCGCCAGTGAGTACCTGGATGACAGCATCGACCTGAACCAGCGCTTGAAAGCTGCCGGCGGCAATATCTCCCATCTGGCACGAGAGCTGGGGGTGAGCCGCAATACCCTGTACAAACGCCTGCGCCAGAACGAAGGCTAGCGCGGCTTGACCACCACCAGCAGGTCGGTGAAGTACTCCACCTGGATCGGCAGGTTATCGGCCAGTGACGACAACGCCGCCGCCGTGTCGTCCAGCTTGAACACCCCGGACACCCGCAGGTTTTGCAGGGCCTGGGGGTCGAAACGCAGCAAGCCGTGGCGGTAGCTGGCGAGGGTTTGCAAGACCTCGCTCAAGGGTTGGTCGTTGACCTTGAGCAGGCCGCGGGTCCAGGCGTCGGGATCGCTGTCACCGATGGCTTGCGGCGGCTGGGCGCGGCCGTGGTCGAGCACCGAACGCTGGCCGGCCGTGACCTTGACCCCATCGCCGGCATCGCCTTTGATCGCGACCGTGGACTCGATCACCGTGACCACCGTGGTGCCGTCTGCCGCGCGCTTGACCAGATAACGCGTGCCCAGCGCAGTGGCCGTGCCCTGGTCGGTGCGGACCACGAACGGCCGTTGCGCATCCTTCGCCACCTCGACCCAGAGCTCGCCTTGCAGCAGTTCGATCACCCGTTGATGACCGTCGAACTGCACATCCACCGCCGAGTTGCTGTTGAGCTGCAACTGGCTGCCATCTTCGAGGGCGATCTGCCGACGCTCACCGACACCGGTACGTTGGTCGGCCATCCACACCGGCAAGTGTTGCAGGCCCAGCCAGCCGCACAAAACCAGGCCGAGCACACCCACCACCTGTGCGCCACGTGGGCGTCGCGGGGTGAAGGCGCGGTTCAGGGCAATGCGCGCTGGCTTGGCGGGCAAGGCATCGAGGCTGCCCCATAACGCACTCATGCGCTCGATGGCCACGGCGTGGCGCGGGTCGGCCTGGCGCCAGGTGTTGAACGCCTGGCGGTCGGCGTCGGTCACGCCTTCGTCGTGCAGGCGAGTCAGCCACTGTGCGGCTTGCTGGATGATCTGCTCGGAACTCATGCCAGCGGGTCTGCCGGGTGCAGGCTGTGGTAGCAATGCACCAGGGCGCTGGAAATGTAGTTTTTGACGGTGCTGGAGGAAACGTCCAGGCGCAGGGCGATTTCGCTGTAGGTCAGCCCGTCGAGGCGGCTCAACAGGAATGCTTCGCGGGCTTTGAAAGGCAAGCCGGCGAGCATCTCTGCGATACGCTCCAGGGCTTGCAAGGCCACATGAATCGCAGCCGGGTCGGGCATGTCGGCGTCTTCGCACTGGATCACCAGGGCTTCCATGTAGGCTTTTTCGATACGACGGCGACGGGCACTGTCGATCAACAACCGACCAGCCGTGGTGGCCAGGAAAGCGCGAGGCTCCTTGATACTCTGCGGCTCGGCCAGCATCAGGACGCGGATAAACGCGTCATGGGCCAGGTCGGCGGCCTGCTGGGAACACCCGAGTTTCTTGCGCAGCCAGCCGTGCAACCAGCCGTGGTGCTCGCTGTACATCGCCGTGAGGGTCTGCTGGCGAACGGAGTCGCCCAGCGCGGCCGGAATGTCATGCATGCGCAAAAAGATCTCAAATGGGAAGAGTTACCAATTACGCGAACAATGCCAGTAAAACCCGCTTGGGGCAAGGGCCTGTCTTTAACGCCAGCTCCAGGACACGCCGGTGTAGATGCCACGGCCATCCGCCGGCGTAGAACGCGCTACATCCAACCCCTTGTCGTCATAACCCGGCGTCACGGTATTGGCGTAACGACGGTTGGTCAGGTTGCGCAGGTCGACCCAGGCTTGCCAGTCCTGCTTGGGCGCGTCGTAGCCGAACGTGGCGCCGAGCAGGGTGTAGGACGCGGCGTAGTAGGAATTGGCGTAGTCCACCGCCACCCGTGAGGAATACTCGGTGTTGAGGCTGGTGTAGAAACCCGTCGGATGGCTGTAGCGCAATTGCGCCTGATAGTAGTGCCTGGGGATGCCGGGCAAGGTGTTGTCGCCGAAGCGGTCATCGTCGCGGTAATGGAAGTCGCTGAAGGTGTAGGCCTGGCGCAGCGCAATCCGGCCGTTGCGGCCGCCGTCCCACAACGGGCTGAGCAGGCTCAGTTCCACACCCTGGTGTACGGTGGGGCTGGCGTTGGACTCGGCGACGATGGCATTGCTGGTAGAGGTTTGCGCCTGGGTTTCCACGCTGAGCAATTCGTGGCGCACTTCGGAGCGGTACAGGGCCAGGTCCCACTGGCCGAGCCAGGCCTCACCGCGCCCGCCGATCTCCAGGGTGGTGGCGGTCTGGTTTTTCAGGCTCACGCCCTCCCGTGCCAGGCCTTTGGCCGGACCACCGGTAAAGTATTTGTTGGAACCCCAGATCATCGACCACGCATGCGGCGGCTCGACCGAGCGGCTCAGGTTGCCGTACACCTGCAATTGTGGGGTGAAGTCGTAGCGCAGGCCGATGCGTGGTGCGTAGTCCCAGTCGTGCTGGCTGAGCGGCGCCTGGCCTTCAGGGTAGGTGACCTGGGTCTCGCGGCGGGTATAGATCGCCGCCAGGCCAGTGGTCAGCCACAGGTCAGGCACCAGTTCCAGGTCGTTGCCGATATGCAACACGGTGTCGGAGCCCAGGTAGCTGTAGTCGCGGGTCTTGGTGCCGGGTGCGTAGGTTGCGGTATTGCCGGCGGGCGTGCGCACGTACTCCGAAGCGCCGTTATTGGGCATCGCCTGGGTGGTGCGCAGGCCGACAGTGGTTTTACTGTCATGGCCGAACAGCGTGTCCTGGCGGATGTAATTGAGGGTGCTGCTGATATCGGTGTAGGCGACTTTCAGGCGGTTGGTGCCTTCGCGCAAGTCCATCGGGTAGTCGTGGTAAGCCAGCCCAACTTCGACCCGCGCGTTGTCGTCCAATTGCAGGGAGGTCTTGTTGGCGATCCAGGTGGAGCCCGGTTGCAGGCGCTTGGAATCCCGGGCGGCGTTGAGGCTGTTGGCCGCACGCGGGTCGTGGCTGATCTGGCTGCGCGTGAGTTTGCCTGGGGTGTCGTTGGTGGTTTCGCGGTAACGGAAGTAGAAGCGGGTTTCCAGGTCCGGGTTGAAGCGGTAGCCGAAGTTGGCGGCCACGCCTTTGCCGGTGGCAGCGCTCTGGCGCTGGTAGCCGTCGGATTCGGAATCGGTGAGGCTGATGTAGTAGTCGGCATCCCCCAATACCTGGCCCGAGCTGATCTCGCGCTGGGCGTAGCCTTTGCTGCCCGCTTCGTAACGTAGTTGCAGCTTGGGTGCATCGTAGCCCGTGCGGGTCACATAGTTGACCGCGCCACCCAAGGCCAACGCGCCCTGATCAAAACCGTTGGCGCCGCGCAGCACTTCGACCCGGCTTTGCCACAAGGGATCTTTCAGCTCATAAGGCGTGCCGCCGGGGCCGGTGAGTGGCAGGCCATCGAACATTTCATACAAGCCGGAGGCATGGGCACCGGGGCTGCGGTTCAGGCCCGAACCACGAATCGAGAGTTTCACCCCTTCGTTGTTGGCCGCCTTGGCATACACTCCGGCCTGGTACTTGAACACGTCTTCGTTGGTGCTCACCCTTCCCTGCTGCACGCTGTTCATGTCGATATAGTTGGTGCCGCCGGGCACGCTCTTGAGTTGCGCCTGGGCCACTTCACCGTCGCTGGCTTGGCTGCCGGTGACTTCGACCGGGGCCAATTGCAGGTCTTCGGCGTGCACCAGTGAGCTTAAGGTCAGGGCGGCAAACAAGAGCGGAGGTTGGCGCAGCAGCATCGGGCAGGTCCTTGGAATTCGGGGGGCACCTGGTGGGAAGACAGGGGCGCCCGCCAGGTCACTCCTTATTAACGGACCAGACCCTTCCCACACCAACGTCGGACCAAGACTATTCGCTGCACGAGGGTGGCAGAGCAGCTGGAAGTGGCGAGCGGGCTTGTCCCGCTCGCCACAGTTGCAGTGTCAATCCTCAATGGGAGGGTATCAGCCAGGTTTGCATCAGTTCATCTGCTTCTGATCCCGGAGCAAACCGGAATCCATACATTTCATCCGCACTGAGGATTTTGTCCAGCGCTTCCAATAATTGCGCCTCGGTCGGCGAGTCCCGCAATAACTTGTGCGCTGGCAGCAACACCTCGGCAGAAACGCCTTGGACACTCGCCGCATCGATCACGGCAAAAAGGATAAAACGCAAACGTATTTCGCGATCAGTGGGCCAAACCGTCTTTTGCTTACCCATGGTAGAGGCCTCAAGCTTTCGGAAAAATCCGAGGCTATTGATGAGTACAGGGTGTTTCAACCATCGAGGTACAAGATAGGCCTCTTCCTACAAGGGAAAACGAAACACCGTACCAATCACCCGAGGAAGCCGAGCTTTATTGCACCGGCAGAAAATTCATCAGCAACAAGCTCTGCGCGTAATTGAGACCGATGCGCCGGTAGCGCTCGTCGAGCATCTGGGTCAGCAGGTCGAGGCGCGCAACGATCTTGCCGAACTCCACCGCGAAGCTGAGGTTGCTGCCCTCCTCCGATATCTCGTTGGAGAACAACAGCAGCACGCCATTGGCATCCTGGCGCTTGCTCAGCAGCCAGGTGGCCTTCTCGATATTGCGCGCGGCGTTGCTGACAAACTGCGGGTTGATCGAATCGGTGATGTAGAACTCAGTACGCCCACCGTGGGCGGTCACGATCATGCTGCCGATGGCGTAGATAAACGCGCCGACACGATCGCCTTTGAACTCCGGACTCAGGGAATAACTCAGCGCCGCCAAGTCGCGGCGATCATCCAGGGCCGGCAGCGATCGACGTTGCTCGATGGCCTGGCGGATCTCTCGCGCAGCGCTGACCGCATCTGGATAACCCGACTGACGCCACTGGCTGGGGTTGCGCAAATAGAGCTTGTTCATCAGCAGATACAGGCTTTGCAGGTTGTCGCGCATGCCCAGCGTGGCCATGCGGTCGACACTGGTCTGGAAAAACTCATCGGGTTTGCCGTTGCTGAACTGCTTGGCGATATCCCGCCCCTGTTGCTGGCTGCAACCGCTGGCGCAGAGCATCAACACAGCGGCGAGCAGCAAGGGCTGGCAACCGCGTTGAAGGTTGAAACGAGGAAATGTGCGATCCATCGGCACCCGATCTGATTCATCTGCCCACGCGGGAAATCGGCAGGGCTGGGAAAAGGATAGAGCGGAGAAATCCAAAAAAGTGCAGTGGATCCAGGCAGATAGTTGTAAGCAGAGACCACCGGGCAGGTGAATCGGCGCAATCGTGAAGGATTCGTTTCAGGGCCTATACTGAGAGCAATAGCTGCGTGTGTTTTTTGCGCATTTGCTCATAAGCAGCTGTATAGGAGGTGACGGCAATGAAACATCCAATTCGGGCGCAAATGGTTGTTCAAATGATTTGCCTGCTTTCGGTAGCTCAGCTTTTTTGCTGAACAACGTGTCACCGACTTCAAATTCAGCCGCGGCTGCGGCGCAGGAAAGTATTGCCTGCAACACCCTCAGCATCTGGCCCGACACCCATTGGCCGGGCCAGAACGTGCAACTACAGCAAGACCGTGGCCAGCATGCCCAGAGCCCCCAGGCAAAACCCGATCAGGGCACCTCGCCCGGGCATTTCCTGGAACAGCGCCCAGATCACCACAGGCTCCAGCAGCAATAACGAGGTGATGGAAACGACTGTCACCACCCAGATATCACCGACCGCCCGATACCCCAGCCAGTAAGCTCCCAGCAGGCAAAGCCCGGCAAAACACATCACCACCACCGGCATGACGAACGCCTGCCATGAACCGTCGCCCGCCTGAGCCAGCCGGGCGGTGATTACCTCGCTGTAGATTGCACAAAATTCACCAAGGACCATCAACCCTAGAGCAGAAACTCCGAGTAGTTCTTTGGACATATCAAAAACTCCTTCGTATTCAACGCACTGTTGTTCAACTCCCAGCGGGCGATGCCATTGCCGAGGGTTTTGTTGCAACGATACGAAGCAGCCTTGAACAGGCCTGAATTGCCGAAGTGCTTTTGCATGCTCGTGTCCTTGAAAAGGGGGTGAGTCCCGGCGACCGTAGAGGACGCCCGGCCTGATCATACGTTTGGGCAGGTGTCTTGGACAACCGGCTGCAGTATCGGCGTGGTCTTTTTTCCGGGGAGGATGAGCTGGATGCCGATGCCCTGTTGAGCCATGCGGGTGGGGAGATGTACCGGGTGAGAAGCCAATGCCCCGACGTGTCGGGGCATTGGCTTTTGTAGTCCTGGGCAAATCAACCAGAAATGAACATCTTTTTCAGCGTTTCAACTGGCAAAAGACTCACCCTGACGTGGAACGATTATTTGGCTTGGCGAAGCACAAGCTCCGTCAAACGGGTCTTGACCCGGAAGCAGAACTCACGAATTTGAAATTGATAGGCCGGCATGACCATGTAGTTCAAATCAGGACCCAACGAGTCTTTGACTTCCATGTACTTGGCCGTCTTGGCAGCAATGGCCTGGTATTGCGCCTCGTATTTGTCGTAAGACGCCTTGTTGTACACCCTTAGAACATCGAGCTCTTTACGGCATTGCTCGGCGCGATTCTGGTTCAAGTTTGTTTCAGATTCTTCCTGAGCAGCCTCCTGGGAGACATTGATTGGGGCTACAGGACGTGGGTTCGCAGGTGCAGCCTCATATCGCACAGTGAAATTTTCTGGTGGTGTCGAAGGCGCGGCTTCAGCGGGTGCTTCATGGACGACGGCTGGAGGGGGAGTTTCTTTAGGTTTTTCTGGGGTTTTCGTAGCGCATCCCGAGAGAGCAAGACCTACCACTACAACGATGCCACACATTTTATTCATCGGTTTCACCAAGAGGTATTTGGGGTTGGCTGAGTCGTTAGGTTCTGGGTAAAAGTCATCACTCAATCCATGATCGAGCGTACATTTTCTACCAGACTCAAGGCGCTCAGCCGCTCTTCCTTGAGTGCGCAGGTGAACAATAGTAGTAAAAAATCAAAGAGATGACGAGGAAAAGCTTGGCAGGAATGGCACAAATCCAATGGGCTAATGACTGTGGGATCAAGCTGCGCAGTCGAGATCCCCACGAGGATGGGTCGCCTTCAAAAAGGCTGCATCGGAGTGTGAACTGGATACCGCCACCCAGCGCGAGCGCAAAGCCGGGCAAACGTCACGCAGTTCACCCCCAATGCGATTCATACACCAATCAGCGCTGTAGAAAATTTGAATTAGTCAGTTGTCCGTCCGGTCAGGAATTATGAACGCAGTAAATCTGATGAGGTGACAGCGATGACTATCCAAGCAGAGACACTCGTACAACTGACCCAAGCGCTTCAGGGACGCGGGATGAAGATGGTTTCAGACGTCCATTTCATCCGTGCGCCATATCGGCAAAATCATCGCTGGATCTGTTCTGTAGAGGAGTAGTCATTGAAAGCCAGCCGGAAACGACTGGCTCGAATGGATATAGCCGAAAGGACCTTAGGTTGAGCGACCCTCGCTACGATTTTGTTGTTTTTTAACGCCCTTTCCGTTTTTACGTTCGTATTGATGATGAATAAACCAAGCGACGAGCAGTACGCCAGCCAGACCAAAAACGAACAGCAACAGCTCTATTGCGGGACCCTCGTGTGAAAACATGTTTCGTTCCTCGTCCTGAAGTATCGCGCCTCAAAAACTGGCGCCTCCGAAATTATTCGTAACAATCCATACATTTTCAGGGTAGACGCCGAAGATCGAAGTGACAACCCCAATACTCACGGAACCATTGATCTAGACACGTCACTCGTCGAAAAAACGTTCGCGAGCGCGCTAGCGTCAGCGATACGCACGCAAGAAGAAGGTCGTGACTACTGCACCTGCCCCAATCGCAAACCGCCTGAATGATGCGGAAACGATCAGGTTTGAAGCAGGGTAGCCGCACCAAACCCCAGAAACACAAAAGCCCCGCATTCGCGGGGCTTTCGTTTGAATCTTGGCGGGAAACCAGGGATTCGAACCCTGGGAACGCTATTAACGTTCGCCGGTTTTCAAGACCGGTGCATTCAACCACTCTGCCAATTTCCCTTGTGCATCACAGGATTATAGTAGCCTATCCCGTCTCAGCGGGCGCCATAATACCCGAATGAAACACACTGTCAAACTCTCGCCATAGCTTGTTACAGAGCGTCTGTTATGATCTTTGCGACTGAACGTTTCAAAACTGAAGGAGTGTCGCCATGCGCGAACAGAATTACGCAGTGAATGGTAACGCGCAGGCTGAGCAGCTTGAAGTCAGCCGCGTGTTGCGCAACACCTATGGCTTGCTCGCCCTGACCCTCGCATTCAGCGGCGTGATGGCGTTCGTGGCCCAGCAGATGCGCGTTGGCTACCCGAATATCTTTGTGGTGCTGATCGGCTTCTATGGCCTGTTCTTCCTCACCAACAAACTGCGCGACTCTGCGTGGGGCCTGGTGTCGGCATTTGCCCTGACCGGCTTCATGGGCTTTATCCTCGGCCCGATCCTCAACCGTTACCTCGGCATGGCCGGCGGCGCGGAAGTGGTCAGCTCGGCGTTTGCCATGACGGCGCTGGTGTTTGGTGGTCTGTCGGCCTATGTGCTGATCTCCCGCAAGGACATGAGCTTCCTGGGTGGTTTCATCACCGTTGGTTTCTTCGTGTTGCTGGCGGCAGTGGTTGCGGGCATGTTCTTCCAGATCAGCGGGCTGCAACTGGCGATCAGCGCAGGTTTCGTGCTGTTCTCCTCGGTGTGCATCCTGTTCCAGACCAGCGCGATCATCCACGGCGGTGAACGTAACTACATCATGGCGACCATCAGCCTGTATGTATCGATCTACAACCTGTTCATCAGCCTGTTGCAGATCTTCGGCATCATGAGCCGCGATGACTGATTACTTGCCTCAATAAAAATGCCCCGCATCGAAAGATGCGGGGCATTTTTGTTTTCAGAAGATCAGTACTGGTTGGGTTCCATTTCCAGATCGACCTTGAAGCGCTCCAGAATGTCTCGCTGAATGCGGCGGGCCAGGTTGGCAATGTCATGCCCCGAGGCGGCGCCATAGTTGACCAGCACCAGCGCCTGCAGTTTGTGCACGCCGGCGTCCCCCTCACGGAAGCCCTTCCAGCCGGCCTTGTCGATCAGCCAGCCGGCGGCGAGCTTCATCTGCCCGTCAGGTTGCGGGTAGGCCACCAGGTCCGGATACAGCGCCTGCAGCTCAGCCGCCAGCACCTGGGAGACCAACGGGTTCTTGAAGAAGCTGCCGGCATTGCCAAGCTCCGCCGGATCCGGCAGTTTTTCGCGGCGGATGCTGCAAATGGCGCGGCTGACGTCGCTCGGCGTCGCCTCGGTGATCCCCTGCGCCGCCAGGCGCTGCTGCACCGGGCCGTAGTCGAGTTTCAGGTGGCTGGCGCGGCTGAGGGCGAAGCGCACGCGCAGGATCAGCCAGCGCCCGGTCTCGTGCTTGAACAGGCTGTCACGGTAGGCAAAGTTGCACTCCTCAAGGCTGAAGTCGCGCAGTTCGCCGGTGCAGCGGTCCAGGGCGGTCAGGCCAGCGAATACATCCTTGATCTCGACACCGTAGGCACCGATGTTCTGCATGGGCGCGGCGCCGACGGTGCCGGGGATCAGGCTGAGGTTTTCCAGGCCACAGAAACCTTGGTCCAGGGTCCACAGCACGAAGGGGTGCCAGGCTTCGCCCGCCTCGGCCTCGACCACCACGTGCAGGCCGTCGTCGTGCAGCACACGAATGCCCTGGGTGGCCATGCGCAGCACCAGCGCCGGAATGTCCTGGGTCAGCAACAGGTTGCTACCGCCGCCGATCACCAGCAACGGCACATTGTGTGCGGTGGAATAGGTGAGGGCCTCACGCACATCGCTGTCGCTGTGGGCCTCGGCGAACAGCTGGGCATGCACATCAATGCCAAAACTGTTGAATGGCTTGAGCGATACCTGCGCAAGCACCTGCAAGGTCATAACCGCCCCTTCAATTCGATCACCAATAAATCACAGGCCTGCTCGATCAGGTCCAGGACCCGTTCGAAGCCCTGTTCACCTTCGTAGTACGGATCTGGCACTTCGTCCACTTCGGCATCGTAACGGCGCAGGAACAGGTCCAGCTCCGCCTTGCCCTGCCCCGGCTGCATCGCCTTGAGGTTGCGCAGGTTGCTGTGATCCATGGCCAGGATCAGGTCATAGCGCGCAAAGTCTGCGCGGGAGACCTGCCGGGCACGCTGGGCCGACAGATCGTAGCCGCGGGCCAACGCCGCACGCTGGCTGCGCTGGTCCGGCGGGTTGCCGACATGCCACTCACCGGTGCCGGCGGACGCGACATCGACCTGCCCAGTCAGCCCCGCTTCGCGCAGTTTGTGGCGCAGCACGCCTTCTGCGGTGGGCGAGCGGCAGATATTGCCCAGGCAGACAAACAAAACCTCCATCAGGCCCCCAGCAGGCGACGGACGCGCTCAAGGTCTTCGGGAGTGTCGACACCAGCCGGCGGCGCTTCCAGTGCATCGCCCACGTGGATGCGCACGCCGTGCCACAGCGCCCGCAGTTGCTCCAGGGATTCGGTGTTTTCCAGCCAGCACGGGCCCCAACTGACGAAGTCATGCAGGAAACCGGCGCGGTAGGCATAAATGCCGATGTGACGGCGATACGGCACGCCTTCCGGCAGTACATCCGGTTGCTTGGCAAACGCATCGCGTGCCCACGGCAGGGTCGAACGGCTGAACGTCAGCGCCAGGCCGTTGATATCGCTGACCACCTTGACCACATTCGGATTGAACAGGGTCTCGACGTCTTCGATCGGCTCAGCCAGGGTCGCCATGCGCGCTTCGCCATGGGCGGCCAGGTTGGCGGCCACCTGGTCGATAACGCCGGGCGGGATCAACGGTTCGTCACCTTGCACGTTGACCACGATGGCGTCGGGCGCCAGGCCGAGCTTTGTGGCCACTTCAGCCAGGCGGTCGGTGCCGGAGTTATGGTCTTCACGCGTCAGCACCGCCTCGGCGCCGAAGCCTTTGCAGGCCTCGATGATGCGTGGGTCATCGGTGGCCACCACTACGCGCTCGGCGCTGCTTTTGCAGGCCTGCTCCCACACCAGTTGGATCATCGGCTTGTTGCCGATCAGTTGCAGCGGCTTGCCCGGCAGGCGGGTCGACGCATAGCGGGAGGGAATGACAACGGTAAAGGCGGTGGTCATTTATCCAGGCGCTCATCGGTGGTCAGGGTACGGGCTTCGCTTTCCAGCATCACCGGGATGCCATCACGGATCGGGTACGCCAGGCCGGCGCCTTTGCTGATCAGCTCGGTTTTGTCGGCGCTGAGTTTGAGCGGGCCTTTGCAGATCGGGCAAGCGAGGATGTCGAGCAGTTTGGTGTCCATGAGTGTTTCCTGGAAAAAAGCGGTTTAAGGCAAAAGACGGGCAGGCAACAGACGCATCAGCTGCGTGTCGAGCCAGGCGACGAACGCCGGCGACGGCAGCGCATCCACCGCAAGGTACCACCAGTCGGGCTGGGCGAAGGCGCGGCACTTCACCGCGTCCTTCTCGGTCATGACCAGCGGCAATGACGGCGTAAAATTCAGGACCTCGGCACTGTAAGTCGCGTGGTCGGCAAACCCATGGGGTATCGGCTGCCAGTGTAGCGTTTCAAGGGTATTGAAGAAACGTTGCGGGTTGCCGATGCCGGCGACCGCATGCACCTGCTGGCCCGCCGCAAAATGATCCACTGGCCGGCGCTCGCCGGTTTGCAGGTTGACCAGTGCAGTAGGCTGCAAACGAAAGGCAAAGCCGTCCTCGCGGTCACCAGCGGCGCCGTTGTACAGCAACGCATCGACACTCTGCAGCCGCTCCACCGGTTCGCGCAACGGCCCCGCCGGCAGGCAGCGACGGTTGCCCAGGCCACGGGCGGCATCGATCAGCACCAGTTCAAGGTCGCGGGCCAGGCGGTAATGCTGCAGGCCGTCGTCGGAGAGGATCAGGTCCAGAGTGTCGCTGGCCAGCAGCGCCTTGACCGCACGGCTGCGATCGGGATCGATCATCAAAGGTACGCCGCAGCGCTGCACGATCAATAACGGTTCGTCACCCGCCACCTCGGCGCTGTGGCTGGCTTCGACCCGCCACGGCAACTGTGGTGGCTTGGCGCCATAACCGCGACTGACCACACCCACACGCAAGCCGCTGCGCCGACAGTGTTCGATCAACCACAGGATCAACGGCGTCTTGCCGGTGCCGCCCACGGTAATATTACCGACCACCACCACCGGCACCGGCGATTGGTAAATATCACCCTCTCCCGCCAGGAACCGTGCGCGCTTGCGCTGCACCACCCGGCGATACAGGGACTCCAGCGGCCGCAGTAGCGAAAGTGCCGGGTGGCCCTCGTACCAGGCCTTGAGCAAACGATCGGACATGGCCATCAGGGTTGGCTCGCCGCCTCGACGGTACTCATGCGCAAGTGGCTGAAACCGAGCTTGCCGGCAGCGTCCATCGCGGTGATCACAGCCTGGTGCTGGGTCTTGCCATCGGCACTGATGGACAGCGGCAACTGCGTGTCGCCGCCGGACTCTTTCTGCAAGGCTTCCATCAAGCTGGCAAGGTCGTTTTTCTCCAGCAATTGGTTATTCACCGAAAACACCCCGTCGGCGCTGATGGCGATGTCCAGTTGCTTGACTTGCTGGTCTTCGGCCGGCGAACCGCTCACGGCTTCCGGCAGGTCGACGCGCAGCTCGGTTTGCCGGGTGAAAGTCGTGGTGACGACAAAAAACAGCAGCAGGATAAACACCACGTCGATCAGCGACGCGAGGTTGATATCGACATTTTCCCGTTGCTTGCGGCGAAATTTCACGCTTTGCCCCCAACCAGATCCACGTCGCGGTCGCCCTGCACCACTTCCACCAACTTGATGGCTTCCTGCTCCATGCCCACCACCAGCTCATCAATGCGGCGTTGCAGGAAACGGTGGAAGAACACCGAAGGAATACCCACCATAAGGCCGGCCGCCGTAGTGATCAGTGCCTTGGAGATACCACCGGCCAGCACGGCCGCGTTGGTGGTCATGCCGGAGCCCATGAACGAACTGAAAATGTCGATCATGCCCAACACCGTGCCGAGCAAGCCGAGCAATGGCGCCATGGCGGCGATGGTGCCGAGGGCGTTGATGTAGCGCTCCAGTTCATGAATGACACGGGCGGCGGCCTCTTCGATGCACTCCTTCATGATCTCGCGACCATGCTTGGAATTGGCCAGGCCTGCGGCAAGGATCTCACCCAACGGGGAGTTGGCGCGCAGTTCCTTGAGCTTTTCCTTGTCCAGTTGCTTGTTCTTGATCCAGCCCCAGACCTGCCCCAGCAGATGCTCGGGGGTCACGCGGCTGGCGCGCAGGGTCCACAAGCGTTCGGCGACGATGCCGAGTGCGGCGATGGAGCTCATGATGATCGGCAACATCATCCAGCCGCCGGATTTGACCAATTCCCACACAGTGAATGTCCCCTCGAAAAAGTGCGCCACTTTACCATATAGGTGCGTCGGCTACAGACCCCATCCGCCGAGGCCTTGAACCCCTAGGGTAAGCGCTCGCGCCAGAACCTGCGTTGACTGCGCGCAACGACCGGTGGCGCGAATGCTCCCAGTTGCACACGCACGGCCCCCTGCTCGGCGCTGTCATACACTTGGCTGCCGAGCCGCTGGTAACGTTCCAGCACCTGCGGATGGGGATGGCCGAACGCATTGCCGCGCGCCCGCGAGATCAGCACATTACGGGGGGAGAGCCGCTCGACAAACGCCCAGGACGAAGAGCTGCGACTGCCATGGTGGGGCGCTTGCAGCCACTCGGTGGGCACCGCCAGAGGCGACGCGAGCATGGCCTGTTCGGCTTCGCGGTCGATGTCGCCGGTCAGCAACAGGCGCTCGCCATTGGCCTGCACCTGCAACACGCAGGACTTTGCGTTACCACTGATAGCTCCAGGCCACTGCCAGAGTTCGAACGTTACCCCGTCCCAGGTCCATCGCTCACCGCTGACGCAAGGTTGCGTACCGATAAATGCCGGCAGCCCATCGGTTTCCCCGCCCACCACGCGCTTGATCGGTATGCCCGTGGCAATCGCCGCCGCGCCGCCGGCATGATCCGCATCGGCGTGGCTGAGCAGCATCAGGTCCAATGCCCTCACCCCGAGTTTTCGTAACGACGGCAGCACCACGCGCGCGCCCAGATCAAAGGTTCCGGTACGCGGTCCGGCGTCGTAAAGCAATGCATGGTGGCGCGTGCGCAGAATCAGCGACTGCCCCTGCCCCACGTCCAACTGCACCACCTCCATCTGCCCGTGGGGCACCATCGCCCGCGGAGGGTACACCGCCAGCAACAGCATCGGCCAGCCTAATACGCGAAACGGCACGCCCTTGGGCAGCAGTAGCAACACGACACCCAGCAGACTCACCAGCCAGTAACCCAATGGTACTTGCGCCGGAATCCACGCCGGCATGTGTCCGGCGAGCCACGCCAGCCCCCTGAACAAACCATCCAGAGCGCCGCCCGCCAGCCACAGAAGACCTTCGCCAATAAATGGCAATGGCAGCAATGCGGTCCCCGATAGCGCCAGCGGCAACACCACCAGGCTGATCCACGGCACAGCCACGAGGTTGGCCAGCGGTGCGCTCAGGCTGATGGGCAGTCCCAACACCAACAACACCGGAAACAGCCCAATGGCAATCAGCCACTGCGGTCGGGTCCATGCCTGCCACAGGCTCCACGGCCCCAACCGCCCACCAAACGCCAGAATCAGCACCGCCACCGCCGCAAACGACAACCAGAACCCGGGCTGCAAACTGGCCAACGGCTCCAGCACCAGCACCCCGTTGAGCGCCAGCAGCAACGGCCACCACAGCCCCAGATGCCGGAAGCGCAGCCGCCACACCAACACCAACCCGACCATCACACAAGCCCGTTGCACCGGCACGCCAAACCCTGCGAGCCAGCCGTAGCCCAACGCAGCGCTGAACGCCAGGCCACACGCCCAGGGCAACCACGGCCAGGTTCGCGGCCAGCAACCGTAGCGGGCCAACCCGGCGATCAGCCCATAGATCAAACCCGCCAGCAAACCGATGTGCTGGCCGGAAATGACCAGCAGATGCACGGTGCCCGTGTCCTGCAACACGTGCCAGTCGGCAGCGGCCAACCCTGAGCCGTCGCCCAGTACCAGGGCAACCAGGCCTGCTTCCCGGCCTTGGGCATCCACCGCCAGCAGGCGCTGACGCACGCTGTCGCGCCAGGCATTGCGGGCTGGCGCCAGGCGCTCGCCATCCTTGACCGAGCCCGTGGCGCCGATGCGCTGGGCCAACAGCCAGGCTTCCTGATCAAACCCGTGGAAATTCAGCAACCCGGTCGGACGCTTGAGGGTAACCGCCAGGCGCCAACGTTCACCGCTGCGCACCGGCGGCCCGCCACGCCAGGACACGCGGATGCGTTTGGGTAAGCGGGCATTGCGCGACCGGCTATCGGCCAGTTCGAAGCGCACACCTTCGCCCGTCTGTCGCGGCAACCCGATCACCCGGCCCTCCAGCCAGCGCGTCTGGCCATCCAGGGCAGGCATCAGACGATCATCCAGCGCCCACTGTGCGCTGAGGCATGCCCAACTCAGCCCCAGCAGGAAAAACGCCAGTGGGTAGGTACGAAACGGCAACAACATCAACGCCAGCACCGGCCAGGCAACCAGCCATCCCATAGGCGGCAACGCCGGCAAAAAACGCAGGGCCAGCAGCCCCAGCGCAAACGCGCACATCCCTGTCCTCATGAATCATCCTTTTCAAGTGATCCACTCAGTCTTAGCCGGATGCCCAGGGCGGCCTATGATGTTTTGTCACAAAGTCTGAATTTTCTGTTTATAGAATGCGGGCATACTTGCCCCTCGAACTGACCTGGATCCCTTATGCCCCGGCGCTTATTCAAACGGTACATGCCCGATCCCACGAGTATCAGGGAACATAAGTCATTACAGTTTCTCGGCACGTTGCTGCATGACCCGAACCTCTGGCACCTGAACCGACACTCGGTCGCACGCGCAATGGCCGTGGGTTTGTTCGCCGCGTTTATCCCAATCCCCTTGCAGATGCTGTTAGCCGCGGTCCTGGCGATCACCGTGCGCGGCAACATGCCCATCGCCGTCAGCCTGGTGTGGCTGACCAACCCGATCACCATGCCGGTGGTCTTTATCTGCACCTACATGACCGGCGCCTGGCTGATGAACGTGCCACCGCGCAGCCTGCCCGACGATCTGACCTGGGAATGGATCAGTGGCCAACTGAGCACCTTGTGGCAGCCGTTCCTGCTGGGTTCAGTGGTGTTGGGGCTGGTGCTGGGCGCGCTCGCCTATTGCCTGACCATGGGCTACTGGCGCTGGTGGGTGGCCCACCAGTGGAAAAAGCGCAAACAGCGTCGCGATTAGCAGGCCCGCAAGCGCAGGTGCACGCGCAGGCCTTGCCCGGTATTTTCCGCCCACAGGCTGCCGTCCTGGCGCTGCACGGCGTTGCGGGCGATGCTCAGGCCCAGTCCGAAGCCGCCATCGCCGGGGCGTGAACCGTCCAGGCGAGTAAAAGGCGCGAAGATCCGTTCCAGATCCCCTTCATCGATCCCGCCGCCCTGATCCTCCAGCCAGACATGCCAACAATCACCTTCGCGACGCCCGTCCAGGCTGACCACACCGCCCGACGGTGAATGGCGGATAGCGTTGCGCAAGATGTTTTCCAAAGCCTGGGCCAACGCATTCAGGTTGCCTCGCACCCAGCAGTCCACCCCCAGCAGGCATGGCAGCCGCGACGCTGGCCAGTCGCTCTCATAGCAGGCGTTTTCGCGCAACATGTCCCACAGCGCTTGAAGCTGGATAGCTTCCTGGGGCAGCGGCGCCCGTTCGGTGTCGAGCCAGGCCAGTTGCAGGCTGTCTTCCACCAGGCGTTGCATCGCGTCGATTTCACGGCCGAGCCGCTCGCGCAGCTGCGTCAGGTCTTGCTCACTGTCACAGGCCACTCGCAGTCGACTCAGCGGGGTGCGCAGCTCATGGGACATGTCTCGCAGCAACTGTTGCTGCAACACCACGGTGCCCTGCAAACGCTCGGACATATGGTCGAACGCTCGCCCCAGTTCGCCCAACTCATCCTGGCGACTGGTGGCGTCGTGGGACAACCGCGTATTCAACTGATCGGCGCGCCAGGCATTGGCCTGCTCGCGCAGTTGATTGAGGGGCATGATCAGCAGCCGATACAGGCCGATGCACAGCAACAGGGTAAACAGGCCGGGAATCACCCCGTTGGTCACCACTCGCCAGAACAGTTGGTAGCGCCCCGGCATAAAGCGCTGGGGTAACTCGATCACCAGCGACCCCGCATGGGGGTCGGTCGGAAACGGGATCTTCAGCCATGGCAGGCCTTTGACATGCCGGCTCACCGGCCAATCCAACCCACGCAGAAAGGTCAGTCGCTGGCTTTCGTTGTCGCTCAGCGGGATGCTGCTCAACGATTGCAGGTCATTGCCGATCACGCCTATCCAGGTACTTTCACGCTTGCCCATCGCCTGCAGCCAAGCGTCGACGCCGACACTGCCATCGCGACTCCACGCCTGCTCAGCCGCGACCGCATAACCACTCAAGGTGACTCGCGCCTCATCGGACAGGTAGGCGTTCTTCTGCTCCATGTAGCGGCCCCAGGACCAACTGAGCCAGATCATCAGCAAGCAAAAGGCGATCAGCAGGCAGGCCAGCTTCCAGAATAACGAGTGCCGGCCCGGCAGCCGTTTCAAGGGGCGTTCAAAGCCCGTCATCGTGACCGCTCAGCACATAGCCCTTGCCCCACACCGTGCGCACTTCGCGCTCGGTGTAGTTGATCGCCTTGAGCTTGCGGCGGATCTGGCTGATATGCATGTCGAGGCTGCGGTCATGGGGCGCATAACCGCGTTGCAGCACATGCTGGTACAGGAAAGGTTTGCTGAGGACTTCTTCGCTGTTGCGATGCAGGGTTTCCAGCAGGCGGAATTCGCTGCGGGTCAAGCCGGCCCAGTGGTCAAGATGGAAGACATCACACCGTTCATCATCGAAACGCAGGGTGCGGGCATCGTCGTGCACCGGCGCCGAGATCGGCAGCGGACGCCGGTCGAGGGCCACCCGGCGCAGGATGGCTTCGATGCGTACGCGCAGCTCGATCATGCTGAACGGCTTGGGCAGATAGTCATCGGCCCCCAGGCGAAAACCACTGATGCGATCGGCTTCGGCGCCCAGTGCAGACATCAGGATCACCGGGATCGAATGGCTCTGGCGCAGATGAGTGAGGATCGACAGGCCGTCCATCCCCGGCAACAGGATATCCATCAACACCACGTCAAAGGCCTGCTCGCGCGCCATCTGCAGGCCCTGCTGGCCATTCTGGCACCAGGTCACGTGGAAACCACAGCGGCCCAGGTGCTCATGGACATAAGCGCCCAGCACGGGGTCATCTTCAATAGTCAGGATACTGGGTAGGCCAATTGCTGCGGGATTCATTAGTATCTGCAAGTCATTCTCAATGGCTGATTATTCAAGATTACCCCGCCACAGGCAATCGCCACCGGGCGCCGAATGGCGCGAAGATTGCCGTATGTCATTAATTTGCAAGATTCCACGCTGCGCAAATGGCTACACTGCGCAGGTGGCGCGGGCCGGATGCCCGTGTGAATCGTCGATATCAATGTGGTAGCAGGAGAGTGGCGTGCTGACAAGAATGGGGATAAAAGGCCGCGTACTGTTGCTGACCTTATTACCGACCAGCCTGATGGCTTCGTTGCTGGGCGGCTATTTCACCTGGATGCAGTTGTCGGAACTGCAGACCCAGTTGCTGCAACGTGGCGAAATGATCGCCGAGCAGTTGGCGCCACTGGTGGCGCCCGCCTTGAGTGCACGCAACACCGACCTGCTGGAGCGCATCGCCACCCAGTCCCTGGAGCAGCCGGACGTGCGCACCGTGTCGTTCCTCAGCCCGGACCGTGCGACCCTCGCCCACGCCGGCCCGACCATGCTCAACCAGGCACCCATCGGCAACAGCTCACACCTGTTGCAACGCACCGGCAATGACGCCACGCGCTACCTGCTGCCGGTGTTTGGCCGCCATCGCAACCTCGCCGGCGACCTGATCCCGGATGAAGCCGACCGCCTGCTGGGCTGGGTCGAGGTGGAACTGTCCCACAATGGCATGTTGCTGCGTGGCTACCGCAGCCTGTTCGCCAGCCTGCTGCTGATCGCCATCGGCCTGATCTGCACCGCGGCACTGGCGCTGCGCATCAGCCGCACCATCAACGCGCCGATCGGCCAGATCAAGCAAGCCGTGGCCCAGCTCAAGGACGGCAACCTGGAAACCCGCCTGCCGCCCCTGGGCAGCCAGGAACTGGACCAGCTCGCCTCTGGCATCAACCGCATGGCCGAGACCCTGCAGAACGCCCAGGAAGAACTGCAACACAGCATCGACCAGGCCACCGAAGACGTACGCCAGAACCTGGAAACCATCGAGATCCAGAACATCGAGCTGGACCTGGCGCGCAAGGAGGCGCTGGAGGCCAGTCGCATCAAGTCGGAGTTCCTGGCCAACATGAGCCATGAGATCCGCACGCCGCTCAACGGCATCCTGGGGTTTACCCACTTGCTGCAAAAGAGCGAGCTGACCCCGCGTCAACTCGACTACCTGGGCACCATCGAAAAATCCGCCGACAACCTGCTGGGCATCATCAACGAGATCCTCGACTTCTCGAAAATCGAAGCCGGCAAGCTGGTCCTCGACAGCATTCCGTTCAACCTGCGGGACTTGCTGCAAGACACCCTGACCATCCTCGCCCCCGCCGCCCATGCCAAACAGCTCGAACTTGTCAGCCTGGTCTACCGCGACACGCCGCTGGCATTGGTCGGCGACCCGCTGCGCCTCAAGCAGATCCTCACCAACCTGATCAGCAACGCGATCAAGTTCACCCGCGAAGGCACCATCGTGGCGCGAGCGATGATCGAGGACGAGCAGGAAGACAGCGTGCAATTGCGCATCAGCGTGCAGGACACCGGCATCGGCCTGTCCAACCAGGACGTGCGTGCCCTGTTCCAGGCCTTCAGCCAGGCTGACAACTCACTGTCGCGCCAACCCGGCGGCACGGGCTTGGGCCTGGTGATTTCCAAGCGCCTGATCGAACAGATGGGCGGCGAAATCGGCGTCGACAGCACGCCGGGCGAAGGCTCGGAGTTCTGGATCAGCCTCAACCTGCCCAAGACCCGCGACGACGTGGAAGACCTGCCGTCGGCGCCCCTGCTGGGCCATCGTGTCGCCTTGCTGGAAAACCACGAATTGGCACGCCAGGCGCTGCAACACCAATTGGAAGACTGCGGCCTGGACGTCACGCCGTTCACCAGCCTGGAAAGCCTGACCAACGGCATTACCAGTGCCCACCAGACCGAGCAAGCCATTGACCTTGCGGTCCTTGGTGTTACTGCCAACGACATCCCGCCCGAGCGCCTCAACCAGCACCTGTGGGACCTCGAACACCTGGGCTGCAAAGTGCTGGTGCTGTGCCCCACCACCGAACAGATGCTGTTCAATCAGTCCGTACCCAATCCCAACAGCCAATTGCAGGCCAAGCCGGCCTGTACGCGCAAATTGCGGCGTGCCTTGTCCGACCTGATCAGCCCGCGCCCCACGCGCAGCGAACCCGGCGAACCCTTGTCCAGCCGGGCACCGCGTGTACTGTGTGTGGATGACAACCCGGCGAACCTGTTGCTGGTCCAGACCCTGCTGGAAGACATGGGCGCCCGGGTACGCGCCGTGGAAAGCGGTTATGCGGCCATCGACGCGGTGAAGCAGGACACCTTCGACCTGGTGCTGATGGATGTGCAAATGCCCGGCATGGACGGCCGCCAAAGCACCGAGGCGATCCGCCAGTGGGAAAGCGAACGCAGCGGCACGCCATTGCCGGTAGTCGCCCTCACCGCCCACGCCATGGCCAACGAAAAACGCGCCTTGCTGCAAAGCGGCATGGACGACTACCTGACCAAACCCATCAGCGAACGCCAACTGGCCCAGGTGGTGTTGAAATGGACCGGCCTGGCCCTGCGCAATCAGGGGCCGGAGCGCGCGACCGACAACCTCGGCCCTGGCGTGCAATTTCCGGTGCTCGATCACGAGGAAGGTCTGCGCCTGGCGGCCGGCAAGGCTGATTTGGCAGCAGACATGCTCGCCATGTTGCTTGCCTCCCTGGAAGCCGACCGACTCGCCATCACCATTGCCCGTGACGCCAACGACAACAACGCCCTCATTGAACGGGTGCATCGTCTGCACGGCGCCACCCGTTACTGTGGCGTACCGCAACTGCGCGCCGCCTGCCACCGTGCCGAAACCCTGCTCAAGCAGGATGACGCCAAGGCCATGCATGCGCTGGACGAACTGGACATGGCGATTGCACGGCTGGCCAGCGAGGCGCGGGTCAGCGCCTGAGAGACTTTGACGCCGATCAGCTGTGGGAGGGGGCTTGCCCCGATAGCGTCGTATCAGTCGAAGCATCTGTAGCTGACACACCCTAATCGGGGGCAAGCCCCCTCCCACAGTTGTCCAGCGTTTCCAACTGATTAATTGCGGGGAGCCTTTTGATGCGCGTGATTCTATTCAGCAGCCAAACCTACGACCGCGACAGCTTTCTCGGCGAACCGTTGCCCGTAGGCCTGGAGCTGCAATTCCAGCCCGCCCGGCTCAACCTCGACACCGTGGCCCTGGCCGAACATCACGAGGTAGTCTGCGCCTTTATCAACGATGACCTCAGCGCCCCGGTGCTGGAGCAGTTGGCCAAGGGCGGCACGCGGTTGATCGCCCTGCGCTCGGCGGGCTACAACCATGTGGACCTGGCCGCCGCCAAGCGCCTGGGCCTGACCATCGTGCGCGTACCGGCCTACTCGCCCCATGCGGTGGCCGAACACGCCGTCGCGCTGATCCTCGCCCTCAACCGCCGCCTGCCCCGCGCCTGCAACCGTACCCGCGACGGCGATTTCAGCCTGCATGGCCTCACCGGTTTCGACCTGGTGGGCAAGACCGTCGGCGTGGTCGGCACCGGACAGATCGGCGCCACCTTCGCCAACATCATGGCCGGCTTCGGCTGCCGGCTGCTGGCCTACGACCCCTTCCCCAACCCGCAGGTCCAGGCCCTGGGCGCGCAGTACGTGAGCCTGCCCGAACTGCTGGCCCAGGCGCAGATCATCAGCCTGCACTGCCCGCTCACCGCCGACAGCAAACACCTGATCAACGCCCGCTCCCTGGCGCAGATGCAACCGGGTGCGATGCTGATCAACACCGGTCGCGGTGGGCTGGTCGACACCCCGGCGCTGATCAAGGCGCTCAAGGACGGCCAGCTCGGCTACCTCGGTCTGGATGTCTATGAGGAAGAAGCGCAGTTGTTTTTCGAGGACCGCTCTGATCTGCCCTTGCAGGACGACGTGCTCGCACGCCTGCTGACCTTCCCTAACGTGATCATCACTGCCCACCAGGCGTTTCTGACCCGCGAGGCCCTGGCCGCCATCGCCGGCACGACGTTGGCCAACATTGCCGCCTGGGCCGATGGCCGGGCACAGAACCTCGTCGAAGGATGATCAGTGGTTACATACCAGGCTCATGATGAGCCAGCACCCGTGATAGGATGCCGCGCCTATTTGGAGGATCCATGGCCGAACACGATTTCCGCTTCAGTTTGCTGAGCCCGCAACACACCCTGATCGAATGCCGCGCCCTGGTGCCGGGCCGTTACCAGGTCACCGGCAACGGTGGCTCGATCAAGCATGGCGACGTTCTGATCGTCTCCCTGCGCGGCAGTAAAACCCTGTCGATGCGCCTCACCGTCGAAGGTGACGCGCGCTACTCCATCCGCCCGGCGGGCCAGTGGGTCGCCATGGCCCAGGGGCCGAAGTTCGGGGAGTTGGAGATTCACACCTGGAAGGTCAACTGCGACAGCTGCGACGCCGTGTTGGACTTCGAGTTTGCGGTGGAAACCAAGCTGACCAAAGAACCGCTGCAACCGGCCGCCAATGCGCGGATCGCCGAGTTGGGCTGGACCAGCGAGGGCGACAAGCACCGCTGCCCGAAATGCCAGAAGGCTGCGCAATGAGAGGCCTGTTTCTGCTCGCCGCCCTCGGGGCGGGCCTGACCGGCTGTGCCGGCGACGCGGTCAAGCTCAAACAGGATCACAGCTACGTGGTGGAATGGATTGGCGAGCGGCCGCTGATGGATTACGCGCACCTGACCGTCACCCTCGGCGCCGATGGTCGCGCCTATGGCAACGGCGGCTGCAACCATTGGTTCGCGCCCTACACCGTCGACGGTCAAAAGCTCAGCTTCGGCCAGATCGGCAGCACCCGCAAACTCTGCGCCGAAGCGTTGATGGAACAGGAACACCGCTTCTTCCAGGCCCTGCAAGGCGTGCAGCGCTGGGATATCTCGCCGATCGAGCAGACCCGGTTCTGGCCGGCCGAGGGCAAACCGATCCGCCTGTGGCTCGAAGAAGGCTGATTTTCCCAATCCATGGATTGATGGAAGCTAAATGTGGGAGGGGGCTTGCCCCCGATGGCGGTGTAACAGTCAACTGATGGAGTGACTGACACACAGCTATCGGGGGCAAGCCCCCTCCCACATTTGATTCCGGGTAGCCCCTAGCCGCGCAAGGCCTTGAGCCTGGCCAGCACGCCTTCCGCCGTCTGCTCGCCCATCAACGTCTCGCGCACCTTGCCCTTGTCATCGATGATGTAGGTCACCGGCAACGCTTCGCTGCGTGGAATATCGAAAATCTCTTCCGGGTTCTGCGCCAGCACCGTGAACTTGATGCCCAGCTTGTCGCTGGCGGCTTTCAGCTCTTCGCCCTGGACATTGTCGAAGTTGACCCCGAACACGCCCACGTTCTGCGCCTTCAACTGTTCGGCCAAGGCATTGAGCTCGGGGATTTCCGTGCGGCACGGACCACACCATTCGGCCCAGTAATTGACCACCAGCCACTGCTTGTCCAAGCGTTCGGACGCCACCTTCTTGCCAAATTGGTCAACGCCGTAATCGTTACCGCAGCCGCTGAGCAGCAGGGTTGTGATGATCGCCAATGCACCGATCAGTCGCCTTGTCATGGGGTAATCCTTCGCAAAAATGAACGTTGGCTGCGGCCTATCGCCTCTTACGGTTTAAGGACAGGTCGCTGCACGGGTAGAATACCCGCCACCTTACGCAAGATGCGACCCGCACATGACCGATCTGACGCTTTATCACAACCCGCGCTGCTCGAAATCCCGCGGTGCGCTGGAGCTGCTGGAGGCCCGTGGCCTCACCCCCACCGTCGTACGCTACCTGGAAACCCCGCTGGACGCCGCGCAACTCAAGGCGCTGCTCGGCAAGCTGGGTATCAGCGCGCGCCAACTGCTGCGCACCGGCGAAGATGAATACAAAACCCTGAACCTGGCCGACGCCAGCCTCAGCGAAGCCCAGTTGATCGCCGCCATTGCCGATCACCCGAAATTGATGGAACGCCCGATCCTGGAAACCGCCGACAAAGCCGTCATCGGCCGGCCGCCGGAAAACGTACTGGAGATCCTGCCGTGACGTCGCCGTATGTGCTGGTGCTGTATTACAGCCGCAATGGCTCGGTCAGCGAAATGGCCCGGCAGATTGCCCGGGGCATCGAGCAAGGCGGGATGGAGGCACGCTTGCGCACCGTGCCGGCGATCTCCACCGAGTGCGAAGCCGTGGCACCGAGCATTCCGGAGGAAGGCGCGCTGTATGCCAGCCTCGACGACCTGAAACACTGCTCCGGCCTGGCCCTGGGCAGCCCGACCCGCTTCGGCAACATGGCCGCGCCGCTCAAGTACTTCATCGACGGCACCAGCAACCTGTGGCTCACCGGCGCCCTCGTCGGCAAGCCGGCCGGGGTGTTTACCTCCACGGCCAGCCTGCACGGCGGCCAGGAAACCACGCTGATGTCGATGCTGCTGCCGTTGCTGCACCACGGCATGCTGATCACCGGCCTGCCCTACAGCGAACAGGCCTTGCTCGATACCCAGGGCGGCGGCACGCCCTATGGTGCCAGCCATCACGCCGGGCCGGACGGCAAGCGCATGCTCGACCAGCATGAGATCGCCCTGTGCCGCGCCCTGGGGCTACGCCTGGCGAACACCGCCACCCTGCTGGAGGGCGGTCGTGGCCAGGAAGCCTAAGGTCCTGCCGCCCCAGGCGTGGTTGGAGCCACGGGTCAGAATTGCTCGCGCGCTGAGCCTGCTGGCGTTTTTTGGCCTGGTGGGGTTGCTGTGCGTGTACTACCTGTTCGTTGCTGATCTGCACGGCGCACGGCCGTGGGTGATCCTGCTGATCGAACTGGTGCCCTTGCTGGTGCTGGCGCCAGGCATGCTGCTGGGCAGCGCGCGCGGGCACTCATGGATGTGCTTTGTGGTGAACCTGTATTTCATCAAGGGCGCGCTGGCGGCGTATGACCCGAACCGGCAGTGGTTCGGGGTGCTGGAGATGCTGGCGAGCCTGGCGGTGTTTTGCACGGCACTGTTGTATGTGCGCTGGCGGCATCAGTTGAACCGGCGGTTGGCAGCGGCCTGAAGCCCCTCATCGGGGGCAAGCCCCCTCCCACACTGTTACCGCGCCGCCTATCCAATGTGGGAGGGGGCTTGCCCCCGATGGCATCATCCCGGCCTCAATGGTTGACGGTGTACGCCAACATCATCGACAACTGGCACATCGGCCGTCCACTCTCGGCGTGCCACTGGTTGAACGCGCCCTGCACCGTCGCCAGGTCGCGCAGGCTGGTCGGCGCCTTGTCGACGATCTTCTGCGCGTTCAACGCCGCCACTACGTCATAACTCGGCACAAAGGTATCCTTGCCGACCATGCGTAAAAAGCGCGGCGCTGACAACCCGCCGAGCTGGTGGCCGTGTTTGCTCAGGTACTTCCACAAGCCGACAATGTCGGTCACCGGCCAATCGGCGATAAACGCGCCGAAGCTGCCCTTCTCCTGCTCGATATCCAGGATCATCTGCGCATTGCGCGGCACGCTCTTGAGCTTGCCCAGATGGCGGATGATGCTGGTGTCCTGCATCAGCCGCTCCAGGTGCTCGGCGCCCATCAGTACGACTTTTTCCGGATCGAAGCCGAAAAACACCTTTTCGAACGCCGGCCACTTGGCGTCCACCACGCTGTGCTTCAAGCCTGCACGAAACACGCGCAACGCCAGGGTCGACAGGTAGCGATCATCACTGATCTTGCGTAATTGCGCCGCAGTCTTGGGCACAGGCAGGTGGGCTTCCAGCTCGGCCGCCGAACCGAAGCGGTTCAGACAATATTCGTGCAGCCACTTGTAATCGCGCATGCCCTCTCCTGGCAATTGAATGGAAAACGGCGCCCGCGAGCGCCGTGTGTCAGAGCCTTGAATGGGCTCAGAGGTTCACAACATTGACGAAGCGCGACGCGGCGGTCTCATCGATTTTCAGGCTGGTGAAGTCGAACAGGTTGCGGTCGGCCAACTGTGAGGGGATAACGTTCTGCAGGCTGCGGAAGATGCTTTCGGTGCGGCCCGGGGTCTTGCGCTCCCAGTCCAGCAGCATTTCCTTGACCACCTGGCGCTGCAGGTTCTCCTGGGAGCCACACAGGTTGCACGGGATGATCGGGAATTGCTTGAAGTCGGAGTAAGCCTGGATGTCTTTCTCGTTGCAATACGCCAGCGGGCGGATCACCACGTTGCGCCCGTCATCGGCACGCAGCTTGGGCGGCATGGCCTTGAGCGAGCCGTTGAAGAACATATTCAGGAAGAAGGTCTCGACGATATCGTCGCGATGATGCCCCAGGGCCATCTTGGTCGCGCCAATCTCATCGGCGAAGGTGTACAGCGTGCCACGGCGCAGGCGCGAACACAGCGAGCAGGTGGTCTTGCCTTCCGGGATCAGTTCCTTGACCACCGAGTAGGTGTCTTTCTCGACGATGTGGTACTCGATGCCCAGTTCCTTGAGGTAGGCCGGCAGCACATGCTCAGGGAAGCCCGGTTGTTTCTGGTCCATGTTGACGGCGACGATCTCGAACTTGATCGGTGCGACCTTTTGCAGGTGCAACAGCACGTCGAGCATGGTGTAGCTGTCTTTGCCGCCGGAGAGGCAGACCATGACCTTGTCGCCGTCCTCGATCATATTGAAATCGGCGACCGCTTCACCGGCCAGGCGACGCAGGCGTTTTTGCAGTTTGTTCTGGTTGACCGTAAGAGTGCCCATGGCGCTTGGATCCGCTGGAGGTGTGTGACGAAAAGCCCAGCATTTTACCGATAAGAATCACCGAGTTCCAATGTGGGAGGGGGCTGCATTCCAATCTGCGATTAACCCCAACGTTTACAGCGCAATTTGCTCTAAAGGCCCTACAGTTATTCCGGTCATCCCTTCCTATACTGCGACAAGAGGTCGCACAGCTATCCAGGACCTTTGAGGCCATTTGGCTCGTGGGCGCTCCGATGGGGGGCGATGGCAATAACGACAGGAGTGACTGGCATGATCCATCACGTCGTGGGGCTTTTTACCCATCCCGACCAGGAATGGCGGGAAATCCGTGGCGATAAAGAAGAAAGCATCGGCCACATGTACCTCACTCACACCCTGATTCTCGCGGCGATTCCCGCCGTTTCCGCGTTTATCGGTACCACCCAGGTCGGCTGGGTCATCGGCAACCGCGCGCCAGTGATGCTGACTCAGGAAAGCGCACTGTGGATGACCATCATGTCCTACGCCGCGATGCTCGCCGGCGTGGCGGTGATGGGTGCATTCATTCACTGGATGGCGCGTACCTATGACGCCAACCCGAGCATGGCCCGCTGCGTGGCGTTTGCCACCTACACCGCCACGCCACTGTTCATCGGCGGGCTGGCGGCGCTCTATCCACATATGTGGCTGGGCATGGTGGTAGGCACGGCGGCCATCTGCTACACGGTGTACCTGCTTTATGTAGGTGTGCCGACCTTTATGAACATTGATCCGGATGAAGGCTTCCTGTTTTCCAGTTCCATACTGGCCGTGGGGCTGGTGGTGCTGGTGGCGATCATGGCCTTTACCGTGATTGTCTGGGGCTTGGGCGTAGGCCCGATCTATACCAACTGAGCAGATGAACCGTGGGCAAAGCCACCGCAAGGTGGCTTTGTGCATCATGCATGACCATTCGGCGCCTGACAGATTCGGAAACACCCAGCTTTGCGGCATACTGGGCGTCTCTGGAGATATGTACAGCATGCCCGAGCAACTCAATACCCGCGTCGAAGATTGTTTCCTGCTAGCCGAATCCTTTTTCAAACGAAGCTTCAAACGTCCCCAGGTCAGCCTCAAGCTGCGGGGCCAGAAGGCCGGTGTCGCGCATTTGCACGAGAACCTGCTGCGCTTCAACCCACAGTTGTACCGAGAAAACAGCCAACATTTCCTCAAGCAGACCGTAGCCCATGAAGTGGCGCACCTGATTGCCCACCAGTTGTTTGGTGAACGCATCCAGCCCCATGGCGAGGAATGGCAATTGATCATGCGCGGGGTCTACGAACTGCCGCCGGACCGTTGCCACACCTATGCCGTGAAGCGCCGCCAGGTGACCCGCTATATCTACAAGTGCCCGTGCGCGGACAGTGACTTTCCGTTCTCGCCCCAGCGCCATGGCATGGTGGCTCAGGGCCGAAGGTATTTGTGCAGGCGGTGCCGGCAGACGCTGGTGTTTACCGGTGAAACCCGGGTGGAATGAGGGCCTCATCGGGGGCAAGCCCCCTCCCACCTGTTGACCACGCCGCCTATCGAGTGTGGGAGGGAGCTTGCTCCCGATTGCGTCGGTCCAGTCACCCTACTACCTTGGTCCGCCGCAGATCCTGTATGCGCTGAACACTGAACCCCAACTCCGCCAGCACCTCATCACTGTGCGCCCCCACAGCAGCGCCTATATGCCTGGGCGCTGGCAACCCCTCCGAGAACTTCAACGGGCAGGCAATCTGCGCCTGGCTCGAGCCATCCCCCCTGGGCACCTGACTGACCAACGCCCGCGCCCTTAACTGCGGATGTTGCACCGCTTCACTCAGGCTCAACACCGGCTCCACACACGCATCCACCCCGGCAAACAACTCACACAACTCATCAAAGCTACGTTTCTCGAATTCAACCTGCAGCGCCTGCTTGAGTGTGGGCGACAGGCCCAGCGCCGCCAACTCCGGCCGTCCCAGCGCGTCACAGAGTTGCTGCATAAACCCAGGCTCCAGACTGCCGACCGACATCCAACGCCCATCCCGCGAGCGGTAATAATCGTAAAAACTGCCACCGTTCAGCACATGGCTTTCGCGTTCAGGCTCGACATCGCACGCCAGGAAGCCCGCACCCGCCATGGCGTTCAGGCTGAACGAGCAGTCGGTCATGCTCACATCCAGGTACTGGCCTACCCCGCTCTGCTGCCGGGCGATGACCGCCGCGAGCAGCCCCACTACCGCATGCAGCGACCCGCCGCCCACATCCGCCAGTTGTACGCCCAGTGGCAACGGGCCGCTGTCCCGGCGCCCGGTGTAGCTGGCCACCCCGGCCAGCGCCAGGTAATTGATGTCGTGCCCGGCGCGGTCCCTGTACGGGCCAGTCTGGCCATAACCGGTGATCGATACATATATCAGCCGGGGGTTGATCGCCTTCAATGCCTCATACCCCAACCCCAGTCGCTCCATCACCCCAGGGCGGAATTGTTCAAGCAGGATGTCGTATTCCTTGACCAGCGCCCGTACGATCTCCAGCGCCTCGGCCTGCTTGAGGTCCAGCGCCAGGCTGCGCTTGTTGCGGTTGAGGTAGGCGTGGCTGGCCGACGTGCCCTGGTCGTGGGGTGGCAGTACGCGCAACAGGTCCATGCGCGTGGGTGATTCGATACGCAGCACCTCGGCGCCCATGTCTGCCAGCAACAGCGACGCAAACGGGCCAGGCAGCAAGGTGGAAAAATCCAGCACTTTGAGGGACGCCAAGGGACCTGACATGGGCACTCCATTTCGGTTTTGAATGCCCACAGACTAGGCAGCCTTGCGCCGGTCGGCAATCGCCGGAACGGTCACCGACAGTGACCGTTTTGATCACGGCGGGCTTTTTCGCGGCGGCGGCTTTATCATTGGCCCACGTTTGCTTGCAGAGTGTTCCATGAAGTTTGCGATTGCAGTGTTTTGTGCCGCCCACGCGCCCTCCTCGCGCCGCGCCCTGCTGTTTGCCCGGGCGGCACTGGCCGGCGGGCATGAGATTGTGCGGCTGTTTTTCTACCAGGACGGCGTGTACAGCGCGTCCAATTCGGTTGTTGCGCCCCAGGATGAGCAGGACATCGCTCGCCAATGGCGTGAGTTTGTCAGCGCGCACCAACTCGACAGCGTGGTGTGCATCGCCGCTGCCTTGCGTCGTGGCGTGCTCAACGAGGAGGAAGCCACGCGTTATCAACGCAGTGCAGTCAACCTTGATGCGCCGTGGGAGCTGTCGGGCCTGGGGCAATTGCACGACGCCGCCCAGGCCGCCGATCGCCTGATCTGTTTTGGAGGGCCGTGACATGTCCAAATCCCTATTGGTGATCAGCCGCCAGGCACCTTGGTCTGGCCCGGGCGCACGCGAAGCACTGGACATCGTGCTGGCTGGCGGTGCCTTCGATCTGCCCATCGGCCTGCTGTTCCTCGACGACGGTGTGTTCCAACTGGCACCACATCAGGACGCCAAGGCCGTGCAGCAGAAGGACCTCGGCGCCAACCTGCAGGCGCTGGGCCTGTTCGGTATCGACGAGGTATTCGCCTGCCACCATAGCCTGGCCGAACGCGGCCTCACGACGCCCGCCAGCGCACAGCCGCTGGACAGCGCTGCGATCTCCCAGTTGATTGACCGTTACGACCAGGTGATAACCCTCTGATGTCGACTCTACATGTGGTTTCCCACTCCCCGTTTACCGATAGCCGCCTGGACAGCTGCCTGCGTATCTGTGGCGTTAATGACGCCATCCTGCTCTGCGGCGACGGCGCCTATGGGCTGCACAACGCGGCGCTGCAAACCAAAGGCGTGAAGGTGTTTGTGCTGGCCGAAGACATGCAGGCGCGCAACCTGCCCTTGCCCGACTGGGCCGACAGCGTCGATTACCCGGGTTTCGTGCAGTTGTCGCTCGACTACGACAAGGTCAACAGCTGGCTATGAACACCCTGACCGTAGGCACACGCACCCTGGAACTGGACAAGGACGGCTATCTGGTCGACCTGAACGCCTGGTCCGAGGAAGTCGCCAACGCCCTGGCCGCCGCCGAACCCCTGGCGTTGACCGCGGACCATTGGGAAATCCTCACGCTCTTGCGCCAGTTCTACAGCGAATTCCAGCTGTCCCCGGCCACGCGCCCGCTGATCAAGTACACCGCCTTGAAGCTGGGCCCGGAAAAGGGCAACAGCCTGCACCTCAACAAACTGTTCAACGGCACTCCCGCCAAACTCGCCGCCAAGCTGGCGGGCCTGCCCAGGCCGACGAATTGCTTATGACCGACTTTGCCCCGCTGACTCTCCAAACCCCTGCCGAGCACCCGTTTGCACCATTCGTGCGCATCCTGGGCAAAGGCAAGCGCGGTGCGCGCAACCTCACCCGTGAGGAGGCCCGCGAAGCCATGGGCATGCTGCTCGACGAAAAAGTCGAGGACACCCAGCTCGGCGCCTTCCTGATGCTGCTGCGCCACAAGGAAGAAAGCCCGGAAGAACTGGCCGGTTTCACCGAAGCCGTGCGCGAACGCCTGGATGCCCCGGCACTGAACGTGGATGTCGACTGGCCGACCTACGCCGGCAAGAAACGCCACCTGCCGTGGTACCTGCTGGCGGCCAAGTGCCTGGCGCAAAACGGCGTGCGCATCCTCATGCACGGCGGCGGCGCCCACACGGCGGGACGGCTGTATACCGAGCAATTGCTGGGGGGTTTGCAGATTCCCTTGTGCCGCAACTGGCAGCAGGTCGAGGCTGCCTATGCAAAAGGCAACCTGGCCTTTATCCCGCTGGGTGACTGGGCGCCGCAGTTGCAACGCATGATCGACCTGCGCAACACCCTGGGCTTGCGCTCGCCGATCCATTCCCTGGCGCGCCTGCTCAATCCGCTGAATGCGCGATTGGGGCTGCAAAGCATTTTCCATCCCGGTTACCAAGGCGTGCACCGCGATGCCAGCGGCCTGCTCGGCGACAATGTGATTGTGGTCAAGGGCGATGGCGGCGAGGTCGAGATCAACCCCGACACCCTCAGCCATCTGTACGGCACCACCGGCGGCGAAAGCTGGGACGAAGAATGGCCCGCCCTCTCCGCCCAACGCCACGTCAAGCCGGCCACCCTCGACCCCGAGCACTTGAAAGCCGTGTGGCGCGGCGACATCGAGGACAGCTACCCGCAATTGGCACTGATCGCCACCATGGCCCTGGCCTTGCGTGGCCTGGGTCACCCACGGGAGCAGGCCTTTGAACTGGCCCGGCAATACTGGATCGCACGGGACAAATCGATTTAATCGATGATTAACCCCCGGTCTTTGCGCTTTTAGTTCGAACTCATCCCTTTAGACTGGGCTCCAACGCTTATTAGCCAAGGAGCCAGTCATGGGTTTGCTGATCGAAGGGCACTGGAAAGACCAGTGGTACGAAAGTAGCGCGGACGGCGCGTTCCAGCGCGAACAGGCGCAACGCCGCCACTGGGTCACCGCCGACGGCGCGCCAGGCCCGAGTGGCGAAGGCGGCTTCACAGCCGAGGCCGGCCGCTACCACCTCTATGTCTCCCTGGCCTGCCCCTGGGCTCACCGCACGCTGATCCTGCGCAAGCTCAAGGGCCTGGAAAGCCTGATAGACGTGTCCGTGGTCAGTTGGTTGATGCTGGAAAATGGCTGGACCTTCGACAAGGCCCATGGCTCGACCGGCGACAAACTCGACGACTTAGCCTTCATGCACCAGCGTTATACCGCCGACACCGCCGATTACACCGGGCGCGTCACCGTGCCGGTGCTGTGGGACAAAAAGCTGCAGCGCATCGTGAGCAATGAGTCGGCGGAGATCATCCGCATGTTCAACAGCGCCTTCAATGAATTGACCGGCAACACCCTGGATTTCTACCCTGAGCCGCTGCGCGCAACTATCGACGCCTTGAACGAGCGCATTTACCCGGCGGTGAACAACGGCGTGTACCGCGCAGGCTTCGCCACCTCACAGCAGGCGTATGAACGCGCGTTTGATGATGTATTTGCCGAGCTGGATCATCTGGAACAGCACTTGGGCGACCATCGTTACCTGGCTGGCGATTACCTGACGGAGGCGGATGTACGGCTCTTCACCACGCTGATTCGCTTTGATGCGGTGTATTACAGCCACTTCAAATGCAATTTGCGCAGGATTGCGGATTACCCGAACCTGTCGAATTGGTTGAGGGAGATGTACCAGTGGCCGGGGGTGGCCGAGACGGTCGATTTCGAACACATCAAGGGGCATTACTATGCCAGCCATCGCACGATCAACCCGACGGGGATTGTGCCGAAGGGGCCGTTGCAGGGGTTTGATGAACCGCACGATCGGAAGCAATTGATTGGCAAAGGCGTGTGGAACTGATCCGACGTATTGGCTGGCTTTTAGGGCCTCATCGGGGGCAAGCCCTCTCCCACACAGGAATGCATTCCAATGTGGGAGAGGGCTTGCCCCCGATGCTTTCAAGGCTCAGACCTGCGACTGTGCGCCTTCAAACCACTTCAGCTTCTCGCGCAACACCACCACTTCGCCGACGATCACCAGTGTCGGCGCATGCACTTCATGCTCCGCCACCATCCGTGGCAAGTCGGCCAGGGTGCCGGTGAACACGCGCTGGTTGGACGTGGTGCCCTGCTGGATCAAGGCCGCCGGGGTATCCGCCGCACGCCCGTGCTTGATCAACTGATCACAGATGATCGGCAAGCCGATCAAGCCCATGTAGAACACCAGGGTCTGCGAGGGGCCCACCAGGTCATGCCAGGGCAGGTCCGAGGTTCCGTCCTTCAAATGCCCGGTGATAAAGCGCACCGACTGCGCATAGTCGCGATGGGTCAGCGGAATTCCGGCATATGCCGCGCAACCGCTGGCTGCCGTGATTCCCGGCACCACCTGGAACGGAATGCCATGGGCGGCCAGTTCCTCGATCTCTTCGCCACCACGACCAAAGATGAACGGATCGCCCCCCTTGAGGCGCAACACCCGCTTGCCCTGCTTGGCCAGGTCCACCAGTTGCTGGTTGATCTGGTCTTGTGGCACGGCGTGGTCGGCGCGACGCTTGCCGACGTAGATACGCTCGGCATCCCGGCGGCACAGTTCGAGGATCGCGGGCGCCACCAGGCGGTCGTACAACACCACATCGGCTTGCTGCATCAGGCGCAGGGCACGGAAGGTCAGCAGGTCGGGATCACCCGGACCCGCACCCACCAGATAAACCTCGCCCGGCGCATAAGGCGGCGCGCCGTTGACCTTCTCGATCAGCAAGCGCTCGGCCTCATCGCCCTGCCCGGCCAACTGGCGGTCGGCAATCGGGCCCTGGAACACTTCTTCCCAGAACGCACGGCGCTGCTGCACATCCGGGTACAAGCCTTTGACCTGGGCACGAAAACGCGCCGCCAGCCCGGCCAGCTGCCCGTAAGTGGATGGAATCCAGGTTTCCAGCTTGGCGCGGATCAAGCGTGCCAGCACCGGCGCATCGCCACCGCTGGACACGGCGATCACCAAGGGCGAACGGTCGACGATCGCCGGGAAGATCACGCTGCACAAGGCCGGCGCGTCGACCACATTGACCGGTACGCAACGGCGCTTGGCATCGCTGGACACTTGCGCGTTCAGCGGCTCGTCGTCGGTTGCCGCGATGATCAGGGTGCAGCCGTCGAGGTCGGCCTCCTGATAACCGCGCAGAATCAGTTCCCCGCCACTGCCCAATACCAGTTCACGCAACTGGTCTTCGATCTGGGGAGCAACCACCCGCAGCAACGCCCCGGCGTCGGCCAGCAGCCGGGATTTGCGCAAGGCAATCTCCCCGCCACCGACGACCAGCACACGACTGCCGCGCAGGTTATGAAACAGCGGCAGAAATTCCATTTAGCGAATGACCTCAACGCCCGCCATGTAAGGCTTGAGCACTTCGGGTACGCGGATCGAACCGTCAGCCTGCTGGTAGTTTTCCAGCACCGCCACCAGGGTACGGCCTACGGCCAGGCCGGAACCGTTGAGGGTGTGTACCAGCTCCGGCTTGCCGGTTTCCGGGTTGCGGAAACGCGCCTGCATGCGACGGGCCTGGAAATCACCGCAGTTGGAGCACGACGAAATCTCGCGGTACTTGTCCTGGCTCGGCACCCACACTTCAAGGTCGTAGGTCTTCACGGCGCTGAAACCCATGTCACCGGTGCACAGGGCCAGCACGCGGTACGGCAGCTCCAGCAGTTGCAGGACGCGCTCAGCGTTGGCGGTCAGGCCTTCCAGGGCGTCCATCGAGGTCGACGGCTCGACGATCTGCACCATCTCGACCTTGTCGAACTGGTGCTGGCGGATCATGCCGCGGGTGTCGCGGCCCGATGCGCCGGCTTCACTGCGAAAGCACGGGCTGTGGGCGACGAACTTAATCGGCAGTTGCCTGGCGTCGAGGATCTCGCCGGAGACGATATTGGTCAGCGACACTTCGGCGGTCGGAATCAGGTACAGGTCGGCTTCGCCGTCGCGGCTGATCTTGAACAGGTCTTCTTCGAATTTCGGCAACTGGCTGGTGCCCATCAGCGCCGGCGCCTGCACCAGGTACGGGGTGTAGGCCTCTTCGTAACCGTGCTCGCCGGTGTGCAGGTTGATCATGAACTGCGCCAGTGCGCGGTGCAGGCGCGCAACCGGGCCGCGCAACAGCGAAAAGCGCGCGCCGGACATCTTGGCGGCGGTTTCGAAATCCAGGCCACCGCTCAGTTCGCCCAGGGCGACGTGGTCCTTGATCTCGAAATCAAAGGCTTTAGGCGTGCCCCAGCGGCGCACTTCGACGTTGCCGTCTTCGTCTGCGCCAATCGGCACCGATTCGTGGGGGATGTTGGGGATGCCCAGCAGGATCGAATCCAGTTTGGACTGGATCTTTTCCAGCTCGACTTTACCCTCGGACAGCTCGGTGCCCATGCGCTCGACATCTGCCATCAACGGTGCGATGTCTTCGCCGCGCTGCTTGGCCTGACCGATGGATTTGGAACGCGCATTACGCTCAGCCTGCAGTGCTTCGGTGCGGGTCTGGACGGTCTTGCGCTGTTCTTCCAGCGCTTCGATGCGCGCAACATCCAAGGCAAAGCCACGGGATGCCAGGCGGTCCGCTACGTCCTGAAGGTTGCTACGTAACAGTTTGGAATCGAGCATGTCGGTCTCTCGTTTATCAAAGTTTGGTCAAGGACAGGCCGGCCCAGGTAGCGAGCAGCCCGCCGAATACGCTGATGCCCAGGTACCCGAAGGCTATCAGGGCCTGCCCGCTTTCCAGCAGGCGCAACGTATCCAGTGAAAAGGATGAAAAGGTCGTCAGACCGCCTACAAAGCCGACAATCAAGCCGGCGCGAATTTCAATCGGTACTTCCGGGCGCAACAGGAACCAGCCGTACAACAGCCCGATGATCAGGCAGCCCACCAGGTTGACCGCCAGGGTCGCCGCGTAAAAATGCCTGGGCCAGTTGGCGCTGACCCAGGTGCCGGTGGCGAAACGCAATAATGTACCAGCGATGCCGGCTGCGGACACGGCAAGAATCGTCTTGAACACTACTTTCTCCGCTGTCTGGGGCTGAGTCGATCGAGTTGCGCGAGGTGATTGAGCTTTTCGCCGATCTTCAGCTCCAGGCCACGGGGCACCGGCTGATAGAGCGGCAACGGTTCAAGCTCATCGGGAAAATAGTCTTCACCGGCCGCGTAGGCATCCGGCTCATCGTGGGCGTAACGGTATTCATCGCCATAACCCAGCTGCTTCATCAGCTTGGTCGGCGCGTTGCGCAGGTGCATCGGCACTTCGAGCGAGCCATATTCGGCGGCGGCGCGCAATGCGGACTTGAAGCCCATGTACACCGCGTTGCTTTTTGGCGCGCAGGCCAGGTAGGTGATGGCCTGGGCCACCGCCAACTCGCCTTCCGGGCTACCGAGGCGTTCCTGTACGTCCCATGCCGCCAGGCACAGGCTCAGTGCACGCGGGTCGGCGTTGCCGATGTCTTCGCTGGCCATGCGCACCACACGGCGAGCGAGGTACAGCGGGTCGCAACCGCCATCGATCATGCGTGCAAACCAGTACAGCGCACCGTCGGGGTTGGAGCCGCGCACGGATTTGTGCAGTGCCGAGATCTGGTCGTAGAAGGCCTCGCCGCCCTTGTCGAAGCGGCGCCGCGTGTCGCCGAGCAGGCTTTGCAGGAGGTCGACGCCAATCTCACCGCCGTCTTCGGCCAGGTCGGAGGCGTTTTCCAACAGGTTGAGGAAACGACGACCATCGCCATCGGCGGCCGTCAGCAGGATCTTGAAGCCCTCTTCGCTCACGCTCAGTTGGCGCTTGCCCAAGCCCTTGTCTTCGTTCAAGGCGCGCTGCAGCAGCTTCTGCATCGCCGCCTCGTCCAGGCTTTTGAGCACATAGACCCGCGCCCGCGACAGCAAGGCGTTGTTGAGCTCGAACGAAGGGTTTTCGGTGGTGGCGCCGATGAAGATCAGCGTACCGTCTTCCACATAGGGCAGGAACGCATCCTGCTGCGACTTGTTGAAACGGTGCACTTCGTCGACGAACAGGATGGTGCGCTTGCCGTACTGCCCCGCCTGCTGCTTGGCGACTTCCACCGCCTGGCGGATCTCCTTGACCCCGGCGAGTACCGCCGAGACCGTTTCGAAGTGCGCATCCGAGACCTTCGCCAAGAGCCGCGCCAACGTGGTCTTGCCCACCCCCGGCGGCCCCCAGAAAATCATCGAGTGCAGCGCACCCTGCTCCAGGGCTTCACGCAGGGGCTTGCCGCGAGCGAGCAGGTGTTCCTGACCGACGTACTCGTCCAGGTTGGTCGAACGCAGGCGTGCGGCCAGTGGCTGGGCAATCGGGTCACTTCGAAACAGGTCCATGGGCAGCGTTTGAAACCTCTGGGGAATTTATTCCTGGATCACGTCGGCACCCTTGGGGATGTCGAACTTGAACTTGGACGCCGGTACCGGCTGGTTGGCCTTGACCCCGGAGAACAGGATATCGGTGCGCTGGCCGACGCTGTCGATCAGGCGCATGTTGTTGATCACGCCGTTACCGAACGACAAGGACAGGGTGTCAAACAGCGTGTCCTTGGATTTCGGCTTGAGGGTGAATTCGATCACGTTGCTGGTCTGCTTGGAGGTGATGTCGAAGCTGTCGTTGATCTTCGACACGTCACCTGAGAGCAACAGCGCCGGGGTCTGGTTCAGGCGCGGGTCGAGCTTCTTGATGGTCGCCTGTTCCAGGTCCGGGTCCCACAGGGTGACCTTCTGGCCATCGGACACGATGGTCTGCTCGGCCTTGCCCTCGGTGTGCCAGTAGAACAGGCCAGGACGCTGCACGGCCATTTCGCCGGCGGTTTCCTGCAACTGGGTGCCGCCGGCATCCAGGGTCAACTGGGAGAAGCGCGCGGTCAGGGTCTGGGATTTGTCGAGCAGATTCTTCAGGCTGGCGACGGAGGCCGGGTCAGCGTGAGCCGAAACAGCGGTCAGGGCCAGTGCCGGCAACAACAGCATGCGGATAAAGCGCATGGGAGTCCTCATTGAGTAGTCAGGACGCGCCGCGTGCTGTCACGCGGCGCGGGATCAGTCGCGCATCTGCCCGGGGGCAATGACTTCACGCGAGCCGTTGGTGTTCATTGCGGTCACGACGCCAGCGTTTTCCATGGCTTCGATCATACGAGCGGCACGGTTGTAGCCGATTTTCAACTTGCGTTGCACCGCGGAAATCGAGGCTCGACGGCTTTCGAGCACGAACGCCACGGCTTCATCGTACAGCGCATCGGTCTCGGCATCATCGTCGCCACCGCCGCTGCCGCCATCGAAGCCGCTGCCGGCTTCTTCCACACCGGCGAGGATGTCATCGTTGTACTCCGGTGCGCCGCGCAGTTTCCAGGCTTCCACCACACGATGCACTTCATCGTCGGAAACAAAGGCGCCGTGCACCCGGATCGGCAGGCTGGTGCCCGGCGGCATGTAGAGCATGTCGCCATGGCCGAGCAGTTGTTCGGCGCCCCCCTGGTCGATGATGGTCCGCGAGTCGATCTTGCTCGACACCTGGAACGCCATGCGCGTCGGGATGTTGGCCTTGATCAGGCCGGTGATCACGTCCACCGACGGCCGCTGGGTGGCAAGGATCAAGTGAATACCGGCGGCACGGGCCTTCTGGGCGATACGCGCGATCAGCTCTTCAACCTTCTTGCCGACAATCATCATCATGTCGGCGAATTCGTCGACCACCACCACAATGGTCGGCAGCTTGGTCAGCTTTGGCGCTTCGTCGTGAATGCTTTCGCGCCGGTACAACGGATCGTCGATGGTCTCGCCGCGTTCCTGGGCTTCCTTGATCTTGGCGTTGAAGCCCGACAGGTTACGCACGCCCATCTTCGCCATCAGCTTGTAGCGGCGCTCCATCTCGGCAACGCTCCAGCGCAGGGCGTTGGCGGCGTCCTTCATGTCGGTGACCACCGGGCACAGCAGGTGTGGAATGCCTTCGTAGATCGACAGTTCCAACATCTTCGGGTCGATCATGATCAGCTTGGCGTCTTCCGGGCCGGACTTGAACAGGATCGACAGGATCATCGCGTTCACCCCCACCGACTTACCGGAACCGGTGGTACCGGCGACCAGCAGGTGGGGCATCTTCGCCAGGTCGGTGATCACCGGCTTGCCACCGATGTCATGGCCCAGGGCCAGGGTGACCGGCGACTTGAAGTTGTCGTACTCGGGCGTCGACAGCACTTCGGAGAAGCGCACGATCTGGCGGTCTTCGTTGGGAATCTCGATACCCACGGTGGTCTTGCCGGGAATGACTTCCACCACGCGCACGCTGGTCACGGCCAGGGAGCGGGCCAGGTCTTTCGCCAGGTTGGCGATGCGGCTGACCTTCACACCGGCGGCCGGCTGGATTTCGTAACGGGTGATCACCGGGCCGGGATGGATGGAGTCCACCGAGACTTCGACGCCGAATTCCTTGAGTTTGATTTCCAGCAGGTGGCCGACGGCCGCCAGGGACTCTGGGGAATAGTTGAGTTGTTTCTTTTCGGCCGGGTCGAGGATCGAGATCGGCGGCAAGGTGCCTTCGACGGCGCTGTCGATGAACAACGGCGCCTGTTTCTCTTTCTGTACGCGATGGCTCGGTTCGGCCGGCTTGGGCGGCGCGGGAGCAATCACTGGCGGCACCTGCTTCTCGCGGTCCGACATGTGCTTGCTCAAGGCCTGTTCGCGTTCGATCAGGCGTTCCTTGACCTTGGCCTGCTCACGCCGGTCCGGTGTGCTCGGGGCCACCACTTCGTTGACACGGGTGTCGACCTCACGCAGTTGGGCCACCATGCGCTTGCGGTCGACACGGGCCGCCCACCAGCGATTGGCGGCGCCCTGGAACAGCTCCAGCAGGTCGAGGGTGATCTTGCCGGTCACGTCCATCACCTTGAACCATGACAGGTCGGTGAACACGGTGAGGCCGAACAGGAACAAGGCGATGAACATCAGGGTACTGCCCTGGATATTCAGGGTCCGGCGCGCCAGGTCGCCGAGGCTTTCGCCCAGCGCACCACCGGCGCCCGCCGGCAGGCCGGTGGGTGCATGGAAATGGATATGCGCCAGCGCCGCGCCGGACAACACCAGGAACACCAGGCCGATCAGGCGCCAGGAGAACAGCCAGCCGCTCCACTGCCATGGCTCATGGCGCTGGCGGAAGATCTGCCAGGTCTTGATCGCCAGCAGCAACGGGAAGATATAGGCGAAGTAACCCAGCACCATGAACAGGATATCGGCGCTGTAGGAACCGGCAGGGCCACCGAAGTTCTGCACGTCTTCGATCTTGCTGTTGTGGCTCCAGCCCGGATCGTCCTTGCCATAGGTCAGCAAGGCCATCATCAGGAACAGGCACAGCGCGCCGATCGCGATCAGCGCACCTTCCTTGAGGCGATAATGCAGGTGCTGGCGCCAGGCCGGCACGACTGCTGCTTTAGGTGTTGCGGCGGATTTCTTCAAAACGGGTCTTTTCCTGCGCCTTTAGCGCGTCCATCTGTTGAATGACTGCAAATACTGCCCAATCCGAGCAGCTGAAAAATGAACGAGCGTCGTTGAATCTACTGTTTAACACCGGACTATTGCTGGATGAAATGACGATAACGCCACAATGGCCGCATTGTACGGGTTTGTGTCCCTGATGCCACGCCGCTTGGCGCTCTTCCAGCAGCATAGCCAATTGTGTGTCACAAGATGTTCAATTTGAGCATGCATTGTCTTTGCTGACAAAGGCTTATGAGCTGTTTTTACCAATCGAGGCAAGCTTGGCAAATGGCCTGCATGGAACAGACCCGATTACGACCACGCCCCCGGCATAGAGTTGCAGAAACACCTGCTCACGCTAATCCACCTTAATGTCCGATCCGGGCTGGTCCGATGGCGCCAGGTCGACAATAATCAGCACTGCCGCCGCAGGTGTCATTCCTGCCACTCCCCTCCCCTTCCGTAAAGCCTGGATGCCATGCTGACCTGGTTACAACGCGATTCACTGACTTTCCCCCCACTGGCCAAGGCCATGCGCGAACCCAATGGCTTGCTCGCCGCCGGCGGTGATCTCAGCGCCGAACGGCTGATCCAAGCCTACCGTCACGGCTGCTTCCCCTGGTTTTCTGAGGGACAACCAATCCTCTGGTGGTCGCCCGACCCACGCACCGTGATATTCCCCGACGAACTGCATGTATCGCGCAGCCTGGGCAAACTGTTGCGCCAACAGCGCTACAGCGTGACCTTCGACCAGGACTTCGCCGCCGTTATCCAGGCCTGCGCGGCGCCACGCGCCTATGCCGATGGCACCTGGATCACCGAAGGCATCCAGAGCGCCTACCTGGAACTGCACCAGCGCGGCTACGCGCATTCGGTGGAGGTCTGGGACAAGGGTGAACTGGTAGGCGGCCTCTACGGCCTCGCAATGGGCCAGCTGTTTTTTGGTGAGTCCATGTTCAGCCGCGCCGACAACGCTTCGAAATTCGGCTTTGCCACGCTGACCCATCAATTGCAGGCCTGGGGCTTTGTGCTGATCGACTGCCAGATGCCCAACGATCACCTGCACAGCCTGGGTGCCCGCGCCATATCCCGCAGCGACTTCGCAGGGTTCCTGCACGACCATCTGGACCAGCCCAACGCCGGACCGTGGGTTTCCTAGGCGACATCCGCGCTCCTGGCTTACACTTATTTCAAAGCTTATCCGAGGGTTGATCATGACCGAGTTGGCGCGTTTGAAGTTTTATGCCACTCAACCCCACTCTTGCAGCTATCTGCCCGACGAGCAGGCCACCACGCTGTTCCTCGACCCCAGCCAGCCTATGGACGTGCATGTGTATGCCGACCTGTCGGAGATGGGGTTTCGGCGCAGTGGCGATCATCTGTACCGACCGCATTGCCAGAACTGTAATGCCTGCGTGCCCGCACGCATCCCCGTTGCGCAGTTTCTACCGGATCGCAACCAGAAACGCATCCTCAAACGCAACGCCGACCTGACGGTGACGTCGGCCAAGCCGCGCTTCACCGAAGAATATTTCGACCTTTACCAGCGCTACATCGAGCAACGCCACGCTGACGGCGATATGTTCCCGCCCAGCCGCGATCAGTTTTCCACGTTCCTGGTCCGCGACCTGCCCTTCTCGCGCTTCTACGAATTTCGTGCGGACGGCCGGCTGGTGGCTGTCGCGGTGACCGATCTGTTGCCTAACGGCCTGTCGGCGGTCTACACCTTCTATGAACCCGCCGAAGAACGCCGCAGCCTGGGACGCTTTGCGATCCTCTGGCAGATTGGCGAAGCCTTGCGCCAGGAACTGGAGGCGGTGTACCTCGGCTACTGGATCAAGAACTGCAAAAAGATGAACTACAAGACCCAATATCGGCCCATTGAACTGCTGATTAATCAAAGATGGGTCGTGCTTAACTAGAACCCCTTGGCTTGAACACCCTTTTTCGGGCACAATGCACGCCGCTTTTGCCTGGCGCAGTTGCACCGGGCCATTCACTGGATACCGAGGGCTTTACTGCATGTCGAAAGAAGACAGCTTCGAAATGGAAGGCACTGTCGTCGACACCCTGCCCAACACCATGTTTCGTGTGGAGTTGGAAAATGGGCACGTCGTAACCGCGCATATCTCCGGCAAGATGCGCAAGAACTACATTCGTATTCTTACCGGTGACAAAGTGCGCGTCGAGCTGACGCCCTATGACTTGAGCAAAGGGCGCATCACTTACCGCGCTCGCTAAGCAAGTCAATACAAAACGCCCGGTTATGCCGGGCGTTTTTGTGTGCGTGCTATTTACCAAGTGCCACAACCCAATGCGGGAGGGGGCTTGCTCCCGATAGCGGTAGATCAGTCACCCATGTAGCGACTGAAACACTGCTATCGGGGGCAAGCCCCCTCCCACATTGACGCTCGCCGCTATGGATCAGGCCATTTCAGCCGTGGTTTCGAACTCGAAGGTCAGCTCGCCATCCTTCAGGTCGATGTGTACCACGCCACCATGGTCGGAAAGCTCGCCAAACAGGATCTCTTCGGCCAGCGGCCGCTTGATCTTGTCCTGGATCAGACGCGCCATTGGGCGTGCGCCCATTGCCGCATCGTAGCCGCCTTCGGCCAGCCAGCTGCGCGCCGCGTCCGTGACCTCCAGCTGCACGCGCTTGTCTTCCAACTGCGCCTGGAGCTCGGTGAGGAACTTGTCCACCACGCTCTTGATAACCTCATGGCTGAGGCGACCAAACTGGATAATGGTGTCCAGGCGGTTGCGGAACTCAGGCGTGAAGCTCTTCTTGATGACTTCCATCGCATCGGACGAGTGATCCTGGTGCGCGAAGCCAATGGAAGCCCGCGCGGCCGTTTCGGCACCGGCGTTGGTGGTCATGATCACGATCACGTTGCGGAAATCCGCCTTGCGCCCGTTGTTGTCGGTCAGGGTCCCGTGATCCATCACCTGCAGCAGCAGGTTGAAGACTTCAGGGTGGGCCTTCTCGATTTCATCGAGCAGCAGCACGCAGTGCGGTTGCTTGGTGATCGCCTCGGTCAACAGGCCGCCCTGGTCGAAACCGACATAACCCGGAGGCGCGCCGATCAGGCGCGACACGGTGTGACGCTCCATGTATTCGGACATGTCGAACCGCACCAGCTCGATACCCATGGCCTTGGCCAGTTGCCGGGCCGCTTCGGTCTTGCCGACACCGGTCGGGCCGGCAAACAGGAACGAACCCACCGGCTTGTCCGGCGACTTGAGGCCTGCACGCGACAGCTTGATCGCGGTGGACAGCGAGTCGATGGCCGCATCCTGACCGAACACGGTCAGCTTGAGGTCGCGCTCCAGGTTACGCAGCAACTCCTTGTCGGAGCTGGTGACGTGTTTTGGCGGAATCCGCGCGATCTTCGCCACAATATCCTCGACCTGCGGCACGTCGATGCGTTTTACACGCTTCTCGACCGGCTGCAGACGCTGGTAGGCACCGGCTTCGTCGATTACGTCGATGGCCTTGTCCGGCATGTGCCGGTCATTGATGTAGCGCGACGCCAGCTCAGCGGCTGAACGCAGTGCTTCATCGGTGTACTCGATGCCATGGTGCGCCTCGAAGCGCCCCTTGAGCCCGCGCAGGATGCCGATGGTGTCCTCTACCGAAGGTTCGGACACGTCGACCTTCTGGAAGCGACGTGCCAGGGCACGGTCTTTCTCGAAGATGCCACGGAATTCCTGGAACGTGGTCGAGCCGATGCAGCGTATATCACCCGACGACAGCAGCGGCTTGAGCAGGTTGGAGGCATCCATCACCCCACCGGAGGCCGCACCGGCACCAATGATGGTGTGGATTTCGTCGATGAACAGGATCGCCTGCGGGCGTTTTTTCAGCTCACCGAGCAGCGCCTTGAAGCGCTTCTCGAAGTCGCCACGGTACTTGGTCCCGGCGAGCAAGGCGCCCAGGTCAAGGGAGTAGACGACGCTGTTGGCCAGCAGGTCCGGCACCTGGTTATCCACGATGCGCTTGGCCAGGCCTTCGGCAATCGCGGTTTTACCCACGCCTGCCTCGCCCACCAGCAACGGGTTGTTCTTGCGACGACGCGCGAGGATCTGCGCGACACGCTCAACCTCGAGCTCACGCCCCACCAGCGGATCGATCCGCCCCTGGCGCGCCAGTTCGTTGAGGTTGCTGGCATAGGCATCCAGTGGATTGCCCGAAGAAGAAGACTCACCGCCCTCGTCGTCCTGCATATCCTGCTCACCCTCGGAATGATCGCCGTGCCCGGGCACCTTGGAGATACCGTGGGCGATGTAGTTGACGACATCGATACGGGCAACGCTCTGCTGTTTGAGCAGGAACACTGCCTGGCTTTCCTGTTCGCTGAAAATCGCCACCAGCACATTGGCGCCCGTGACTTCACGCTTACCGGAGCTCTGAACATGGAACACGGCACGCTGAAGCACCCGCTGGAAGCCCAGGGTTGGCTGGGTCTCACGGTCTTCATCGTGGACTGGAATAAGTGGCGTTGTGGAGTCGATAAACTCCTGCAGGTCATGCTTGAGTTTGTCGAGGTTGGCGCCGCACGCACGTAGAACGGTGGCGGCAGCTTCGTTATCCAAAAGTGCCAGCAGCAGGTGTTCGACGGTCATGAACTCATGACGCTTCGAACGAGCCTCCTTGAAGGCAAGATTGAGGGTGACTTCGAGCTCGCGGTTTAACATAGCTTCACCTCATACCCAAGTGGTCGGCGTTAACCGTCCTTCTCGATTTCACAGAGTAGCGGATGCTGGCTTTCCCTGGCGTACTGGTTGACCTGCATGGCCTTTGTCTCGGCGATGTCGCGGGTAAACACTCCACATACTGCCCGTCCTTCTGTGTGAACGGCCAGCATTACCTTGGTCGCCAACTCGCGGTTCAGGTTAAAAAACACCTCGAGCACTTCGACCACGAAATCCATCGGTGTGTAGTCATCATTGAACAAAACCACCTTGTACATCGGCGGCGCCTGTAGAGCAGGCTTGGCCTCCTGAACAGCAATGCCTGCAGAACCGTCGTCATCATGTTGCTGATCCGGTCGATCCTGATTGAATGTTAGTCGAATCTGGCTGTTTGCATGCATGGAAAGAAAGGTTCGTCAGTGGTTCAAATACAGTGGTGGGGGCGACCTGTCAGAATTTCAACTCTGACCGACTGGTCGCCTTGACTATCGGCGAAACGGTGTTACAACCAATAGAACCCACAGTGGGTAAAAAAGGTCCGCGCAGTCAACCTTATTTATTCGGGTTAGGACGGATAAACTGGATGATACTCCAGTGATGGAGTCTGGTGCAGAGGGATATGGGTATGGCAAGCGGTAAGGTCAAGTGGTTCAACAATGCCAAAGGGTACGGCTTCATTATTGAAGACGGCAAGGATGAAGACCTTTTTGCGCATTACTCAGCGATCAAAATGGACGGTTATAAAACGCTGAAAGCTGGGCAGCCGGTCTCCTTTGACATTATTCAGGGGCCCAAAGGCAAGCACGCGATCGAAATCAGTGCGCCAGTCACCATCGGCACAGCCAAAGAGGGCGTCGCTCAAAAATCAAAAGAGCAATTAGCCTGATCAGCCACCGAGCAGGCGCCCAATAAAAAAACCGGCCATCCCGTTTACGGTGTGGCCGGTTTTTTACCCCTGTCGCTTACATGTGCGAGATCAGCGCATCACCGAAGCCAGACGAAGACACCAGGGTGGCGCCATCCATCAGACGCTCGAAGTCATAAGTCACAGTCTTGGCAGAAATCGCGCCATTAGTGCCCTTGATGATCAAATCCGCCGCCTCGGTCCAGCCCATATGGCGCAGCATCATCTCGGCCGACAGAATCAGCGAACCCGGGTTGACCTGATCCTTGCCCGCATACTTCGGCGCAGTACCGTGAGTCGCCTCGAACATCGCCACGGTATCCGAAAGGTTGGCACCCGGCGCAATACCGATCCCCCCCACTTCCGCCGCCAGCGCATCAGACAGGTAGTCGCCGTTCAGGTTGAGGGTGGCGATCACGTCATACTCAGCCGGACGCAACAGGATCTGCTGGAGCATGGCGTCGGCGATAGCATCCTTGACCACCACATTCTTGCCAGTCTTGGGGTTCTTGAACTGCATCCATGGGCCGCCATCCAGCAGCGTCGCACCAAATTCTTCAGCCGCCACCTCATAGGCCCATTCCTTGAAGGCACCTTCGGTGAACTTCATGATGTTGCCTTTGTGCACGATGGTCAGCGAGTCGCGGTCGTTATCCACTACATATTGCAGGGCTTTGCGCGCCAGGCGCTTGGTACCCTCCTTCGAGACCGGCTTCACGCCAATTCCGCAATCCTGGTCGAAACGGATCTTGGTCACGCCCATTTCTTCCTTGAGGAACTTGATCACCTTGATCGCCTCAGGCGAACCGGCCTTCCACTCGATACCGGCGTAAATATCTTCGGAGTTTTCCCGGAAGATCGTCATGTCCACGTCGCCAGGCTTCTTGACCGGGCTGGGCACGCCTTCGAACCAGCGCACCGGGCGCAGGCACACATACAGGTCGAGTTGTTGGCGCAGGGCCACGTTCAGCGAACGGATGCCGCCACCCACCGGGGTGGTCAGCGGGCCCTTGATGGAGACCACGTAATCCTTGACCGCATCCAGGGTTTCCTGGGGCAGCCAGGTGTCCTGGTCGTAGACTTGAGTTGCTTTCTCGCCAGCATAAACCTCCATCCAGGAGATCTTGCGCTTGCCGCCGTAGGCCTTTTCAACAGCGGCGTCGACTACCTTGATCATCACCGGGCTGATGTCGACACCGATACCGTCACCTTCAATGTAAGGGATGATCGGTTGGTCAGGAACATTGAGAGAATGGTCTGCATTGACGGTGATTTTGTCGCCGACTGCCGGAACCTGAATCTTCTTGTATCCCATGCTGAACTCCATCTATGGATTGAACATCTGGCTGCGTTCGAGCCTACTCCAGATAAATGGCGACTGAAACCTCGCGCCATGCTCATTTGCATCGAAAACAGCATAATTTGTCGCCTACAAGCCTGAAAGCAAAGGCTAAATCGCCAATCTTGAGCACATCGTGCGACTTTCGTCGCAATCGGGTACCTGCGACCTTTAGACCAATGGACGACACACCTTTTGTATGAAGGCTCGGCGTAAGCATAGCGACCTATGTATAATGCCGCCGCTGACCAAAGAGTCACGACGGCGGACCGCTCTAGAACACAGCCTTCCGCTACAAAGCAGGACTATTACAATAGTCCACCCGCTTGACGCTCGACTGATGCAACCCAACATCACCGCGAAGAAACCTCGACATTTCGCTCATGGATGACTTTGAACGAACGCGCTCCACCCGGCGCATCTCGAGTTTCTGCGCACGCTTTCAGCAAAGAAGAGAGTTAATCCGAATATGCCCACCCGCTCGAAGATCATCTACACCTTCACCGACGAAGCCCCGGCCCTCGCCACCTATTCACTGCTGCCTATCGTAGAGGCCTTCACCGCTTCCGCTGATATTGCCGTGGAAACCCGCGACATCTCCCTCGCCGCGCGCATCCTCGCAAGCTTCCCCGAGCAACTGGGTGCCAAGGCTATCCCGGACCACCTCGCCGAACTGGGCGACCTGGCCGTTACGCCTGAAGCCAACATCATCAAACTGCCTAACATCAGCGCCTCGACCCCGCAGCTGCAAGCCGCGATCAAGGAACTGCAGGCCCAGGGCTACGCCCTGCCGGACTACCCGGAAACCGTAACCACCGACGCGGAAAAAGAAACCCGCGCACGTTACGACAAGGTCAAGGGCAGCGCCGTGAACCCGGTACTGCGCGAAGGCAACTCCGACCGCCGCGCACCGCTGTCGGTCAAGAACTACGCACGCAAGCACCCGCACAAAATGGGCGCCTGGGCTGCCGACTCCAAGTCGCACGTCGCCCACATGAGCAATGGCGACTTCTACGGCAGCGAAAAAGCCGTACAGATCGAAGGCGCTGATGCTGTCAAAATCGAGCTGATCGCCCAGGACGGCACCGCCACCGTCCTCAAGGAAAAGACCTCGGTACAGGCCGGCGAAATCATCGACACCGCCGTGCTGAGCAAGAAAGCCCTGCGTGCGTTCATCGCCGCTGAAATCGAAGACGCCAAGAAACAAGGCGTGCTGCTGTCGGTTCACCTGAAAGCCACCATGATGAAGGTCTCCGACCCGATCATGTTCGGCCAGATCGTTGCCGAGTTCTATAAAGACGCCCTGGCCAAGCACGCCACCGTGCTGGAGCAGATCGGTTTCAACCTGAACAACGGCATCGGCGACCTGTACGCGCGCATCAAGGCCCTGCCGGCCGAGCACCAAGCGCAGATCGAAGCTGACATCCAGGCCGTCTACGCGGCTCGCCCTGCCCTGGCGATGGTCAACTCCGACAAAGGCATCACCAACCTGCACGTGCCGAGCGACGTGATCGTCGACGCCTCGATGCCGGCCATGATCCGTGACTCCGGCAAGATGTGGGGCACCGACGGCCAACTGCACGACACCAAGGCGGTGATCCCGGATCGCTGCTACGCCACCATCTACCAGGCGGTCATCGAAGACTGCAAGGCCAATGGCGCCTTCGACCCAACCACCATGGGCAGCGTGCCGAACGTCGGCCTGATGGCGAAGAAAGCCGAAGAGTACGGCTCCCACGACAAGACTTTCCAGATCAAGGCTGACGGCGTAGTCCGCGTCACCGACAGCAAGGGCAACCTGCTGATGGAACAGAAAGTCGAAGCCGGCGACATCTTCCGCATGTGCCAGACCAAAGACGCGCCGATCCAGGACTGGGTCAAACTGGCCGTCAACCGTGCCCGCGCCAGCAACACCCCGGCCATCTTCTGGCTGGACCCTCAGCGTGCACACGACGGCGTCGTGGTCGAGAAGGTTCAGGCTTACCTGAAAGACCACAACACCGAAGGCCTGGACATCCGCATCATGTCGCCGGTCGACGCGATGAAGTTCACCCTGGAGCGCACCCGCAAGGGCCTGGACACCATCTCGGTGACCGGCAACGTTCTGCGCGACTACCTGACCGACCTGTTCCCGATCATGGAACTGGGCACCAGCGCGAAGATGCTGTCCATCGTGCCACTGATGAACGGCGGTGGCCTGTTCGAAACCGGTGCCGGCGGTTCGGCGCCGAAGCACGTACAGCAACTGGTGGAAGAGAACTTCCTGCGCTGGGATTCCCTGGGCGAGTTCCTTGCCCTGGCTGCGTCCCTCGAGCATTTGGGTGTGACGTACAACAACCCGAAAGCCCTGGTCCTGTCCAAGACCCTGGACCAGGCCACCGGCCAGTTCCTCGACAACAACAAGTCGCCATCGCGCAAAGTCGGCAACATTGACAACCGCGGCAGCCACTTCTACCTGGCGCTGTACTGGGCTCAAGCCCTGGCCGCCCAGACCGAAGACACTGCACTGCAAGCGCAGTTCGGCGAACTGGCCAAGACCCTGACCGAGAACGAGGCAACCATCGTTGCCGAGCTCAACGCCGTCCAGGGCAAGCCAGTGGACATCGGCGGCTACTACGCGCCGAACCCGGAACTGACCAGCAAGGCCATGCGCCCAAGCAACACCCTCAATGCGGCGATTGCCAAGTTGAAGTAAGGTTGTAAGGATGCAAACAAGCCCCGGCCCTGTGCCGGGGTTTCTGTTTATGTGCCTTTTTGCTGAAAAAACCCAATCAAAATGTGGGAGGGGGCTTGCCCCCCGATAGCGGTGGGTCAGGCACAGATAGATCAACTGACACGCCCTCATCGAGGGCAAGCCCCCTCCCACACTGACTGTTATCCTGTTCCAGGACAGCACCGCATCTTAAATCCAGAGGCAACCATGACCTGGCAACCCCACATCACCGTCGCCACCCTCGTCGAAGACGACGGCAAGTTCCTGATGGTCGAAGAACTCAAGGGCGGCCGCGCCGTGCTCAACCAGCCCGCCGGCCACCTCGACCCGCATGAAACCCTGACCGAAGCCGCCATCCGCGAAACCCTCGAAGAAACCGGCTGGGACGTCGAGGCCACTGGTATCGTCGGCATCTACCTGTACACCGCCCCCAGCAACGGCGTGACCTACCAACGGGTCTGCTTCATCGCCAAAGCCCTGAAACACCACCCGGACTATCAACTCGACGAAGGCATCATCCGCGCCCGCTGGCTGAGCCGTGACGAGCTGATGGCGGTACGCGACGACTGGCGCAGCGAGCTGATTATCCGCTGTATCGATGATTATCTGGCCGGCCAGCGCCATAGCCTCGAATTGATCCGCCCTTCTCTTTAGCCTTGAAGGCCTGAGCCTGATAGAATCGCGTCCTTTTTCAAGACACCCGTTGAAACCCTATGCGTGATCCAGCCCCTTCTGACACACAAAAGAAGCGCGTCATCGTCGGCATGTCCGGCGGCGTGGATTCTTCCGTTTCCGCCGTTCTGCTCATGGAGCAGGGTTATGAGGTGGAAGGCCTGTTCATGAAGAACTGGGAAGAAGACGATGGAACGGAATATTGCACCGCCATGGACGACCTGGCGGACGCCCAGGCCGTGTGCGACAAGATCGGCATCAAGCTGCACACAGCCAACTTTGCCGCCGAGTACTGGGACAATGTGTTCGAGCACTTCCTGGCCGAATACAAGGCCGGTCGCACGCCGAACCCGGACATCCTGTGCAACCGCGAAATCAAGTTCAAGGCGTTCCTCGACTACGCCATGATGCTCGGCGCCGACCTGATCGCCACTGGCCACTACGTGCGCCGCCGCGACATCGATGGCCGCACCGAACTGCTCAAGGGCCTGGACCCGAACAAGGACCAGAGCTACTTCCTGCATGCCGTCGGCGGCGAACAGATCGCCAAGACCCTGTTCCCGGTAGGCGAGCTGGAAAAACCCGAAGTGCGCAGGATCGCCGAGAAACACGGCCTGGCCACCGCCAAGAAGAAGGATTCCACCGGCATCTGCTTTATCGGTGAGCGCCGCTTCAGCGACTTCCTCAAGCAATACCTGCCGGCACAACCGGGCGAGATCCACACCACCGAAGGCGACGTCATCGGCCGTCACCATGGCCTGATGTACCACACCATCGGCCAACGCCAGGGCCTGGGCATCGGCGGCTTGAAAGACGCCGGTGAAGAGCCGTGGTACGTGCTGGTCAAGGACCTGGAAAACAACGTGCTGATCGTCGGCCAGGGCAACGAGCACCCGCTGTTGTTCTCCGGCGCTCTGCTCGCTTCGGAAATCTATTGGGTCAACCCGATCGACCTGAGCACGCCACGCCGCCTGACCGCCAAAGTGCGCTATCGCCAGAGTGATCAGCCGTGCACCCTGGAAAAAACCGCCACCGGCTACCGCGCCACCTTCGATGACCCGCAACGCGCGGTCACCCCTGGCCAGTCCGTGGTGTTCTACGACGGCGAAATCTGCCTGGGCGGCGGCGTGATTGAAATCGCCGAAGCCTGGAGCCAGAAGGCATGAGCCCGACCCAGGAGCAATTGACGGCACTGGGCGGGGTGTTCCTCGCCGCGGTATTGGTGGACAAGATCGCCAAGACCGGCCAGGTCACCGAGGCCGGCCTGACCTGCATGCTCGGCAGCCTGCTGATCCGCGACCCCAAGGACACCCTGGAGGTCTACGGCGGCGACGACCTGGCGCTGCGCGAAGGTTATCGCGCACTGATCGGCGCATTGGAGCGCGACCCCAGCACCCTGCAACGCGAGCCGTTGCGCTACGCCCTGTCGATGCTCGGCCTCGAGCGCCAGCTGGCCAAGCGCGAGGACATGCTGGAGGTCATCGGCAAGCGCCTGCCGCAGATCCAGTCCCAGGTGGAACATTTCGGCCCGGCCCACGAGAACGTGATCGCGGCCTGTGGCGCGCTGTACCAGGACACCTTGAGCACCCTGCGCCAGCGCATCCAGGTCCACGGCGACATGCGCAACCTGCAGCAACCGAACAACGCTTCGAAAATACGTGCCCTGCTGCTGGCCGGTATTCGCTCGGCGCGGTTGTGGCGCCAGTTGGGTGGTCATCGTTGGCAACTGGTGATCAGCCGTCGCAAATTGCTCAAAGAGCTTTACCCGTTGATGCGCAACGAATAAGTCGCAGCTGCAGGCCATTTTCAAGCCGTTACGCGTAATACGCCGGTCAGTTGGCAACGGACCGGCGGATTTTTTCATGTATGATACGCGCCCCATTTCGTTGCCCGACTGTCCGAGAACACCCCATGCAGCTCTCTTCGCTCACTGCGGTTTCCCCTGTAGACGGCCGCTACGCCGGCAAAACCCAGGCCCTGCGCCCTATTTTCAGCGAATACGGCCTGATCCGTGCTCGCGTACTGGTTGAAGTGCGCTGGCTCCAGCGCCTGGCCGCTCACCCCGCCATCAGCGAAGTGCCGGCGTTTTCCGCGCAAGCCAACGCTGTGCTCGACACCCTGGCGGAAAACTTCTCCCTGGAGCACGCCGAGCGTGTGAAGGAGATCGAGCGCACCACCAACCACGACGTAAAAGCCATCGAATACCTGCTCAAAGAGCAGGCGGCCAAGCTGCCAGAACTGGCCCAGGTCAGCGAATTCATCCACTTTGCCTGCACCAGCGAGGACATCAACAACCTGTCCCACGCCCTGATGCTGCGCGAAGGCCGTGATGACGTGATGCTGCCGCTGATGCGCCAGACCGCCAATGCCATCCGCGAACTGGCCATCCGCTTTGCCGACGTGCCGATGCTGTCGCGCACCCACGGCCAGCCGGCGTCGCCGACCACCCTGGGCAAAGAACTGGCCAACGTGGTGTACCGCCTGGAGCGCCAGATCGCTCAAGTCGCCGCCGTACCGCTGCTGGGCAAGATCAACGGCGCCGTAGGCAACTACAACGCCCACCTGTCGGCCTACCCGGAGATCGACTGGGAAGCCAACGCCCGCGCCTTCATCGAAGACGAGCTGGGCCTGGGCTTCAACCCCTACACCACGCAGATCGAACCGCACGACTACATTGCCGAACTGTTCGACGCCATTGCGCGCTTCAACACCATTCTGATCGACTTCGATCGCGATATCTGGGGCTACATCTCCCTGGGCTACTTCAAGCAGCGCACCATTGCCGGTGAAATCGGTTCGTCGACCATGCCGCACAAGGTCAACCCGATCGACTTCGAAAACTCCGAAGGCAACCTCGGCATCGCCAACGCCCTGTTCCAGCACCTGGCCAGCAAGTTGCCGATCTCCCGCTGGCAGCGCGACCTGACCGACTCCACCGTGCTGCGCAACCTCGGCGTGGGCTTCGCTCACAGCGTGATCGCATACGAAGCCAGTCTGAAGGGCATCAGCAAGCTTGAGCTCAATGAGCAGAAGATCGCCGCTGACCTGGACGCATGCTGGGAAGTCCTGGCCGAACCAATCCAGACCGTGATGCGCCGCTACAACATCGAAAACCCGTACGAGAAGCTCAAAGAGTTGACGCGCGGCAAGGGCATCAGCCCTGAAGCACTGCAAACTTTCATCGACGGCCTGGACATGCCAGCCGCCGCCAAGGCCGAGCTGAAACTGCTCACCCCGGCCAACTACATTGGCAACGCTGTAGAGCAAGCCAAGCGCATCTGATCATCGCAAGACCCTTTGAGACGCCCGGCCGCGCCGGGCGTTTTTATTCCAGTCTGAAAAGTGCTTTTTTTCAATAGGTTACACATGAATCCTGATATCCCTCTTCAACTTCTGGGCGGCATCACGGCACGGGAATTCCTGCGCGACTACTGGCAGAAAAAACCGCTGCTGATCCGCCAGGCCATCCCTGATTTCGAAAGCCCGATCGACGCCGACGAACTGGCCGGCCTGGCGCTGGAAGAAGAAGTCGAGTCGCGCCTGGTGATCGAGCATGGCGAGCGCCCGTGGGAGCTGCGTCGCGGCCCGTTCGCCGAAGATGCCTTCAGCACCCTGCCCGAGCGCGAGTGGACCCTGCTGGTACAGGCGGTCGACCAGTTCGTGCCGGAAGTGGCCGAGTTGCTGGAGCAGTTCCGCTTCCTGCCGAGCTGGCGCATCGACGATGTGATGATCAGCTTCGCCGCACCGGGCGGCAGCGTTGGCCCGCACTTCGACAACTACGACGTGTTCCTGCTGCAGGCACAAGGCAAGCGCAACTGGAAGATCGGCCAGATGTGCAGCTCCGAAAGCCCGCTGCTGCAGCACGCCGACCTGCGTATCCTCGCCGAATTCGAAGAAAGCGCCGAGTGGGTCCTGGAACCGGGCGACATGCTTTACCTGCCGCCGCGCCTGGCGCACTTCGGCATTGCCGAAGACGACTGCATGACCTATTCCGTGGGCTTCCGTGCACCGAGCGCGGCCGAAGTGCTGACCCACTTCACCGACTTCCTCAGCCAGTACCTGACCGACGAAGAGCGCTATACCGACGCTGACGCCCAGCCGGTCAGCGACCCGCACCAGATCCAGAGCGACGCCCTGGACCGCCTCAAGAGCCTGCTGGCCGAGCACATGAGCGATGAGCGCATGCTGCTGACCTGGTTCGGCCAGTTCATGACCGAACCGCGCTATCCTGAACTGGTGGCCGGCGAAGAGTTGGGCGAAGACGACTTCATCAGCAGCCTGCAGGACGGCGCCATCCTGGTGCGCAACCCGAGCGCACGCCTGGCCTGGTCCGAAGTGGACGACGATGTGTTGCTGTTTGCCAGCGGCCAGAGCCGTTACCTGCCGGGCAAGCTGCGTGAACTGCTGAAGCTGGTGTGTTCGGCCGATGCGCTGCACAGCGAGAACCTGGGCGAATGGCTGGCAGACGAAGACGGTCGCGACCTGCTGTGTGAATTGGTCAAGCAAGGAAGCCTGGGATTTGCCGATGAATAGGATTCACGTAAGTGTCGCGGACTGGCAAAAGGATATCGCCGAGATTCGGCGCATTCGTGAAGCGGTGTTTGTCGCTGAACAATCGGTTCCACCGGAGCTGGAGTGGGACGCGGACGACGCCGGCGCAGTGCATTTCCTTGCATTCGAAGGTGATTTTCCGATCGGTACCGCCCGCCTGCTACCCAGCGGCGAGATTGGCCGCGTGTCGGTCCTCAAGGACTGGCGCGGGCTGAAGGTCGGCGACAAGCTGATGGAAACGGTGATTGGCGTGGCCGAACAACGTGGCCAGACCAGGCAGTTCCTGAGTGCCCAGGTGTATGCAGCACCGTTTTATGAGCGGCTGGGCTTCAAGATCGTCAGTGACGAATTTCTTGAAGTCGGGATTCCGCATGTGGATATGGTGCGCGAGGGCTGATCCGAGATCGCGTCGCTGCCATCGGGGGCAAGCCCCCTCCCACTTTTTGACCGAGTAAGTCCTTTGGAATGCGGCCAAGTGTGGGAGGGGGCTTGCCCCCGATAGCCATTTCAGCAACACCAACAATGCCCTGCCATGCCAGGGCATTTTGCCGTCTACGATTCAACTTGCACCCGGCCAGGCCGACAAACTGGCACTATCCAGCCTTTGACTCGCAGAGATAACGGACATGTCCCTACGCACCCTGCTCACCGCCCTCCTCCTGACCGCCAGCGCCGCGGCCATGGCCGACACCGAAGTCGTCAACCTGAGCAACCGTACCAGCGCCGACCTGCTGCCGGTGGCACAGAACTTCATCGGCAAGGACGGCACCGTCAGCGCCTACGGCAACCAACTGATCGTCAAGGCCGACCCCGGCAAGATCCAGGACCTGCGTGCCCTGCTTTCCCAGCTGGATACGCCGGCCAAACGCCTGCTGATCACCGTCGACACCAACGAAAACAACCAGCAGAACACCGGTGACAGCCAGACCCGCATCATCAGCTACGGCACCACCAGCCGCGACGGCGGTGTCCAGCAGATCCAGGCCAGCGAAGGCGTGCCCGCGCTGATCCAGGTCGGCCAGAGCGTACCGCTCACCACCACCCAGCAGGACAGCTATGGCCGCCTGCAGAACCAGACCCAGTATCGCAACGTGACCCAGGGCTTCTACGTGACCGCCAGCGTCACCGGCGAGACCGTACACCTGGCGATCAGTACCAACCGTGACCGCATGAGCCAGGAGCGTCCCGATGTAGTGAACGTACAGAGTACCGACACAACCGTCAGCGGGCGCCTGGGTGAATGGATCACCCTGGCCGGCATCAATCGCGAGACACAGGCCGACAAATCCTCTGCAACCCGCAGCTACTCTACTCAGGGCCGCGATGACCTGACAGTACGGGTCAAGGTCGATACCCTGAACTGAAGCACCAAAAACTGACTGACGAGTCGTATTAGACTAAAGATGTAGTGCTTGAAAAAAAGCACTACAAAACATTTGACGATCCAAAAAAGCATGGGCATGATGGCCTCGCTCCCGCTAATCAGAGGCCCTGGCAAGGGCCTTCGGATCGTCGCTCCAAGCTACCCACCCGAGCCGATTCGTGTCTGTACCGCCCACAAGGCGTGTTTGACGAGGTTGCGACTGGAACGAAGTTGTCCCGAGGGACGGAAGCTAACCAGGTAACCCGGCTACACGCTGTTGAACACCCGAGGGCCCACGACGCCCGGAGACTGTTCTCGGTCCACCTGTACCTGCTCCACCCTCTCGCCAATCGTTCATCCCGTCGCATTCCCCGTCAGACCCGACATGACCGCCTAAGCTTCTGGTCAGCGAGCAGCCCTGCCCACGCATTTGAATGCAGGGCTGGCAAATGGATTTTTCCACCACACGAAGACGCGACGAGGTTTACTTCCATGGCACTGACACGCGAACAGCAAATTGCAGCCCTCGAGAAAGACTGGGCTGAAAACCCACGCTGGAAAGGCGTGACCCGCGCTTATTCCGCTGCTGACGTCGTCCGCCTGCGTGGCTCGGTTCAACCTGAGCACACCTTTGCAAAACTCGGCGCCGAGAAGCTGTGGAACCTGGTGACACAAGGTGCCAAGCCGTCCTTCCGTCCCGACAAAGATTTCGTCAACTGCATGGGCGCCCTCACTGGCGGCCAGGCAGTCCAGCAGGTGAAAGCCGGTATCCAGGCGATCTACCTGTCCGGCTGGCAAGTGGCGGCGGACAACAACTCCGCTGAATCCATGTACCCCGACCAATCGCTGTACCCGGTGGACTCGGTGCCGACCGTGGTCAAGCGCATCAACAACTCGTTCCGTCGTGCCGACCAGATCCAGTGGAAAGCCGGCAAGAACCCGGGCGATGAAGGCTACATCGACTACTTCGCACCGATCGTGGCCGACGCCGAAGCCGGTTTCGGCGGCGTACTCAACGCCTACGAACTGATGAAGAGCATGATCGAGGCTGGCGCTGCCGGCGTGCACTTCGAAGACCAGTTGGCGTCCGTGAAGAAATGCGGCCACATGGGCGGCAAGGTACTGGTTCCGACCCAGGAAGCCGTACAGAAACTGACCGCTGCCCGCCTGGCCGCTGACGTTGCCGGCACGCCGACCATCATCCTGGCGCGTACCGATGCCAACGCGGCTGACCTGCTGACATCGGACTGCGACCCGTACGACCAGCCATTCGTGACTGGCGAGCGCACCCAGGAAGGTTTCTATAAGGTACGTGCCGGTCTCGACCAAGCCATCGCCCGCGGCCTGGCCTACGCGCCGTACGCCGACCTGATCTGGTGCGAAACCGCCAAGCCGGACCTGGACGAAGCCCGTCGCTTCGCCGAAGCGATCAAGAAGGAATACCCGGACCAACTGCTGTCCTACAACTGCTCGCCTTCCTTCAACTGGAAGAAGAACCTGGACGACGCGACCATCGCCAAGTTCCAACGCGAACTGTCCGCCATGGGCTACAAGCACCAGTTCATCACCCTGGCCGGCATTCACAACATGTGGCACAGCATGTTCAACCTGGCGCACGACTACGCCCGCAACGACATGACCGCCTACGTGAAGCTGCAGGAGCAGGAGTTCGCTGACGCCGCCAAGGGCTACACCTTCGTGGCACACCAGCAGGAAGTGGGCACCGGCTACTTCGACGACATGACCACCGTGATCCAGGGCGGCACCTCGTCCGTGACCGCGCTGACCGGTTCGACCGAAGAAGAGCAGTTCCACTGATTGACTGAGTACACGGCCACTGCAGCCCCAGGGAAGACCTAACCGCAGTGCCGCACAAAGATCACGCCCCGACCTGTTCGGGGCGTTTTTTTGCCCCGTGAAAAACCTCCCTGTCAAAATGAAGATCAACCTGTGGGAGGGGGCAAGCCCCCTCACACACTGGAAATGCCGACGAGGCTCTGGATTTTGTGCAAAACATTGATCCAGAGCGGTATTTGCAGGGATCAAATCGGTTAAAAGATCCCCGTCGGCAACTAAGCGGTATTCAACCAAGTAACAGCAACTTCCCCCGCCCCACCACACACACCCGCTTAAAACCCGCGCAAACAATATTCATTATCATTTAGCTCGTGAAAACTTCGTTACCGGTTAAACAAAACACATTTGATTAAATGCCCGCTAATGCCCGCCACACAAGGGCTGTAGCCCCAAGAAGGTGCACTATGTGCTTATTCCATCGAATAATTTCGCTATCGGAATTTTACTTGCCCGGTGTTTAGCCATAAAATCACCGCGATTGATTGCAGTGCGACATATCGTCACTGCATCGTTACTTTTTCGAGCTCAGAGACCTTTGCTCTCTGTTAAGGATTTCCAGCATGACCGAAGCGACAGGACTCATGGCCCACAACTGGGGCTTTGCCATTTTCCTCCTCGGTGTTGTCGGCCTCTGCGCCTTCATGCTCGGTGTTTCCAGCCTCCTCGGGTCAAAAGCCTGGGGCCGCAGCAAAAATGAACCGTTCGAGTCCGGCATGCTGCCTACAGGTGGCGCCCGCTTGCGGCTCTCAGCCAAATTCTATCTGGTCGCGATGCTGTTCGTGATCTTCGATATCGAAGCCCTCTTTCTCTTTGCCTGGTCTGTGTCCGTCCGCGAAAGCGGCTGGACCGGATTCGTCGAAGCCCTCGTTTTCATAGCAATTCTGTTGGCAGGTCTTGTCTACCTATTCCGAGTGGGCGCCCTTGACTGGGCTCCGGAAGCTCGTCGTAAGCGGCAAGCGAAGCTGAAACAATGAGGCTTTGGCGATGCAATACAATCTCACCAGGATCGACCCGGATGCTCCTAACGAGCAGTACCCCATCGGCGAGCGGGAAACCGTTTCCGACCCGTTAGAAGACCAAGTCCACAAAAACATCTACATGGGCAAGCTGGAAGACGTGCTGAGTGGCGCGGTCAACTGGGGGCGTAAGAACTCCCTGTGGCCGTACAACTTCGGTCTTTCGTGCTGCTACGTGGAAATGACCACCGCCTTCACGGCGCCCCACGACATCGCGCGCTTTGGCGCCGAAGTTATCCGGGCCTCGCCGCGCCAGGCGGATTTCATGGTTATCGCCGGCACCTGCTTCATCAAGATGGCGCCGATCATCCAGCGTCTCTACGAGCAAATGCTCGAACCGAAGTGGGTAATCTCCATGGGTTCGTGCGCCAACTCCGGTGGCATGTACGACATCTATTCCGTCGTTCAAGGGGTGGACAAGTTCCTGCCCGTGGACGTCTACGTGCCTGGCTGCCCGCCTCGCCCTGAAGCGTTCCTGCAAGGCTTGATGCTGTTGCAGGAATCGATTGGCAAGGAGCGTCGCCCGCTTTCCTGGGTCGTCGGCGATCAAGGCGTGTACCGCGCCGAGATGCCGTCGCAAAAGGAACAGCGCCGCGAACAGCGTATCGCAGTCACCAACCTGCGCAGCCCCGACGAAGTCTGATCCAGCACCGCTTCTTTTATAGAACGAACACCTGGCTTCATTCTTTACGTTGACCGAAAGCGATAAAAAACCATGACTACAGGCAGTGCTCTGTACATCCCGCCTTATAAGGCAGACGACCAGGATGTGGTCGTCGAACTCAATAACCGTTTTGGCCCTGACGCCTTCACCGCCCAGGCCACACGCACCGGCATGCCGGTGCTGTGGGTGGCGCGTGCCAGGCTTGTCGAAGTCCTGACCTTCCTGCGCAACCTGCCCAAGCCGTACGTCATGCTCTATGACCTGCACGGTGTGGACGAGCGTCTGCGCACCAAACGCCAGGGGCTGCCGAGCGGCGCCGATTTCACCGTGTTCTACCACCTGCTGTCGATCGAACGTAACAGCGACGTGATGATCAAGGTCGCCCTGTCCGAGAGCGACCTGAGCGTGCCGACCGTGACCGGTATCTGGCCGAACGCCAGCTGGTACGAACGCGAAGTCTGGGACATGTTCGGCATCGACTTCCCGGGCCACCCGCACCTGACGCGCATCATGATGCCGCCGACCTGGGAAGGTCACCCGCTGCGCAAGGACTTCCCTGCGCGCGCCACCGAATTCGACCCATTCAGCCTCAACCTCGCCAAGCAACAGCTTGAAGAGGAGGCTGCACGCTTCCGTCCGGAAGACTGGGGCATGAAGCGCTCCGGCACCAACGAGGACTACATGTTCCTCAACCTGGGCCCGAACCACCCTTCGGCCCACGGCGCCTTCCGTATCATCCTGCAACTGGACGGCGAAGAAATCGTCGACTGCGTGCCGGACATCGGCTACCACCACCGTGGTGCCGAGAAAATGGCCGAGCGCCAGTCGTGGCACAGCTTCATCCCGTACACCGACCGTATCGACTACCTCGGCGGCGTGATGAACAACCTGCCGTACGTGCTCTCGGTCGAGAAACTGGCCGGTATCAAGGTGCCGGACCGCGTCGACACCATCCGCATCATGATGGCCGAGTTCTTCCGGATCACCAGCCACCTGCTGTTCCTGGGGACCTATATCCAGGACGTCGGCGCCATGACCCCGGTGTTCTTCACCTTCACCGACCGTCAGCGCGCCTACAAGGTCATCGAAGCCATCACCGGTTTCCGCCTGCACCCGGCCTGGTACCGCATCGGCGGCGTGGCCCACGACCTGCCGAACGGCTGGGAACGCCTGGTCAAGGAATTCATCGACTGGATGCCCAAGCGCCTGGACGAATACCAAAAGGCCGCGCTGGATAACAGCATCCTCAAGGGGCGTACCATCGGCGTCGCGCAGTACAACACCAAGGAAGCCCTGGAATGGGGCGTCACCGGTGCCGGCCTGCGTTCCACCGGCTGCGATTTCGACCTGCGTAAAGCACGTCCGTACTCCGGGTATGAGAATTTCGAATTCGAAGTCCCGCTGGCGGCCAATGGCGATGCCTACGACCGTTGCATCGTGCGCGTCGAAGAAATGCGCCAGAGCCTGAAGATCATCGAGCAGTGCATGCGCAACATGCCGGCCGGCCCGTACAAGGCGGATCACCCGCTGACCACGCCGCCGCCGAAAGAGCGCACGCTGCAGCACATCGAAACCCTGATCACGCACTTCCTGCAGGTTTCGTGGGGCCCGGTCATGCCGGCCAACGAGTCCTTCCAGATGATCGAAGCGACCAAGGGTATCAACAGTTATTACCTGACGAGCGATGGCGGCACCATGAGCTACCGCACCCGGATCCGTACCCCGAGCTTCGCCCACTTGCAGCAGATCCCTTCGGTGATCAAAGGCGAGATGGTCGCGGACTTGATTGCGTACCTGGGTAGTATCGATTTCGTTATGGCCGACGTGGACCGCTAAGCATGAACAGCACGCTTATCCAGACAGACCGTTTCACCTTGAGTGAAACCGAGCGCTCGGCCATCGAGCACGAGCTGCATCACTACGAAGACCCGCGCGCGGCGTCGATCGAAGCCTTGAAGATCGTCCAGAAGGAACGAGGCTGGGTGCCGGACGGCGCCCTCTACGCCATCGGCGAAATCCTCGGCATCCCTGCCAGCGACGTTGAAGGGGTGGCCACGTTCTACAGCCAGATCTTCCGTCAGCCGGTGGGCCGCCACATCATTCGCGTGTGCGATAGCATGGTCTGCTACATCGGCGGCCACGAATCGGTGGTCAGCGAGATCCAGAACAAGCTGGGCATCGGCCTCGGCCAGACCACCCCGGACGGCCGCTTCACGCTGCTGCCGGTGTGCTGCCTGGGCAACTGCGACAAGGCGCCGGCGTTGATGATCGACGACGACACATTCGGTGACGTGCAGCCCGCTGGCGTGACCCAATTGCTCGAGGGCTACCCATGACCCTGACTTCTTTCGGCCCGGCCAACCTGATCAAGCGTTCGCCCGAGACCCACCCGCTGACCTGGCGCCTGCGTGACGATGCCGAACCGGTATGGTTCGACGAGTACCAGGCCAAGAACGGCTACGCGGCTGCGCGCAAAGCCTTCGCGGACATGGCCCAGGACGATATCGTCCAGACCGTGAAAGACGCCGGCCTCAAAGGCCGCGGCGGTGCAGGCTTCCCCACGGGCGTGAAGTGGGGCCTGATGCCCAAGGACGAATCCATCAACATCCGCTACCTGCTGTGCAACGCGGATGAAATGGAGCCGAACACCTGGAAAGACCGCATGCTGATGGAGCAACTGCCCCATCTGCTCATCGAAGGCATGCTGATCAGCGCCCGCGCGCTGAAAACCTACCGGGGCTACATCTTCCTGCGTGGCGAGTACACCACCGCCGCCAAGCACCTCAACCGTGCCGTGGAAGAAGCCAAGGCCGCCGGCCTGTTGGGCAAGAACATCTTGGGTTCGGGTTTTGACTTCGAACTGTTCGTGCACACCGGCGCCGGGCGCTACATCTGCGGTGAAGAAACCGCACTGATCAACTCCCTCGAAGGTCGCCGCGCCAACCCGCGTTCCAAGCCGCCCTTCCCTGCCGCCGTGGGCGTGTGGGGCAAGCCGACCTGCGTGAACAACGTCGAGACCCTGTGCAACGTGCCGGCGATCATCGCCGACGGCGTGGACTGGTACAAATCGTTGGCCCGCGAAGGCAGCGAGGACATGGGCACCAAGCTCATGGGCTTCTCCGGCAAGGTCAAGAACCCTGGCCTGTGGGAGCTGCCGTTCGGCGTGACCGCACGCGAGCTGTTCGAGGACTACGCCGGCGGCATGCGCGACGGCTACACCTTGAAAGCCTGGCAGCCAGGCGGCGCCGGTACCGGTTTCCTGTTGCCCGAGCACCTCGACGCACAAATGTACGCCGGCGGCATCGGCAAGGTGGGCACCCGGATGGGTACCGGCCTGGCGATGGCGGTCGACAACACCGTGAACATGGTCTCCTTGCTGCGCAACATGGAGCAGTTCTTTGCCCGCGAGTCCTGCGGCTTCTGCACACCATGCCGCGACGGTCTGCCATGGAGCGTGAAGCTGCTGATGGCCCTGGAAAACGGCGAAGGCCGCGAGGGTGATATCGAAACCCTGCTGGGCCTGGTCGGTTTCCTCGGCCCGGGCAAGACCTTCTGTGCTCACGCACCGGGCGCCGTGGAGCCATTGGGCAGCGCAATCAAATACTTCCGCTCGGAGTTCGAAGCCGGCATCGCGCCTACCAGCGCTGCCGTCCCGCCTCTGGCAAGGCCGATCGTAGTCGGCGCGTAACGCTTTAAAAGGCGAAGGGTCCGTGCCCTTCGCTTTCTCATGGGCTGACGCCGTAGAGGCTGTGTTGAGGCCCATGAATAACAAGATTCCATTAGCCACGCCCGCTGACAACGGGCCAACGAAGAACTTTGAACCATGGCCACTATCCACGTAGACGGCAAAGCGCTCGAAGTCGATGGGGCAGACAACCTGTTACAGGCCTGTCTGTCGCTCGGTCTCGATATCCCGTATTTCTGCTGGCACCCCGCGCTTGGTAGCGTCGGGGCCTGCCGCCAGTGTGCGGTCAAGCAGTACACCGACGAGAACGACACCCGTGGTCGTATCGTCATGTCCTGCATGACCCCAGCCACCGACAACACCTGGATCTCCATCGACGATGAAGAATCCAAGGCGTTCCGCGCCAGCGTCGTCGAATGGCTGATGACCAACCACCCCCACGACTGCCCGGTCTGTGAGGAAGGCGGTCACTGCCACCTGCAAGACATGACCGTGATGACCGGCCACAACGAGCGCCGTTATCGCTTCACCAAGCGTACCCACCAGAACCAGGACCTCGGCCCGTTCATTTCCCACGAAATGAACCGCTGCATCGCCTGCTATCGCTGCGTGCGCTTCTATAAGGACTACGCCGGCGGCACCGACCTCGGCGTATTCGGCGCCCACGACAACGTGTACTTCGGTCGTGTTGAAGACGGCGTGCTCGAAAGCGAGTTCTCCGGCAACCTCACCGAGGTCTGCCCGACCGGTGTGTTCACCGACAAGACGCACTCCGAGCGCTACAACCGCAAGTGGGACATGCAGTTCGCCCCGAGCATCTGCCATGGCTGCTCCAGCGGTTGCAACATCTCCCCGGGCGAGCGCTACGGCGAATTGCGTCGCATCGAAAACCGCTTCAACGGTTCGGTCAACCAGTACTTCCTGTGCGACCGTGGCCGTTTCGGCTATGGCTACGTCAACCGCGAAGACCGCCCTCGCCAACCACTGCTGGCCGACGGCGCCAAGCTGAGCCTGGACGACGCGCTGGATAAAGCTGCCGACCTGCTGCGCGGCCGCAACATCGTCGGTATCGGTTCGCCCCGCGCCAGCCTCGAAAGCAACTTCGCGTTGCGCGAGCTGGTGGGCGCCGAGCACTTCTACAGCGGTATCGAAGCCGGTGAATTGGAGCGCATCCGCCTGGTCCTGCAGGTGCTGAACGACAGCCCGCTGCCCGTACCGAACATGCGCGACATCGAAGACCACGACGCGATCTTCGTGCTCGGTGAAGACCTGACCCAGACCGCCGCCCGCATCGCCCTGTCGCTGCGCCAGTCGGTCAAGGGCAAGGCCGAAGACATGGCCGACGCCATGCGCGTACAGCCGTGGCTCGACGCCGCAGTGAAGAACATCGGCCAGCACGCGCTGAACCCGTTGTTTATTGCGAGCATCGCTGAAACCAAGCTCGACGACATCGCCGAAGAATGTGTGCACGCAGCACCGGACGACCTGGCCCGCCTCGGTTTCGCCGTGGCCCACGCCCTGGACGCCAGCGCGCCTGCCGTCGAAGGCCTGGACACTGAAGCCGTCGAACTGGCCCAGCGCATCGCCGACGCCCTGCTGGCGGCCAAGCGCCCATTGATCATTGCTGGCACCTCGTTGGGTTCCAAGGCGCTGATCGAAGCCGCTGCCAACATCGCCAAGGCCCTGAAGCTGCGCGACAAGAACGGTTCCATCAGCCTGGTGGTGCCGGAAGCCAACAGCCTCGGCCTGGCCATGCTCGGTGGCGAGTCCCTGGACGCTGCCCTGCAGGCGGTGACCGACGGCAACGCCGACGCCATCGTGGTACTGGAAAACGACTTGTACACCCGCACCGACGCCGCCAAGGTCGACGCGGCACTGAACGCGGCCAAAGTGCTGATCGTTGCCGATCACCAGAAGACCGCCACCAGCGACCGCGCCCACCTGGTACTGCCGGCCGCCACCTTCGCCGAAGGCGACGGCACCCTGGTCAGCCAGGAAGGCCGTGCCCAGCGCTTCTTCCAGGTGTTCGATCCGAAGTACATGGACGCCAGCATCCTGGTTCACGAAGGCTGGCGCTGGCTGCATGCCTTGCGCGCCACCCTGCTGAACCAGCCGATCGACTGGACCCAGCTCGACCACGTCACCGCAGCCACCGCTGCCAGCGCCCCGCAACTGGCGCGGATTGTCGACGCGGCACCGTCCGCTTCGTTCCGCATCAAGGGCTTGAAACTGGCCCGTGAACCGCTGCGTTATTCCGGTCGTACCGCGATGCGCGCCGACATCAGCGTGCACGAACCGCGTACCCCGCAAGACAACGACACCGCGTTCGCCTTCTCCATGGAAGGCTACTCGGGTTCGGTCGAGCCGCGTCAGCAGGTGCCATTCGCCTGGTCGCCGGGCTGGAACTCGCCGCAGGCCTGGAACAAGTTCCAGGACGAAGTCGGTGGTCACCTCCGCGCTGGCGACCCGGGCACCCGCCTGATCGAAAGCACCGGTGATGCGCTGAACTGGTTCGCCGCCGTACCGCGTCCGTTCAACCCGGCCCAGGGCACCTGGCAGGTTGTGCCGTTCTTCCACCTGTTCGGCAGCGAAGAGAACTCTTCCAAGGCCGCGCCGGTGCAAAGCCGCATTCCTGAAGCCTACGTATCCCTGGCCAAGTCCGAAGCCGACCGCCTGGGCGTCAACGACGGTGCCCTGCTCAGCCTGAACGTGGCCGGCCAGACCCTGCGTCTGCCGCTGCGCATCAACGATGAGTTGGGTGCAGGCCTGGTTGCACTGCCAAAAGGCCTCGCCGGTATTCCGCCTGCGATCTTTGGCAAAACCGTTGACGGTCTGCAGGAGGCAGCGCAATGACCTGGTTCACCCCTGAAGTGATCGACGTGATCATCTCGGTCGTCAAGGCCATCGTGATCCTGTTGGCCGTGGTCGTCGCGGGCGCCCTGCTCAGCTTCGTCGAACGTCGCCTGCTGGGTTGGTGGCAGGACCGCTACGGTCCGAACCGCGTTGGCCCGTTCGGCATGTTCCAGATCGCCGCCGACATGTTGAAAATGTTCTTCAAGGAAGACTGGACCCCGCCGTTTGCCGACAAGGTGATCTTCACCCTGGCACCGGTCGTGGCCATGAGCGCCTTGCTGATCGCCTTCGCGATCATCCCGATCACCCCGACCTGGGGCGTGGCGGACCTGAACATCGGCTTGCTGTTCTTCTTCGCCATGGCCGGACTGTCGGTCTACGCGGTACTGTTCGCCGGCTGGTCGAGCAACAACAAGTTCGCCCTGCTGGGCAGCTTGCGGGCCTCGGCCCAGACCGTGTCCTACGAAGTGTTCATGGGCCTGGCGCTGATGGGCATCGTGGTGCAGGTCGGCTCGTTCAACATGCGCGACATCGTCGAGTACCAGGCACAGAATCTGTGGTTCATCATTCCGCAGTTCTTCGGCTTCTGTACCTTCTTCATCGCTGGCGTCGCCGTGACTCACCGTCACCCGTTCGACCAGCCGGAAGCGGAACAGGAACTGGCCGACGGTTACCACATCGAATACGCCGGCATGAAGTGGGGCATGTTCTTCGTCGGTGAATACATCGGCATCATCCTGATCTCGGCCCTGCTGGTCACGCTGTTCTTCGGCGGCTGGCACGGACCGTTCGGCATCCTGCCGCAGTTGGCGTTCTTCTGGTTCTTCCTGAAGACCGCGTTCTTCATCATGTTGTTTATCCTGCTGCGCGCTTCCATTCCGCGTCCACGATATGACCAGGTGATGGATTTCAGCTGGCGCTTCTGCCTGCCGCTGACCCTGATCAATTTGCTGGTGACTGCTGCCGTGGTGCTGATGCACACGCCAGCGGCTGCGGTTCAGTGAGGATTTGACCCATGTTCAAATATATTGGCGACATCGTTAAGGGTACCGGTACCCAGTTGCGAAGCCTGGTGATGGTGTTCGGTCACGGCTTTCGCAAACGCGACACCCTGCAATACCCGGAAGAAGCGGTATACCTGCCGCCGCGCTATCGCGGCCGCATCGTACTGACCCGCGACCCCGATGGCGAAGAGCGTTGCGTAGCCTGCAACCTGTGCGCCGTGGCGTGCCCGGTGGGTTGCATCTCCCTGCAGAAAGCTGAAACCGAAGACGGTCGCTGGTACCCGGACTTCTTCCGCATCAATTTCTCGCGCTGCATTTTCTGCGGCCTCTGCGAGGAAGCTTGCCCGACCACCGCGATCCAGCTCACACCGGATTTCGAGATGGCCGAGTTCAAACGTCAGGACCTGGTGTACGAGAAAGAAGATCTGTTGATCTCTGGTCCCGGTAAAAACCCTGATTACAACTTCTATCGTGTTGCAGGTATGGCCGTTGCCGGTAAGCCGAAAGGCGCCGCACAAAACGAAGCCGAGCCGATCAACGTGAAGAGCTTGCTGCCTTAAGGAAGAAAGATGGAATTCGCTTTCTATTTCGCATCGGGTATCGCGGTTGTGTCCACGCTTCGCGTGATCACCAACACCAACCCCGTGCACGCCCTGCTCTACCTGATCATTTCGCTGATCGCCGTGGCCATGACCTTCTTCAGCCTCGGCGCGCCGTTCGCCGGTGTGCTGGAAGTGATCGCCTACGCCGGCGCCATCATGGTGCTGTTCGTGTTTGTGGTGATGATGCTCAACCTGGGGCCGGCTTCGGTCGCCCAGGAACGCGTCTGGCTCAAGCCCGGCATCTGGCTCGGCCCGGTTGTCCTGGCAGCGCTGCTGCTGGGTGAACTGCTGTATGTGCTGTTCGCTCACCAGAGCGGCCAAGCCATCGGCCACACCACCGTGGATGCAAAAGCCGTGGGCATCAGCCTGTTCGGCCCGTACCTGCTGGTGGTCGAACTGGCGTCGATGCTGCTGCTCGCTGCAGCCGTCACCGCCTTCCACTTGGGCCGCAACGAAGCCAAGGAGCAATGACGATGCCTGCTATCCCTTTGGAGCATGGTCTGGCGGTCGCCGGCATCCTGTTCTGCCTTGGCCTGGTCGGCCTGATGGTCCGCCGTAACATTCTGTTCGTGTTGATGAGCCTGGAAATCATGATGAACGCTGCGGCACTGGCGTTCATCGTTGCGGGTGCACGTTGGGGCCAGCCGGATGGACAAGTCATGTTCATCCTGGTGATCAGCCTGGCAGCCGCCGAGGCCAGCATTGGCCTGGCGATCCTGCTGCAACTGTATCGTCGCTTCCACACGCTTGATATCGACGCTGCCAGTGAGATGCGCGGATGAACATGATCTTTCTGACTTTCGTATTTCCCCTGATCGGTTTCCTGCTGCTGTCGTTCTCCCGTGGACGCTGGTCGGAAAACCTGTCTGCCCTGGTGGGCGTGGGTTCCATTGGCCTGTCGGCGATCGTTGCCGCCTACGTCATCTGGCAATTCAACGTGGCACCGCCGGAAGGCGGTCACTACACCCTGGTGCTGTGGCAGTGGATGTCGGTGGAGGGCTTCAAGCCCAACTTCGCCCTCTACGTCGACGGCCTGTCGATCACCATGCTCGGCGTGGTGGTCGGCGTGGGCTTCCTGATCCACCTGTTCGCGTCCTGGTACATGCGCGGTGAAGCCGGTTACTCGCGCTTCTTCTCGTACACCAACCTGTTTATCGCCAGCATGCTGTTCCTGGTGCTCGGCGATAACCTGTTGTTCCTGTACTTCGGCTGGGAAGGCGTGGGCCTGTGCTCGTACCTGTTGATCGGTTTCTACTACAGCAACCGCAACAACGGTAACGCAGCACTCAAGGCCTTTATCGTCACCCGCATCGGCGACGTGTTCATGGCCATCGGCCTGTTCATCCTGTTCCAGCAAGTGGGCACGCTGAACATCCAGGAACTGCTGGTGCTGGCACCGCAGAAATTCCAGGTTGGCGACTTCTGGATCACCTTGGCCACCCTGATGCTGCTCGGCGGCGCCGTGGGTAAATCCGCGCAACTGCCCCTGCAAACCTGGCTGGCGGACGCGATGGCCGGCCCTACCCCGGTTTCCGCACTGATCCACGCCGCCACCATGGTAACCGCCGGCGTCTACCTGATCGCCCGTACCCACGGCCTGTTCACCCTGGCGCCGGACATCCTGCATCTGGTCGGCATCGTTGGTGGCGTGACCCTGGTCCTGGCTGGCTTCGCTGCCCTGGTACAGACCGACATCAAGCGCATCCTTGCCTACTCGACCATGAGCCAGATCGGCTACATGTTCCTGGCCCTGGGCGTTGGCGCCTGGGACGCGGCGATCTTCCACCTGATGACCCACGCCTTCTTCAAGGCCTTGCTGTTCCTCGCTTCCGGTGCGGTGATCGTGGCCTGCCACCACGAGCAGAACATCTTCAAGATGGGCGGCCTGTGGAAAAAACTGCCACTGGCCTATGCCAGCTTCATCGTCGGTGGTGCCGCCCTGGCCGCCCTGCCGCTGGTGACCGCCGGTTTCTACTCGAAGGATGAAATCCTCTGGGAAGCCTTCGCCAGCGGCAACCAGAACCTGCTGTACGCAGGCCTGGTGGGTGCGTTCATGACCTCGCTGTACACCTTCCGCCTGATCTTCATCACCTTCCACGGTGAAGCCAAGACCGAAGCTCACGCAGGCCACGGCATCTCGCACTGGTTGCCATTGTCGGTACTGATCATCCTGTCGACCTTCGTCGGCGCCATGATCACCCCGCCTCTGCACGGTGTACTGCCGCAAAGCGTCGGCCATGCCGGCGGCGAAGCCCAGCACAGCCTGGAAATCGCCTCGGGCGCCATCGCCATTGCCGGTATCCTGCTGGCGGCCTTGCTGTTCCTCGGCAAGCGTCGCTTCGTGACGGCCGTCGCCAACAGTGGCATCGGCCGCTTCCTGTCGGCCTGGTGGTTCGCCGCCTGGGGCTTCGACTGGATCTACGACAAACTGTTCGTAAAGCCTTACCTCGCCATCAGCCACATTCTGCGCAAGGACCCGCTCGACCAGACCATCGGTCTGATCCCGCGTGCCGCCAAGGCCGGTCACACCGCCCTGAGCCGCAGCGAGACTGGCCAACTGCGCTGGTATGCAGCCTCCATGGCGGCCGGTGCCGTGCTGGTAATCGGCGCCATCGTCGTGGTAGCGATATGACTATGAACATTGCGATCTTTGCGAACTTGCGAAAGGAAACGAGCCTGTCATGATTCTGCCCTGGCTAATCCTGATCCCCTTCATCGGCGGCCTGCTCTGCTGGATGGGTGAACGCTTCGGCGCCACCCTCCCCCGCTGGATTGCGTTGCTGACCATGTCCCTGGAACTCGCGCTCGGCCTCTGGCTGTGGGCCCATGGCGACTATTCATTTGCTCCGGCACCGGGTGTCGATCCGACCTTCGCGCTTGAATTCAAGCACGTGTGGATCCAGCGCTTCGGCATCAACGTGCACCTGGCCCTCGACGGCCTGTCGCTGTTGATGATCCTGCTGACCGGCCTGCTGGGTATCCTCTCGGTACTCTGCTCCTGGAAAGAGATCCAGCGTCACGTGGGTTTCTTCCACCTGAACCTGATGTGGATCCTGGGCGGTGTCGTCGGCGTGTTCCTCGCCCTCGACCTGTTCATGTTCTTCTTCTTCTGGGAAATGATGCTGGTGCCGATGTACTTCCTCATCGCGCTCTGGGGTCACAGTTCTTCGGACGGCAAGAAAACCCGGATCTACGCGGCGACCAAGTTCTTCATCTTCACCCAGGCTTCCGGCCTGATCATGTTGGTGGCGATCCTGGGCCTGGTACTGGTCAACTTCAATAACACCGGCGTGATTACCTTCAACTACGCCGACCTGTTGAAGACCAAGATGTCCCTGACCACCGAGTACATCCTGATGCTGGGTTTCTTCATCGCCTTCGCGGTGAAGCTGCCGGTGGTGCCGTTCCACTCCTGGCTGCCCGATGCGCACGCCCAGGCGCCGACTGCCGGTTCCGTGGACCTGGCCGGTATCCTGCTGAAGACTGCGGCCTACGGCCTGCTGCGTTTCGCCCTGCCGCTGTTCCCGAATGCCTCGGCCGAGTTCGCGCCGATCGCCATGACCCTGGGTCTGATCGGGATCTTCTACGGTGCGTTCCTGGCGTTCGCGCAAACCGACATCAAGCGTCTGATTGCCTTCTCGTCCGTTTCCCACATGGGCTTCGTACTGATCGGCATCTACTCCGGCAGCCAACTGGCGCTGCAGGGCGCGGTGATCCAGATGCTGGCCCACGGTGTCTCGGCCGCTGCCCTGTTTATCCTGAGTGGCCAGCTGTACGAGCGCCTGCACACCCGTGACATGCGTGAAATGGGTGGCGTGTGGTCGCGCATCGCCTACCTGCCGGCGATCAGCCTGTTCTTCGCCGCCGCGTCCCTGGGCTTGCCGGGCACCGGTAACTTCATCGGCGAGTTCCTGATCCTGATGGGTGCCTTCGTGCAAACGCCGTGGATCAGTGCGATTGCTACCTCCGGCCTGGTGTTCGGTTCGGTCTACTCGCTGATCATGATCCACCGCGCCTACTTCGGCCCGGCCAAGTCCGACACCGTCCTGCAAGGGATGGATGCTCGCGAACTGATCATGGTGCTCGGCCTTGCGGTACTGCTGATCTATATCGGCGTGTACCCGCAACCGTTCCTGGACACTTCTGCCGCAACGATGCATGGCGTGCAGCAGTGGTTCGGCACCGCCTTCTCTCAACTCGCTTCGGCCCGGTAAGAGCGCTATGGAATTCACGATCCAACACTTTATCGCGCTTGCGCCGCTGCTGATCACCAGCCTCACCATCGTGGTGGTGATGCTGGCAATCGCCTGGCGCCGCAATCACTCGCAAACGTTCCTGCTGTCCTGTGCCGGTCTGAACCTGGCCCTGCTGTCGATCATCCCGGCCCTCAAGGTCGCGCCATTGGCGGTCACGCCTTTGATGATGGTGGATGACTTCGCCCTGCTGTATATCGCGCTGATCCTGGTCGCGACCCTGGCCTGCGTCACCCTCGCCCACGCCTACATGGGCGAAGGCGGCACCGGTTACCCAGGCAACAAGGAAGAGCTGTACCTGCTGATCCTGCTGGCCGCGGCCGGTGGCATCGTGCTGGTCAGCGCACAGCACCTGGCCGGCCTGTTCATCGGCCTGGAACTGCTGTCGATCCCGACCTACGGCCTGGTGGCCTACGCGTTCTTCAACAAGCGCTCGCTGGAAGCCGGCATCAAGTACATGGTGCTGTCCGCCGCCGGTTCCGCGTTCCTGTTGTTCGGCATGGCCCTGCTCTACGCCGAAGCCGGCAGCCTGAGCTTCACCGGTATCGGCCACGCCCTGGCCACCACCAGCCTGCCTGCGCCGATTGCCCAACTGGGCCTGGCCATGATGCTGATCGGCCTGGCGTTCAAGCTGTCGCTGGTGCCGTTCCACCTGTGGACCCCGGACGTGTACGAAGGCGCCCCGGCGCCGGTGGCCGCGTTCCTGGCGACCGCGTCGAAGGTTGCGGTGTTTGCGGTGATGGTGCGTCTGTTCCAAATCTCGCCTGCTGCCAACACTGGCGTGCTGAGCAACGTGCTGACCGTGATCGCCATCGCGTCGATCCTGTTCGGTAACCTGCTGGCCCTGACCCAGAACAACCTCAAGCGTCTGCTGGGTTACTCGTCCATCGCTCACTTCGGCTACCTGCTGATCGCCCTGGTGGCGAGCAAAGGCCTGGCCGTGGAAGCCATGGGTGTGTACCTGGTCACCTACGTGATCACCAGCCTCGGCGCTTTCGGCGTGATCACCCTGATGTCCTCGCCGTTCAAAGGCCGTGACGCCGACGCCCTGTACGAGTACCGCGGCCTGTTCTGGCGCCGTCCGTACCTGACCGCCGTCCTGACCGTGATGATGCTGTCCCTGGCCGGTATTCCGCTCACGGCGGGCTTCATCGGCAAGTTCTACATCGTCGCCACCGGCGTCGAAGCGCACGAGTGGTGGTTGGTTGCCTCCCTGGTACTGGGCAGCGCCATCGGCGTGTTCTACTACCTGCGCGTGATGGTCACCCTGTACCTGATCGAGCCGAACCTGCGCCGTGTGGATGCCGAACTGCACTGGGAACAGAAGGCAGGCGGTGTAATGCTGCTGGCCATTGCCCTGCTCGCGTTCTTCCTGGGCGTGTACCCACAACCGCTGCTCACCCTGGTGCAGCACGCGGTGTTGGGCGTTTGATCGCTTAGCGGGATGCAGTCAACAAAACGGCGCCTTCGGGCGCCGTTTTGCATTCTGGGCAATGGGGTTCAAACACCCTCTTCAACTCACGGAAATTCCCTCTTCCACTCGCCTACTCATCTGGCATATGCACGCCGAAACCCGCCGTATGGTGTTTGAGTTTTAGGAAAGTTCCCACAGCCAGGTCACTTGACCATAAGCAGGTGGGCCACCAAACTCTACGTAGGCTACGTACAGAACATGGCTGCTCTATTTATCGAACTGCCGGCCTTCGAGCGGCATCGCAAGGACTATCTGAGTACGAGCTTTTCCAGGGTTTTCAACAAGAGTTGATGAAGAACCCGGAAGCAGGAGATGTGATCGAGGGAACAGGCGGACTGCGCAAGGTTCGCTTCATCGACGAGCGACGCAACAAAGGCAAGCGCGGTGGCCTGCGGGTCATTTACTACTGGTGGTCGGGCGGCACGCAATTCTGGCTGTTCACCCTGTACGGCAAGCACGAACAGGATGACCTGACACCACAGCACAAAAAAGCCCTAAAACACATGCTGGACAGGGAAATCAAAGCGAGAACACATCATGAAACGTGAAATCTTTTCCGAACTGGTCGAAGGCTTCGACGCCCTGGCAAACGAACGCCAGGGCAAAGTCACCCTGCGAACCCATAAGGTTCATCTCAATCAACTGGAGCCGCTTACCGCCGAGGAGGTGGTGGCCGTGCGTCAACAACTCAACCTCTCCCGGTCGGTGTTCGCCATGTACCTGCGCACCAACACCCGCACCCTGGAAAACTGGGAACAAGGTCGGGCCAAGCCAAATGCCCAGGCCGCCACCCTGATTCGCCTGGTGGCACGTTTCCCGGAAACCGTTGCGCAACTCGCTGCATTGGGTTGATCAACAAAGCCCCGACAGGTTCGGGGCTTTTTCATTCAGCACTATGGGCCGCCGAGCATGTTATGCGCAGCCACCCCCCCAGTCCTGGCGGTCCACTAGCGTTCGCGCAGGTGATACGGGGTGCGGTTCTGCAAGCGGATGCGAGTGGCCACGCCCAACGCGCCGAGGTGAAAATTGCCCAGGCCAGGGTCTGGTAGGCGATGCGGGGCATGGCCACCCTCTCTTCTGAGGATATGGAAAGCAGGTTCCACACTAAGGCAGCGACGCGACTGCGTTGAGGGTTTTGGCGGACACAGAGGGGGGCTGGCGGGGACAGTTGAACGTGGGCGTTGGCCACCCACGTCCGGGCGATGCACTTAGAACGCAATACCGACCTTGAACCCGTACTCATCTCGCTTGAGTTTGGTGTTGTCAGCCACTTCGGAGTTACCGTCGAGTTTGTACTCGGTGCGGGTGTAGTACAAGCCCGCGACCACCGGCAGGTCACCCTTCTGATTCATCAACAGGCTGACTTCGGCGTAGGGGTTGGTGCGGTCCTTGAGGTCCACGGTGTCGCTGCCGAAATCTTCCACCTTGAGCTTGGTACGACCGTCGATGGTGCGACGGGCGCCGGCTTCAAGACGCAGGGTCATGTCATCGAACTGGTGGTTATAGCCCAGGGCCGCCTTGGCGAACGGCGATTTGTTGGTGAGCTTCACGTCGAGGTCGTTGATCTCTGGCTCGTAGCGGGTCCAGCTGTAGCCACCGCCAACGATCACGTCGACAAAGTTGCGCGCATCCAGCGCGGCGCGCCAGCCGAGATCCAGGTCTGCCTGGCCTTCCTTGAGTTTGTTATCGCTCTTTTCGCCGTATTTGGCTTCGATACCGGCCTGGTAGATAAAGCCGGATTCGGCGGTGAGCTTGTTGCCGAAGTTGTAGAACAGGCCCGCCTCAGGCATGTGGCTCTTGTCGCTCTGGCTGCCGCCTTCGAATTTGAAGTCGTTGTAGCTGCCCAGGATCCCGAAGGTGGAGATCGGGTCGGTGGACGGTGCGGCGAACACCACGGCAGGCGCAGCGACCAGCGCCAGCAGCGAGGAACCCTTGAAGAGTTTTCCGAATAGCTTGGACATCGTTTTACATCTCCTTGTCTGGTGAGCAAATTATTCAGGAAACGGTTCGAACCCCGGCATGCGCCAAAGGTTCGAATTAATTTGCGTGAATTTGGAGGTAAAACGGTTCAGCGAGGCTCTATCTCAGTATTCCCGGGAGGCAGCCAGGACCAGGCCATCCAGGGTTTGCCGAAGCGTTGCCGTGTCCGGCACGCGAATCCTGAAGGTTTCAGTCAGCACCTGCACCACCTCATCGGCACTGCCAAGCGTGCGTTTTTCGCTCGGCCGGTCCAGGGAGTGGATCGCATAGTGGGTGTTGTTCAGGGTATGGCGCTTGCCCGGTGCCAGGCGTGCGACTTTCAGTTGGCCCACGAATACCGAATCCGGGTGGGTGGAGACGTACCAGTTGCCGATTTCGTAATCGATATCCGCCTGTACTTGCAGGTCGAACACATACAGCCCACGCCACTCCTCGGCCACTTGTGCCCACAAGGTGTAACTGCCCTGCCCGTCGAAAGTCAGGCGATACGGTTCATGGGCCGTGGCCTGCACCGCTTCGGTGTCCAGTTGCAACGGGCTGCTGGGCACCATGCCGCCAAAGCCGACATCGGTGATGTAGCGCACGCCGTCCAGGGTCACCAGGCTCAAACGATGGGTACGCGCCGTGCGTGCATCCGGCGCCCCGCCCATCACCACCCGGCCGGTGATGCCACGCGCCTCGAAGCCGAGTTCCTGCAGCAAGGCCAGGAACATCTGGTTCAGCTCATAGCAATAGCCGCCCCGCCCGTCCAACAGCACTTTTTGTTCGACACTGGGCAGGTCGATCGGCACCGGCAGGCGTATCAGGCTCGACAGGTTCTCGAAGGCAAAGCTGCACACGTGGCGCAGTTGCAGGGCCTGCAAGGTTTGCAGGGTGGGCGCCGGCGGCGTGTCATAACCCAGGCGTTGCAGGTAGAGACGGCTATGGGTCAGCAGAGGCATGGCGCGATCCTTGGGCACAGGAAGAAGGCATCACTATGCCGCGCCAACCTGCAGATTGTCATTTTGAATGAACCTTTTTGAACGCTGCCCTATCCATCTATAACAACACAGGGAGGCAACATGAGTACCGCAAAAATCTACACGATCAATTATCAGCTGCACGGTCAACCGAAAACCTTTGTGGTGCGTGCTGAAGTGATGAACAACGCCGAGGCCTGGCACTGGGCGGCGGTGGATGCCGATATTGCCCATGTCAGTCGCGTGGGGCGCGTGGGGCATGAGCAGGTCAAGAAAACCACCCGGCCCTGGGCGGAGAAGTTTGGGATTACGGATGTCACGTGGATCGCACCCAAGTAAGTGCACAGCCCCATCGTACAAGGTGGGGCTTTTAACACCCTCTGCAGTTGACCATTTGCCCATCATGAACAGGGCTAACGCTTCAGTGAAATCAATTCAATTTCACTCGACCCATGCGCTGCCTAAACTACATCCTAATTATTGATTCCAGAAATCAATCTGGCACCTGAACAACCCATCAGGTGTATTCCGGAAATCAGGATGTCAGGCCACAATGAACAGCGAGTTTGCCTTTACCCTCAAAACCCTGCGTTTCGACGAACATTATCAGCCCTCGAAAAACACGCGCATCACCACCAACTTTGCCAACTTGGCCAGGGGCAAAAGTCGCCAGGAGAATCTGCGCAATACATTGAGGATGATCAACAATCGTTTCAATGCGTTGGCGCAGTGGGATAACCCCAAGGGTGATCGCTACAGAGTGGAACTTGATATCGTCTCGGTTGAAATGGACATTGCCCCTGAACAGCGTGGCAACGCCATCCCGCTGATTGAAATATTGAAAACGACGATTGTCGATCAACACACCCATGAACGCATTGAGGGTATTGTCGGCAACAACTTTTCCTCCTACGTTCGCGACTACGATTTCAGCGTTGCCTTGTCAGCACACAACAAGAATCAGACCGAGTTCAGCACACCCGAGAACTTTGGCGACTTGCATGGAAAACTGTTCAAGCACTTCGTCAACTCAGACACGTACAAAGAAAACTTCAAGAAGCCGCCGGTGATCTGCCTGAGCGTTTCGAACACCAGGACCTATCATCGGACAGAAAACCAGCATCCTGTATTGGGCTTTGAATACCAACAGGACGCCTACTCCTTGACGGATGAGTACTTCAATAAAATGGGTTTGAAGGTTCGCTACTTCATGCCTTCAAACAGTGTTGCGCCGCTGGCCTTTTATTTTTCCGGTGATTTGCTGGCAGATTACAGCAATCTTGAACTCATCAGCACCATCAGCACCATGGACACTTTCCAGAAGATTTACCGGCCCGAGATTTACAATGCCAATTCTGCCGCCGGCAAATTCTACCGACCCAGCTTGAAGCACCAGGATTATTCACTGACATTGATTGTCTACGATCGAGAAGAACGCAGCCGCCTGGCGATTGAACAGGGAAAATTTGTTGAAGAGCACTTTATCAAACCCTACCAGGCTGTTCTTCAACAGTGGTCCGCCCACTGCGCGCTTTGACGCATTAATACTACAAGGTCATCCCTGATGAAAAAGTTGTTACCTACTTCGACCGCCGGCAGTTTGCCTAAACCTTCCTGGCTGGCTCAACCTGAAACACTGTGGTCACCCTGGAAACTGCAGGATGAGGCATTGACCGAGGGCAAACACGACGCCTTGCGCCTGTCCCTGCAGGAACAACAGCACGCGGGCATTGATATCGTCAGTGATGGTGAACAGACGCGCCAACACTTTGTGACGACGTTTATTGAACACCTCAGCGGTGTTGATTTCGAGAAACGCGAGACCGTGCGAATCCGTGATCGTTATGACGCAAGCGTGCCAACGGTCGTAGGGGCTGTTTCCCGCCAGAAACCCGTGTTTGTCGAAGACGCCAAGTTCTTGCGCCAGCAAACCAGTCAACCCATCAAGTGGGCGCTGCCTGGCCCCATGACGATGATCGACACGCTGTATGACAACCATTACAAGAGTCGTGAAAAGCTCGCCTGGGAATTCGCCAAAATCCTCAACCAGGAAGCCCTTGAATTAGAAGCCGCCGGGGTGGATATCATCCAATTCGACGAGCCCGCCTTCAACGTGTTCTTTGATGAGGTGAACGACTGGGGCGTGGCCACCCTGGAAAGGGCCATTGAAGGCCTCAAATGCGAAACCGCCGTGCATATTTGCTACGGCTACGGCATCAAAGCCAATACTGACTGGAAAAAGACGCTGGGATCAGAGTGGCGTCAATATGAAGAAGCCTTCCCCAAGCTGCAGCAATCCAGTATCGATATCGTCTCGCTGGAGTGTCACAACTCCCATGTGCCCATGGAGCTGATTGAACTTATCCGCGGCAAAAAAGTGATGGTCGGCGCCATCGACGTGGCCAGCCACACCATTGAAACACCCGAGGAAGTCGCCAACACCTTGAGAAAAGCACTGCAGTTTGTCGATGCCGACAAGCTCTACCCTTGCACGAACTGTGGCATGGCGCCGCTGCCTCGTCACATCGCCAGGGGCAAGCTGAATGCGTTGAGTGCCGGCGCAGCGATTGTCCGAAACGAACTCTCGAACCCGTACTGAGAATGCGCAAGGCCTGACGATGTCAGGCCTTGCCTGGCGCATTCGCACGTCCCCCCATTCAGGACCGCCCATGTCACCTCCCATCGAGCCCTCGCGCTTTCGAGAAGCCCTCGGGCACTACGCGTCCGGTATTACAGTGATTACCTCCCACGTTGACGGCGAGCCGATCGGCTTCACTTGCCAGTCGTTCTACAGCGTGTCGATGAGCCCGCCACTGGTGTCATTCAGCGTCATGTCCAATTCAGCCAGCTATCCGAGGATGCGCCAGGCCGGCCGGTTTGCCGTCAATATCCTGTCCGGCGAGCAGGTCAGGATTTCCAACCAGTTCGCTCGGCGAGGCACAGACAAGTGGCACAGCGTAGAGTGGCAGGCATCACCACTGGGCAATCCGCTCATTGCCGGCAGCCTGCACTGGCTGGATTGCGAAATTCACGCCGAACACGTCGCGGGTGATCACCTGATCGTGATCGGCGAAGTGAAAGCCATGAACCCGCCTGAAGCGACTGCTTCGCGGCCATTGCTGTACTTCAAAGGACAGTATCGCGACCTCGCCACGCACGATGCGTGTCGGCAAGAATGAGCCGCAAGGACCGTGGCCGGATCAAGTCTTCAAATCTCCCAGCGGATCGTAAGGTGGTTTGCGCTCGTCCTTGTCGGTATTTTTCTTATCCAACGGCGCGATAGCCGGGCCAATCGGGTCTACCTGCGGATCCGATACATCCGGTGAATCCGGATCAAACCCCAGTTCATCCTGAACACTGGAATGCTCGCCCGAAGCCGGGCCTTTTGATGTGTCACTCACGGCGTTCTCCTCATTTAAAGTGGGCGAGCCTTGTCATGGAGGCGTTCAAGGTCATCCTCGACGCGCTCCACGTCGTCTTCCTGGCGCTCCGCCGGGTCGTTGGGGCGCAACGCATCGTTGTCGCGCTCTTCCTCTCCGGGTGTGCGGTCAGGGTTCGGGGTACCGGGCGGTGGTTGCTTGTATTCGGGCATGATGGCTCACCTCAAAGGGTCTACATCAATTTAGAGAAACCGCCGTGCAGCATCGTTCAACTTGTTTGCCCAAGCGTGAGATGATGCCGGCCCCTTCTGGAGAAATGCCCCGGATGTTCGAGCTCAAACCCTGCGACCCTGTCACCTTCCGTCAACAGACCCGGCGCAGCACGCTGATCGTGGCCGTGTTGTTCGTCGCCCTGGCGATGCTGCTGTCGAGCCTGGCGGTGATGCTGTTTGGTGAGCCCGGCGGTGACAATTTCCGCTTCAATGTCGGCGGTGTGTTCGCCGGGGTGCTGATCACCATGGCCCTGATCCGTGGCCCGTTCTGGACCCAGGGGTGGCTCGCGCCGGCGGTGTATGGCTGGCAGCTCAAGCGCAGCCTGATGAGCGTGACCAATGTGATGCACAAGGTCATCGAGCGGGTGCAGGCCAATGACCCGGCGGCGATCAAGGTGCTGCGCTTCTACCACTTGGGCTTGACGCAGATGCATGAGCTGGAGGCCAACTCCAGCGCCCAGGTGCAGTTGGTAGCTGAGGTCGAGGCGCACAAGGCCAGGATGCAGGCGCTGGGGATCGACACCGAACAAACCCGTCTCGACCCCGCCTGGCTGGCAACCTTGAAAACCGCTTAAGCCAACTCGCCGATGCGCTGCTCGTCGGGCCAGAACAGCGCCGCCTGGCCACACGGCTGGGCGGCGTCATCGAGCAAGGTCCATACCACCCCGGCATGAATCATGAACGGCTGGTTGTGCGCATCCACCCGCCAACCGCTGTAGCCCTCGGCGATGCCGTTGGCGGTGACTTGCTCCAGCAGCAGCTGGCGCGCATCGCGGTCGAGGGCCGAAGCGCTGAAGCGTGAGGGCATGCCGATAAAGCTCTCGCGCGGGTATTTGAAGCACTGCAGGGCGCATTCATTCACATACGTAAATCGCGGATCTGCGCCGCCGTCATGGGCCAGCAGGCTGTAAGGTGCGTCGCGGTGCAGCCAGGCCAGGCGCTGTTGTGCGTCCAGGTGTGCCGGGGCCGGCAGTCCCTGGCCGGTCCAGTGTCGATAGGCCTTGTCCAGCACGTCTACGAAGCTTTCTTGAGAGGACACGTACAACCTCACATCATCAGTTGGAATTTTTTGCCCGCCAGCAGAACACCGCGCTGACGGCGATGGCTGCACCGGCCAGGCCAAACACCCACGGCGCCGAGGCGATCGGCAGCAGCAGGCCGGCGAGCAAGGGGCCGAGGCCGGCGCCGATATCGCGCCACACGGCATTCGAGGCCAGGGCCGACACCCGCATCGACCCGGGATTGCGCTCCGCCACCAGGGTAGTCACCAGCGGCAGTTGCAGTGCGCGCAACACCAGTACCGCCGCCGCGCCGACAATCACCCAGTAACTGCCGAACGCCGTCAGGGCCAGGGCACTCAGGAACGAAAACAGCAACAGCATCGAGGTGGCGCCAAAACGCTGGGCCGCTCGACCGCCCAAAGGGCTCAGGAGCATTTCCGAGACATAACGCAACGCCATCAGGCCGCCGGCGATCAGCACCGCATCCCCGCCCAGCAGCTTCTGCGCCTGGATCGACAGGCCAAAAATAAACAACCCGTCCAGCGCCACGCCCTCGATAAACGACCACACTGCCACACTGTCCGGCCATTTGAAGCGTCGGCCCGGGGTGCTGTGCAAATCATGCCCGACCGTAGGCAAACCGCGCGCCATCCACAAGCCCACCAGGCAACACCCGGCCAGAATCAGAAAGATCGGACGCGGCCCGGCCCACAGCGTCAGCCAGCCGCCCAGGGGCAGCGCCAGCATCGGCCCCAGGGCGATCAACGCCCGCGAGCGCCCGGCGCGGCGTGCGGCGCCGGCAGGTTCCGACGTGGCCAGCACTTGGGTCGACAGGTTCAACGCTGCAAAGCACAAGCCCCACACCAGGCGCAGGCAGAGCAATGCGGCAAACCCGGACAACATCGAGTTGCCCACCGCACACAACGCCGCGGCGCCGGCGGCGATCATGCAGGTCAGGCGGTCGCCGTTGCGTGCGTAGAAATTGAGCACATGCCGGTAGCCGAAAATCCGCACCAGGCGGTTGGCGGCCAGCAACACCCCGGCCTGGGCCAGGGTGATGCCGAACGCCTGGGATTCCATGGGCAGCAACAGGTAGAGCAACACGTCACTGGGCAGGCATAACGCCAAGGTCAAAGCGGCGCGGCGGGAGTGGGTATCAGCGGTGCGGAGGGCCAGGCTGGACATAAATCTGAAACATCCCGAAATATTCAGGTCGCCACGGTAGCGTTAATCAGCCCTTTTTCCCATAGGGCAACAAACGCAGACCACTGGCCACGGCGCCCACCAGTGCAAACCCGCAGCCCAGCCACAGCGCATAATGCGGGCCGCTGCCCACAGACAGGTGGAAACACAACGCTACCAGCGATGCGCCCAGCGTCTGGCCCAACAGGCGTGAAATCGCCACGATGCCGCTCGCCCCGCCACTGCGCGCCAGCGGTGCGCTGGTCATCAACGCCTTGAGGTTGGGTGACTGAAAAAAACCGAACCCGGCCCCGCACAGCGCCATGCGCCAGCCGATATCAAATGCCGAGGCGCCACTGCCCAGGGTAGCCAACGCAGCCATCCCCACGCTGAGCATCAACAAGCCGATGCCGCACAGCACGCCCAGGGACACACGGTCCGCCAGACGCCCCGCAACCAGCGCCATCACCGCCACCACCGCCGGCCATGGCGTCATCAGGAAACCGGTTTCCACCTGGCTATGGCCGAGCACCGCCTGCAACAAAAACGGCAGCGACACAAAGGCCAGGCCCTGGGCGCTGAAGGCACACACGGCCGTCAAGGAAGACAAGGCAAACACCGGGCGCTTGAACAGGTCGAGCGCCAGCATCGGTGCCGGGTGCCCGGCCTGGTGCCGCAACAGCAGCACGCCGCAGACCAGTGCCATCGCAATCACACCCAGCGTCAGCGCACCCTGGGCACCGTGCACCGCCGTGCCCAGGCCCAGCACCAGCAGGGCGAACAGCCCGGCGCACAGTACGGCGGCAAGACGGTCGAAGGCATGCCCGGTCATTGGCAGGGTCGGCAACGAGCGCACGCCCAACCCCAAGGCCAGTAACCCCAGCGGCACGTTGATCAGATACAACCAATGCCAGGTCGCCACCGACAGAATCGCCGACGCAGCCGTCGGCCCAAGGGTAAAGGCCAACCCCACCACCAACGAGTTATAGCCCAGGCCGCGCCCGAGCATTTTTGACGGGTAGATATGCCGCAGCAACGCCGTGTTCACGCTCATGATCGCCGCCGCCCCAAGCCCTTGCGCCACTCGCGCGGCAGTCAGGGTGAGCAGCGAGCCGGCCAACCCGCAAAACAGCGACGACACAATAAACAGCAACAACCCGCCGAGGTACACCCGGCGATGCCCCAGCACATCGCTGAGCGAAGCAAACGGCAGCACCGTGGCGATGATCGCCAACTGGTAGGCATTGACCACCCAGATCACCGAAGCGGAATCGGTGCCGATCCCCTCGGCCAGGGTCGGCAACGCCGTGTTGACGATGGCCGTGTCCAGGGTCGCCATGCCGATCCCCAGGGAGATCGCGATCACGGCCGGCAGGCGTTTATCGAGGGGCAACCCATCGGCAACAGAAGACATGAACAATCCGCGCAGGTGACTAAGGCGGTTAGATTAATGGCAGCCGCGAATTTATTCAGTGGCCGATTGGCTAACTGTCCGTATTTTCATGTTCGCCAGTGCCCGGTTTTAGCCATCACCCCTACCGCCTCGGCAAAACCCGCCTGGGGCACTGTGTTGAGCGTGACCAGCCCCACGCAGCGTGTCGGTTTCAGGGTAGCCGTGTGCGTCGCCACGCGTGCGCCCTGTTCCACACCGGCCAGCACCGCCTCGGGGATATGCAGCGCGTTCATCAGTTCCAGCACATCCTGGCCGAGCGTCACGTCATCGGCCTCGCGCAGGTACGGCACGATCACCCTGAAACCCTGCGCCGCCAGCGGCCCGCTGACCGCCGCAAACACGTGCACATCCGCCGCCAGCAAGATGATCGCATGGCCGTCCTCCGGCCCGAACTGCTCATAACGCACCTCCCCCTCATCCGTGCTCACCTGTTGCAGCGCAAACGCCGGGGCGGCGATCACCACCGTCGCCAGCAGTAAAAATCCACGACGGTCAAACATCACTCACCCCCACGATCAATTCACTGCCCAGCCAAGCGGCCAGGTATTCACCTGCCTGCATCACGCCCGCGCCCTCCCCCAGGCGTTGCACCAGGCACTCACACAGCCCGGCGAAACTGCCGTCAGCCTGTACCTGCTGCACCGCCTGAAGTTCCAGCGCATCGACCTGACGCAGCCGCGAGGTGAATTGCCGCCGCCACACCAGCAAACCGCCCGCCTGTTCCAGCATCACCGCTTCCGGCGCGGACGTTTCCTGCCACAGCGCCGACCAGATAGCCTCGGCATTGGTGGTCAAGCCGTGGCAACGCAACGACGGTGTGAGCTGCAATACCGCCGTGTCCCAGTCCAGTTCGGCCAGCGCTTCCAGGGCCAGCGGTTGCGCATCAGCGGCGACAAAGGCCTCATTCAGGGCCGACTCGATCCAGGCCAGCTCATGCACATCCGGATTCAGTGGAAACACATCCTTCAAGGTGGCGTGGAACCCCTCGGGGTACGCATCCAGGGTCCAGGCATGGGGCGGATGGTTGTCGATATGGGTAATGCTCGCGGCCAGAAACGCTTGCTCTCCAAGCCAACGGCGCAGGTTGGGGAACGCCTGTTCGAGGCAGCCCACCAACTGGGCGCGGTAATTGTTCTGGTACACCGCCAAACCGACGTGATTGCTGCCCAGCAACTGCGCGGATTCATCCGACGCGTTCACCAGCCAGCGGCGAAAAGCCTGCTGAAATTGCGCCAGGTTCATAGCGCCGCCCCCAATGTCCGGGCCATCGACAGTTCCTGAAGCAACTCGGCGAGCGGCGGGATCTCATCATCACGCTCGATCATGGTCGCCACCGGCCCCAGCCGGGTCATGGCCTGGGCATACAGTTCCCAGACGCCGGTGCACACCGGGCTGTCATGGCTGTCGATCAAGATGTCACGGCCCTGGCTGTGGCCGGCCAGGTGCACCTGGCGTACTCGCTCGGCGGGGATGCCGTCGAGAAACGCCAGGGCGTCGAAACCGTGATTGCTCGCACTGACAAACACATTGTTGACGTCCAGCAGCAGTTCACAGCCGGTGCGCCGGGCCATGGCCGTGATGAACTCCCACTCGGTCATGCAGGCCCCCTCGAACGCCAGGTAACTCGATGGGTTCTCGAACAGCATCGTACGGCCCAGCACGTCCTGGGCCTGGTGGATATTGGCGCAGACCCGGTCCAGCGCTTCGTCGGTGTAGGGCACCGGCAACAAGTCATGGGCATTGAAACCGCCACTGCGCGACCAGCTCAGGTGGTCGGAGACAAACAGCGGTTCAATTTCATCCACCAGCGACTTGAGGCGCCGCAGGTAATCGGTGTCCAGCCCTTCGGCGGTGCCGATGGACATGGACACGCCATGCAGTGCCACCGGGTAGCGCTCGCGCACCTGGCGCAGGATGTGCCGGGGCTGGCCGCCCGCGACCATGAAGTTTTCGGAGATCACTTCGACAAAATCCACGGGCACCGAAGTCTCCAGGAAGTCGCAGTAATGCTCCTTGCGCAGCCCCAGGCCGTAGCCTGAAAAGTGAGGGTTGGATGTCGACATGACGGATCTCCGCAACGAATAAGTGGCGAGCCCACACAGGGCCCGCCGGGTGGATTACTTCGGTTCGGTCAAGGTGCCACCGGCCTTGAGGCACTCGGACGGGGTCTTGACGATCACGCCTTCGCCCTTGCAGCTGTTGAGACCCTTGCAGTCGTTCTTGGCGGTGGCACACAGGCTGGTGCCTTTACAGGTGTTGACGCCGTAGCAGCGCCCGGGTTTTTCCTGTTGGTCGGCGGCGCTGGCGGCGCTGGCGAATGAGGCCGAGGCCATGGCGATAAGGGCGGCAGCGGCAGCGAGGCTCAGGCGGGATTTGAGTGCAGTGTTCATGGGTGTTTCTCCAGGGTTGGGGTGAATTACTTGATAACGGACGCAGCGTCTTCGATGACCTTCGCCACAGCCTCGGGCTGGGAGATGTACACCGAGTGGCTGGCCTTGATTTCGGTGACCTTGGAACCGGCACGCTTGTACATCCAGCGCTGCAGGTCGGGGCTCAGGGCACGGTCTTCGGTGGAGACCACCGCGTAGGTCGGCTTTTTGTGCCAGGCCGCGGCCCACACGGTGCCGCCGAACAGGGCAGTGGTCGCGGGCACCTGGGAGGCGGCCATGAAGTCGGTGCGGTTGGTGGTCAGGTCGGCGGCAAAGTCGGCGTTGAACCTGGCACGGTCGAAGAACAGGTGACCGTCGCGGCTCTGCTTGATGTCATCGCTGGGCGCCGGCATGGAGCCGATCAACTGGGCCATGTTCTCGCCCACTTCCGGTTGCAGCGCCGACACGTAGACCAGCGACTTGACCTTGTCGCGGTCGCCGGCAATCGAGATCACCCCGCCACCGGAACTGTGACCCACCAGCACCACCGGGCCGACTTGCTGCTCCAGCACTTCGCGCGCCTCGGCCACGTCGGCGGCCAGGTTCTCGTGGCCCTGGTGCACCACCGTGACCTTGTAGCCCTTGTGAATCAGGATGTCGTGCACCACACGCCAGCCGGAGCCGTCGACGAACGAACCGGGCACGATCACCACGCTTTTACCGGTGCCGGGCTGCGGGGCATCCGCGGCCTGGGCCAGCATCGGAACGGTCAAGGCCATGGCAATGGCCAGGGAAGAAAGCATACGCATGGGAAATCTCCATCAAAGTTAAGAACGTTTGCCCAGCATCAGGCGGTCCAGCGACCAGGCCCCACCGCCATAAGCCAGCAGCGGCAACAACAGCCCCGCCCAGGTCAGGTGCACCGGCCAGGCATCGGGGTACACAAACACCTCGATCACCAGGGTCATGCCCAGTAGCGCGGCGGCGGCCGGACGGGTCAGCAGGCCCAGCACCAGCAACAGCGGGAACAGGTGCTCGGCGTAGGTCGCCAGGTGCGCCGCCCACTCCGGCGGAATCAGCGGCAAGGCGTACTCCGAGCGGAACAGCGTGTAGGTCGACGGCTTGAGTTCAATCCAACCGGTGACCTTGGTGCGTCCCGACAGAAAGAACACCGCCGCGATCGCCACCCGGGCCACCAGCAACAGCAGGGCTTCGGGCAGCAGGCGCTGGATCACGGTTGCTCCGTGAGGCTGCCGAAGCCTTTAGGGGTCTTGATCTGGGTGCAGGTGCCTTTGTCCACCAGCACCCAGGCATTGCCCTGGTAGTCGGTGGTGGCGGTGCCGGCACACGAGGTGCCTTTGCCGGCGGCGCAATCGTTGGCACCGGCAAGGGACACGCCAAAGCATTTTTCCTGGGGCTTGGGCTCGTCGGCGTGGGCCACGGCCGCGAAGGCGCTGAGGGACAGCGCAAGGGTTGCAGCGAGGGCTGCGTAAGGACGCTTCATAAGAGTCTCCTGGCTTGACTGAGGGTGGCCAGGGCGCTTGGGGTCGGTGACCGCCTGCGCCAGCTGGTGAGCAGAGTTAAAGCCAGGCGTGTATCCGCTCTGTGTCGCGAACGCGACAGAACGTCATGCAGGTGTATCAGGATGGTGCAGGGATACAGTTCGATACACAGTCAATAAAACAGTGCCAAAACCCCGGCGCTTTATTCGGCATCCCGAACGACACAATTAGAAATATTCGCCTTTCCGAACGAAGGCCCTCCCGTGTCGTCGACGACCGCAAAAATCACCATAAATTTCATGCGGTTGTTGTCATGTTTGTTACATGCCAACTGGCATACATTCTGCTTTATCAGTATTTCTAGTAATAAAATGTTTCAGCTCTGAGACAGTCTCATCCCCTGAAACAGGCTCCGTGACGTCACCATAAAAACGACCACGCCCCAAAGGAGGGCAGCCTTTAACACGGTTGATCGACATCATTTTTCCAAGACTGCTGCTGCACATCTGTACCCCAAAAAGGGCGAATGGCCTGATCGCCAATAACAAGCCTGACTATAAAAAGGACGATTTGATGAGCTCGAGCAAGAACCACGCAGTGTCCTTCCTGGACGCAGACCATCCCGCGCCGGCCGCCCCTGACAGCACCCTGGGCTTTGGCCCCTATCTATTACTGGCCAAGCAGCATGTGTTGTTGCGCAACGGCGTGCCGGTCACCCTGGGCAGTCGCGCGCTCTACCTGTTGATTGCCCTGGTGACCCGTGCGGGAGAATTGCTGGAGAAGGCCGAACTGATCGCCTTCGCCTGGCCCAAGGTGGTGGTGGAGGAATGCAACCTGCGCGCACAGATCGTCGCGCTGCGCCGCGCGCTGGGTGACGATGGCAACTGCAGTTATATCGTCACCGTGCCGGGCCGCGGCTATCGCTTTGTCGCCCCCGTCACCGTACAGGCGGCCAGTGAAGAGCACCTGCCCGCGCCCTATGTGCGTGTGGATGAGCCCAACCTGCCGACGCCGACGGCTGAGGTGATCGGCCGCGACGCCTTGATCGCCAGCCTGGCCGACCAGGTCATGAGCCAGCGCTTCGTCACCCTCACCGGCCCCGGCGGAATCGGCAAGACCACTGTGGCCATGGCGGTGGCGCAGCGTCTGGCCGGTGAACTCAATCTGGGCACGTGCTTCGTCGACCTGGCCCCCGCCACTGGCGGGCAATGGGTGGCCGGCATGCTCGCCAGTGCATTGGGTATCCAGACCGTCAGCGCAGACCCGCTGCACTGTGTGGTCGCCAGCCTGGCCAACCGCCGCTTGCTGCTGGTGCTCGACAATTGCGAACACGTACTGCCGGCCACCGCCGACGTGGTCGAAATCCTGCTGCGCAGCGCCCCGCAATGCTGTGTGCTTACCACCAGCCGCGAACCGCTGCGTGCACACGGCGAACGGGTGCATGACCTGGCGCCGCTGGAGGTGCCCGACGCACACGCCCACCTCAGCGCCCAGCAAGCCCTGGCATGGTCCGGCGTGCGTCTGTTTGTGGAACGCGTACGCGCCCTCGACCCGGGTTTTGTGTTCACCGACGCCGACGTCGCGGCCGTCAGTGCGATCTGCCGCAAACTCGACAGCAACGCGCTGGCGATCGAAATCGCCGCCGCCCGCGTGCGCACCTTTGGCATCCAGGACCTGGTGGGCCTGCTCGACGGCAGCTTCCGCCTGCAAATGACTGGCCGGCGTACCGCCCTCGCCCGGCACCGTTCCCTGAGCGCGACCCTGGACTGGACCTACGCCATGCTCAGCGACGACGAACAGGCCATGCTGCGCCAGCTCGCGGTGTTCACTGGTTCCTTCACCCTGGAGGCCGTCAAGACGATGACCGCCAGCAGCCGCCTGGCCCCGCGCAACGCCCTGCCCTTGCTCGAAAGCCTGATGGACAAGTCGCTGCTGATCGCCAGCGAATCCACCGTGCCCAAGCACTACCGCCTGCTGGAAACCACCCGCGCCTACGCCCTGGAAAAACTCGACGAACAGGGCGAAACCCGTACCACTTGCCAGCGTCATGCGCGCTATGCGCTCGGCGTGCTGCAGGAAGCCGGGCGAACCCTGGATGGCTTGTCGCCGGGCACCTGGCTGGCCCTCTACGCTGCGCAGATCAATACCATCCGGGCAGCCCTCGACTGGGCCTACTCGCCCACCGGCGACCTGTCCCTGGGCATCGAATTGACCCTGGGCGGCGTGCCGTTGTGGCTGCGGGTGTCCTTGATCAGCGAGTGCCGCAGTTGGGTCGACAAAGGCCTGGCCAGCGACGTCCTCATCCCGCTGCCCTTGCGCCAGCGCATGTTGTTGCATACGGCCCTGGCCAGCGTGCTGATGCTCACCTACGGCACCGGCGGCCCGATGCGCGACGCCTGGCGCCAGGTATGCGAAGACGCCCGCGACCTCGGCGATGCCGAGCACAAGTTGCGTGCCCTGTGGGGCCTGTGGACCGACCGCTGCGGCTGCAACCAGTACACCGAAGCCCTGGAACTGGCCGAGCGCTACATCGCGCTGAACAGCAGCGGCAGCCAACAATTGCTCGGCAAGCGCATGCGTGCCGTGGCGCTGTTCCATATGGGTGACCTGATGGGGGCACGGCAGAACATCGATGAAGCCCTGGGCTCGCCGTCGGCACCGCGTTCGCACATCATCGACCTGCAATTCGACCAACGCATCGCCGCCCGCTGCCTCAAGGCCAAGGTGCAGTTGCTTGAAGGCGATGTCGACCCGGCGCTGCGCCTGATCGGCAGTTGCGTCGACGAAGCCATCTCCCTCGAACATCCCGCGACCCTCTGGTACACCCTGTGCCTGGGTGCCATACCCCTGGCACTGTTGGCATCCAACCTGCCGAAAGTGCGCTATTACCTGGGCCTGCTGCAAGACAGCACCACCGGCCAGGACCTGCATATCTGGCGGCAATTTCGCCTGTGTTTCGAAAACATCCTGCTGATCCGCGAAGGCGCCCAGGAAACCGGCGTGCCGCAACTGGGCGAAGCCTTGCACCACTTGCAAGGCCAGGGCGACAGCCAGCTCTACAGCCTGCTGCGCTGTGAGTACGCCCTGGGCCTGGCGCGCCTGGGCCTGGAAAAACTCGCCCTGGAAGTGCTCGAAGACACCCTGCAATTGGCCCTCGGCCGCCATGAACGTTGGTTCGTGCCGCAAATACTGCGGATCAAGGCGCAACTGATCCTGCGCCAGGCGCACTACGGCTCGGTGGACAAGGCCACCGTGCTGCTGCGCCAGGCCTGGGTGGACGCGCAGTTGGCGGGCGCGCATTTTTGGCGGGCGCAGATCGCGACCGACCTGGCGCGGTTGCAGGAACCCAAGTTGCGCATTGCCTCGTTGCCGCGGCTCCAGCACCGGTAGTGATTGAACATGGGATGAATCGCACAAGCTTTTACAGCGGTGAAATGACCCTGTCAGGCAGACCAGGATAAGTACTCGCTCAAACCGTCGGAGTGGACCAACGACAACCACGATGTCGGAATTGATTGAACCCAGCAATAAGAAATGGAACTGATGGAGGCGCTCTGGACACTCATGATCGGCTTCCGTCCCGGCTAATGAAGGACCCTACCTATGTTTCCATTTCTTGCTGCAATCATTCCCGCCTTGATTGGCGCTGGCAAAGCAATCGCTGTCGGTGCCGTCACCGGTGTGGCCACTGCCGGCGCCACCTACGGCACAGGTAAAGCGATTAAAGCCATAGCAGGTGACAAGACGGCTAAACCAGCACCCGACAAGGAACCAGCCGCCGCGCCCCCCAAAAAACCGCCGGTATCGCTTGAGCCGTCCTGGAAAGCCTTGAAAAACGAGGTCCCCGAACATCTGCGCCCCCCGGAAAAACCTGCCGTGAAAGAGGCGACCTCTGTCGATTCACCTGGACCCTCAGTCGATACCGCCCTCGAAAAGGCGCCAACAGTCGTAGGCGCAGCCAATCCGGTTGCGCCTGTCTTACCCGTTGTGGCGGCGGCCCCAACCTCTGGAGCCATGCGCGTCTGATCTGAAGTAAAGGCGATGACACCGCCTTTACTTCAGATCAGACGGGCTGCCACCAACCAGTCCGCTACTGCCTGGAATGCGGCATCAGGTACCGGGTCGCCAGCCACCGCCTTTTTTGCGATGTCCGCTGCCAGGGTTTTGTCCGGCGCATGGGGAATCCCCAGGTCATACGCCTCCTGCAGCATCAACAACGCCTCCTCCGGGGAGGCCCGGCACACGATCACCGGCACCGGCGTTTCCCCGCGCACATAACGCACGCCAACCACCCAACCGTCGGTGGTGCCGATCATCAAGGACGCACGGCCCAAACCCAACTTGGTCGCCAGAGCCTGCATCTCGTTACGCTGGCGGCGGCGTTCGCTTTTGATCAGCGGGTCGCCGTCGATGTCCTTGCGTTCGCGCTTGGTCTCGCTGCGGGTCATCTTCATGTCGCGGCCGAACAGCCAGCGTTGCATCATCACGTCCACCCCGCCCACCAGGATGAATGCGCACAGCACGGTAAACACCAGCGGCTTGAGCACCAGGAAGAATGTCGACTGCATGCACTCGGCACCGCAGCGCGACGACTCCATCAGCGCCTGCAATGCATGCTTGCCCACCACGTAGAACGCGATTGCCAGCACCTGCACCTTGATCAGGCCTTTGATGAACTCCACCAGGTTGCGCAGCGCAAAGATCTTCTTCATGCCCTCCGCCGGGTTGATGCGTTTGAACTCGGGTTTGATCGGGTCCGTGGAGAACACAAACCCGCGCATGGTGATGATATTGGTCAGGATCACCACGCCGGTGGTTACCGCCATCACCGGCAACGTGATGCCGATCACCAGTTGCTCGGCATGGTCGAGCACCCGTGGCCACACCGTGGCGAACGGTTCGACGTAGATCAGCGCGGTGAGGTCGATCAGCGCCGTGACCTGGGCCTTGGCCCGTGGCGCCAGAACGGAAATGCACAGCGTGCAGAACAGGATGACCATGCCCGACACCAGGTCCTGGCTCTTGGCAACCTGGCCCTTTTTGCGTGCGTCCTGGAGTTTCTTGTCCGTGGCCGGCTGGGATTTTTCTTCGCTGGTATCGGCCATGGGCTACTCCATGCCGGCCAGGGTCTTGAGCAGTTCGACCGTGCCGCGAAACTCCGCCAGTTGGTCGAGCATCAGCGGGATCAGGAAGCCGATGTAGACCACCATCAGGATCGTGAAAAACAGGTTTTTCACCGGCAGCGACAGGTCGAAGATATGCAGGTTCGGCGCCATGCGCGACAGGTAGGCGAGCATCAGGTCGGTCACCAGCAGTGCGATCAGCAACGGCGAGACCATCAGCACGCCGACGCGCATGATCTGGTCAAGGATCGACAACACCGCCAGCAGCGCCGAGCTGGCGAACACCGGCGTGAACGCGGTGACCGGCCAGAGCTGGTAGCTGTGGTAATAGCCGTCGACCATCAGGATGAACCCGCCGGACATGAAGAACAGCGTGATCAGCATCACCGTGAGCAGGGTCGCCATCACGCTGGATTCCCCGGACGACAGCGGGTCCACCAGTTGCGCCATGGTCGAGCCGCGTTGCAGGTCGATCAACTCCCCCGCCACCTCGGCGGCCCAGAATGGAATGCCGAACAGCAGGCCGATCAAAATACCGATCAGGAATTCCTTGATCAGCAACCCGGCGATAAACAGGCTGCCGTGCTCCGGCATCGATGTCAGCGCGTCGAACACCGGGAAGAACATCGGGATGGAAATCGCCACGGCCACACAGCCGCGAATCATGCCGGTGAGGCCCAGGCGGTTGAACGCCGGGGTGATCACCACCACGCCCATGGCACGGCAAGCGGCAAGCGACGCGGAGCTGATCACCGGGTAGGCAACTTCGAGGAACTGCGCGGTCAGGCTGGCATCCATGGGCGGTCAGCGCGTCCACATCGCAAAGTTGTCCAGCACCTGGCCGCCGAGTTCCGCCACCTGCCCGGCGAGCACCGGCCCCAGGAACACGATGGTCAGCAACACCGCAACCAGCTTCACCACCTGGGGTAATGTCTGGTCCTGGATCTGCGTCAGCGCCTGGAACAGGCCCACGCTCAAGCCCACAAGAATCGCCACGCCCAGCGCCGGTGCGGAGAGCATCAGCACCGTCATCAGCGCCTGTTTCATCAATGACAGGAATACGTCCTGGCCCATGGGTCGTGCCTCAGCCGTAACTCAGAATCAAACCGTGCATCAAGCGCGACCAGCCGCTCAGGGACACGAATAAAAAAATCTTCAGCGGAATGGAGATCAGGTTCGGCGAGACCATCGACATGCCCATGGCCATCAGCACGTTGGACACCAGCAAGTCCACCACCAGGAACGGGATGTACAGCAGAAAGCCGATCTCGAAGGCGCGGGTCAGTTCCGAGCTGACGAACGCCGGGATCAGCACCACCAGGTCGTCGTCACGCAAATCGGCGCGTGCTTCAGGCGACCAGATGGTCTCGGTGGCCTGCACGAAAAAACCGCGCTCGGACTCATTGGCAAACCGCTTCAGGTGCGCTTGCAACGGTGGACGCAATGCATCGCCCAAATCCTTGAGTTGCTCCACATGCTCGATGTTGAGGTCGCGCCCCTCCACCTGCCGGTACATGTCGCCAATCAACGGCGTGGTCACGTACACCGACAGGATCAACGCGATGCCGTACAGCACCAGGTTCGGCGGCGTCTGTTGCACGCCAAGGGCGTTACGGATCAGGAACAGCACCACCGAGATCTTCATGAACCCGGTGAGTGTCACCACCGCCAGCGGGATCAGCCCGATCGTCGCAACGACCAGGATGATCTCGATCAGGTTCGGCTGATAACCGGTCATGGGGTGGCAAAACTCAGCAGGCGCACACCCAGGCCGTCACCGATTTTCACCAGTTGGCCCTGGCCGACGCGGCGGCCGTTGACCATCAGGTCGACGCTGTCCACGCCCGGCGTGTCGAGCTGCAACAGGCTGCCGGCGCCCAGTTCACGCAATTGCGCCAGGGTCAGTTCCAGGCTGCCCACCTGGCACACCAGTTTCAACGGCAGGGCATCCAGCGCAACGGCGGCATCAACATCAGTCATGGGGTTCTCCGGTTCCACAAAGGGGGCTTTCAAGGCTTCCTGCAGGCGCAGGACTTCGCCCTGGTATTGGCAGCGCGCCTGCAGGCGGCCATCGAGGTCGAGCAACAGGCCCGGGCCTTGTTCCAGCATCAGCACATCACCGGGGCGCAGGCTGCGCAGTTCACCGAGGGACAGCCACTGGCGCCCCGCCACCACCGCCAGGGTCTGGCGCAGGCCTGGCAAGGGGTCGGGTTCGACCTCGGCGTATTGCGCCAGCAACTGCGTGACCAGTACGGCGGCGCTTTCGCTCAGGTCCAACTGGGCGCTCATCGCGGGCTGGTTGCCGAAGGTCAACTCCAGCGCCAGCCGCAGGGCAAACACGCCCTGCTCATCACCGGCTTCGAGCACCTGCAGCGGGTGACCGAGCAACGGCTCCAGGCTTTCGATCAGGTCGAGCAGCGCCAGCTCCAGCAACAACGCGCGCGGCAGCGCAGGCAACGGCTGCACATCGAACGGCAGCGCCAGCGGCAGCATCAGTTGCTCCAGCGCCGCAGCGGGCAAACTCAGGCGCATCGCGGCACCGCCAAGCGACAGCAGCACATGACGCGGCGCATCAAGGCGGCGCGCTGCGGCGGCCCAGCTCACGCGCAGGTCCTGCCCGCCGCAACGGCCCTGCCAGGGACGGCAGCGGCGGTGCAATTGGTTGTGCAGTGCCAGTAACGCCGGGTCGTAGTGGGTCAGCCACGGCGACAGCGGATCGGCAAGGGCTGGAATCATGTGCCGGCGCCTTCATCACGCAGCTCGCCCACCCGGCGCTCGGCGCTTTCACGCCCCTCAAGCAGGCTTTGCCAGGCCTCGGACTGGCGCTGGCGGCTCAGGCGCTCCTGACGGAACACATCGCGCTCGCGCTCCTGGCTTTGCAGCGTGGTGGACACGTGAGCCACATCGTTTTCCAGTTGCTGCTGGTCATCCGACAGGCCGCGCAGGCGATCCTGGGCGGCCTGCCAACTGGCGACCGACAGGCCTTCGGTCAGGGACGCATAAACCTGCCGCGCTTCTTCGGCAATCGCCTCACGGTGCAGGCGCAATTGCTCCTTGGCGTCGGTCAGCACACCGTGGGTCTGCTCGCAGCGTTGCTGCTGCGCGGCCAGTTGGCTGGCGGCCCGCTGTTCACGCAACACCCGCAGGGTTTGCAGGGTGCGTAGTTGTTGGGTTTTCATTGGATTTGCTCCTTGTTCATGCCAGTACCCGGCGCATGTGGGCCAGGGTCTGTTCCAGGTTGCTCGGCTCACCCGCGTTCTGGCGCAGGAAGGCTTCGATAGCGGCGTGGCGGTTGATCGCTTCATCGGCCAAAGGATCGCTGCCGGCGGAGTACTCCCCCACGCGGATCAGCATTTCGATCTCGCCATACCGCGCCATCAATTCACGCATGCGCATCGCCAGCCGCTTGTGCTCTTCACCGGCGACCTGCTCCATCAAACGGCTGCGACTGCGCAACACATCCACCGCCGGAAAGTAGTTGCGCTGGGCCAACTCGGCACTCAAGGCGATATGCCCGTCGAGGATCGAACGGGCCTCTTCGGCCACCGGATCGCTGGCGGCATCACCCTCGGTCAGCACGGTGTACAGCGCGGTAATGCTGCCGGTGGGCCCGGGGCCGGCGCGTTCCAGCAAACGCGGCAAGGCCGAAAAGAACGACGGCGGATAACCGCGCCGGGTTGGCGGCTCGCCCACCGCCAGGCCGATCTCGCGCTGGGCCCGGGCGAAACGCGTGAGGCTGTCCATCAACAGCAATACGTTGCGGCCCTGGTCGCGGTGGTACTCGGCCAGGGTGGTGGCGACAAACGCCGCACGCACCCGCTCGGCCGCCGGGCGATCCGAAGTGGCAACCACTGCCACCGTGCGCGCACGCGCCTGGGCGTCGAGCTGCACATCGAGCAATTCGCGCACTTCGCGGCCCCGCTCGCCGATCAGGCCGATCACGATCACATCGGCTTCGCTGTTGCGGATGATGCTGGCGAGCAGCGACGACTTGCCCACACCGGGCTCACCAAAGATGCCCATGCGTTGGCCCTGGGCCAGGGTCAGCAGGCCATCGATGGAGCGAATGCCCAGGGCCATGGAACGCACGATCAACTGTCGCGAAAACGCTGCCGGGGGTTCAGCGTGCAGCGGGTAGTGCTGCAAGGCCACGGTCGGCGGCATGCCGTCGCCGTCGAGGAAATCGCCCATGGGGCTGATGACCCGGCCGAGCTGCGCATCCCCGACGGCCACGCCCAGGGTCTCGCCGGTGGCGGTGATTTGGGTGCGCGTGGACAGGCCTTCCATGGAGCCGATGGGCGACAGGATGGCCTCGTCACCGTCAAAACCGATCACCTCGGCGCTCAGGCTGCGGGCGCTGCCGGGGTCGCGCAGCTGGCACAGCTCACCGATGCTCGCCCCGGCCACACTGGCGCGCAGCAATACACCGCGAATGCTCAGCACGGTGCCGTGCATCGGCCGCGGGCGCGCCTGGGCCAGGCGCTCGCAGAGGCGTGGCAGCAGCTGTTCCAGGTTCATGCCAGGCCCTCTTCGGCAAAGGGCAGCAGGCTGCGACGCAGGTTCTGCAATTGGGCGTCGAGGCCCAGCTCCACGGAGCCGGCCGGGCTGTTCAGGCGAGCCTGTCCGGCGCTCAGCTGTTCATCCGCATCCACCGCAATCGCCAATCCCTCCAGCTTGAGGCGTTGGCGCAGGGCATCCACGTCCGCCGGCGGCACCCACAAGGTCAGGGCCTGGTCCTGGCGAAACGCACTCAACGCCTGGCGGGTACTGCGCACCACACGCTCGGCGTTGTCCAACTCCCCCAGCACTTCATGCACGATACCCAGGGCCAGGTCGACCAGGGACGTTTCCAGACTGCTCAAGTAATGCTGCACCTGGGCTTGGGTAGCGAGCAGCAGTTGCGCCACCTGTTCAGCGCCGGCTTGCCGGGCACTTTCAAAGCCCTCTGCGCGGGCACTGCTCAGCCATTGCTCGCTGTCGGCGCGGATCTGCTCGGCCTGCGCCTTGGCCGCTTGCAGGAAGGCAAAGCCATCGCTCCACAACGCGGCGTCTTCGGCGCGCAGGATGCGGGCGGTGGGACGGCTTGGCAGTTCACTCATGGCGTGATCTCCTCGGCCAGCAGGCACGCAGCGGCGGCCTGGACGATTTCCAGGTCGCGCGGTACACGGGCGCCGTGGCCCTGGGGAAAGGCAAAGCGCAAACGCAGCCAGCCCTGCCAGTCGGCGTGCTGGGCGTGCAGCCAGGCCGCGACACAGCCTTGGCCATCGCGGTCGACGGCGTCGACCAACTCGACCGGCTCGCGCAGCAGATCCGCCGCACCACCGAGTTGGCGCAAGGCCAGGGCACTCACGAAGACCTCAGCGCCCAGGCCTTCGCGCAATTCGTTAACCACCTCGCGACGGATCTCGCGGCTCAGGGTCGGGGCGTGCCAGATGGCGCCGCACAACCTCGGCAAGCGGGCAAACTGTGCCGGCGACAGCAACAGCACCGCCAAGTCCGCCGCCATTGGCGTGGTCAATTGCGCCATGGGTGCCAGTTGATAATGGCTGACCAGCAACTGCTCCAGGCGCTGGCGAAAGCGTGGCTGGCCCTGCATCGCCTGCAGCACGGCGTCTGGCAATTCATCGGCAAAACATGCACCCAGGCTCGGCCCGCGCACAAACCGCAGCGGCTCCGCAATCAGCCCCTGCCAGCGTTCGAACAAACTCATTCACCCTCCTTGAGCACATACAACGCCTGGGACTGACGACGTGCCCACTGCTGACGGGCGAGCACACCCACCGCACCGAGTGCGATCAGCAACAAGGCCCCGAACATCAGCCGCGCCTGGGCCAGGTTGTCTTCCAGCAGCCACAGGCCCATGAAGCGCGCCAGGCGCGGTTGCGCCGGGTTCTGGCTGATGGCGACGGCGGCCTTGATCGCCGTCACCGAAACGCCGTCGTAACTCAGCCCGGAAATACCGTTGGCGACCAGGGTCTTGATCTGCGGGATCAGCGTATTGATGTCGGTGCCCGGGTCGTAACGCACCAGTACCGAGGCCGATGACGGCGAGATCACGCGCTTGAGCAGGTCGTTGTCCGGCAGCACCACGTGCACGCGGGCAGCGACGATGCCGTCGATCTGCGACACCGAATGCGAAAGCTCTTCGCTGAGCGCATAGATCATCTGCGCCCGCTCCTGCACTGGCGACGACACCAGGCCATTGCCCTTGAACACCTCGCCCATGTTGGAAAAACTCTGCTGCGGCAGGCCGGCGTTGTCGAGCAGGGTCATGGCTTCGGCAAAGCGTGACTCATCGACCACCACCTTGAGCTGGCCGTTGTCCTGGGCCTTGCGCTCGGCCGGGACGCCACCGCGCAGCAGTACCGCGACCATGGCGTTGGCGTCGCGCTCGCTGAGGTTGGTGTAGAGGTCGGTGTTGCACGCCTGCAACAGGCCGGCGAGCAGGCCAATCAGCAACAGGCGCAGCGCACGGTTTGGGCTTGGCATGATGTTATTGCCCCTTGAGCAGCGTGTTGGCGGACCCGGAAATCTGCGTCGCACCGCGCACCACCATCTGGGTTTCGATGGAGTAATCGAACATCTTGCCCAGGGAGTGGACGATCTGGTCGACCTGTTGCTCGCCGACTTTTTTCCCGGGTTCACCCTGGGGCGAAGCACTGGCGGTGCGGATTTCTGCCTGGGCCGGCGGCGGTGCCGAAGGATTATTGGTGAGCAGGTCGGCGCGCTCGGAAAACGCCCGCGTACGGTCGATGAAACTGTTCATGCGCTCCATCAGGCCCGAGCCGATCTGGTGCGGGCTGGCGCCTTCGGGCATGCCCTTGGCGGTGTTGGCCATGTGCTCGAACAGGTTCTGCGAGGCCCCGGCGGGCCCCGCGCCGGCAGACGGCGGCAACGCCGAAGCGCCGGCGGCGAGACTGATAGTCATAGGGGCTTCCTACTCTTCGTCGTCATCGGACATGGCGTCGTTCAGCAGTTCCTGCATCTTCGGCATGATGATGAACTGGCCGCCGTAAGTGACCGCCTGGGTGATGAACGAATCGGTGAGTTCGGCGTCGGTGGGCTCGGCGGGCTTATCGGCGGCCTTGGCGTTATCCACCGCCGCGTTGAACCTGGCTTCAGGGCTGGCGCCACCAGGGGCGAGATTGCTGTCTACGGCCGTTACGGACATGGTGCTGCTCCTTTACTGGGTTGGGGTTTCGGTACTGACTTGGGCGCCACGGAATACCCGCACACCGCGCTCGCGCGCCACCGGGGCGGCGGTGACCTTGGGTTGCAGGTGATCGACATGCTGCTGCACCAGCGCCAGGTACGGCGGTGGCCCGGACACGAACACTTCATCGCCCTCGGGGCCGTTGCGCATGGACAACTGCTGGCCGAACACATCGAGGTTGCCGAGGTAGGCCTGCAACTGGTCGAGGTCCAGGGCACTGGCCTTGAAGAGCCTGGTGCTGATTTCATCGCTGGCGTTGAGGTACAAGAGGTTGCCGTCGAAGTACCAGGTGAGGCCGTTGGTGCTGCACAGGGTTTGCAGGAACTCCCCGGCGGTGGCCGTGCGAATCGTGCTGCGGGCCTTGCCGCGGACCTTGTCGGAGAGCACCAGCGGCACATCGAGGTTGTGCCCGAATTCTTCCAGGGCACTGCGCACGTCCTGGTCCACCAGCACGTAGGCGTAGGGTTGGGAGAACCAGTCAGGCTCTTGGGCAGCGTGGGCGAAACTGGCGCTGAACAGGCATAGGACAGCCATCAAAAATATGCTTACATGGCCTCCGCCTTCGCCAGACGAGTTGTGACGATGACCCCTAGATTTCTGCTCGCCAGTACCCTGCTGCTGACCGCCTGCGCCCACCCACCTGCGACCGATGCCGACAAGTCCCTGCAACTGGCCAATGACCTGAGCCAGCGCGGCGACTACGCCAGTGCGGCAGCGCTGTACGAGCGAGCGGCGCAGCAACCCGGCGCGGGTATCGAGCTGTGGCTCAAGCTCGGCCAGGCCAGGCTCGACGCCAAGGATGCGGCGGGCGCCGAGCGCGCCTTCCAGCAGGCCCTGGGGTTCGACGCCCGCAATGCCGAAGCCCTGCTCGGCCTGGGCACCGCGCAATTGCAAGTGGGCAAGACTCAGCGCGCCGTCACCGCCCTGGGCCAGGCGGCCGGGATCAGCGGCTTGCCGGTTGCGTACACCCGCCTGGGTGTCGCGCAGATCCTCAATGGCCAGGCCGCTGCGGCGCAAACCGCGTTCGCCAGGAGCCTGAGCCTCAAGCCCGACGACCTCGACAACCTCTGCAACCTGGCCCTGGCGTATGCGCTGGGCGGGCAGTCGCAGCAGGCGTTGGACACCATCGCTCCCGTTACCCAATCGCCCCGTGCCTTGGCGCGGCATCAGCGCAATGAGTTGTTGGTGATGGTGTTGACAGGACATGAAGACCGCGTCGCTGTGCTGCCGCTGGACGATATTCCCGCAGCCGAACGGGCGCGGTTGGTGGATGAAGCCAAGCGTATCAAGGCGATCAGTGATCCGCTGGCCCAGGCACGAGAGCTGGGGTTGGTTGATTCGCGTTGAATCTGTTGTAGGTGAGCTTTCTTTGGTGAGCAGGGTTGTTGTGGTGAGCAGACTTATTGTGGCGAGCGGGCTTGCCCCGCGTTGGGCTGCGAAGCAGCCCCAAAACCAGGCGCTGAGAACTGTCTGTTGGAATGCGGTGAATTTGACAGGGGCCGCTTCGCGCCCCAACGCGGGGTAAGCCCGCTCGCCACAACAGGCCCGCTCGCCACAACAAGCAACACAGCTCATTGCTTGCCCCCCGCCGCATCGGCCTTGGCTTCCTGCTGATCCTTGCGCCGCTGCAATTGCTCGCGGTCAAACCCTTCGATGTACACCTGGGCAGCGCGGCCCACTGGCGCGGCCATGGCCGGCCCTGTGGGGCGGCCTTGGGTCAGGTCCTGCTTGCGCTCGACCATCTGCATCAGGTTCAAATTGTTCGCACAGCCCAGCGCCAACGTCGGTTTGAAATCCTCGCCCAGCCCAATGGTGTCCGTCGCCGGGGGTTGCTGGCATTGGGTCGGCAAGCCATCGGCGCGGTATTCGGATGAGTAGTACGTCGGCGCCAGGTGGGTCTGGCAACCCATCAGCGCCAGGGGCAACAGCAGCAACACACGTAAAACATTCATGGCAGGCCCCCTGATCAATTCATGTAGAAACCGAACGCCCCGCCGCTGCGCGGTCCGGTGGTCGCTGCGGTAGCCGGTGGTGCGTCGAGGGGCGTGGCGAGGGTGCGACCGCGCACCGGCTCCACCAGGTATGGCGTAATCAGGATCACCAACTCGGTTTCATTGCGCTGGAAACGTTTGGAGCGGAACAGGTTGCCGAGGATCGGCAGGTCACCCAGCAGCGGCAGTTTCTCGATGTCCTGGCTGCTTTCCCGCTGGAACAGCCCGGCGATGGCGAAGGTCTGCCCGCTGCCGACTTCCACCCGCGTATCGGCGCGGCGCACGCTGAAGGACGGCACATGAAAGTTGCCGAAATCCACGGTGCCGCCACTGACCACGCTGCTGACTTCCGGGCGCACCTGCAGGGCGATGCGGCCGTTGGGCAGCAGGGTCGGGTTGAACAACAGCGACACGCCGAACGACTTGTATTCGATGCCCACCAGGTCGCGGTTGACCGGCACCGGGATCGCCACTTCGCCACCGGCGAGGAAGCTGGCGGTCTGGCCGGTCATGGCGGTGATGTTCGGCTCGGCGAGAATCTGCAGCACACCGTTGGCCTGCAAGGCGTCGAGCATGCCGTCGATATTCACATTGCCTGAGCCTGCGCCCGCTGCGGCCAAGCCACCCGCCGAGGCTGCGGCCAATGGCCCGCCGGTGATCAGGCCGAACGAGAACGTGCCGTTGTTGAACATCGCGTTCCAGTTCACGCCGTAGTGCAGCAACTCCGAACGCGACACTTCGGCAAAGCGCACCCGCAAGTTCACTTGGGCGGCCCCTGCGTACTCGGTGGTGTTGATCGCGCTCTGGAAACCCTGCCCCTGGGGATTGAGCAGCGCGTTCAAGTCCGTGGCTTCCGCTACCGATCCCACGGTGCCTTTGGCGATCAGACGGTTACCCGCGCCGCTGATCTGCGCAGCGTTGCCGGGATGCAATGCCTGCATCGGCGCCGTCACCGCCTGGCTGGCGCTGCTGACGGCCAGGCTCAGGCTCGCCAGTTGCTGACCGTCACTGCCGAGGGCGATCAGGCTGGTATTGCCCGGCGCCTTGCCGAAGATGTAGAGGGTGCCCGGTGACACCACCTGCAAGTCGGCCACATTCGGTTCGGCCACCAACACCGTGTCCACGGGGGCGACAAAATGCAGGATGCGCCCTTCGCCGGAGGCCAGGGCGATAGAACCTCCGGCACCGGCGGCGATTTCCTGAGCCTGGCTCACACACGAAAATACAGTCAGCAACAACACACAAAAACGCATCATGAGGCAGACGCCAGGGGAGTGACGGAAGCCGCGGCAGGCCCGCGGCGATTGGAAATCTCGGTCAAGCTGATGGTCACCAGCGCTTGCAGGTTGTACTCGGTGGCCAGTTCGCGGAACGACAGCACCGCCAGTTCCAGCTCGCCGCGCACCACCAGGCGGCGCAGGCTGCGGCGCAGTTCCGGGTGCACCAGCAACACCGCGCTGTTGACCTCGCGGGTGTGCTCGCACGCCTGGCGCAGTTGGGCGAGCAAGGCGCGGCTGACGTCCTCGGGGATCAACTCGCGCTGCGGTTCCTGGCGACGCAGGGAGCCGCGCAACTGGTCTTCCAGGCCCGGCGCCAGCACCAGCGCACCGATCACCCGGTTGCGGTCGGCGTACTGATGGCTGATCTGCCGTGCCAACGCGGCGCGCAGGTGCTCGGCCAGGCGCCCGGCATCGGTTTCACGGGCGCCCCACTCCACCATGGCTTCGAGCAAGGCGCGCTGGTTGCGGATCGACACGCCTTCGCCCACCAGCAAACGCAGGGTCTCGGCCACCCGCTGCAACGGCACCAGGCGCAGGGCTTCCTTGACCAGTTCACCGTAGGTGGCCTCGGTGCGCTCCAGCAGCAGGCGGGTTTCCTGGATGCCGAGAAAGTCGGCGGCATAGCGGCGCAGGCTGCGTTCCAGCACACCGCGCAACACCTCGTCGGGCAGCAGGAAACCGATGCCGGCGTTGCGCAACGTGTCTTCGTGCTGGCGCTCGACCCAGTGGGCGTTGCGGCCCGTGAGCGGCGAATCGGCCTGCACCGTGGCGAGGTCGAGCAACTGCACATGCACCGGATCGTCCTGCACCAGCAGGCAGTTGGTCGGCAACTCGCCTTCGCTTACCGGCACGCCTTCCAGGGACACGCGGAAACTGCCAGGCGTGGCCTTGGCTTCCATGTAGATGCCCGGCACCGGTATATCCACGCCGAGTTCGGTGCGCAGGTCGTGGCACAGCGCTTCGACGCGTTGGCGCAGCAGTTGGCGCGGCGCGCTTTGGGACACGCCGCTGCCGAGGGTCAGCAGCACGCGGGTATCGGGCAGCAGGTTGTCATCCCGTTCGGCCTGGACTTCGACCACCGGCTCCGGCGTCTCGACCAGCACTTCAAGTTCCGGCTGGCGGTGATGCCGGCGATACATCATGAATGCCGCGCCACCGAACACCAGGGACAAGCCGAGGAACACCCAGGTCGGAAACCCCGGCAGCAGGCTCACGCCGATCATGATCAACGCGGTCAACCCCAGAGCGCGGTAGCTGGCGCCCAGTTGCTTGATGATCTCGCTGCCCAGGTCCCCCGCTTCGCCGTCGCTGTTGACGCGAGTGACCACGGTGCCCGCCGCCACCGAAATCAGCAGCGCCGGGATCTGTGCAATCAGGCCGTCACCCACGGTGAGCAACGAGTAGGTGTGCACCGCCACGCCGAACGGCATGTCGCGCTCGATCATGCCGATCAGCATGCCGCCCAGCAGGTTGACCGCCAGGATCACCAGGCCGGCGATGGCATCGCCCTTCACGAACTTCATGGCGCCGTCCATCGCGCCGAACATCTGGCTTTCACGCTCCAATCGCGAGCGGCGACGACGGGCTTCGGCCTGGTCGATATCACCATTGCGCAGGTCGTTGTCGATGCTCATCTGCTTGCCGGGCATCGCGTCCAGGGTGAAGCGCGCGGCCACTTCCGCCACGCGCTCGGCACCCTTGGTGATCACCACGAACTGCGCCACGGTGATGATCAGGAACACCACCATGCCCACCACCACTTGCCCGGCGATCACGAAGTCGCCGAAGGCCTTGACGATATGCCCGGCGTCGCCGTGCAGCAGGATCAAACGGGTGGTGGTGATCGACAGCGACAGGCGAAACAGCGTGCTGAGCAGGATCAGCGGCGGCAGCGCGGAGAACTCCACCGAGTGGCCGATGTAGAAGGCCACGATCAGGATCAGGATGCTCAGGGCGATATTGAGACCGATCAGCGCGTCCACCAGGTAGGTGGGCAGCGGGATGATCATCATCACAATCGCCATCAGCATGAATGCGACGATGATCACGTCGGTGCGCTGGGCAGCCAGGCGCGCCAGGTTGTTCAGGCGGTTGAGCGCACTCATGCGCCGGCCCTGCGTGCAGCCAGATAGCGTTTGAAGCACTGGCGCGCGTCGTCCTTGCGCTCGCCGTACCACAAGGCGCGGGCGCGCAACAGCAACAGGCTGGCGGACTCGCCTTCCAGCGCCACCAGACGGTCCAGGGCGCCGAGGGCGCGGGACGCGTCGCCGCTGTCGGTGAAAGCCAGCACCAGCGAGCGCAGCAACACGCCGTCATCGGGGGCGACGTTGACCGCGATCAGCAGCATCACCAGGGCGCGCTGGGACTGGCCATTGCGCCGGTACAGCTCGCCGATGCCCTTGAGCAGTTGCACGGCGTCGTCGTTATCGCGGGCCATCAGGCGTGTACCTCCGAGCGTTGCTGTGCGAGGGTGCGGCGCATCTCGATCTCTTCGCCGATCAGCTCGACGGCCAGTGCCTTGATGTGTGGCTCGGCGTCCAGGCTTGGCAGGATGTGTTCCATCACATGCTCCAGCAGTTCCAGGGAGCGAGCACTGCCGAACAACAGCGAGTCGACGCCAGCGGCGCCGGTGAGTTCTTCGAGGTCGCTGCGCAGGGAGCGACGGGTCTGGGTCTTGCGGGTCTTGAGCACCGCTTCGAAGGCGGTGGCCTGGCGCGAATTGACCGGGCGCACGGCTTCGACCGGCGCACTGCGTACGTCACTGGGGATCAACGGGCGGGGTTCGACTTTCATCCCTGGGCCTTAGCTTAAGAGCGTGGTCACAACGTGAAGGTGAAGCGCTCCTCGCCACGGGCGAGGATCACTTGGTTGTTTTCGATACGTTCCAGCACCCAGTTGTCCGCCAGCACCGCGCCGGGGTACAGGCGCTTGCCACTGTCGTTGATCACGTACGGATGAGGCCCGAACCACACGGCCTGCAAGCGCACGCGCGGCGCCGCCGCATCGGCCCGCACGGCGACGCGCGGGTTGAGCACGATCTGCTGGCCGTAACGCTGGTCGAAGGCTTGCTGCACCGCCAGCCACTGCGGTTTTTGCGACTGTTCGAAGGTGCCCGTGGCGCTGAGCTGGCCGTTGCTGTTGCTGACCTTCACGGTATCCAGTCGGGCGGCTTGCAACTGCTGCTCCAGCCAGGCCTTGGCCTGTTCGCGGGAAGGTGTTTTCAACGGTGCAACGGCGGCAACGGCGGTTGTCGGCTGCGGTGGTGCTTCACTGCGAAACGCCAGCGCTCCAGCACAGATAAACAGCAGCGCGGTCGCGACGATCCAGGGGGCCAATGTGCGTGGCGCGGGCACTGGTTTTTCAGCACCGCCAGGCATTGCCAGGCTCACCCCCGCCGTGCCGATGCGCAGCTGCACCGGCAACCGCGCGCGATGACCGTTGCCTTGGGGAATGCGCACATTGCCGGCGATCAATACGTCACCGCCCAAGGCTTCGACCGCCACCTGGCCGCCTTCAAAACGCAGGCGCAGGTGCAGGCCGGCAACGCCGGGATCGCTGAGCACCAAATCAGCCGCCAGATCGGCGCCGAGGGTGTAGACAGGCTGGTCGAGCACCAGGGAACTGCCCTGATGCGAACCGCCGGTCACCGTCAGGGTCGGTGCGCCAGTTGCGGCGACCGGGCCCAGGGAAATCAGGGCTGTCATAGTCGGGTTTGCCCCTTTGAGCCTGTGCAACGGGGTCAAGAATCAGGATAAAAACGGGAGTTGAGAGGTAAACGGGCAGCGCCGGCGCCGCCCGTTTGGCGAATCAGTTCTGCGGACGCTGTTTGGTGGCGTCCAGCTCGGCTTTTTTCGCGGTGCTGATTTCGGTGATCTTGGCCGACTTCTCGATAGCCATGTTGAAGGTCGCTTCCATCTTCGCGATAGCGTCGTCGGCGCCGCCTGCTTTTACTGGTGGGACATCAGCCATGTTCATCTCCTTGCATCGATAGGGAAGTTATTCAGTTGCGCAACAGCACGCTGAAAGTATGCAAACCGATGAAGACCCAAAACGTCAGACAATGCGCCTTCGAACCGTTGTTGGTTTGCATGGGCCCCATACTACTCACGATCAAAACGCCTTCGCTGTGAAAGCTTGTGAAACGTTTCAGATACGCGCTGTGAAAGGTTTGGCTCAACCTGGCGTTGAAAAAAATTCATCGCCTGAGTGACATGGAACTTTCAGAGAAAAACAAAAACACGCTCAAGACCAATGTTTACGGGCACTCCGCTAATACCCACTGAACAATGCCGAACAATAAGCCTCTTTAGAAACGCGCCACCTAGCGACACCCGGCATTTATTTTCGCGACCCCTTCACATTTTTCGCTAATAGCCTTTTGCCCAACTTCCCAGACATTTTGATTTGTAACAGAAGCGACTTAATCATCGCGTTTGATAACTCGTCCCAAGCAACCCAATTGCTTGGCGAGCAACTTCCCTCCGCGCCTGCTAGTGCAACTGCACTAATAACCAAAGGACTCGCTTTCAGGCCGGCTATATATAAATCTTCCAGGTGATCTATGACCGACATGAATTATTCACCCACAACTCTCCTCAAAGACGACGGTTGCGTTGAGATTCACTTCGGCCCTTACCGACTGCTGCCCAAGCGCCACCAACTGCTCAGGCATGACCAGCCGGTAAACCTTGGCAACCGCGCCCTGACCCTGCTGATCGCCCTTGCCTCGCGGCCCGGCGAATTGCTGCAGAAAACCGAATTGCTCGACATTGCCTGGCCGAAACGGGTGGTCGAGGAATGCAACCTGCGCACACAGATCAAGACTCTGCGCCGCACGCTAGGCGATGACGATGTGCCGTACATCGCCACGGCATCGGGCATGGGCTATCGTTTTGTCGCGCCCACCTGGTTCGAGCGGGCGGCGCACCCGCGGGCGATGAGACCGTCGGGCGGCGGCGGTGAACGTGTGGCCAGCGGCGTGCTTTAGCCCAGGGCGCTCAGGTCCAGGTGACCATCCTTGATCGGCGGGCACCAGTAGTAGCCACCGGTCAAGGGGATGCTGATGCGGTACAGGCCATCGACAATCCCGTCCTCCAGACCGCTCATGCGGCGCAGTTGCGCTTCGAACGCATCGAAGGAATGGCCGAACGCCAGGAACATCAGGCCCGCCTGGCCATTCTCGGCCCAGGGCATGGAGCGACGCACCACGAAGGCTTCCGGGGTGAAGCTTTCCTGGGCGGTGCGCTTGGTGTGGGCGGACTCGGGGGCGTCGTCGAGTTCTTCGTTGTCGCCATGGCGGCGGCCGATGATGTGGTCGCGCTCCTGAGCCGGCAGCGCAGCGAAGCCATCGAGGTCGTGCTGCCATTGCTGGATCGCGGCGAAGCTGGCGCCGCTGTCGGTCAGGGCGGCGTCGACCGCCGCGTCGTCGTGGGGGTTTTCGGTACCGTCTTCGTAGTCGGTGAGGTCGAAGCCGGTCTTGTAGCGGAAACCTTCGGTCATCTGCACCAGGCGAAATGCCGGAGCCAGGGCCTTTTCAAATGCACGGCTGCGCAACAGCAGTTCACCGCGATCCACGCCATGCAGCCACACCCACAGCGCCTGCTGTGTGGACGGGTTATGCGCGCCCGGCCCGCTGATGGCCGGAAAACTGCGCAAGCCTTCAACGCGTGCGCCCAGTGCGGCAACCAGCGGCTCGCCAAGACCGACCACTGCCGCCGAATCGGTCAGTTGCACCAGTGCGTCCAACGCAGCGGGTACGGCTGCCAGGGCCTCCACGGCAAAAAACAGATGGCGTGCCTGCAACGGCACCGGTGCGGCAAGAATGCCCGGCTGGTACTGACTCATGTGAACTCCTTCTGAAAAGCCGCGCAGTTTAACCGCCGGGCACAGCCCTGCGTACAAGAAAGCGCGCAAGCCTTGCCATAGAGCCTGTTGTTGGGTGACTCTCTAGTCATGTTTTGCAACTATTCCAGGGGTAGCGCCATGACCACCAGCAACCTGCTCGCCCAGCTGTTTCCTGCCTCCACCGCCGCAGTTCCCGAGCAGTTCCAGCTCGGAGCGCCCATTGAACAGCGTGATTACCTGGTCGACGGCCAGTTGCAGGTATGGAACGGCCCCTTGGCCAAGGTGCAAAGCCCGGTGCAGTTTGGCGACGAGCGCGTGCATATCGGCAGCACGCCGCTGCTGGACGCCGAGACCGCCCTTACCGCCCTGGACGCCGCCGTGCGTGCCTATGACCGCGGCCAGGGCGAATGGCCGACAATGCGCGTGGCCGAGCGCATCCAGCATGTCGAAGCGTTCCTGCGGCGCATGCGTGAACAGCGCGACGCGGTGGTCAAGCTGCTGATGTGGGAGATCGGCAAGAACCTCAAGGATTCGCAGAAAGAATTCGACCGCACCTGCGACTACATCACCGATACCATCAACGCGCTCAAGGAACTGGACCGCCGTTCCAGCCGCTTCGAGCTGGAACAGGACACCCTCGGCCAGATCCGCCGCGTACCGCTGGGCGTGGCCTTGTGCATGGGCCCCTACAATTACCCGCTGAACGAAACCTTCACCACGCTGATCCCGGCGCTGATCATGGGCAACACCGTGGTGTTCAAGCCGGCCAAGCTCGGCGTGCTGCTGATCCGCCCGTTGCTGGAGGCGTTCCGCGACAGCTTCCCGGCCGGGGTGATCAACGTGATCTACGGCAGCGGCCGTGAAACCGTCAGTGCGCTGATGGCCAGCGGCAAGATCGATATCTTTGCGTTTATCGGCACCAACAAGGCCGCCAGCGACCTGAAAAAACTACACCCGAAACCACACCGCCTGCGCGCGGCATTGGGCCTGGATGCGAAAAACCCCGGCATCGTGCTGCCCGAGGTGGACCTGGACAATGCGGTCAGCGAAGCCGTTACCGGTTCGCTGTCGTTCAACGGCCAACGCTGTACCGCGTTGAAAATCCTCTTCGTGCATGAAGATGTCGTCGACAGTTTTATCGAGAAATTCAACCAGAAACTGGCCACGCTCAAGCCCGGCATGCCGTGGGAAGACAGCGTGGCGCTGACGCCATTGCCCGAAGTGGGCAAGGTGGCTTACCTCACCAGCCTGGTAGCCGATGCCGCGCAACATGGCGCCAAGGTGGTGAATGAGCATGGCGGTGAAAGTCGCGGTTCGTTCTTCTACCCGGCGGTGCTGTACCCGGTGAACCCGCAGATGCGCGTGTACCACGAAGAGCAGTTCGGCCCGGTGGTGCCGATCGTGCCTTACCGCGACCTGGAGACCGTGATCGAGTACGTGCTCGACTCCGATTTCGGTCAGCAACTGAGCCTCTTCGGCACCAACGCCGTGGAAGTCGGGCGCCTGGTGGACGCCTTCGCCAATCAGGTCGGCCGTATCAACATCAACGCCCAGTGCCAGCGCGGCCCGGACACCTTCCCGTTCAACGGGCGCAAGAACTCGGCCGAGGGTACGCTGTCGGTACATGACGCCTTGCGCGTGTTCTCGATCCGCACTTTGGTGGCGACCAAGTTCCAGGAGAGCAACAAGGCGCTGGTCAGCGACATATTGCGTAACCGCGATTCAAGCTTCCTGACTACCGACTACATCTTCTGAAAACGCTACAGACCCAAATGTGGGAGGGGGCTTGCCCCCTCCCACATTTGGACCGCGTACCCCCTGAATTTCGAGGCCACTTTACTACCGATGAACCTGCCCTTCTTCGCCCGGCGCCTGTTGCGCCCACTGCTCGACCCGTACCGCCGCTACCGCCATGCCAAGCTGATTCACGCCGTGCGCGTGTCCATCGGCTTGCTGGCGACAATCCTGCTGACCACCGGTATCAACCTGCCCCACGGTGAGTGGGCGTCGGTGACCATGCTGATCGTGATCGGTGGTTTGCAGCACCACGGCAATATCGGCAAGAAAGCCGTGGAGCGTGCCTATGGCACCTTGATCGGCGCCAGCGTCGGCTTGGTGGTGGTGGTGCAGCAGGCCTACTTCGGCCTGCCCTTCTTGACCTACCTGTTGATGTCGGCGGTGTGCGGGTTCTTTTCCTATCACGCCATCGGCAAGGGCGGCTACATCGCCCTGTTGTCAGCGATCACCGTGTTTATCGTCGCCGGCCACGGGGACAACCCGATCTCCGATGGGCTATGGCGCACCGTCGATATCTTGATCGGCATTGTGCTGGCCTTGGCGTTTTCGTTCGCCCTGCCGCTGTACGCCGTGTATTCGTGGCGCTACAACCTGGCCAGTGCGCTGCGCGATTGTGCGGCGATCTACAGCCGGATCATCAATGGCCAGTCGGTCACCGATGATGAGCACGTCAAGCTGCTCAACCGCTTGAATGCGTCGATGGTGCAACTGCGTTCGCTGATGCCGTCGGTGTCGAAGGAAGTGCGGATTTCCATGACCGAGCTGGACGCGATCCAGCGGCATCTGCGTATGTGCATCAGTACCCTGGAGATTCTTGGCAATACCCGGCCCGATCCACGGGATGAACAGGCGATGGCGCGGATGCAGGTGATGTTGAGGACCGAACATCGGCAGATCCGGGTGCAGTTGGTGGGGATGGCGCGGGCGTTGAAGTCGGGGGTGACGGAGCGGTTGCAGCGGCCCAGCCCTATCACAGGCACCGAGCCAGCACTGGATACGCCGGTCTACAGCGCGCTGGATGGCTATCGGTTGTTGACGGTACAACTGGCGGCAAACGTGGATGCGATGCGCCAACGCCTGGCCAAAACTGCCGGACGCTGGAAGATCTAGAGAGGTGGCCTGTTGCCGCATTTACCAGCGTCAACACTTTCACACTTTCTCTTACATATTTTTCACGTTTTATTCACATCCCGAAACGTAGGGTGAAGCCTCATCCGTTACAAACGTTGCATATCAAGCCCGCCGCCCCAGCGGGCTTTTTTTTGTATCGGATTTGACCTAGCGTGAAGCCTTGGCAGCGGGAGCTGCCGCTTGTTCGCGAATGGCCCGCTGGGTGTCCAGCACTTTGGCCAATGCAGTTTCCGCTTCCGGGCTCTGCTGCGGCACGCGAATCGCCGCCGACACCAGGGTGATCAGCTTGGCCATCACCTCGGCATCCGTCGCCGGGCGGCCCAGGCTCATGGAGTTCATCAGCAGGCGCAGCTCGGTGCCGGCCATCACCCCGGAAATCGCCTTGAGGGCAAATTGCAGGCGCACCCCCAGTTCATTGCGCGGCAGGTCCGGCAAGGCCAGGGCGAAGGCTTCGAAGAAACGCTGGAACACCGGCTGGTAATGCACCTTGAGGTATTCCTGGATAAACGGCGACGTATCGCTGTAGACCCGGCCCAGGAAACGGATGAACGAACGCCCTTCCCCATTGGCACTGGCCGGGTCGCTGCGCTCCAGGCCCATGGCCGGGGCAAACAGCACGCCGAGCAAGGTGTCGCAGTCCAGCGGGCCGTCGGACTCGGCCTCACACCGCGCCAGCAGTTCCAGGCGCTGCTCGTTGAGCGGTTCCAGGCGCTGCTTGAGCAGGGTTTGCATCAGGGAATCCTTGTCCCCGAAGTGGTAGTTCACCGCCGCCAGGTTGACCTGGGCACGCTCGGTAATCTGCCGTAACAAAACCGCGTCATATCCGTACTTGATGAAGAGAGCCTCTGTCGCATCCAGCAATCGAGTCTTGGTAATGTTTGGAGCGCTGACTTTCTTCGCGACCATAGAAGTTCCACGTGGGAAATATTGTTTTAAAAAATAATTTGATTTTTTATACCGGGGCCGCCGCCTGAAAGCAAGTAGTGACACTGCGCCATATGATCAAAAGCCTGCGCCCACGGGCTCTTTGAGACTGGTCGGATGAATTTTGAGCGGCCTGGAGGCCCCTGGAGGAAATCGTTTCAAAGGATGAAACCGCTCTATATCCATGGCTGGCGAAGCAGCGGGAACACGGTTAGTATTCAAACAATATTTTAAAAACAAGAAATAAAACCAGTCCGTGACGCATGCCAGGCAGCTCCCGAACTTGTAACAATGCTTTTCCGGGGCAGCACGGCATCGTCGAGACTGCAGGCGTAGTCATGATGACAGATACCCCCACGCACCCAGGCTTGATCTCCCTGCAAGGCATCGGCAAAAGCTATCAGCTGGCCGGGCAACACCTGGCCATTCTCAATGATGTGTGCCTGTCCATCGCCAGTGGCGACAGCTGCGGCATCCTTGGCGCCTCCGGTTCGGGCAAAAGTACCCTGCTGAATATCCTCGGCCTGCTGGACCTGCCCAATTGCGGCCAGTACCACTTCGCCGGCCACGATATTTTCAACGCCACACCGGACCAGTTGGCGGCTATCCGCAACCAGCAGATCGGCTTCGTGTTCCAGAGTTTCAACCTGCTGCCGCGCCTCAGCGCCCTGGACAACGTCGCCCTGCCCTTGAGTTATCGCGGCGTGTCGCGGCATGAGTCGGTGGAACAGGCCTTGCTCATGCTGGATCAGGTCGGCTTGGTCGACCGCGCCCACCATCGCCCCGCCGACCTCTCCGGCGGCCAGCGCCAACGGGTCGCCATCGCACGGGCGCTGGTGGGCAAGCCTTCGGTGATCCTCGCCGACGAACCCACCGGCAACCTCGACAGCACCACTGCACAGGAGATCATGGACCTGCTGCTGGCGTTGAACCGCGAACAGCAAGTCACGCTGATCATCGTCACCCACGACCCGCATATCGCCGAGCGCCTGGAGCGCAAGATCCTGGTGCGCAATGGTTTGGTGCAAGAGGCCGGGAGCCTATGAGCCTGCGGGTCGAACAAAGCCTCAGCCAACTGCTGCATGAAGCGTTCGTCAGCCTGCGCACGCTGGGCAAGCGTTCGGTCCTGGCCTTGCTGGGCATCGTCATCGGCAGTTCGTCGGTGGTGGCGCTGATCAATATCGGCCACAACGCCGCCACCGACGCGGCGATGATCTTCAAGGACATGGGCACCGACACCCTGATCGCCCAGTTCCCGCCCAAGGACGGCAGCAGTATCCCCATGCCTGCCCGCCTCGACCTGGACGCGGTGCGCCAAACCGTGCCGGGGATTGCCCATATCGGCGCCCTCACGCTGTTCAGCGGGCCGATCGTGTTCCACGGTCGCACCACCAACGCCAACTTCGTCGGCAGCACGCCGGACATCAAGGACGCGATGCGCCTGGTGATGCAGCAGGGGCGCTTCCTGTCGAGCTTCGATGCCAATGAAACCTACGGCGTGATCGGCGACCAGTTGGCCCAGGCGCTCGGTGCGCCAGGTGACCCGCTGCAACTGGGCGACCGCGTGCGCATCAACGACTACCTGTTCCTGATCATCGGCATCCTGCGCAACCAGCCCCGGGCGATGCTGATGCCGGTGCAGGCCAACGAGTCGCTGTTCATCCCCGCCGAAGGCATGCGCCGCATCTATGCCACACCGCAGATCGGCAACGTGATCATCCGCGCCACGCCCGGCCAGGACATGGAACGCCTTGCCAAGGACGTGGCTGGCGCCCTGAGCTCGCAGCTCTCCGACCACGATGCAGACATCCAGGTGCCCCAGCAAATGATCGACGGCCTGACCCGGCAAAGCCGCACCTTTGCGTATCTGCTGCTGGCCCTGGGGGCGATTTCCCTGGTGGGCGGTGGCGTCGGGGTAATGAACGTGATGCTGATGAACGTCTCGGAGCGCCGTCGCGAGATCGGCATTCGCATGGCCCTCGGCGCACGCCAGCGCGACATCCGCAACCTGTTCCTGCTCGAAGCCGTGACCCTCACCGCCGTCGGTGCCCTGTGTGGCGCCGTGCTGGGCATGACGGCGGCCTGGCTGTACGCCTGGCTGTCGGGCTGGGAATTTGCCCTGGCGGTCGCCGCCCTGCCGCTGGGGGTGGGCAGCACGTTGCTGGTGGGGTTGTTCTTCGGCATCTACCCGGCGGTCTCGGCCTCGCGGTTGCAGCCAGTGGAGGCCCTGCGCGATGAGTAAATGGCTATGGCTGCTCGCATTCGCCAGCCTGCCCGGCATGGCCGCCGACGTGGTCATCAGACCATCGGCACCCAGCACCACCCGCAGCGGCTACGAGCGCAGCGTTTCGTTGAATGCCCAGACCACCGCCATGACCCTCGGGGATGCGGTGTACCTGGGCCTGCGCAACAACCCGGCGATCCGCAGCGCGTACCTGCAACGGGTGGCACAGAAGTTCGACCTGCGCGTGGCCGAAGATGTGTTCAACCCCAAGCTCACCCTCAACAGTTACTACCGCAGCACCCGGGGCTCCGCCGACAATACGCGCAATGCCAACGTGGCGCCCGCCACCAGCCTGCTCGGCGAGTACGGCACGCGCCTGAGCATGGCCTGGACCCAGCAACTGAGCAACGCCGACCGCGCCGGTCGCTACCGCAGCGACGGCCTTGACCTGGCAATCATCCAACCGCTGCTGCGCGGTGCCGGCTGGGACGCCACCACCGCGCCGCTGCGCCTGTCGCGCCTGTCGGAACAGGCCAACCGCCTGAACCTCAAGGCCACCGTCGCGCAAACCATCAGCCAGATCATTGCCACCTACCGCGAACTGCTGCGTGCCCAGGAACAACTGAGCATCGTGCAGGATGCGCTCAAGCGTTCCGGCACCTTGCTGGAAGTGAACAAGGCGCTGATCAGTGCCGGGCGCATGGCCGAATTCGAAATCGTGCAGACCGAAGCCGATATCGCCACCCAGCAACTGGGCGTGGAAGAAGCACAAAACCAACTGGACACCAGCCGCCTGGCGCTGCTGCGCCTGCTGGCCCTGGACCTGTCCACGCCGATTCGCGCCACCGAAGCCCTGGAGGCCAGGCCCATGCAGATCGATAAGCGCCAGGCCTTCAACCTGGCGCAGACCCAGCAACCCGAATACCTCGCCGCCCTGCTCGGCAGCCAGCAGGCCGACCTCAACCTGGTGATCGCCAAGGACTCGGGCCGCTGGCAAGTGGACCTGGTGGCCGGCGCCAACCAGGTGCGCGCCAACACCGACAACGATACCGGCCGTTCCAACAACCGTACCTGGGACAGCTACGCCGGGGTGCAAGTGCAGATTCCCATCGGGGATATCAGCACGCGCCAGGCCGAAGTGCGCGCGCGAGTGAATGTGGAGGACCAGGCCATCCGCATCACCGATGCACGCCAGGAACTGGAACGCAGCGTCAACGATGTGGTGCGTGACCTCGGCACCCGCTGGCGCCAGTATGAAATCTCCCAGCGCGCCGTGGAATTGTCGCGGCGCAAGATCGAGATCGAGCGGGAAAAACTCAGCGCCGGACGCTCCACCAACTTCCAGGTACTGAGTTTCGAGACCGACCTGCGCAACGCCGAAAACGCGCAACTGAATGCGCTGATCGCTTATTTGAACGCCCAGACCCAGCTCGACCTGACCCTGGGCATGACGCTGGAAAGTTGGGAAATCGCCCTCAATGACTACTAATCAGAAACGCCTGCTGGGTGCTGTGTTGATCGTCCTGCTGGGCAGTGCGGGCCTGGCCTTGCGAAGCCCGGCGTCCGATCCGGGCGGTGCCAGCGAACAGTGGCTCGCCGTCAAACCCGAAGCGCTGGAGCACCGGATCGGCCTGGTAGGCAAGATCGAGCCTGATACCACCATCACCCTCACCGCGCCCTTCGATGGCAACGTGCAAGCCAACCTGGTGGAGCAAGGTCAGCGGGTCGAGGCCGGCCAAGTGCTGTTGCGCATGGACCCGGCCACCCTGGAGGTGCAATTGCGCGAAGCGCTTTCCGCCCAGCTCAAGGCTCGGCGCACCGTGCAAGAGATGCAGGACTGGGACAGCAGCCCCGCCGTCAGCCGCGCCCGCCGCAGCCTGCGCACCGCCGAAATGACCGCCGGCAACACCCAGCGCAAACTCACCGAAAGCGAAAACCTGTTCAAGCGCGGCATCATCCCGCGCAATGAACTGGATGACCTCAGGCAACAGACCCAGCAGCAGCAACTGGATCTCGCGTCCGCCCGCAGCGAACTGCAGCAGGCCATCGACCAGGGCAAGGGCGAGTACCGCCAGATCGCCGACATGGAGCTGACCAACGCCACGGTGAAATACGACGCCCTGCACAAGCTGCTCGACGGCCAGGAGGTCAAGGCGCCGTTCTCCGGCATCGTGGTGCCGCCACCGGGCAACACCTCATCCCAGGGCGGCGGCAACAACAATGCCCCGGTGCAGGCCGGCAGCAAGGTCAGCCAGGGCCAGGTGCTGTTTGGACTGGCGAACATTGAACGACTGAAAATCACCGCCAAGGTTTCGGAGCTGGACATCAACCAGTTGCATCAGGGCCAGGCGGTGGAAGTGCTGGGCGACGGGTTTGATGGCGAGCGGTTGACCGGCTCGGTAAGCGTGGTCAGCGGCTTGGCAATTGCCAACGACAGCCAGGGCAGCGCGCAGTTTCCGGTGACCCTGTCGATCCCCAGACTCACGCCGCAGCAGTTGCAACGGGTGCGCCTGGGGATGAGTGCGCGGCTGACCATCGTGACCTACAACAATGCCCAGGCGATGGTGATTCCCAGCCAGGCAATCCAGGCGGACAACACGGTGGAGTATCGGGAGACGATGGATAAGCCGGTGGAGCGGGTGAAGGTGACCACGGGGCAATCAACCGCGCAGGGCGTCGAAGTCTTCGGCCTGAAACCCGGCCTTGTGAAGACCTCAAGATAAATGGAAAACCCTATGTGGGAGGGGCATCAGCTTTGCGGCCAGTGCCTTGGCTTGCAGCGCTACATCAGTCACCGCCGTGCTTTCCCACCACATCCCACGCAACGGCGGGCCCATGGCGAACAAGCGCTGGCTGACCTGCCCCTGGGCGTCCACCACTGCCCCCGACGCATCCGCCGCAATCCCCAACGCCAGCGGCCCTGGCTGGATCAGCCCACGCTTGAGCAACTGCCGGGGCAGCGGCCGCGCCACGCGGCGCCAGTCGTATTCGATACCGCTGGAGTTGATCAGCGCTGCGCCCGAGACCTGGGTGATGCCTTGCTCGCCGCGATAACGCAAGCGAATCGTCACCCCTTCACCCGAAGGTTCCAACCCCTTGAACGACGCCGCCCGGATCCGCAACCGCCCCTCTTCGTGCAAGCGCGCCACCAACTGCGCGCTCAACGGCGGCGAGCGGTGGTGATGGCTCTCCCACCAGGGCCGTACATGCCTCACGAACTGGCGCTTCTCGCGCTCGCTGGCCTGGCTCCACAGGCGCGCGATATGCACGCGCACGGTGTCCAGCGGCGCCTGCCAGTCGATGCCCTGCTCCCGTGCAAGCGCGCATTGCCGGCGCACCTCGCGCAGCAACTGCCGAGGGCTGCGCAGGCGGTGGTCCTCCCCAAGGAAATCCCCCCAGGCCGGCGGTTGCCGCCGCACATGGGGCAGCAGGCCGTGACGCGAGAATACCTCGATCGGCCCGCGATGCCCGGCCTGTTCCAGGGACACCACGGCGTCGACCATGGTCAGCCCGGAACCGATGATCAGCACCGGCGCCTGCGGGTCGATCCGGCGCATCGCGCTCACGTCCCACGGGTCCACCGCCGCCGCGTTCAGCCCGCTGGATTCAGTCTGCGGTGTACGCGCCGCCGGGAACATGCCGGTAGCCAGTACCGCAAACGCGCCACGCAGTTGCTGGCCGTTATCGAGGGTCAGCAGGGTTGAGCCTTCATCCACTTGCAGGTCGACTACCTCGCTGCGCACATGCTCCACGCTGGATGCGGACTGCGCCTTCGCCTCGGCCAAACGTTGCTGGGCATACAAGCCGAATATCCCGCGTGGCGGGAACAGTTCGCTGATCGGCACGTGTTGCTGGTCGGACTCAGGCCAGCCGCCGGCACCGATGTAGTCGGTGAGCCATTGGGTCAGGTCGTCAGGGTTGTCCGGGTCGACACTCATGCGCGCCGCGTTGCCGTTCAGGGTGTGGCCCAGTTCGACGGCGCTGTAGGCCTCGCCCCGGCCCAGCTCGGCACGCGGTTCGATCACCAGCACCCGGCGCGCGCCCGGCAGGCACAGCAGTTGCACGGCCAGCATCGTGCCGCTCAGGCCGCCGCCGATGATCAGGACATCAGCGTTGCGGATGGATTCAGTCATGCGAAGTCGCCCTTACTGTTTGCCCAGGTAAATGTCATGCAAGTCGCCCCGCGCCAACAGCTCAGCGGCGCTGCCACTCAAGGCCACGCGCCCAGTATCCAATACGTAGCCGTGGGACGCATAGTTCAGCGCGACGTTGATGTTCTGCTCGGCGATCAGGAAGCTCACCTGCTGCTCACGGTTGAGCTGCGCGATGATCTCGAAAATCTCCTGCACGATCATAGGCGCCAGACCCATGGACGGCTCGTCGAGCAGTACCAAAGTAGGACGGGTCATCAACGCTCGGCCGATGGCGACCATCTGCTGCTCGCCGCCGGAGGTGAGGCCGGCGCGGGTATGGCGCTTGGTCTTGAGCCGTGGGAACCAGGCGTAGAGGCGTTCCAGGTCGTGCTCCAGGTCCCGGCGACTCAGGCGTCGCACAAAGCCGCCGCTGCGCAGGTTGTCTTCCACGCTCAGTTGGCCGAACACATGGCGGCCTTCCAACACGTGCACCATGCCCTGGCGCACGCGCTGGCTGGGGTCGATGCCGGCCAGGTCGGCGCCGGCGTACTCGATCACACCGCGGCTGACCTCGGCCCGCTCGGCACGTACCAGCCCGGAGATGGCCTTGAGCGTGGTGCTCTTGCCGGCGCCATTGGCACCGAGCAAGGCCACAATGGCGCCCTTGGGCACGCTCAGCGACACTCCGGCCACCGCGAGGATCGCGCCGTCGTAGATCACTTCGATATCGTTGACCGTCAGCAGCGACGACTGCGCGGCATCGGTGGCGGGCTGGCGCATGATTTATTCGTCCCCGGTACAGGTGCGTGGCGTCAGGCCTTTTTCCTTGGCGAACGCTGCCGACTTTTCATCGATCAACGGCCGCAACAACCCACGGTCGGCGGCGATCCACTCACTGATCAGCGTCCAGTTGGCGCCGTCCCACTGCTGCACCCGCGCCGAGCCGCCGCCTTCGTGATCGCGGCACGACAGCTTGAGGTTCTGCATCAGGCCCAGGTAGCCCATGTCCTTCAAGCGCGCATCGTCGATGTTCAGGTGTTCCAGGCCCCAGCGGCCTTCTTCGCCATTGAGCGGGCGCTTGCCGAATTTGGCCTGGCCGGTGCGGATTGCCTCCACCGCCACGGCGGCGTTCACCAGGCCGGAGTTGTAGTAGACGCTGCCGAAGTTCTTCAGGTCCTTGAGGTCACTGTGGCCCTTGTCGAGGATGTATTGCTTGAGGCGTTTGTGGATCTCGAAATCAGCCCCGGCCGGGTATGGCGTAAGGGCCAGGTAGCCTTTGGCGGCGGCGCCTGCGGGCAATACGTCTTCACTGGAACTGGCCCAGATGTCGCCGATGATATGGTCCACCGGGAAGCCGAAGCGCGCGGCGGTCTTCACCGCAACCGGTGTGGACACGCCCCAGGTGCGCAGGAACACCCAGTCCGGGTTGGCCTGGCGCCATTGCGCGGACTGCTCGTTGCCGGGGTCGGCGACCGGGATCTGGATGTTTTCGAAGCCGTATTTTTCCGCCAGCAACTTGAGCGGGCCGAGGGTTTCGCGACCGTAGGCCGAGTCGTGGTAGACCGTGGCGATCTTCTTGCCCTTGAGCTTGTCGAAACCGCCTTCACGCTCGGCGATGTAGTTCACCAGCGTCGACGCCTCGCTGTAGAAGGTCAGCATCACCGGGAAGTTATACGGGAATACCGTGCCGTCGGTGGCTTCGGTGCGGCCGTAGCCGAGGGTGATCAGCGGGATCTTGTCCACCTCGGCCCGCTCGCTCAGCGCATACGCCGCCGGCGCGCCATTGGGCTGGTACACCGCGACCGGCGCGCCATCCAGGCCATGCTTGAAGCGCTCGTAGCACTCGATGCCCTTCTCTGCCGTCCACTCGGTCTCGCATTCCTGCCACACCAGCTTGACGCCGTTGATGCCGCCTTCGACCTCGTTGATGTAACGCAGGTAATCAATCATCCCGGCCCACACCTGCACGCCGCTGGACGCATAGGCGCCCACACGATAGGTCGCCAGGGGAATGAATTGCTGGTCCGGCGAGGCCATTGCCTGGGGGACTGCACCGGCCAAGGTCGCCAGCGTAAACGCGGCGCCGATCAAGGAACGTTTCAAGGATGCACGCATAGGGATTCTCTTAAGGGAATGTCAGAAACGCAGCGGCCACTGCCGCACGCGGTCACGCAGGTTGTGCAACAGGCGAATCAAGCCCTCGGGTTCCTTGATCAGGAACACGATGATCAACACGCCAAAGATGATTTTCTGCAGGTTCTGCAACTGCCCCGCATCCACCGAGCCGCCGAACAACGCCTGCCCGGCATGGCTGAGGAAGATCGGCAGCAAACTGATGAACGCCGCCCCGACAAAGTTGCCGGCGATGCTGCCCATGCCGCCGATAATGATGATGAACAGGATCTGGAAGGAGCGATTGATATCAAAGCTACTGGCGCTGGCGGTGCCCAGGTAGGCGAAGGCCCACAGCGCACCGGCTATGCCCAGATAGAACGAACTGACCGCGAACGCCAGGCGCTTGTAGCGCACCACCGGAATGCCGACCACGGCGGCGGCGGTGTCCATGTCGCGGATCGCCATCCAGTTGCGGCCGACCTGGCTGCGCACCAGGTTGATCGCGGTCCAGGTCAGCAGCAGTACCGTGACCAGGGTCAGCAGGTAGCGGCCCAGCGGTGTGTTGAGGTCATGGCCGAACAGCGCCAGCCTGGGCGCGGAAATGGTCCCGGACGAGCCGTAGTTGTAGAACCAGGGAAACTTGACGAACAGCCACTCCAGGAAAAACTGCGCGGCCAGGGTGGTGACCATCAGGTAGAAGCCCTTGATCCGCGAGCTGGGCAGGCCGAACAGCAGGCCGACCAACGCACTGATGACCCCGCCGCCGAGCAGCGCCACCGGCAACCCCAGCTCCGGTAGGCGCAGCAGAAAACCGTAGGTGGCAAACGCACCGACGGCCATGAAGCCGGCCGCGCCCACCGAGGTCTGCCCGGTATAGCCGGTGAGCAGGTTCAGGCCCAGCCCGGCTAATGACAGCACCAGGAACGGGATCAGGATCGCGTTCAGCCAATAGTCATTGCCCCACAGCGGCACCCCGATAAAGGCCAGCGCCAGCAGGCCGATCAAGGCCCAGGGCATGCGCCGCTGAATCAGCAGCAACGGCGCGGTGTGTTGTGCAAGAGGGATCGACATGCTTTCAGACTCGCTCGATGGCGCGCTCGCCGAACAGGCCGGCGGGGCGGATATACAGGAAGGCCAGGGCCAGAACATAGGCGAACCACGGCGTGATACCACCGCCGATCAACGGGCCGATGTACACCTCAGCAAGGTTCTCCGCCGCGCCGACAATCAGCCCGCCGACAATCGCCCCGCCAATCGAGGTAAAGCCGCCGATGATCAACACCGGCAATGCCTTGAGCACCACCAGCGACAACGAGAACTGCACCCCCTGGCGCGCGCCCCACAGCAGCCCGGCCACCAGCCCGACGATGCCGGCCACCGCCCAGACGATCTGCCAGATGCGGTTGAGGTTGATGCCGATGGACAGCGCCGCCGTGGTGTCATCCGCCACCGCGCGCAGCGACACGCCGATGCGGGTCTTGTTGAACAGCAGCGCCAGCACCGTCACCAGCACCACCGCAGCGGCGGCAGCGATCAGGTCGAACTGGCTGAGCATCAGCGGGCCGACGAACAGCGGCACATCGTCGATACCTAAATCCAGCGCCCGCACCTGGGAGCCCATCAACCCCTGGGCCAGGCCTTCGATAATGAACGACAGGCCCAGCGTGGCCATGAACAAGGTGATCTGCGAACGGTTCACCAATGGCCGCAGCACCAGGCGCTCGATCAGCAAGGCGCCGACACTCATCACAATCACCGTGAGCAGCAACGCCAGGGCAAACGGCACGCCCTGGTCATGCAGGCTGACGAATGTCAGTGCAGCAAACAGCAGCATCGCGCCCTGGGCAAAATTGAACACGCCACTGGCCTTGTAGATCAGCACGAAGCCGATGGCGACCAACGAGTACATGGTGCCGGCGAGCAGGCCGCCGAGCAGGGTTTCAAAGAAAAACGTCATCAGTGCACCACTCCCAGGTAAGCCGCGATCACCTCGGGGTTGGCCTGCACTTGCGCCGGCGTGCCGTCGCCGACCTTGCGCCCGTAGTCGAGCACCACCACATGGTCGGACAGGCCCATGACCACGCCCATGTCGTGTTCGATCAACACCACGGTGGTGCCGAGGTCGCGGTTGACGTCGGCAACGAAGCGCGCCATTTCCTGTTTTTCCTCGGCGTTCATGCCGGCCATGGGCTCGTCCAGCAGCAACAAGCTCGGCCCTGCGATCAACGCCCGGCCCAGTTCCACGCGTTTTTGCAGGCCGTAGGACAGGTTGCCCACCAGCACATCGCGGTGGGCTTGCAGTTCCAGGAATTCGAGAATGCCTTGGGCGCGCAACCGGAACGCTTCGGCTTCCCGGCGTGCGCGAGGCAAGCCCAGGGCCTGTTCGATAAAGCTGCTGCGCATATGCCGCGACAGGCCGGTGAGGATGTTGTCGAGCACGCTCATTTTCTTGAACAGCGCGTTGTTCTGGAACGTGCGCCCAATGCCGCGGCGCGCGGCGCCCAACGGATCGATACGGTGAAAGTGCTGGTCTTCGAACACAATCTCGCCGGCATCGAAGCGATACACGCCATTGAGCACATTGAGCAGCGAACTCTTGCCGGCACCATTCGGCCCGATCAACGCGCAGATCTCGCCGCGCAACACCTCGAAGGACAAGGCATTGATCGCCTTGACCCCCTTGAACGACAGCGAGATATTCCGCACCTGCAAAATGGCCTGGCTCATGCGATGTCCCGTTTGAATTCCGCCAGCCACACCGGTGAAGGGGCGGCTTTGACGGGTTGCCAGATGTACGCCAGGCGCTGGAAACCCAGGAGCCGGCGCACGCGGTTTTTCAGCAGGCGCCGCAGGCCGCTTTGCGGGTGGGCGATGGCCCAGTCGCATAAGCGTCGGCGCCAGGTGCCGTGGGGCGCCAGGCGGCTATCGATCTCGTCGGCCAGGTGCTGCAAGCGTGCGGGCGACAACAGCAGGCCGGTGGGCGCGACTTCGCTGCGGTCGCGCCGCGCCGAGGCCAGGCTTTCAGGGAAGGCCAGACCGTGACCGCTGTTCAGCCATTGCTCGAGCACCACCGCCAGACCGCCCTGCCAGTGGGTGCCCTCTTCGCTCCACAACAGGGTTTCCCCCGTGGGCTGCCACCAGCGTGCGAGGTGTTGCGTCGGCGCCAACGGGCCGAGCAACTGGGCGAAATCCAACAGGTTCGCCGACTGCCAATGCCGCGCAGTCTGGCGGCCCTGCACATAGGAATGAGTCGGGCGAATGCGCCACAGGTGTTGTTGCAGCGCCTCGGGCTCCAGGTCATCGGCCAGGGTCAGCACCTGCGCGCCGATGGATTGCGCCGCCAGGGCCAGCAACAGCAGGTTCGGCTCGAACGCCCCGCTGAGGGCCAGCCGCGATTGCTCGCTGACCCCCTGCTGGCGCAAGCCATCGGCCAGGCGCTCCACATCGCGCAAGGCGTCGATCCAGCGCCATGCGTACCACTGCCCCTGGCGCTTGTGGCGCAGGGCGGTGTGCAGCGGCGTGATCTGCGCCCAGTGGCGCAGTTGTTCCAGAGCCTTGGGCAGGTGGCCGAGCCATTCGGCGGGCCACTCCACGGCCAGTGGGCGTTTGAGTTCGTGCACGCTCATAGGGGTAGTGCTCCTATTGGTGTGTGTGCGTGCGGTGGTCCGCTGGCTGGATTATTTGGATCAACACCGATCTACTGTGGGAGGGGGCTTGCCCCCGATGGCGGTGTGTCAGTCACAAGTGCTTTGACTGGACTGCCGCTATCGGGGGCAAGCCCCCTCCCACATTGGTTATGTGCGCGTCAGATAAATTGCGGTAGCCGGCACCAGGGTGGTTGGAGGCCAACCTTGCGCCGTCGCCAAACAACTTCTCGCGCAACGTGCCCTGGGCATACTCGGTCTTGTACACCCCGCGCTTCTGCAACTCCGGCACCAGCAGGTCCACGGCGTCGATGAAGGTCTCGTGGGTCAGGGCGTAGGCCAGGTTGAAGCCGTCCACATCGGTGTCTTCGACCCATTCCTGCAACAGGTCCGCGACGGTTTCCGGGCCGCCGACGAACAGCGGGCCAAAGCCGCCGATACCGACCCAGTCGGCCAGCTCATTCGGGGTCCAGACCTTGTTCGGATCGGCCGTAGAGAACGCCTCTACCGCCGATTGAATGGCGTTGGTGTGCACGTGCTTGAGTGGCTCATCCGGTTTGAATTGGCTGAAGTCGATGCCGGTCCAGCCGGAAATCAGTGCCATCGCACCTTCATAGCTGACATAGGATTTGTACTCCTCGAACTTGGCTTTGGCCTTGGCATCGGTTTCGCCGACGATCACCGTCTGCAAGTTGAAGATCAGGATTTTCTTCGGATCGCGCCCGGCTTCGGCCGCACGTCGGCGGATGTCGGCCACGGTCTTTTTCAGCAGCACCTTGGACGGCGCGGCAACGAAGACGCACTCGGCCTGTTCGGCGGCGAACTGCTTGCCACGGCTCGACGCGCCCGCCTGGTAGAGCACTGGCGTGCGCTGCGGCGACGGTTCGCAGAGGTGAATGCCGGGCACCTGGAAGTGTTTGCCGACGTGGCGGATCTCGTGGATCTTGCTCGGGTCGCTGAAAATCCGCCGTTCGCGGTCACGCAACACGGCGCCCTCCTCCCAACTGCCTTCCCAGAGTTTGTAGCAGACCTCCAGGTATTCCTCGGCGTAGTCGTAGCGCGCATCGTGCTCGGTCTGGGCCTTCTGGCCGAGATTCTTGGCGCCACTTTCCAGGTAGGAGGTGACGATGTTCCAGCCGATGCGGCCCTTGGTCAGGTGGTCCAGGGTCGAGAGACGGCGGGCGAACGGGTACGGATGTTCGAACGACAACGAAGCGGTCAGGCCGAAGCCCAGGTGTTCGGTGACCAAGGCCATCGGTGCGATCAGCGACAGCGGGTCGTTGACCGGCACTTGGGTGGCCTGGCGAATCGCCGCGTCGCCGTTGCCGTTGTACACGTCATAGATGCCCAGCACGTCGGCGATAAACAGGCCGTCGAACTTGCCGCGTTCAAGGATCCTGGCGAGGTCGGTCCAATATTCCAGGTCCTTGTACTGCCACGAACGGTCACGCGGATGCGCCCACAGGCCAGGCGACTGGTGGCCGACACAATTCATGTCGAAGGCGTTCAAGCGGATTTCACGGGACATCAAAGCACTCCGTTGAGATGGTAGTTGCCGACGATCTGGTACTTCGTACGCAGCGGGTCATCAAGGCTCGACGGCAGTGCGGTGCGTTGGCCGGTGAGTTCGAACTCGGCGTTGCTCGCGGCGATCAGCGCCTCTGCGGCGGCGATTTGCGCTTCGGTCAACGCCACCGGGCCTGGATGGGTTTCGGCGCGTTCAAACAAGGCCGCGGCCACATCGACGCGAATCTGCAAGTCGCCGAAGCGGCTGATCACGTAGGGGTCAGTGCTGTTTTCAACGTGACGGCGGGTGCTGTCCAGCAGTTGGCGCGCAAGGGTCAGTGCAGTCATGGGTGAGGTTCCTCAGTTCCAGGCGTGGCGCGCAGGTTTTACGCCGTTGAGCACATAGTTGCCGATCAGGTGGTATTTCCAGCGCGCCGGGTCGTGCAGAGTGTGGGTGCGTGCATTGCGCCAGAAGCGGTCGAGGTTGTGCTTGCCGGTGACCGAGCGGGTGCCGGCCAGTTCGAACAGTTTGCTGCTGGCGAGCAAGGCGGTTTCGGCAGAAAGGACTTTGGCTTGGGCGACCACCAGTGAGACGTGGGCAACGCTGTCTTCGCTGGGCTCGGCGAGGGCGCGGTCCACGGCTTCCCCCGCTTTAGCGAGGATGGCTTCGGTGCCGTGCACACGCCATTCCAGGTCGCCGATGGCGGCGATGGTGAACGGGTCCTGCCAGCCGTGATCCTGTTGGCTGTCGATCCAGGGCCGCGCCTGGCGTGCGTAGATTTTCGCCTGCTCCAACGCGCCAACGGCAATACCGGTATCGACCGCCGCCTGAATGATCTGCGAGATCGGGCCGTTGGCGGTGGGCTGGTCGAAGGCCAGGTGGGCCGGGATTACCGCGCTCAAGGGCACGCTGACGCCATCGAGGGTCACGCCGCCGCTGGCGGTGGTGCGCTGGCCGAAGCCGTCCCAGTTGTCGATCACGTTCAGGCCGGGCGCGTCGCGTTCGACAAAGGCAATAAAGGCCTGGCCGTCTTCATTGTTGCCGACGGTGGGCACCAGATGGGCGAACAGCGCGCCGGTGCAGTAGAACTTCTCGCCGTTGATTTGCGCGGTGTCGCCATGGAAGCGAATCTGCGTGTCGAAGGTGCCGGCGTTCTTGCTCTTGGCTTCGGAGAAGGCGTTGCCGAAGCGATAGCCCTGGAGGACTTTGCCGAAGTAGTACCGTTTTTGTGCCTCGGTCGCGGTTTGCAGCAGGATGTCCACCACGCCCAGGTGGTTCTGCGGAATCTGCCCCAGGGACGGATCGGCGGCGGAGATCAGCTTGATTACCTCGGCCACGGTCACATAGGACACGCCAGCGCCGCCGTACGCTTTGGGAATAGTGATGCCCCACAGGCCGCTCGCGGAGAACTCGTCGAGCTCGGCCACCGGCAGGCGCCGCTCACGGTCGCGCGCACTGGCCTCGACGGCAAAGCGTTTGGCCAGGCGCGTGGCGACCTCGATGGCTTCCGCGTCCGAGCGGATGATATGGGCAGGGTGTTGAGGGTGGGCTGACATGGGCCGACTCCAGGCTCCGAGGGGATTACCTGGGTGATTGCAGGAGTCGTGCCTGAATCCAGTCGCCAATAAAATCAGCGAGTTGCTGGCATTTCAGCGCAGCCGAGCGCGTTTTCAAACCAGCAAAGTGTCCATCCACTGTTGCCGGAAGAACAGTTAGATCACCACATTGCGCACAAAGCGCACCGCCACGTCGCCGTCATTGCGATAACCATGCACGTTCCGGCTGGCGAACATATAAAACTCACCGGCGGCGACGCGCTTTTCTTCATCGCCCACCAGCAGCGTGAGGCAGCCTTGGAATACGAACAACTGCACGCTCCAGCCATCCGGGTCGGGGTCAGGGCTGTAGCGATCGCCCGGCTCCAGTTGCATTTCCCACAACTCGACCTCGCGCCGCGCCGTGGCCTTGGCCAGCAACACCGCCTTGCTGCCGGGAATGTCACCGGCCCAGGCCAGTTCATTGATGCGGCTGTGGTCGGGGGCATCGGGCGCCTGGATCAGGTCGCTGAACGCCACGTCCAACGCTTCGGCCACGCGGTCGAGGGTGGACAGGCTGACGTTCTTTTCGCCCGCCTCGATGGCCACCAGCATGCGCCGGCTGACGCCGGATTTTTCCGAGAGCGCAGTCTGGCTCAGGTCGGCGGCATGCCGCAGGCGACGGACGTTCTGGCTGACGTGCTGCAGGACCGAAGCCCGGTGGGGATTTTCTTTGTGCACTATATTGCTCAATGGGTGGGTGTGCGCAGTATACTGCCCAGCGTGCGGCGCATTGTGCGGTCCGTGCCTTTCCCTTGCAAGACCGAGCCGCCATGACCACCCCGACCGCCTCCCCTCGTTTCAACCGTTTCAGCAAAGCCGAATGCATCCTGGTGGTGATCACCATGATCTGGGGCGGCACCTTTTTGCTGGTGCAACATGCGATGACGGTCAGTGGGCCGATGTTTTTTGTCGGTTTGCGGTTTGCGGCCGCAGCGATTGTGGTGGGGTTCTTTTCCTTGCGCACGTTGCGCGACCTGACGCTGTTTGAATTGAAGGCCGGGGTGTTTATCGGTGTGGCGATCATGTTTGGCTACGGGCTGCAAACGATTGGCTTGCAGACCATCTTGAGCAGTCAATCGGCGTTTATCACGGCGTTATATGTGCCGTTCGTACCGCTGTTGCAATGGCTGGTGCTGGGCCGGCGCCCGGGGTTGATGCCGAGCATCGGTATTATGCTGGCGTTTACCGGCTTGATGCTGCTGACCGGGCCGGCGGGGGCTTCGCTGAATTTCAGTCCCGGTGAAATCGCCACGTTGATCGGTGCAGTGGCAATCGCGGCGGAGATCATCCTGATCAGCGCCTTTGCCGGGCAGGTGGACGTGCGTCGGGTGACCGTGGTGCAACTGGCCACGGCGTCGTTGCTGTCGTTCCTGATGGTGGTGCCAATGGGCGAGGCGCTGCCGGGGTTTTCGTGGTTGCTGCTGTTCAGCGCGGTGGGCCTGGGCTTGACCAGTGCGGTGATCCAGGTGGCGATGAATTGGGCGCAGCAAAGTGTTTCGCCGACCCGCGCCACGTTGATTTATGCCGGTGAGCCGGTGTGGGCCGGCGTGGTCGGGCGGATTGCCGGGGAACGCTTCCCGCCGATCGCGATGGTGGGGGCGGCGTTGATTGTGTTGGCGGTGATTGTCAGCGAGATGAAGACCAAGGGGCAGAAGGCCCTGGAATTGCGCGATGAGAGGGAACAGGAACAGCAGGGATAAGGTCCGAGTACTTGCAGTGGCTGTCAGATCGCCATCGCGGGCAAGCCCGGCTCCCACAGGGGGGGGCGGTGTCGCTTGCCCGAATCGGGTTACCTGAAACAATGCCAAATGGGCGATTTCGGCTTAGCTTGTAGGATCCTGCCACATCTTGCCGTTTGGTGATCGTTAAAGCGGCACGTATGATGCATCCCAAACTCCCGCAGATTAGAAGCCTATGTCCCTGATAGTTCTACTGCTTCTGCCGTTCATTGGCAGCTGTCTGGCGGCCTTGCTGCCGCACAATGCACGTAACACCGAATCCCTGCTGGCCGGCCTGGTGGCCCTGGTCGGCACTATTCAAGTCGCCCTGCTCTACCCCCAGATCGCCCACGGTGGCGTGATCCGCGAAGAATTCATGTGGTTGCCCAGCCTCGGGCTGAACTTCGTGCTGCGCATGGATGGGTTTGCCTGGCTGTTCTCGATGCTGGTGCTGGGCATCGGCACGCTGGTGTCGCTGTATGCGCGCTATTACATGTCGCCGGACGATCCGGTGCCGCGCTTCTTCGCGTTTTTCCTGGCCTTCATGGGGGCCATGCTCGGGCTGGTGATCTCCGGCAACCTGATCCAGATCGTGTTCTTCTGGGAACTGACCAGCCTGTTCTCGTTCCTGCTGATCGGCTACTGGCACCACCGCGCCGATGCGCGCCGTGGGGCGTACATGGCGCTGATGGTCACCGGCGCCGGCGGCCTGTGCCTGCTGGCGGGCGTAATGTTTCTGGGGCATATCGTCGGCAGCTATGACCTGGACCAGGTACTGGCGGCGGGCGAGCAGATCCGCGCGCATTCGCTGTACCCGGTCATGCTGGCCCTGGTGCTGATCGGCGCCTTGAGCAAAAGCGCGCAGTTCCCCTTCCACTTCTGGCTGCCCCACGCGATGGCGGCCCCTACGCCGGTGTCGGCGTACCTGCATTCGGCAACGATGGTGAAGGCCGGCGTGTTCCTGCTGGCCCGCCTGTGGCCGTCGCTGTCCGGCAGCGAAGAATGGTTCTGGATCGTCGGCGGTGCCGGCGCCCTTACCCTCCTCCTCGGCGCTTACTGCGCCATGTTCCAGAATGATCTCAAGGGCCTGCTGGCCTACTCCACCATCAGCCACCTCGGGCTGATCACCTTGCTGCTGGGCCTCAACAGCCCGCTGGCGGCCGTCGCAGCCGTATTCCACATCCTCAACCACGCCACGTTCAAGGCTTCGCTGTTCATGGCCGCGGGCATCATCGACCATGAAAGTGGTACGCGGGACATCCGCAAGCTCAGCGGGCTGGTGCGGTTGATCCCGTTTACCGCGACCCTGGCGATGGTGGCCAGTGCGTCCATGGCCGGCGTGCCGTTGCTCAATGGTTTCCTGTCCAAAGAGATGTTCTTCGCCGAAACCGTGTTCATCACCTCGACGGCCTGGGTGGAGTTCGCCCTGCCGTTGATCGCGACCATCGCCGGTACCTTCAGCGTGGCCTACGCCCTGCGCTTCACCGTCGACGTGTTCTTCGGCCCGACCGCGACCAACCTGCCGCACACTCCCCACGAACCGCCACGCTGGATGCGCGCACCGGTCGAGTTGCTGGTGTTCACCTGCCTGCTGGTGGGGATCTTCCCGGCCCAGGTGGTCGGCTCGATCCTCGCCGCCGCCGCGCTGCCGGTAGTGGGTGGCGTGCTGCCGGAGTACAGCCTGGCGATCTGGCACGGCTGGAACGCACCAATGATCATGAGCCTGGTGGCCATGTCCGGCGGCGTGGTGCTGTACCTGCTGCTGCGCAAGCAACTCAAGCGTGGCCGCTTCAAGTACCCGCCGGTAATCAGCTACTTCAACGGCAAGCGCGGCTTCGAGCGCAGCCTGGTGGTGATGATGCGCGGCGTGCGCAGGATCGAGAAGCGCATCAGCACCAAGCGCCTGCAGACCCAATTGTTTCTGCTGGTGCTGGTGGCGGTGATCGGCGGCATGATCCCGATGCTCAACAGTGGCCTCAGTTGGGGCGACCGCCCGAAGATCCCGGGCTCCATCGTGTTCGTCACCCTGTGGCTGCTGGCGATAGCCTGTGCCCTCGGCGCCGCCTGGCAAGCCAAGTACCACCGGCTGGCGGCCCTGACCATGGTCAGCGTGTGCGGCCTGATGACCTGCGTGACCTTCGTGTGGTTCTCGGCGCCGGACCTGGCGCTGACCCAGTTGGTGGTCGAAGTGGTCACCACCGTGCTGATCCTGCTCGGCCTGCGCTGGCTGCCACGGCGGATCGAAGAGGTGTCGCCACTGCCCAGCTCGCTGCGCAAGGCGCGCATCCGTCGCCTGCGTGACTTCCTGCTGTCCACCGTGGTGGGCGGCGGCATGGCGTTGCTGTCCTACGCGATGCTGACGCGCCAGACGCCCAACGATATTTCTTCGTTCTACCTCAGCCGCGCCCTGCCCGAAGGCGGCGGCAGCAATGTGGTGAACGTGATGCTGGTGGACTTCCGGGGCTTCGACACCCTGGGCGAAATCACCGTACTCGGCGCCGTGGCGCTGACGGTGTACGCCCTGCTGCGGCGCTTCCGCCCGTCAAAAGAGAGCATGGAGTTGCCGCCGCAACAGCGCCAGTTGGCGCCGGACGTGGCCACCGACCTGGTCAACCCGCGCCAGGCCAGCGACACCGCCCTGGGCTTCATGATGGTGCCGGCGGTGCTGGTGCGCCTGCTGCTGCCGATTGCGCTGGTGGTGTCGTTCTACCTGTTCATGCGCGGCCACAACCAACCAGGCGGCGGGTTTGTCGCCGGGCTGGTGATGTCGGTGGCGTTCATCCTGCAATACATGGTCGCCGGTACGCAGTGGGTCGAGGCGCAGATGAGCCTGCGGCCGATGCGCTGGATGGGCTTCGGGCTGCTGTCGGCAACCCTGACCGGGCTCGGCGCGTTGTTTGCCGGCTACCCGTTCCTCACCACTCACACCTGGCATTTCAGCCTGCCATTGCTTGGCGACATTCACATCGCCAGCGCGCTGTTCTTCGACGTCGGCGTGTACGCCATGGTCGTCGGTTCGACGCTGCTGATGCTCACCGCCCTCGGTCACCAGTCCGTGCGGGCCCATAAACCGAGCAACCAGGCCAAAGTGGTTGCCGCAACGGAAGGAGCCGCCTGATGGAAGAAGTCATCGCAATTGCCATTGGAGTCCTGGCGGCTTCCGGCGTCTGGTTGATCCTGCGGCCACGGACCTTCCAGGTGGTGATGGGCCTGTGCCTGCTGTCGTACGGGGTCAACCTGTTCATTTTCAGCATGGGCAGCCTGTTTATCGGCAAGGAGCCGATCATCAAGGACGGCGTGCCGCAGGACCTGCTCAACTACACCGATCCGCTGCCCCAGGCCCTGGTGCTCACGGCCATCGTGATCAGCTTCGCCATGACCGCGTTGTTCCTGGTGGTGCTGCTCGCCTCCCGGGGCCTGACCGGCACCGACCATGTGGACGGCCGGGAGCCCAAGGAATGAATTGGGTGAATCAACTGATCGTCGCACCGATCCTGCTGCCGTTGCTGACCGCCGCGCTGATGCTGATGCTTGGCGAAAAGCGCCGCCCGCTCAAGGCGAAAATCAATCTGTTCTCCAGCGTCATCGGCCTGGGCATCGCCATCCTGCTGCTGTACTGGACGCAAAAAGGCGGCCCAGGCTCGATTGGGGTTTACCTGCCGGGCAACTGGCAGGTGCCATTCGGCATTGTGCTGGTGGTGGACCAACTCTCGGCGCTGATGCTGGTACTCACCGGGATCATCGGCGTGAGTGCGCTGCTGTTCGCCATGGCCCGTTGGGATCGTGCGGGCACCAGCTTCCACGCACTGTTCCAGATCCAGATGATGGGGTTGTACGGCGCCTTCCTCACGGCGGACCTGTTCAACCTGTTCGTGTTCTTCGAAGTGCTGCTGGCGGCCTCCTATGGCCTGATGCTGCATGGCTCCGGGCGTGCGCGGGTGTCTTCGGGGTTGCATTACATTGCGATCAACCTGTTGGCGTCTTCGCTGTTCTTGATTGGCGCGGCGATGATCTACGGTGTCACCGGCACGCTGAACTTCGCTGACCTGGCGCTGAAAATCCCGCTGGTGCCGGAGGCCGATCGTGGTCTGTTGCATGCCGGCGCGGCGATCCTGGCGACGGCGTTCCTGGCCAAGGCCGGCATGTGGCCGCTGAACTTCTGGCTGGCGCCCGCCTACTCCTCGGCCAGTGCGCCGGTGGCGGCGATGTTTGCGATCATGACCAAGGTCGGCGTGTACACCGTGCTGCGCCTGTGGACCCTGCTGTTCTCCGGCCAGGCCGGGGCGTCGGCGCTGTTTGGCGGGGATTGGCTGGTGTATGGCGGCATGGCGACCATCATTTGCGCGGCGCTGGCGATGGTGGCGGCGCAGCGCCTGGAGCGCATGGCCAGCTTGAGCATCCTGGTGTCGGCGGGGATCTTGCTGTCCGCCGTCGGTTTCGCCCAACCAAGCCTGACGGCGGGCGCGCTGTTCTATCTGGTCAGTTCCACCCTGGCCTTGAGCGCGCTGTTCCTGCTGGCTGAATTGATCGAACGGTCACGCTCGGCCAACGACCTGCCGCTGGACGAAGAGATCGATGCGTTGCCCAAGGCCATGGAATCCCTGCACCCGCGCCCTGGCGTCAACCTCGATGACGAGCAGCAAGCCGTGGTCGGCCAGGTGATTCCCTGGACCATGGCGTTCCTCGGCTTGAGCTTTATCGCCTGCGCCCTGCTGATCATCGGCATGCCGCCGCTCTCCGGGTTTATCGGCAAGCTCAGTCTGTTGAGTGCGCTGGTCAATCCACTGGGCCTGGGTATGAGTATTGACGAACCGATCCGGCCAGCCGCCTGGGGCTTGGTGGCGTTGTTGATTCTCTCCGGCCTGGCCTCGTTGATTGCCTTCGCACGCTTGGGCATCCAGCGCTTCTGGACCCCGGAAGAACGCCCTTCGCCGCTACTGCGTCGCTATGAATGCGTGCCGATTTTCTTCCTGCTGGGCTTGAGCATCCTGCTGACCTTCAAGGCGGAACCACTGCTGCGCTACACCCAGGCCACTGCCGTGAGCCTGAACAACCCCGAGCACTATGTGATGGCGGTGATGGCCACGCGTCCGGTGCCGAGCCCCGAAGCCCAGGCCGCCGCCCTGGAGGTGCAACCATGAAGCGATTGTTCCCTGCTCCGTGGCTGTCCCTGGCGCTGTGGGTGCTGTGGCTGGTGCTGAACCTGTCGGTCAGCCCGGGCAACCTGCTGCTGGGTGCACTGCTGGGCTTTCTTGCGCCGCTGCTGATGGCACCGTTGCGACCACTGCCGATCCGCATCCGTCGCCCCGGCGTGATCATCCGCCTGTTTTTCCTGGTGGGCCGTGACGTGATCGTCTCCAACCTGCAAGTGGCCTGGGGCGTGCTGACCTGCGGCTCCCGCCCACCGCGTTCGCGCTTCATCAGGATTCCCCTGGACCTGCGCGACCCCAACGGCCTCGCCGCGCTGTCGATGATCACCACCGTGGTGCCCGGCACCATCTGGTCGGAACTGGCGCTGGACCGCAGCATCCTGCTCTTGCACGTATTCGACCTGGACGATGAGGCGCCCTTCATCGAGCACTTCAAGACCACCTACGAACGGCCCCTGATGGAGATCTTCGAATGAGCGCGCTGCTCTCCAATGCGATCCTGTTCAGCCTGTTCCTGTTCTCCCTGGCCATGGTGCTGACGCTTATCCGCCTGTTCAAAGGCCCGTCAGCCCAGGACCGGGTACTGGCGCTGGACTACCTGTACATCCTGGCGATGTTGATGATGCTGGTGCTGGGTATCCGGTATGCCAGTGACACCTACTTTGAAGCGGCGCTGCTGATCGCGCTGTTCGGCTTCGTCGGCTCGTTTGCCCTGGCGAAATTCCTGCTGCGTGGGGAGGTGATTGAATGATGCCGTTGTGGATGGAAATCGTCGTCGCGGTACTGCTGGTGCTCAGCAGTGTATTTGCATTGATTGGCGCGATCGGGTTGCTGCGCATGAAGGACTTCTTCCAGCGCATGCACCCGCCGGCACTCGCATCGACGCTGGGAGCGTGGTGTGTGGCGTTGGCGTCGATCATTTATTTTTCGGTGCTCAAGTCCGGGCCGGTGTTGCACGGGTGGTTGATTCCGATTCTGCTGTCGATCACCGTGCCGGTGACCACGTTGCTGTTGGCGCGCACGGCGTTGTTCCGCAAGCGCATGGCTGGGGATGATGTACCCGCCGAAGTCAGCAGCCGCCGCTGAGTCCTCAGAAACACAAAGGTCCAAATGTGGGAGGGGGCTTGCCCCCGATAGCGGTGGGTCAGCTACAGATATACTGGCTGACACACTGCCATCGGGGGCAAGCCCCCTCCCACATTTTGAACTGTGTCAGGCGAAAGATCGGATTCTGGTCGCCAGTTCCGCCAACTCGCCATCATCCGCCCGCACATGGTCATGGGACGAGATATAGCCTTCATATGCCTCAAAAAACTTGTCCACCTTCGAACTCAGCGGCTTGAAGGTACTGTCGCCGCCGGTTCCATGCATGGGAAACAGCTTCGCATGCAGGTGATCCACGCCATACCCTTCCAGGATCATCCCGGTGCGCGCCACATCGGGAAACGCACGGTCGATCTGAAGCGCGGTTTTCTTCGCTGCAACGGCAAGCCCGGCCAACACCTCATCCGACTGCGCAAACGCATAGCTGCCGTAGTGCTGCTTGGGGATTACCACGCTGAAACCCGGTGTATTGGGAAAGATCGAAAGAAACGCCATATGCTGGTCGTCTTCCCACAGAATGTGCGCTGGGGAGGTCTTTTGAACAATGCTGCAGAAGATACAATCCATTTGAATCACCGCTGGTTTCATCGTGGGTTTGGTCGTGTCGACCATCTAAAGCCAGGCTGCAGCGGACGTCAAAACAAATGGCAACTTTCCGAAATGTCCTAGGACGTATGCGATGAGTAAAACCTACACCCCTGCCACCGCCGCCGCCGACGTCGAAACCACGCTCGCCTGGCTTGGCGGGCGCTGGAAGCTGATCATTCTGTTCCACCTGTTCGGCGGCCAGGTGCAGCGTTATTCCGACCTTGAGCGACTGATCCCGGATATCTCGCAAAAGATGCTCGCCCAGCAATTGCGCCAGCTCGAAGCCGATGGCCTGGTACAGCGCACGGTCTACCCAGTAGTGCCGCCCAAAGTGGAATACCGTATGACCGAGTGGGGGCAAAGCCTGTGCCCGGTACTGGATGGCCTGCTCAAATGGCAGGCCGCCAAACCGACGAATTAGACCGTAGGGACGGTGCCGCCATCGATCACGTACTCGGTGCCGCTGATCGACGCGGCGCGGGGCGAGACCAGGAAGGCGATCAAGTCAGCCACCTCCTGGGGCTTGGCCGGCCGTCCAAGCGGAATACCGCCGAGCGCCTGCATGATGATCTGCTTGCCCCCCTCGTAGTCCGTTCCCGCCTGCTCCGCCAGGCGCTCCGCCAGTGCTACCGCCGCGTCCGTCTCCACCCAGCCCGGCGAAACCCGCACCACCCGAATACCCTTGGGCGTGACTTCTTTCGACAGGCTCTTGCTGTAGGTCGCCAATGCTGCCTTTGCAGCGGCATACGCCGTGGTCGACTCCGGCAACGGCAACTCCCGCTGGATCGACGTGACATGAATAATCACCCCGGCGGCGCGCGCAAGCATCCCAGGCAGGAGCGCCCGATCCACCCGCACTGCCGCCATCAGGTTCTGGCCCAGGGCATTAGCCCACTGCTCATCATCGAGCACCGCAAAACCACCGCCGGGCGCGCTTGAGCCGCCGAGCACATTGACGATGATATCGACGCCGCCAAGCCGAGCCTTCACCGCCTCAGTAGCACTCGCACAACCGGCGGCAGTGCCCAGGTCGGCAGCGATGAAATGCACGCCTTCGGGCGTCGAATCCGCCGCCGAACGCGCGACCGAAATTACCTGGGCGCCTTGTTCACGCAACACCGCCACCACGGCGGCGCCGATACCTTTGGTGCCACCGGTGACCAGCGCACGGAGGCCTTTTAGTCCGAGATCAAAGCTCATGGAACCTACTCCTGGATAAACGGAGACCGCAGGATAGGAACCGGGCGGACAGCCCACAAGAACGCACGAAAAGGTAATGGGCTAACCCAAAAGTTAGTGTCTGGATTCAGGGGCCCTCGTAACACACCCAACTGTAGGAGCCGGCTTGCCAGCTCCTAAAAGGGTAATGGGGGCTTGCCCTTACAGGATCGGCGCGCCAAATCTGTTCAGGCGTGGCATCCAGTGATCCAGGATCTGCGCCGATGCCAGCACATGATGTGCCCGCCCGATCAACAGCCGACGCGGCACAAAACCAATGTACCGGGAGTCATCGCTGTTATCGCGATTGTCCCCCAGCATGAAGTAACTGTCGGCCGGCACCACCACCGGCCCGAAATTGCGCAGTGCCCGCACCGTCGGCATGAACTGCACCGTGCGCTGACGGTTGGCCGCCCGTTCGGTCAGCTTGATACCTGGCACCGTATGGCCGGGCAGGATGGGTTCGCTGATGTCCTGCGCGTCACTGTAGGTGGCAGGCACGCCGTTGACCCACAACACCTCATCTTTCATTTCCAGGGTGTCACCGGGAATGCCGACGATGCGCTTGATCAGACGCATGCCGTCCTTGGGCGACGAGAACGTCACCACATCACCGCGCCGGGGGTTATCGAGCTGGGCCAGGGAAATGTCCGTGAGCGGCAGCTTGAGGTCGTAGGCCACCCGGTTCACCAACACTACATCGCCCTCCAGCAAGGTCGGGCGCATGGAGCCGGAGGGAATGGGATTCCAGTCCGCCAGGGAGGTACGGAAAACGCCGAAGCACAACCAGAAAATGATTGCGTAACGGTAACGGATCAACCAACTTCGCATACATCCTCGCACGGCAGAAAGGGGCATCAGGTCTGTTTCCCAGACGCCCGGTTGTTACACGCGAGGATTAAATCAACATTAGCGTCCAAGCGCACAAAAGGAGTTTGCGCCATGTATATCAAATGTTCAGTGTTTATCGCCGCCAGCGTCGACGGCTTCATTGCCCGTCCGGACGGCGATATCGACTGGTTGCACCGGCCGGAGTATGAAACCGCCGAGTTGAACGGCGTGACTTATGAAGGCTTTGTCGCCACGGTGGATGCGCTGGTGATGGGACGCAAGACCCTGGAGAAGGTGTTGTCCTTTGCGGAGTGGCCCTATGAGGGTATCCCGGTGATTGCGCTGTCTCGCCAGCAGTTGCAGATTCCGACACATCTGGAGGGCAAGATCGAGGTCATGGCGGGAGACGTGACCACACTGGTGGCAACGTTAGCCGAGCGCGGTATGAAGCACCTTTATATCGACGGTGGCCAGACGATCCAGGCGTTTCTTGAAGCGGGCCTGATCGAGGAGTTGATCATCACACGCATACCAGTGTTGCTGGGCAAAGGGGTTTGTTTGTTCAGCCAGATGGGCAGCGAGCAAGAACTTCGTCATCTCGGCACGTATGTATCGGACAATGGATTTGTGCAGAGCCGCTATCAAGTATCGCTGTCGTAGCAATTGCAAAGCCAGCGTGCAATGGAGGTGGGCGAATCGATATATGGTAGACACTCTGTTATCGCGACATAGGTATCAGCACAACTTTCAATATCGCGCGTAACTGTGGCGAGCGGGCTTGCCCCGCGTTGGGTTGCGAAGCGACCCTGGAAGGAGGAATGCGGTGAATCAGGCACTCTTCGGCCGCGGGTTCTGGGGCTGCTTCACAGCCCAACGCGGGGCAAGCCCGCTCGCCACAGGGCGCTCATCACCCGCCCTGCCAGCTACCACAGTCGATCGAGTAAGCCGTTAAACGGATGTGCAAAAAAACGCCCCGAACCAGTCGGGGCGTTTTTCATTCAGCGTTTACCGATCAAGCCTGATCCGCCAACCGCCACGTCGTCCCACCCTTCCCGTCTTCCAACACCACGCCCATGGCGGTGAGTTGGTCGCGGAGTCGGTCGGATTCCGCCCAGTCCTTGTTGGCACGTGCAGTCAAACGCGCCTGTATCAGCGCATCCACTTGCGCCGCATCCACACGCCCTTCGGCACCGGCTTGCAGGAAATCTTCGGGCTTCATTTGCAGAACCCCCAGCACGCTGGCCAGTTCTTTCAAGCGCGCCGCCAGACCCGCCGCGGCGTCGAGATCGCTCTCACGCAAACGGTTGATCTCGCGCACCATCTCGAACAGCACCGCGCAGGCTTCCGGTGTACCAAAGTCGTCGTTCATCACTTCGGTAAACCGTGCGACGAAGGCTTCGCCGCCGGCCGGCGCCACGGCCGGCAGGCCTTTCAATGCGTGATAGAAACGCTCCAGGGCGCCCTTGGCGTCCTTGAGGTTGTCTTCCGAGTAGTTGATGGCGCTGCGGTAGTGGCTGGATACCAGCAGGTAACGCACCACTTCCGGGTGGTACTTTTCCAGCACGTCGCGGATGGTGAAGAAGTTGTTCAAGGACTTGGACATCTTCTCGCCATTGATGCGGATCATGCCGCAGTGCATCCAGGCGTTCGCGTAGGTCTTGCCGGTGGCGGCTTCGCTCTGGGCGATTTCGTTTTCATGGTGCGGGAACTCGAGGTCGCTGCCGCCACCGTGAATGTCGAAGGTCTCGCCCAGGCAGCAGGTGGACATCACCGAGCATTCGATGTGCCAGCCCGGACGCCCGGCGCCCCATGGCGACTCCCAGCTCGGCTCGCCGGGCTTGGTGCCTTTCCACAGCACGAAGTCCAGCGGGTCCTGCTTGGCTTCGTCGACTTCGATACGTGCGCCGATGCGCAGGTCTTCGATTCTCTTGCGCGACAGCTTGCCGTAGCCCATGAACTTGGCGACGCGGTAGTACACGTCGCCATTGCCCGGCGCGTAGGCGTAACCCTTGTCGATCAGGGTCTGGATCATCGCGTGCATGCCCGGGATGTGGTCGGTGGCACGCGGTTCCATGTCCGGCTTGAGGATGTTGAGGCGCGCCTCGTCCTCGTGCATCGCGGCGATCATGCGCTCGGTCAGCGCGTCGAACGACTCGCCGTTTTCGTTGGCGCGGTTGATGATCTTGTCGTCGATGTCGGTGATGTTGCGCACATAGGTCAGGTCATAGCCGCTGAAACGCAACCAGCGGGTCACCAGGTCGAAGGCCACCATGCTGCGGCCATGGCCGATGTGGCAGTAGTCGTACACGGTCATGCCGCACACGTACATGCGCACCTTGTTGCCGTCCAGCGGCTTGAAGACTTCTTTGGTCTTGCTGAGTGTGTTGTAGATCGTTAACACGACAATTCCCTTAAGACAGAATCACTGACCCCACGAATCACGCAAGGTCACGGTGCGGTTGAATACCGGGCGACCTGGTTTCGAGTCCTTGATATCCGCGCAGAAGTAACCTTCGCGCTCGAACTGGAAACGGTCTTCCGGCTGTGCTTCGCCCAACGAGGGTTCGGCACGACAACCCGTAAGTACTTGCAGGGAGTCAGGGTTGATGTTGTCGAGGAAACTGGCGCTGTCTTCAGCCTTTTCAGGGTTTGGCGAGCGGAACAGGCGATCGTACAGGCGCACTTCGCACTCGATGCTGGCCGCCGCCGGCACCCAGTGGATCACGCCCTTGACCTTGCGGCCTTCGGGGTTCTTGCCCAGGGTGTCCGGGTCATACGAGCAACGCAGTTCGACGATGTTGCCATCGGCGTCCTTGATTGCTTCGTCGGCACGGATCACGTAGCTGCCGCGCAGGCGCACTTCGCCGTTTGGCTCCAGGCGCTTGTAGCCTTTTGGCGGCTCTTCCATGAAGTCATCGCGGTCGATGTAGATTTCACGGGCGAACGGCAGCTTGCGCACGCCGAGTTCTTCTTTTTGCGGATGACGCGGCAGTTCAAGGTGGTCGACCTTGTCTTCCGGGTAGTTGGTGATCACGACCTTCAACGGGCGCAGCACGCACATGGCACGTGGGGCGTTGGCATCGAGGTCCTGGCGGATGCTGAATTCGAGCATGCCGTAGTCGACCACGCCGTCGGAACGGTTGGTGCCGACCATCTCGCAGAAGTTGCGGATCGACGCCGGCGTGTAGCCGCGACGGCGGAAGCCCGACAGCGTCGACATGCGTGGGTCGTCCCAGCCGTGTACGTGCTTTTCATCGACCAGTTGCTTGAGCTTGCGCTTGCTGGTGATGGTGTAGTTCAGGTTCAGGCGGCTGAACTCGTACTGACGCGGGTGCGCCGGTACCGGCAGGCTGTCGAGGAACCATTCGTACAGCGGACGATGGCTTTCGAACTCCAGGGTGCAGATGGAGTGGGTAATGCCTTCGATGGCGTCCGACTGGCCGTGGGTGAAGTCGTAGTTCGGGTAGATGCACCACTTGTCGCCCGTCTGGTGGTGATGGGCGTGGCGGATGCGGTACATGATCGGGTCGCGCAGGTTCATGTTCGGCGAGGCCATGTCGATCTTGGCGCGCAATACGCGGGCGCCGTCCGGGAACTCACCGGCGCGCATGCGGGCGAACCAGTCGAGGTTCTCCTCTACCGAACGGTCGCGGAACGGGCTGTTCTTGCCCGGCTCGGTCAGGGTGCCACGGTATTCCTTGGCCTGCTCCGGGGTCAGGTCGTCGACGTAGGCCTTGCCGGCCTTGATCAGCTCGACGGCCCAATCGTGCAGTTGGTCGAAGTACTGCGAGGCATAGCGCACTTCACCGGACCATTCGAAACCCAGCCACTTCACGTCGCTTTCAATGGCGTCGATGTATTCCTGGTCTTCCTTGGCCGGGTTGGTGTCGTCGAAACGCAGGTGCGTGACGCCGCCGAATTCCTGGGCCAGGCCGAAGTTCACACAGATCGACTTGGCGTGACCGATGTGCAGGTAGCCGTTGGGCTCTGGCGGGAAGCGGGTGACGATCTGCGTGTGCTTGCCCGAATCCAGGTCCGCCTGGATGATCGGGCGCAGGAAATTGACCGGGACGGCAGGTCCGGCCTTGGAATTCGAGGTAGGGTCGACAGTGGGCTTGCTCATAGGATCCTTGAACAGACAAGTACGTGGCCGGGCTAGGCCGACAAAACAAAGGGCTTATCATAGCTGATGCTGTCAAGCCGCTGACAGGGTTGCGGTGCATTTAACGCACCAGTGGTAAAAAACCACCTCGAAATTCCTGCAGGTCACGCTAAACTGCGCGCCTTGGCCGCAGTTTCGCCATACCGGTCGTGGTGCCCCGGGCACCCAAACCCACGAATTCCCTGAAAAGAGTAGCCAACATGACTCAAGTCAAACTGACCACCAACCACGGTGACATCGTCATCGAGCTCAACGCCGAGAAAGCGCCGATCACCGTCGCCAACTTCATCGAGTACGTGAACGCCGGCCACTACGAAAACACCGTTTTCCACCGTGTCATCGGCAACTTCATGATCCAGGGCGGCGGTTTCGAGCCTGGCATGAAAGAAAAGAAAGACAAGCGCCCAAGCATCCAGAACGAAGCGGACAACGGCCTTTCCAACGACAAGTACACCGTCGCCATGGCCCGTACCATGGAGCCGCATTCGGCCTCCGCGCAGTTCTTCATCAACGTGGCCGACAACGCCTTCCTGAACCACAGCGGCAAGAACGTGCAGGGCTGGGGCTACGCGGTATTCGGTAAAGTCACCGAAGGCCAGGACGTCGTCGACAAGATCAAAGGCGTGCAGACCACCGGTAAAGCCGGTCACCAGGACGTTCCGGTAGAAGACGTGATCGTCGAGAAAGCCGAGATCGTTGGGTGATACTGCTGATTTCAGATTTGCATCTGATCGATACGCGCCCGGACATCACCCGGGCGTTTCTGGATCTGCTCCACGGCCGCGCCCGTGGCGCCCAGGCGTTGTACATTCTGGGGGACTTCTTCGAAGCCTGGATTGGCGACGATGGGATGACACCGTTTCAGCGCTCCATTTGCGCAGCCCTGCGCGAACTGAGCGACAGCGGCACTCCGATTTTCATCATGCACGGCAATCGCGATTTCCTGATCGGCAAGGCGTTCTGCAAAGCCGCAGGCGCCACCTTGCTCAAGGACCCGAGTGTCGTGCAGCTCCATGGCGAGCCCGTGCTGTTGATGCACGGCGACAGCCTCTGCACCCGCGACGTCGGCTATATGAAGCTGCGGCGCATCCTGCGTAACCCTATCGCGCTGTTTATCCTGCGCAACCTGCCCCTGGGCACGCGGCACAAGCTGGCGCGCAAGCTGCGCAGTGAAAGCCGGGCGCAGACGCGCATGAAGGCCAACGACATTGTCGATGTAACGCCCGAGGAAGTCCCACGGGTGATGCAGCAGTTCGGCGTGCGCACCCTGGTCCACGGCCACACCCACCGCCCCGCCATTCACAAGTTGCAGATTGGCGACCAGGCCGCCAAGCGCATTGTGCTGGGGGATTGGGACAAGCAGGGGTGGGCGCTGCAGGTGGATGAGCAAGGGTTTCAGTTGGCGGCGTTTGACTTCGTCAATCCGCAATTGGCGTTGCCTGGGGCTTGAGCCACCAACACCCCAGATCCCCCGTGAAAAGAGATCAAAATGTGGGAGGGGGCTTGCCCCCGATGGCTGTGGATCTGTCAGCATATTTTTGACTGAGCCACCGCCATCGGGGGCAAGCCCCCTCCCACAGTTGATTGCATTCCAGCCCTTGCGGATCAGTGGCCTGAGGCTTCCGGCCCGGCCTTGGCGCCAAACGGCGGCTTGGCCAGCCACACCAGCAGCATCAACCCCATGAACATCCACCCCAGCAACGTGAAGTAATCCACGGTGGACATCATGTATGCCTGGCTGGTGAGGATCTGGTCCAGCTGCGTATAGGCCTTCTGCCCTGCCCCACCGAGCGCCTGCAAGGCATCGCGGGTCGCCGAGTCGTAGGTGGTCATGTTCTCGCTCATGTAGGCATGGTGCTGGTCCGCCCGGCGAATCCAGATCCAGGTGGTCAGCGACGCCGCGAAGCTGCCGCCCAGGGTGCGCAGGAACGTGGCCAGGCCCGCGCCGTCGGCAATCTGGTGCGGCGGCAGGTCGGACATCAATATGCTCAAGGTCGGCATGAAGAACAGCGCCACGCCAATCCCCATGAACAACTGCACCAGGGCGATGTGCTGGAAGTCCACCTCATTGGTGAAACCTGCGCGCATGAAGCAGCTCAAGCCAATCGCCAGGAAGGCCAGGCCCGCCAGCAGGCGCAGGTCGAACTTGTGCGCGTACTTGCCCACGAACGGCGACATCAGTACCGGCAAAATACCGATCGGCGCCACCGCCAGCCCGGCCCAGGTCGCGGTGTAGCCCATCTGGGTCTGCAACCATTGCGGCAGGATCAGGTTGATGCCGAAGAAGCCTGCGTACCCCAGGATCAACACGATGGTGCCGATGCGGAAGTTGCGGTAGGCAAACAGCTTCAGGTTGACCACCGGGTGTTTGTCGGTGAGTTCCCAGATGATGAACACCGCCAGGGCAATCACCGAAATCGCCGCGCCCACGATAATGAAGTTGGATTCGAACCAGTCCAGGTCATTGCCCTTGTCGAGAATGATCTGCAAGGCGCCCACGCCGACGATCAAGCTCAGCAACCCGACGTAGTCCATCGGCTGATAACTGGTCTGCACCGGACGTTTCTTCAACTGCGAACGCACCACCATCACCGCAAAGATACCGATGGGCACGTTGATGAAGAAGATCCACGGCCAGCTGTAGCTGTCGGTGATCCAGCCGCCGAGGATCGGCCCGGCAATCGGCGCCACCACCGTGACCATCGCCAGCAACGCCAGGGCCATGCCTCGCCTCGCCGGCGGGTAGACGGCGATCAGCAGCGTCTGGGTCATCGGGTACAACGGCCCGGCCACCAGGCCTTGTATGACGCGAAAAGCGATCAGCTCGGGCATCGACGTGGAAATACCACACAGGAACGACGCCAGCACGAACAGCATCGTCGCCCACAAGAACAGCTTGACCTCGCCAAACCGCCGGCTCAGCCAGCCGGTGAGCGGCAAGGCAATCGCGTTGCTCACCGCAAACGAGGTGATGACCCAGGTGCCCTGCTCCGAACTCACGCCAAGGTTGCCGGAAATGGTCGGCAACGCCACGTTGGCGATGGTGGTGTCGAGCACCTGCATGAAGGTCGCCAGCGACAGGCCAATGGTGGCCATCAACAGGCTGGGTGGCGTGAAGGAGGCGTTATTGCTCATCAGCGTTGCACAGCCTTGGGCGCGGCGAGGCTGTTGTCATGGATCAACTGGGTGATCATGGCGTCGGCCTCGGCGAGTTGGCGGTCATACACGTTGGTGCTGAACGAGGCCTTCTGCGGCGCCTGTTGCGCCAGTACCGGGCCGCTCTGGTCATGCAGGTCGACCTTGACCAGGGTGCTCAAGCCCACGCGCAGCGGGTGCTTGGCCAGTTCTTCGGCATTGATGTGGATACGCACCGGCACCCGTTGCACGATCTTGATCCAGTTACCCGTGGCGTTCTGCGCCGGCAGCAGGGCAAACGCGCTGCCGGTACCGGCGCCGAGGCTGTCGATGGTGCCGCTGAATTTCACGTCGCTGCCGTAGATGTCCGATTCGATGTCCACCGGCTGGCCGATGCGCATGTCACGCAGTTGGGTTTCCTTGAAGTTGGCGTCGATCCACAGCTGGTTCAGCGGGATCACCGCCATCAATGCGGTGCCCGGTTGTACGCGCTGGCCCAGTTGTACGGTGCGCTTGGCCACATAGCCGGTGACCGGTGCGATCAAGGTGCTGCGCGCATTGGCCAGGTAGGCCTGGCGCAGTTGCGCGGCGGCGGCCTGCACATCCGGGTGAGAACTGATCACCGTGTCGTCCACCAACGCATTGGTGGTTTTCAGTTGTTGCTCAAGGTTGGTCAGGGCGTTTTTGGCCGCAGTGAGGCTGTCACGGGCATGGGACAGCTCCTCCTGGGAAATCGCCCCGCCCTGGGCCAGGGTTTTACGACGATTGAAGTTGTCCTGGGCGGTCTGCACGTCGGCTTTCTGCGCATTGACCTGGGCCTTCATGCCGTCGACGTTGCTGTACAGGCCGCGCACCTGGCGCACGGTGCGGGCCAGGTTGGCCTGGGCACTTTGCAGGCCGACGGCGGCGTCGTTCGGGTCGAAGTTGATCAGCACCTGGCCCTCGTGGACCAGGTCGCCATCGTCGGCGCCGATGCTGACCACGGTGCCGGTGACCAGCGGGGTGATTTCCACCACGTTGCCGTTCACGTAGGCGTCGTCGGTGCTTTCGCTGAAGCGGCCGTACAGCTCATACCAGCCCCATACGCCGACCACGGCGAGGATGACGATCAGCGCCAGGCCGATCAGCATCACCTTGCGTTTGCGGGGGTTGTTGTCTTTGGGTTGTTCGGTTGCATTGGTGTTTTCGGCAGTGGCCATGACAAATACCTCAAATTATTCCGTGCGTGTGGCGGGGGTGGTCGCTGCCACGTTGTCGGCGCTGTAGCCGCCGCCCAGGGCCTGCATCAGTTGAATCGACAGATCGATCTGCGCGGCATTCAGGGTTGCCAGCTGACGCTGGGCCTGCAGCAGTTGCTGCTCGATGCTGAGCACATCCAGGTAGTTACCGATCCCGGAGCTGTAGCGCTGCACCCCGGTGTCGTAGGACTGCTGGGCAATGTCCGCGGCATGTTGCTGGGCCTGGATCTGCCGGCCGGTGTCGCGCAGTTGCGAAAGGGTGTTGCCGATATCGCCCAGGGCTTGCACCAGGGTTTTGTTGTACTGCGCCACCGCCAGGTCGTAGTCGGCGTCGCGGGCATCGAGGTCGGCACGCAGGCGGCCGCCGTCGAAGATCGGCAGCGAGATCGTCGGCGTAATGTTGAAGAAGCGGCTGGCCGACCCGAACATCGCATCCCCCAGCAACGACTCGGCCCCGGCGCTCGCGCTCAGGTTGAGGTTAGGGTAGAAGCGCGTCTTGCTGGCATCGATGTTCCGGCCCGCCGATTCGACCCGCCAGCGCGCGGCGATCAGGTCCGGGCGGCGGCCCAACAGCTCGGCCGGCAGCACCGAGGGCACGGCCACCGCGCTGGGTTTCAGCACGTTGGGCCGGGCCAGTTCACTGCCACGGTCCGGGCCTTTGCCAAGCAATACGGCCAGGGCGATCTTGGCGCTTTGCAGCTGTTTTTCCGCGTCGATCAGTTGCGACTGGGCGCTGGCTTCCAGGCTTTCGGTCTGCTGGTACTGGTACTGGCTGTCGATGCCCGAATTCAGCCGGCGCTTGCCCAGGTCGAGCATCTGCCGGGTGCGCTTGAGGTCGTCGTTGGCCAGGTCGCGCACGATATGGGCCTGGCCCAGGTCGCTGTAGGCCTTGGCCACGTTGGCGGCCAGGGTCAGGCGCGCGGCCTGCTGGTCGACCTGGGCAGCACGCGCCTCACCCAACGCGGCTTCCCAGGCAGCCCGCTGGCCGCCCCAGAGGTCGAAGGTGTAGTTGAAGCTGGCGCCGATGTTGCGCACGGTCGAATAAGCATCGCCTTCACCGCGCGGGTCCTGGTCTTTTGCCAGGCGCGAGCGGCTGACACCGGCGCTGGCGTCGAGGGTCGGCATGCGCTCGGCGTTGGCGGCATAGGCAGCAGCCTCGGCCTGGTGGGCCCGGGCGCTGGCGACTTGCATGTCGGGGCTGTTTTGCAGGGCTTCCTGGATCAGACCGTCGAGTTGCGGGTCGCCGAGGCTTTTCCACCAGTCAGCGGTCGGCCAGGCAGCGCTCGACAAGGTCACACCGCTCAAGGTTTTACCGGTTTGCAATGTGCTGGCGTCGAGGCGTTTGCCTTGGGTGTCGAGGCCGCTGTAGTTGGCGCAACCGGCCATGCTCATGGCCACCAGCACCAGGCTGAGTGCACGTGTGTTCATTCTTTACCTACCCGCTGGATGACGATGGCGTCACCGGCAGCTACCAGAATTTTCTTGAGGATCCGCTCCAGGGTCTGCAGCTCGCCGGGCTCCAGTGCGCCGGCCAATTCGTTCATCGACTGGGCACCGATGTGCGGCAGCATGTCCGCCAGGCGCTGGCCGTCTTCGGTCAGCACCAGCCGCACCTGGCGCCGGTCCTGCTCGGAACGCTGGCGTGCCAGTAGGCCTTTCTGCTCCAGGCGGTCGAGCATGCGGGTCATGGAACCGCTGTCCAGGGACAGGTTGCGGCACAGCTCCGCCGGGGTATCCACGTCGAACTGAGCGATGATGATCAACACCTTGAACTGCGCGGCGGTCACGCCGTACGGCTCCATATGGGTGTCGATAATGCGGTCCTTGAGCAGCGCCGCCCGGCCCAGGAGCAGGCCGAGGTGGCAGTTGCGAAAGCTGTCAGGGGTGAAGTGGGGCATCGGAAGTCACCTTATTACTGCCTAGGCAGTGAATGTATGACAAGATGTTACTGCTTAGGCAGCGAATGTCAAATGGAATTATTAGCTTGCTTGGTAATGGGCGGATGAATGGTGGGGTTCTAAGGATTGCCTGATGGGGTGTGACGCCTTCGCTGAGTAATCTGAGTAGCCCTTTGACCAGTCGACACCCTCCTTCCCATGACTTCCTTAAAACAGTTTGCTTGCCTCGCGGTCGTCACCCTGGCGGGCGCATCAGCCGCCTCCGCGGCTAATTGCACAGCCACCGTCAACACCAATGAAACCCTTAATTTCGGCGCAAGTCTGTCCAGCGGCAGCCTGACAGTTCCCGCTGACACTCCCGACGGCACCGTGATTTACCAAGACACGGTGCAATCGGGTCAGAACAGCTGGAAATGCACAGGTTCCTCCCAATACGGCATCGTGATAAACCCTGCGTTAGGCTCGGTCACCAGCGGCTCGACCTACCCTATCGGCAAGACAGGCCTTTCGTTCCGCGTCTGGATCGACAGCCTGGATTACTATATGGCTGCACCTGCTTCCCTTAAGCCGAGTGGTTACGGCATCCCCCCAGGCTCGGTACGCCTGGAAATCGTCAAGTCAGGCCCGCTGTCTCCACAGGTCAAGGTCGCTGCCGGCAACCTGGGCAACTTGCAAGCTGACGATCTGATCATCAGCAAGTACAACCTGACCACCCCCCTGGTGTTGAACGCCGCCTCCTGCCAGACCCCTTCCGTCCACGTCGCCATGGGCGACGACTATCAGCTCTGGGAATTTCGCGACGCAGGCGCAACCCCTCGCACCATTCGCTTCGACATCGGCTTGAACCAGTGCCAGACCGGTATCAATAAAGTCACCTATTCGCTCAAGGCCACCACGCCCATCGTCGACGCGGCAAAAGGTGTCGTCGCGCTCAACGGCGGCTCCACCGCCAAAGGCATCGGCCTGCAATTGATGGATGATGCCGGGCAACCCATCGCGTTTGATACCACCTACTCCTTCAGCGGTTTCACCACCACAGGCACCAATTTCAAGATTCCCTTGTCGGCCTCGTATTACCGCTTGCCCACCGGCAACGTCGAAGCCGGCAGCGCCAACACCGAAGTCACCTTTATCGTGAACTACCTGTAGCAAACTAAGGATCGTCTGATTTTTCCTACATGCGGCCATCCCTAGAGTGACGGGATGCGATTAAAGAACTATCTCCACCAGATCAGCCCCGTCCTGTCCACGCCCCACGCCGCCCGCCGCCTGTTGCGCATTTTTGCGCTGGTGCTGCTGGTGGGCATGCTGGGCGGCGTGTACAGCTTCCTGCTATTTACGTTCAACAACGAGATATCCCAGCGGCGCAGCTACATGAGCAGCGCCATCGCCGAGGCCCATACCTTTTTCACCACCCGTGAAGCCCTGCTGGAAAGCCTCAGCCTGTCGGCTACACGCAAGGCCAAATTGAACCTGCCGGTGAACGATGAGGAAATCCGCCTGTTGCTCGGCAAAATCCCGGGTAAGCAATGGAGCATCTGGCTGACCCAGCGCATGCGCGACTTCCTGAAGGCCAAGCAGCTCAACCTGCTGTACGTCGGCACCGATGCCCAGGTGCTGCGACTTTACGATGCGGGTCCCGTGGCTGCCGATTTTCCCGCGCCCATGCTGGTGCAACTCAATGCCCTCAAGCAGCAGAAAACCCTGCAGGAACTCTGGCTGACCCACACCGACGGCGGCAACTCGCAGCTATATATCTTTATCCGCCTGGATGAACGCGACCTGGACTCCGGCTGGCTCGGCCTGGAGATGGATGACCGTGAAGTCTCCAACGCCTTGAGCGACCACAGTGCTGGCGAGTTCACCATGTTCAACGCCCAAGGTATGCCTCTATTCAGCAACAGCCGTAACCCGCCGCCCGGGCAAAACCTGCCGCACCTGCGCCAGCAGGACTTCTTCGGCTTTGTCGGCGACGGTTGGCTGCCCGAGCAATTGGTGTTGCGCAAACAGCTGAAGTCGTCGGACTGGCAGCTCACCTACTCCATCGACCTGCACGCGGTGCTCTGGGCACTATGGCCGCAGATGCTCGGCGCCCTGCTGTTCTGCCTGCTGACCATCAGCCTGGTGGCCCTGTTGACCCGCCGACTGGAACACCGCTTCATCATCCCCGCCATCCACCGCATCCAGGCGCTGGTGGAAAGCGAGCTGTTCAGCCGCGATGTGATCCAGACTGCGCCCGTGGCCCTGTGCGTGCTGCGGCGCACGGACGGCGAAGTGGTGCTGGAAAATACCCTCGCCCAACAATGGCTCGGCCAGGCCGGCGCGCAGCTGGGGCCGGACTGGATCCGTAATGCCTTCGATACGGACGCCCCCTGCCTCACCGACTACTTCAAAGCCGCCGATGGCCGCCACCTGTACCTGAGCTGCGCGCCCACCCGCTACAAGGGGGAAGACGTGTTGCTCTGCGCCTTCAGCGACATCAGCGCACGCACCCAGATCGAAGCGGCGCTGGAACAGGCACGCCAATCCGCCGATGCCGCCAACGAAGCCAAGACACTGTTCCTGGCGACCATGAGTCACGAAATCCGCACGCCGCTGTATGGCGTGCTCGGTACCCTGGAGCTTCTCGCCCGTACTCGCCTGGATGCCCAGCAGAAAAGCTACCTGCATGCCATCGAAGGTTCCTCGGCGACGCTGCTGCAACTGATCTGCGATGTGCTCGACGTGTCAAAGATCGAAGCCGGCCAATTGGCCCTGGAGTTGAGTGAGTTTTGTGTGCCCAGCCTGGTGCAGGAAGTGGTGCAGGGTTACGCCGCCGCCGCACAGAGCAAGGGTTTGCAGCTGTATGCGTGCCTCGACCCGCAACTGCCGCTGCGCCTGATCGGCGATGCCAGCCGCTTGCGCCAGATCCTCAACAACCTACTGAGCAATGCGGTCAAGTTCACCGACTCCGGGCGCGTAGTACTGCGGGTCAAAAAGCTCAGCCGTGAAGGCGAACGGGCGTGCCTGCAATGGCAAGTCTCGGACACTGGCAAAGGCATCGCCCAGGAAGACCAGGCACTGATCTTCGAGCCGTTCTACCAGACCGAAGGCAACCCCCATGTGATCGCCGGCACCGGCCTCGGCCTGCCCATTTGCCTGCGCCTGACCCACTTGATGAACGGCACCCTGCGCATGGTCAGCGAGCCGGGGCTGGGCAGCAGCTTTTCCCTGGCCGTGCCGCTGGAGCAACCCGCTAGCATCGTGCCGTCGCTGCGGCCGCCGTTGGCGCAGGAGGTGGTGTATGTGCTCTCGCCTGTACGCGAACTGGCCGACAGCCTCTGCGGCTGGCTGCGCCGCTGGGGTGCCCGTGCGCAGGTCGGCCCGCCGTCCAGCGCCGAGCTGGCCGCACCCGCGGTACTGCTCGAACTGGTAGAGCGCAGCCTGGACACCTCCTGGCACGGCCCACGGGTATTCGCCAGCAGCGATGGTGCCCACGAACCGCAGTTCACCGGCGATGGCTGGCAGGTCAACCTCAACGACCTGAACGCGATTCACCAGGCGGTTCGCCACGCCCAGAACGGCCAGGCCGCACCGTCCCAGGCGCGTTGCGAGCGGCGCGACCTGCACCCCTTGCACCTGCATATCCTGGTGGCCGAAGACAACGCCATCAACCAGTTGATCCTGCGTGACCAGCTTGAAGAACTCGGTTGTACCGTAGAGCTGGCCGGCGATGGCGAAGAGGCCTTGTCGCGCTGGCACGAAGGCGCCTTCGACATCGTGCTCACTGACGTCAACATGCCCAAGCTCAATGGCTACGAACTGGCCGAAGCCCTGCGGTGCCTTGGCTGCAACACCCCGATCCTCGGCGCAACCGCCAACGCCCTGCGCGGTGAAGATGCCTTGTGCCTGGCGGCCGGCATGAATCACTGCCTGGTCAAACCCTTCACACTGCGAGCCTTGTTCACTGCCCTGGCTCCCTACGCACGAGCTACCCATGAAACCCTGTAGCATTCTGATCGTTGAAGACCATCCCTTTCAGCACCTGTATTTGCAGAACCTGTTCAGCGAGCTGGGGGATTTTGATGTGGTGTGCGCCAGGGACGGTAAAGCAGCGCTGGCCTGCCTGAAACAACGCGATTTCGACCTGGTGCTCACCGACTTGCTGATGCCCGGCATGGACGGTGTGCAATTTATCCAGGGCCTGGCCGCACAACCCTCATGCCCCGCGCTGGCGATCATGAGCGCCGCGTCACGGCGCATGCTGATGGGTGCAAGCCTGGTGGCGAGTAACCTGCAAGTGAAGGTGATCGGGTTGATTTCCAAGCCGGTGAATGCCGCGGCCCTGCGTTGCCTGATCGACCAGCTGCAGGCTCTGCGCCAGGTTGCCCCGGCCCAGACCCAGCCCGGCATCGATTGCCAAAGCCTGATGAACGCCCTCGATAATGGTGAACTGCAAGCCTGGTTCCAACCCAAGAAAGCCCTGAACAATGGCCGCATCGTCGCGGCCGAAGCCCTGGTGCGCTGGGTACACCCCGAGCATGGCCTGTTGCTGCCCGGCGTGTTCCTGCCGGCATTGATCGCCTGCCACCTGGAAGAACGCCTGTTGTGGTGCGTGCTCAAGCAAGCGATGGCCGCCCAAGCCGTATGGCGCCAACAAGGCTATGACATCCCGGTGTCCATCAACCTGCCCACGCACCTGCTCAACAGCCACGACCTGCCCGACCGCATCCTGGCGTTCGTGCTGGAACACCAGGGGCTGCCGGCACGTATCTGTTTCGAGCTGATGGAATGCTCGGTGCCCGACGACATCAGCAATTTCTACGCCGGCGCCTGCCGCTTGCGCATCAAGGGTTTCGGCCTGTCCCAGGACGATTTCGGCAAGGGCTACAGCTCGTACATGAACCTGGTGTCGGCACCGTTCACCGAGGTAAAGATCGACCGTGCCCTGGTGCAGGGCTGCAACGCCAACGAAGAATTGGCCCAGGCACTCACCAGCATCGTCAGCCTGGGGCGTCAATTGGGCTTGATCGTGGTCGCCGAAGGCGTAGAAACCGCGCAAGAACTTGCGCTGTTGCGTAAGATCGACTGCACTCAGGTCCAGGGTTTCCTGATCTCTCACGCCGTCTCTGCGGATCAGTTCCAGCAATTGCTGACCCACGACGGGCCTGCGAGCGCCTATTGACCGGCTGCCGGGTGTGGAACAACGCCGTTAGCTTGCGAGGTCACCGCGTCATGCATCACCCCAATGCCTTCCTGGAGAAACTCACCAGCAGTTCACTGCGCCTGAACAAAGGCTTGCTGGTATTGGGAGCCTTGGTGCTTTTGCTGCTGGGTATCAGCTGCCTGGGGGTGCAACGCATGGTCCAGGAGCAGCATGAAACCCTGCAATTCCATTTCGCCCGGCTGATGGAGAATATCCACGAGCAGCAAGCCTTCCTGCGCGATGTCTCGCGGGGCAGTATCAAGGGCGAACTCAACCCTTCGGCCCTGCTCCCACCCGTTGCGCAAAAGCCGCTGCCCGAAGAAGGACCGAATATCTATGAGGGTCGCGGGCTGCCGTTTTCCCTGCCCTACAGCCTGAAAATCAACCCGGACAAGATCGCCGCCGCCGAGTACCCCAAGGTGTTCGCCCTCGGCACCTACTTGTCGGCTTATTACAGCGCATTCTGGGCCGCCTCTCACTATCAGTCGCCCCAGGTAATGGTGGTCAACGGACCGGACAACTTCGACATCAGCGTGCCCGCCACCGGCCGGCTGCGCGATGGCGGCCAGGTGCCCGTCGGTGCGCTGCTGGACGTGCTGACCCAGTTGAACGAACGCCTGCACGCAAAGAATTCGTCGCGGACGGATCATCAAGTGCACTGGGAACCCTACGCCGCCGCACCCGATCACAACGGTGCGCCCGTGCTGCTGGGCTATGTCGACATCAACCTGGCCTCGACCGCGCTGACCATCGACGGCGCCAACACCTGGGTGGTGGTGGCCTCTCTGCTGGACCTGGCCAAGGTCAATAACATCGAGCGCTTGATGCAGTGGTCGATCTACGACAACTTCACCTTGATCACCCCCGACGGAGTTGTCCTGACCGGTGCAGTAACGCCCGGCCAGGTGCTGAACGAAGGTGTGAACGTCACCCGTGACGGCCTGGTGTTCAAACTGACCAGCCAGGGCGGGCAGCCCTGGACAGCGATCTACGTGATCAGCCTGCAACGTTTCCTCGATTACGCGATGTGGCCACTGCTGTGCCTGCTGGTCGTGGTGCTGGCGATGCTGGGCTGTGGCCGCGCCTTCAACCGTTGGTACACGGCGCGAGTGGTGTTGCCCGCCCATCAGGCCCACGCGAGCATCGCCGAAAGCGAGGCGTTCAGCCGCGCGGTCATCGACACCGCGCCGACCGGCCTGTGCGTGATCCGCCGCAGCGATCATCACGTGCTCCTGCAAAACCGCCGTGCCCAGCAATGGCAGGACGCCCGCGCATTATTCGACTTGCTCAAGCAGCAGCCGCGCACCACGCCGGGCCAGGCCGACCTTGAAAGTGACGGCCGCCACCTGCACGTGGCCTTCGTGCCCACCCGTTACCAAGGCCAGGACGCGTGGTTGTGCGCGGTGCACGATGTTACCCGGCATATCGAAGATGCTGCCGCTCTGGAGGAAGCGCGTCAGGCGGCCGATTCGGCGAACCTGGCCAAGAGTCGCTTCCTCGCGACCATGAGCCATGAAATCCGCACACCACTGTACGGCGTGCTAGGCACTCTGGAGCTGCTCGGCCTGACCTCGCTCGCACCACGCCAGCAGGATTACCTGCAGACCATCCAGCGCTCCTCCACCTCCCTGTTCCAACTGATCAGCGACGTGCTGGATGTGTCAAAGATCGAAGCCGGGCAAATGACCCTCGAACTTCAGGACTTCTGCCCCCTGGAACTGAGCGAGGACAGCGTGCGCACCTACAGCGCCTTCGCCCGCGCCAAGGGCTTGCAGCTGTATGCCTGCATCGACGCGAACCTGCCGGACCGACTGCGCGGTGACCCGCAGCGTATCCGCCAGATCCTCAACAACCTGCTGAGCAACGCGATCAAGTTCACCGATCACGGGCGCGTGGTGCTGCGCCTGCGTGTCCTGCAAACCAGCGACGACCAGGTGAGCCTGCAATGGCAGGTCAGCGATTCCGGCGTGGGCATTTCCCAGGCGCAGCAACACCAGCTTTTCGACCCCTTCTACCAGGCCGAAGATGCCGCCAGCCAGGCCGGTGCCGGGCTGGGCCTGGCAATCTGCAAATGGCTGTGCGAGCTGATGCACGGCCAGTTGAATGTGGTGAGTGAGCCCGGGCTGGGCAGCAGCTTTACCTTGCAGGTCGCATTACAGGTCGTTCCCGGCAGCCTGGCCGATTGCACGCCGTTCAGCCCCGGCCTGCCGCCTGTCTACGTACGCGCACAGGAACCCGAACGGGCGCAGCACCTGATCAACTGGCTCAATCGCCTGGGGCTTCCCAGCCGTGCGCTGTCAGCCGAGATGCCGGCTAACGCGCTGCTGGTGGATTTCGCCCAGGACCTGGCATGGCCCGGCACGCGCATCATCGCCTCGGCGGGCGGGCCCGACCCGGCGCAAGCGTGCGGTGCCGACTGGAGCGTCGACGCCGACAATGTGCGCGCCATTGCCTGGGCGATCTACCGGGCGCAGCATGGCGCCGAAGCAGGCCCACGCCGCGTACCGTCCGCCAACGCGCAACCACTGAACCTGCAGGTGCTGGTGGCCGAAGACAATGTAATCAACGCGGCCATTATCAAAGAACAATTGGAAGCCCTGGGTTGCCAGGTGGTCGTGGCGGCCAACGGCGAACAGGCGCTGATGCAGTGGCTGCCGGGACGCTTCGACCTGGTGCTGACCGACGTGAATATGCCGGTGATGAACGGCTACCAACTGACCGAAGCCTTGCGCCGACAGGATGCCGTACTGCCGATCATCGGGGTGACCGCCAATGCCCTGCGCGAAGAAGGCGAGCATTGCGCCGCTGTCGGCATGAACGCGTGGATGGTCAAGCCCCTGAGCCTCGCCGCTTTGCGTACGCAGCTGGAACAACACTGCAAGATCGAAATACCGGCGGTGGTCGATATGCCGCCGTTGTCGCCCAGGATGCGTGAGCTGTTTGTCACCACGCTGCGCCAGGACGTACAGACTACCTTGACCGCGCTGGACAATCGGGACGCCAATGGCGCGGCGCAGCAACTGCACAGCATGGCCGGCGCTCTGGGCGCGGTGCAGTTGGACGATATGGCCAGCGCCTTTGTCAGTTTGGAGCTACGCCTGACCGGCATGGCGGTCACACCGGCCCTGGCCTTGGAAGTACGGCAGCACCTCGCGCGCCTCACGGCATTGCTCGACACCCTTGAATAACTTCACTCTGGATAAAAAACCCATGGAAACCCTCAACGTAGTCATCGCAGACGATCACCCCATCGTGCTGGTCGGGGTGCGGGAACTGGTCGAGCGTGATGAGCGCTTTCGCGTGGTGGGCGAAGCCGTGTGCTCCAACGAACTGGTGACGTTGCTGGAAAACACCGAGGTGGATCTGGTGATCACCGACTTCAACATGCCGGCAGACTCGCCCTACGGCGATGGCCTGAAGCTGTTGGAATACCTGGTACGACACTTTCCCAGGGTGCGCGTGCTGGTGCTGACCATGATCTCCAACCCACTGATCCTCACACGGTTGCAGGAACTGGGTGTCCTCGCTGTGATCCAGAAAAACCAGCTGCACGTGGAGATCCAGGCTGCGCTCAAGGCCATCGCGCGCGGCAACCCGATTCGCAGCAATGGGCCGCGGCCGACCTCGGTGCTGGAGTCGTTCGACCTCGACCAGCGCTTCACCCGGTTGTCACCCAAGGAGCATGAGATTCTGCGGCTGTTTGTCTCCGGGCAAAGCGTCAATGAGATTGCCCGTGGATTGAACCGCAGCGCCAAAACCATCAGCACGCAAAAAGTCGCGGCCATGCGCAAGTTGGAGGTCAGCAGCGACCAGGACTTATTGGCTTATTGCATAGAGCGCAACTTGTTTAACTAACGTTCACTTCTAGGGATCGTCTGATGTCCCACTCAGGGCCTGCGCCTTATTGTGTTGTTTTAACCCCAACCATGGAAAAACAACATGAAGCAGTTCTCTCGCGCACTCTTGGCTCTGTCGGTATTTGCCGCAGTTAATGCATTCGCCGCCGGCGAACCCACCGCGCCAACCAAAGCCGGCAGCGGCACCATCAGTTTCACCGGCAGCATCAACAATGATGCCTGTTCCGTTGAAGGCGCTGGTCTGAACAAAACCATCTCGATCAACATGGGTGAAGTGTCCATCAAGGACATGGGCACCGCGACCGCGCCAAAAGGTAGCGGCACTCTGAGCGCCGAGAACTTCGACATGAAGATCAGCTGCAACGCCGGCACCAAGGTGGCGATGATCTTCGAACCGACCAAAGGCGCAGGTTCGGGCATCGTTGCCGGCACCAAAGTGTTGAAGCTGATCGACGGCCTGGGCTCAGCCAAGAACGTCGGTATCGCGCTGCTTGACGCCAACGGCGCGCTGATCGACCTGAGCTCGCCGACCACCGCGAAGATCGAAAACACCCTGCAGGACAGCAACACCACGCTGAAATTCTCGGCCGCCTATGTCACCACGGCCGACATTGCATCCGTCGTAGCGGGTCGCGGCGACGCCACCCTGCCATTCACCCTGCAATACGAATAACCCCCCAGCGTCGCGGGGCCTTCGGGCCCCGCACACCTCTCGAACGTAGTGGTAGCCATCATGTTATTTCGTCATTCTCTGTCCCTCTGCGCGGGCCTGCTGGGCCTGCTTGCGGTCAGCCAGGCCACGGCCGGCATTTCGTTGAGCAGCACACGGCTGGTGTTCGATGGCCAACACAAAGAAGCCGGTATCACAGTGCGTAACAACGGTGAAGACGTGCTGATCCAATCCTGGGTCGACACCGACAGCGCTGCTGCCGGCACCGTGCCGTTTGCCGTTACCCCACCGCTGGCGCGGGTCACGGCCAATGAGCAACAGCTGTTGCGGGTAATTTATGCTGGCGCCGGCTTGCCCACCGACCGGGAATCGGTGGTGTGGCTCAACGTGCAGGAAATCCCCCAGGCCTCGAAAACCCAGAACACCTTGCAGCTTGCCGTGCGCCAGCGCATCAAGGTGTTCTTTCGCCCCGCCGGCTTGAAAAACAACGCCTACCTGGCACCGACCGAACTGCTCTGGCAGTTGGCCGAGCACGACGGCAAGCACGTGCTGCGGGTCACCAACCCGGGGATTTATCACGTGTCGATTGCCGACATTACCCTGCAAGCCGGTGCTGTCAGTGAACACCCGTTCGATTCGCTAATGATTGGGCCGGGCGAACTAAAAGAGTTCAATCTTAAACAACTTAATTCAAGCCAGCCGTCACGCTTGATATTCGGCAGCATTAACGACTATGGCGCGCAAGATCGTTATTCCGCGCAACTGGTTAACGGCGCGCCTACATCAGCAAGTTTGAACACAGAATCACCATAAAGCGCCTGACGTTCGCGCAGCCGCACTTTCACTGTATTTCTCTTCGCTCCGTTAGTTCGTATCGGAGGTGATATAGGGTTCCTGCATGTTTTTATTCAAGCGCGATGGATTGGCGCCGTTATTGATTGCCCTGGGCTTCACCTCATTGTGCCAGGCCGATGGCGACGAACAATTCAATACTTCGTTTTTGCAAGGTGCGGCGGCTGACGTCGATTTGCACACGCTGCTCGCCAGCAGCAGCGTACTGCCCGGTACTTACCGGGTTGACCTGTACGGCAATGAAACCCTGGTTGGTCGGCGCGATATCGACTTTCAGCGCAACCCGCAAAACGGCAAGGTCGAGGCCTGCCTGACCCTGGAGATGCTGCAGCAAGTGGGCGTCGATATCGGCGCATTACAGGCCAGCGGCAAGCTCGTCGATACCGACCCGCATGCCTGCCTGGACCTGCCTGCCTTGATCGAGCATGCCAGCGTGCGCTACGACGTACCTCGCCTGCGCCTGCTGGTCAGCGTGCCTCAACGCGCCATGGAGCGTGGGCGGCGCGGCTACGTCGACCCTGCGCTGTGGGACGAAGGCGTGCCTGCGGCGTTCATCAATTACCAATTGAGCAGCAACCGCAACAGTACTGACGCCGATACCACGCTCTCGAATAACCTGGGCTTGCGCAACGGCATCAACCTGGGCGCGTGGCGCCTGCGCAACGAATCGAACTTCAACAGCAGCACCGACCGCCCCAGTACGTTCAAGAGCAACCGCACCTACCTGCAACATGACGTGACTGCCTTGAAGGGCCAGTTCAGTGCCGGGGATATTTTCTCGGACACCGACCTGTTCGACAGCGTGCGCTATCGCGGTCTCAAGCTGGCCTCCGACGACGGCATGCGCGCCGACAGCGAGCGTGGCTACGCGCCGATCATCCGTGGCATTGCGCAATCGAGCGCCACGGTGGAAATCCGCCAGAACAATTACATCCTCTACACCGCCAACGTGCCGCCGGGCCCGTTCGAGATCAGCGACATTTACCCCAGCGGCTCCAACGGCGACCTGGAAGTGACGGTCATCGAGGCTGACGGCCGTCGCCGGGTCACGGTGCAGGCATTTTCCAGCCTGCCGATCATGGTGCGTGAAGGCCAGTTGAAATACAGCCTCTCCGCCGGCCAGTACAACAGCAATGACGACGGGCAAGAAAAACCGCAATTTGTCAGCAGCACCCTGGCCTATGGCATCAGCAGCAACCTGTCGGGGATTGTCGGCGTACAAGCCACGCAGGACTTCCAGGCGTTGTCCGTGGGGGCTGGACGCAACACGTCGATCGGCGCGGTATCGCTGGACATGACCCACTCCGTCAGCCGCACCTTCGGCCAGCACGTCACGGGCAACAGCGCGCGCGCGTTGTACGCCAAGACCTTTACCGGCACCGACACCAACTTCACCCTGGCGGCCTATCGGTATTCGACCGAGGGCTATCGCACCCTCGCCGACCACGTCGAGGAACTCAGCAATGAGGGCCAAAAACGCAACGGCAACTCCAAGACCCGCACCGACCTGACCATCAACCAGAGCCTGGGCCGCAACCAGCAGTTCGGCAGTGTGTACGTAAATGCCAGCGACCAGCGCTACTGGGGACGCGGCGGTTCGCAAAGCCTGTCGGCGGGCTACAGCAACTACTGGGGCGACGTGAGCTACAACCTCAGCGCCACGCATACCAAGGACGTGGGCAACTACGGGGCGTCGAACAACGACACGCTGATCAACCTGTCCGTATCCTTTCCGCTGGGCTCAAAGCCCCGCGCGCCGAGGGCCTTTATGTCGGCCAGCACGCAGAAAGGCAGCGACACCACGCAACTGGGCGTCAACGGCTACCTGACCGAAAACAGCGACACCTATTACTCATTGCAAGGCGGTAACAGCAGCACAGGCGGCAGCACCGGCTCGGCCAACCTCAGTACCCGCACCTCGCTGATGGACATCAGCGGCGGCTACAGCCAGGGCCGTGGGTACAGCGCGCAGAACCTCAACGTGGCGGGGTCGGTGGTGGCCCACCCAGGCGGTATCAACCTGGGCCAGACCGTGGGCGAGACCTTTGCGCTGGCGCACGTCGAGGGCGTGCAGGGCGTGAAGATCGGCAGCTTTTCCGGGGCAAAGACCGGCCGTAACGGCTATGCAGTGATCCCCAATGCGCAGCCTTACCGGGTGAACTGGATCAGCCTGGACACCCGTGACCTGGGCGCTGACATTGAAATCGATAACGCCACCCAGCAGGTCGTGCCTCGTCGTGGGGCCGTGGTGGTGGCCCGCTATACCAGCAAGAGCGGGCGGCGCGTGCAGTTTGCGCTGTTCGACACGCATCACCAGCCCATCCCGTTTGGTGCGTCGCTGGAGAATGTTGCGGGCAAGCAGATCGCGATGTCCGACCCTAGCGGCAAGGCATTGGCATTGATCGAAGAGGATGCCGGTACGTTGGTGATCAAGTGGGGTGACCAGCAATGCCAGGCGCCGTATACGCTGGGCGAGCGCAATAAGGCGCTGAACTATGAGCAGGCGACCCTGACCTGCTTGCCATAAATCCATCAACGCCACTGATCAAATGTGGGAGGGGTCTTGCCCCTTTCCACATTTTTGTCCCTGTGTGGCTTAGAAGTCACGTTTGTAGAAGATATCCAGGGAGCTGGCCACGCCGCTCGCCACTTCCAGGTACACCTTCTTGCTCAACAGGTAGCGCAAGGCAATGGTGCTGGCCGGTTCGAACACGCCTACCCCATACCGCAGGCTGAGTTTCTCGGTGATCTTGCCGCTGGCCACCACGGCGGTGTTATTGCCGCTGCCCTGGGTGTCGAGTTCGAAGTCCTGGATGCCCAGGTTCTTCGCCAGGTCCGAGGTGACCCCGGCACTGCCCATCAAACCCAGGCCCAGCGCAGCCTGGGCCAGCATGTTGTTGTCTTCACCGCTGGTGCTCAGCGGACGCCCCAGCACCAGGTAGGACAGCGCCTGTTCCTGGCTCATGGCCGGTTCGGAGAAGATTTGCGTGGTGGGCTGTTCCGCGCTGCCACTGAGGCGGATACCGGCGACCACATCGCCCGTCTTGCGAATCGCTTCGATATCCAGGAATGGCTGATCCAGCGGCCCGGCAAACAACAGCCGCGCACGCCGCACATCGAGCTTCTGGCCGTAGGCGCGGTAGCGGCCATCGTTGAGCCATAGCTCGCCCCGGGTGTCGAGGTTGTCGCCGATGTGCACCTGGCCCTGGACCTTGGCGGTGAGGCCGAAGCCCGAGAAGTTGAGCTTGTCTTCGCCCACCACCACGTTGATATCCATCGCCATGGCCATCGGTGGTTTGCCCTCCTCGGTCTGGCTGCCGATGATCACCGTGTCATCGGAAACCTTGACCGTCGACGGCGGCAGCTCGCGCACAGTGATGTCGCCACGTGGGATGTGCACGTTGCCGGCGATGGCCAGCTTGTCGTTCTTCAGGCTGATTTTCAGGTCGGGCGCCACTTCCAACACGGCGTAAGGTTCGACCGTGACCGGCAACTGCGAGCCTTGCAAACTGAGGTCCACCACCAGCGCCTTGCCCCAGTCGACCTGACCCTTGAGGCTGCCCTGCCCGGCCTTGCCACTGTGCCAGGCGCCGTTGAGCTGCACGCTTTCGCCGGCAATCAGCGCCTGCACATTCAGGCCTTCCAGGCTGATGGGCAGTTCCGGCCCGGAGATCTCGCCGCCCACCAGGTTGACGTTGCCGTTGACCTGGGGCGCCAGCAAACCACCGGAAATACGGCCATTACCATTGAGCTTGCCGCTAAGGGTTTCCACCATCGGCACAAACGGCCGCGCCACGGAAAGGTCAAGGCCGGCCAGGTTGAAATTGCCGGTGATCGGCTTGTTCTTCGGCAACGGGTTGAGTTGCGCCTGCACCATCAATTCACCCAACTTGCCGCCACGGAAGTTGAGCTGCGTGTCGATGCGCTTGGGGTTGAGGGTGGTTTCGAGCTTCAAGGTGTCGTACGGGAAATCCAGCCACTGGTCCTTGTCCTTGACGCGCAGGGTGCCGCCACTGGCGTCCACCGAGACCACGCCTTTGGGGCCGCTGTCCGGGAGGTCCAGTTGCAGGTCGGCATTGAGCTTGCCCTGCCAGGCAAAATCCTTGGGCAGGAACGCCGCCAGGCTGTCGATGGGGAATTGCTTGAGGTGGTAGCGCAGCTTCGGCTCGGGCATCAGGCGCTGGTCTTCGCCGCACAGGCTGGCGGGGCCGGACACCCAGCAGTGCGCGGCAAAGGTGAGCTTGCCATCGGCCATGCGCTCGATCTTTGCCGGCGCCTGCAGTTTCCAGTCCTGGCCACCGGCCTGTACACCACCACTGGCCAGGCGCCCGCGCCATTTGCCTTTGTCGAGGTTGCCGTCCAATGCCAGGGCCAGCTTGACCAACGGGCCGGCCAGGTCCAGTTGGACTTTCTGGTGCTTGATATCGCCCTGGGCGCTGGCCGTCAGGGTGCCGACCTGAGTGTCGCCGGCCTGGATACCGCTACCCTTGAGGTCGATTTTGGCGCGCTGGGCGTTATCCAGGTTGGCATCGAGGGTAAGGCTTTGCAGGCGGTTCTCGGCAAACGCCAGTTGCTGGCCCTTGAGGGCGAGTTTGCCCTGAGGCGCGTTGAGGCTGCCGGCCACGTCGAGCCGGCCATTGACCTGCCCGCGCAACTGCGGCCACAACTGGGCCAGGCGCGCCAGCTTGATATCGATCTGCCCGGCCAGGCGTTGTTGCAGGCTGCCGCTGCCGTTGATGCGGTTGTCGCCCAGGCGGATATCCAGGTTGGCCAGGGTCCACTGCTCGCCCGCGCCTTCGGCCTTGGCCGCCAGCACCGCGGTTTGCCCGCGCAGGCGGCCCTTGAGGTCGAGGTCGGCATTGAGCTTGAGTTGCTCGTTCTTGAACTCGCCCTTGCTGCGCAGCGGCCCGGCCAGGGTGCCGGGCAGTTCCGCGACCCAGTACGCCGGGTTCAGCGCCGACAGGTCGAGGGCCGTGTCCCAGGCAATGCCATCGGCAAATTGCAGGTTCAGGTGGCCCTCGGCCTTGCCCTGGCCGGCGGTGAGTTTCAGCTCGGGCAGGAAGATTTGCGTGAGGTCGCCACTGAACGGCGTGACCACATTGAACTTGCCCGCCGGGCCATCAAGGTCGGCCTTGAGATTGCCCAGGTAGTTGCCGTCTTTATAGGAAATCTCGCCATTGAACGTACGCAGGGTGACTTGCGGCTCGTCGATCACCGGATAGAGGCGATGCCAGGGGAAGTTCAGCCAGTCGACCTTGGCATCGGCGCTGAAGCCTTGTTGCCAGTCCAGATTGGCGCTGAGCTTGAGGCTTTGCTTGTCACCGGCATTCAGGTCCAGGCCGGCGATCTGCGCGCCCTTGGCGTCGACCTTGCCTTGCAGCAGCAAGTCCACCGGGCCTTTTTCCGCCGGCAGCACGGCTTTGCCCAGCAGTTGGTAGCCACGGCTCAAATCACCTTGGGCGGTGAGGTCGAGTTGATTGAGTTGCAGGGTGTCGGGCAGCTCGGCGCTAGGCTTGAAGCCGTCGGCGGTGATGTGTAATTGCGCTGGGAGGTGTTCCACCAGGGGTTGAAGTTCTCCCGTGAGCTTGGCCGGCAAATAGCCCGTGCTGTCGGCGTCAAGCTTGAGGGTCTTGAGCAGGTCGCCGTCTAGCTTGAGCGCAACGGTCCAGGGTGCGCCGCCCGGTGCATAGGGCAGGCTAAGGTTACCGCTGGCGCTCAACGGCCAGTCACCGGTGGGTTGCAGCAAGCCGGAAAGGTCCAGCACCAGGCCATCGCGTTGCAAATGCACCGAATCAATCTGCATGCCCGCGGCGGTCCAATGCGCAGCCAGTTGCAGGCCCTTGAGCTCTTCGCTGCCGTTGAACAGCAGGCTGCCGACGCGAACGTCGCCCAACTGGATGGCCACGGGTAGCTTCAAGTCAGGCAGTGCGATGGGGCCGCTGCTTTCTTCGGCGCTCGGTGGAAATTGCAGGCTGACCTGTTCCACGTCCAAGCGGTCGATGCACAAGGTCAGGCGCAACAGGCAGGCCGGCGACCAATCCAGCTTGGGCGCCTGGAGTTCGATACGGCTGCTGTCCTGCTGCCACAGCAAATGGTCGGCGCTCCATTGGCCGCCCAGATGCCCCTGGAAATTGTCGACACTCAAACCCGGCACGCGGGCCAAGGCCCAGCGGCTGCCCGCCTGGGTGCCCAGCAGCGCCCACACTGCCAGCAACAACACGGCAAGGCTCGCCACCACGGCCAACCCCGCTATTTTCACACCACGCATCACAGCTCAGGCCCCATGGAAAAGTGCAATCGAATGCCGCCCGGGTCTTCCAGGGCATGGGCCAGGTCCAGGCGGATCGGGCCGACCGGCGACACCCAGCGGATACCGACGCCAACGCCGGTTTTAAGGCTGGGCATTTCCAGGGTATTGAACGAGTTGCCCTGGTCGACGAAGGTCGCGATCCGCCATTTCTCGGCGATGGAATATTGATACTCGGCGCTCAGGGCCACCATGTAGCGGCCACCGATGCGATCGCCCCGGTCGTTCTCCGGCGACAGTGTCTGGTACTCATAGCCCCGTACGCTCTGGTCGCCACCGGCAAAGAAACGCAGCGATGGCGGCACCGATTTGTAGCCGTTGGTGGCACTGCCGCCCACCTGCGCACGGGCCAGGAAGCGATGGTTGTCCCACAGCGTGGTCAGGCCTTTGACCATGGCGGTGCCGTAAAGCAGGTTGGTATCGGAGCCCAGGCCTTCCTTGGCGACTTTGGTGTCGAATTGCAGACGGTAGCCGTTGTGCGGGTCGATGCGGTTGTCGCTGCGCAGATAGGAATAGCTGACGCCCGGCATCACCAGGTTGCTCAGGCCGGAGTCATTGCCCAGGCGATATTCTTCACGCTGATACTTGAGCGAAATCACCCGGGTCCAGCCGCTGGGCAACTTGCTGTGCCACTCGGGGCCCACGGTGAGCAATTTACTCAGGGTGTCGGTATTGGCGATTTCTTCGTTCTGATAGCCACCGGCAAAGCGCAGTTTATCGGTGAGCGGTGGGTCCAGCGGTATGTCGTACCACAGGCCGACGTTCTGCCGCGGCGCCGACAGCTCGGCTTCCCAACCATAGCTGTGGCCCTGGGGGTTGACCCAGTGGCGGGTCCAGTTGGCTTTGCCACGCGGGCCGACGTCAGTGGAAAACCCCAGGCCCAGCCCCATGGTGCGCGGCTTGCGAGTCTCCAGGCGCACGGCCACCGGGATGATGTCATTGGTCGACGCGGCAGGGGCGGCGTCCACGCGCACGCCTTCAAAAAAGCCACTGGCTTGCAGGTTCTGGTTGAGTTCGGCGATCAGTTCGGAATCGTAGGGCGTGCCGCTTTTGAACGGCACCATGCGTTGCAGCAGCTCTTCGTCAAACGGCGTGTCGCCGGCGAAGCTGACTTTGCCCAATGTGTAGCGCGGGCCGCTGTCGTAGATGAGTTCGATATCGGCGACACCGGCCTTCGGGTCTACCGCGAGTTTCTGGCTTGTGAAGCGCCCGCTGAAAAAGCCGTAGCGCGAAGCCTGGTTCTGGATCAGGCGCTTGGCGTCTTCGTAATGGCCGTGGTTGAGCACAGCGCCGGCCTTGAGGTCGTTGCTGACGGGCACGCGAAAGGTCTTGAGGTCTGCGGCGGGGCCGTCGACCCGAATGGTCACGTTGCGCAAATGCACCGGTTCGCCGGGGTCGATGGTGAGGATCAGGCGCGGGTTCTTGCCGCCCTTCACTTCACTGTCGATCTGTGGCTGATAGAAGCCAAGGGCCTGGGCAGCTTTGCGCGCCTGCTCCTCGGCGCCACGGCTGAACCGCAGCAGGGCCTCTTCATCACGATCGCCCACCCCGCCGATATAGCCTTCGATGTTGGCTTTCAACGCGTCGTTCGAAGGCTTGATCCGCACGTCCAGTTCGCTTTGCGCCAACGCGCCGCAGCTTGTGAACAGCAGAATCAAGCCGCTGGTAAATCTTCCTGGAAACTTCATAGGCGCGGATGCTACACGAGCAAGGGAGACTCTTTGAACTCGGATTTATCTGAATAATTCTGTATTAAGCCGTTGCAGCATGTAACGACTGCGGATTGGGATGGAAAAACACATGTTCCAGGATCGGGCCTACCGCCACTTCACCGATTTCCTCGTAGCCCTGACGCTTATAGAACTCCAGGTAACGTGAATTCCCAGTGTCCAGCACCACACCGGATGAATGCGGGTCTTCGGCACACCAATTGTGCACGGCTTCCAGCAACTGCTCGCCGTAATGCTTACCCTGGAACTGCGGGTGAATGCCCAGCAACGGCAGTACATGTACCGACTCACCGGGCAGGCACGCCAGCACCGCGTGATGGTAGTCGAGGTAACGCCGTGTACCGCGCACGCCGGTGCTCAGCCACATGCGCAGTTGCCAGGCCCAGCTTTCGGTGATGCCCAGGCGCCGCTGCGGTGGCGCGATCAGGGCGATGCCGATCAGCCGGTCGTTGACGAACAGGCCGATGGCCGGCAGTTTCTGAAAGAAGTGCTGCTTGACCAACTCGCGCACGGTGGCGCGCACCCGTTGTTCATAACCGGGGCGCTCGGCTTCGAAGATGTAGGCGAAGGTCGGCTCATGCCGATAGGCCTGGTACAACAGGGACCGGGCCTCGCGGGAGTAACCGCTGTTGAGCAGGCGAATTTCAGCAATTGCAGTTGTAGTGTCCGGCATACCGTCAATCTCCCTGGGCGCGGCTCAAAAGGCAGCGTTCTTATGGGTACGAACCTACACAGCACGAGTCGTTCCCAGACATTAGCAGTGCATGTGCCCTACCGCCACGCTGGCCCCCGTCCGACTTGTCCGCTAGCATCGCCCTTTTGCCAGACTGGACTGCCGACCATGAAAATCGTCTCCTTCAATATCAACGGGCTGCGCGCCCGCCCTCATCAGTTGGCGGCGCTGATTGAAAAGCACCAGCCCGACGTGATCGGCTTGCAGGAAACCAAAGTCCACGATGACCAATTCCCGCTGGCCGAAGTGCAGGCCCTTGGCTATCACGTGTACTACCATGGGCAAAAAGGCCACTACGGGGTGGCGCTGCTCTCGCGCAAGGAAGCCCTGAGCGTGCACAAAGGCTTTGCCAGTGACGAAGAGGACGCCCAGCGTCGCTTTATCTGGGGCACCTTCGCCGACGCGAACGGCCACCCGGTCACCATCATGAACGGCTACTTCCCCCAGGGCGAAAGCCGCGACCACCCGACCAAGTTCCCGGCCAAGCAGCGCTTCTATGAAGACCTGCAGCAGCTGCTGGAAAGCCAGTTCAGCAACGACCAGGCGCTGGTGGTGATGGGCGACGTAAACATTTCCCCGGAAGACTGCGACATCGGCATCGGTGCCGACAACGCCAAGCGTTGGCTCAAGACCGGCAAATGCAGCTTCCTGCCGGAAGAGCGCGAATGGATGGCTCGCCTGAAAAACTGGGGCCTGGTGGACAGCTTCCGCCACCTCAACCCGGACGTGGCCGACCGCTTCAGCTGGTTCGACTACCGCAGCCGGGGCTTTGAAGACGAGCCCAAGCGTGGGCTGCGCATTGACGTGATCCTGGCCTCCAATGGCCTGCTTTCGCGGGTCAAGGATGCCGGGGTGGATTACGAGCTGCGTGGGCTGGAGAAGCCTTCGGACCATGCGCCGATCTGGCTGGAACTGAGCTGATCGCAAAAAGTGGGAGTGGGCTTGCCCCTCCCACATTCAGCCTTGCGGCGCACCCGTCACATTTATGCAACCTGCCTGTCTTATTCTCGCGGCACTCCCTTTGGCTTGAGAAGGTGCCGGCATGAGGCTGCGCGTTCTGTTACTGCTGACCGTTTTTCCCCTCTTCGCCGTATCCGCTCCCCTGCCCCTTCCTGATCAAGGCCCGGCACTGCGTATCCAGGGCTCCAATACCATTGGCGCGGCGTTGGGTCCGGCACTGGCCAAGGGGCTGATGGAGCATCAGGGCTTGCAGGCGGTGCACAGCGAACCGGGCGAAGGCGTCAATGAACAGCGTGTGATCGGCAAGACGCGCCAAGGCAAGACCGTGACCATCGAGGTCGCGGCCCACGGATCGAGCACCGGGTTCACGGCGCTGAAAAAAGCCAGCGCCGATCTCGCCGCCTCGTCTCGCCCGATCAAGGACAGTGAACTGGTCGACCTTGAACCCCTGGGCGACCTGAAAAGCCCTGAAGCCGAACAAGTGATTGCCATCGACGGCCTGGCGATCATCCTCCACCCGCAGAACCCGTTGAACACACTGAATACCGAGCAACTGGCGCAGATTTTCAATGGTGAGGTCAGTACCTGGGAGGCGCTGGGTGGAGTGGGCGGCCCCATTCATGTGTACGCACGGGATGATCAATCCGGCACCTACGACACGTTCAAGGAACTGGTATTGCGTCTGCGTGGCAAGCCGCTTGCCTCGGGTGCCAAGCGTTTCGAGTCCAGCGAGCAGCTGTCCGACGCGGTCAGCCACGACCCGCAGGGTATCGGCTTTATCGGCCTGCCCTACGTACGCCAGGCCAAGGCCGTGGCGATTGTGGATGGTGATTCACAGCCCATGCTGGCGCTCAACAGCCTGATTGCTACCGAGGATTACCCGCTGTCACGCCGGTTGTTTTTCTACCTTCCGCCGTCCGGGCATAACCCGTGGGCCAAGGCGCTGGTGGACTTTACCCAGAGCGCCAAGGGCCAGGCGATTGTGGCCGCAAACGGGTTTATTGCGCAGCAGGTGCAGGCGATCGCCGTGCAACCGCGCCCGTCGATGCCCGATGATTATCAGGGTATCGCCCGCGACGCCCAGCGCCTGACGGTGAATTTTCGCTTTGAAGAAGGCAGCGCCAGCCTGGACAACAAGGCGCGCCAGGATCTGCAAAGGGTGGTGGCGTATCTGAAGAGCCACGACAAGCTGGATAAGCAGGTGACGCTGGTGGGCTTTGGCGATGCCAAGGATGACCCGCAGCGCGCCGCGTTACTGTCAAAGTTGCGGGCGATGGCGGTGCGTCGGGAGTTGGTGAAGAACGCCGTGGTGCTGCGCGATATCCGTGGGTTGGGTGCGCAGATGCCGGTGGCGGCGAATACGGCGGATGAAGGCCGGATCAAGAATCGGCGGGTGGAGGTTTGGGTTTACTGAGGGCTGATGGAGCTTCATTGCCTGATCCGGCCTCATCGGGGGCAAGCCCCCTCCCACATTTTGATCTGTGAACACATCCAAGTGTGGGAGGGGGCTTGCCCCCGATGCAGGCGACGCGGTGTTACTGCCCGCTGCGCATCAGCTCTTTAGGCACGTACTTGCCAATCTCGAACTTGCCGATGGCCGCCCGGTGCACTTCATCCGGGCCATCGGCCAGGCGCAAGGTACGTTGCATGGCGTACATGTAGGCCAGCGGGAAGTCGTTGGAAACGCCGGCGCCGCCGTGAATCTGGATTGCGCGGTCGATCACCTTCAAGGCCACGTTCGGCGCCACCACCTTGATCTGGGCGATTTCACTCTTTGCCACTTTGTTGCCCACGGTGTCCATCATGTACGCCGCTTTCAGGGTCAGCAGGCGCGCCATGTCGATCTCCATGCGTGAGTCGGCAATCTTGTCGATATTGCCACCCAACCGGGCCAGCGGCTTGCCGAACGCGGTCCGGCTGACGGAGCGTTTGCACATCAACTCCAACGCACGCTCAGCCATGCCGATGGAGCGCATGCAGTGGTGGATACGGCCTGGACCGAGGCGGCCCTGGGCGATTTCGAAACCCCGGCCTTCGCCGAGCAGAACATTTTCATAGGGCACACGGACGTTGTCGAAGAGTACCTCGGCGTGACCATGGGGCGCGTCGTCGTAGCCGAACACCGGCAGCGGGCGCACGATTTTCACACCCGGGGTGTCCACTGGCACCAGGATCATCGAGTGCTGCTGGTGGCGTGGCGCATCCGGGTTGCTCAGGCCCATGAAGATCAGGATCTTGCAGCGCGGATCGCAGGCCCCGGAGGTCCACCATTTCTTGCCGTTGATCACCCATTCGTCGCCCTGGCGCTCGGCGCGGGCGGCCATGTTGGTGGCGTCCGAGGAAGCGACGTCCGGCTCGGTCATGGCGAAGGCTGAGCGGATCTCACCACGCAGCAAGGGCTCCAACCAACGTTGCTTCTGTTCTTCGTTGGCGTAGCGCACCAGCACTTCCATATTGCCGGTGTCGGGGGCGGAACAGTTGAACGGCTCCGGGCCCAGCAGGGAGCGCCCCATGATTTCGGCCAGTGGCGCGTATTCGAGGTTGGTGAGGCCGGCGCCCAGTTCGGATTCGGGCAGGAACAGGTTCCACAGGCCTTCGGCCTTCGCCTTGGCTTTCAACTCCTCCATGATTGCGGTGGGCTGCCAGCGGTCGCCTTCGCTGACCTGGCGTTCGAACACCGGCTCCGCCGGGTAAACGTAAGCGTCCATGAACGCAGTGACGCGTTCACGCAGTTCCTGAACCTTGGGCGAATAGGCGAAATCCATGAGCAGCTCCCTTCTCTGAGAGGTTGTTTAGGTCATGCAATCGATGCTAGAACAGCGTTGATAATTTACCTAGCCTATTCTCGGCGTGTATTAACATTCATCACCGATATATGATCGACGTATGGCCACCTAACAATAAGAGCGCTGCGAAATGAATCTGAGCAAGGTCGACCTCAACCTGTTTATCGTCTTTGACGCGATCTACACCGAAGCCAACCTGACCCGCGCCGGGCAGATTGTCGGCATCACCCAGCCGGCGGTGTCCAATGCGCTGGCGCGCCTGCGTGAGACCTTCAACGACCCGCTGTTCGTGCGCACCGCCCAGGGCATGGTGCCGACGCCGATGGCACAGAACATCATCGGCCCGGTGCGCAATGCGCTGTCGTTGCTGCGGGTATCAGTGCAGGAAAGCCGCATCTTCAACCCGCAACAGGCGGCCAAGACCTACCGCATCAGCATGACCGACCTCACCGAGGCGGTTATCCTGCCGCTGCTGTTCCAGCGCCTGCGTCGCCTGGCGCCCACGGTGGTGATCGAGAGTTTCCTGTCCAAGCGCCGCGAAACCACCAAGGAACTGGCCGCCGGGCGCCTGGATTTTGCCGTGGATGCGCCGCTCAACACCGACCCGCAGGTTCGCCACGTCAAGCTGATGGAAGACCGCTACGTGTGTGCCATGCGCAAGGGGCATCCGCTGGCCGGCAAGGACAAGCTCACGCTGGATGACTACCTGTCGCTGACCCACATCCATATTTCCAGCCGGCGCAACGGTCTGGGTCATGTGGACCTGGCCCTGGGCAAGATGGGCATCCAGCGCAAGATCGCCCTGCGCTCCCAGCATTACCTGATGGCCTCGCAGGTGCTGCAGCAGACCGACATGGTCATGACCGTGCCCGAGCGCTTCGCCCGCCGCCATGAACTGCACTGGTTCAACCTGCCGGTCAACGACGTACCGCCGGTGGAAACCCATCTGTACTGGCACGAAAGCACCGACCAGGACCCGGCCAACCGCTGGATGCGCGAGCAGATGATCGAGTTGTGCCAGCAGGTCACGGCCCATGAGAAGAAGCTGGATAAACAACAGGCGTGAGGTTGGCGAGCGTCCTGTGGGAGGGGGCTTGCCCTCGAGGGGTCGCGCAGCGACCCTTGACGTTTACGTCAACCTGCCAGTAGCTTAACGCCAAGACCTCCTTGAGCGCCCCCATGAGCACGACTTACAGCATCTCCGACCTCGCCCGCGAGCTCGACATCACCACCCGCGCCATTCGCTTCTACGAAGAACAAGGCCTGCTGGCCCCGGAACGCCGGGGCCAGGAGCGCATCTACTCGGCGCGCGACAAGGTCAGCCTCAAACTGATCCTGCGGGGCAAGCGCATCGGTTTTTCCCTGGCCGAATGCCGCGAGCTGATCGAACTCTACGACCCCACCAGTGGCAACCACGTGCAACTCAACAGCATGCTGGCAAAAATCGCCGAGCGCCGTGAGCAGCTGGAACAGCAACTGCTGGACATCGAACAGATGAAGCTGGAACTGGACACCGCCGAAGAGCGCTGCACCCAGGCCCTGGCCCACACCCTGCGCCAGGCCGACCACTGATCAGAAGGTAATTGCCATGTCCCTCCCCTCACACGTGCGCCTGGTGGAAGTCGGCCCGCGCGATGGTTTGCAGAACGAAGCCCAACCCATCAGCGTGGCGGACAAGGTCCGCTTGGTGGACGCCCTCAGCGCTGCCGGCTTGCGCTATATCGAGGTCGGCAGTTTTGTCTCGCCCAAGTGGGTGCCGCAAATGGCCGGTTCCGCCGAGGTATTTGCGCAGATCCAGCGCAAGCCCGGTGTGACTTATGGTGCGCTGGCGCCGAACCTGCGCGGGTTTGAGGACGCGCTGGCGGCTGGCGTTAAGGAAGTGGCGGTGTTTGCCGCTGCGTCCGAGGCGTTTTCCCAGCGCAATATCAATTGCTCCATCAGTGAAAGCCTGGAGCGCTTCGCGCCGATCATGACGGCGGCCAAACAGCATGGGGTCAGCGTGCGGGGCTATGTGTCCTGCGTGCTGGGGTGCCCGTATGAAGGCGAGATCGCGCCGGAACAGGTCGCGGCGGTGGCGCGGGAGCTGTATGCCATGGGCTGCTACGAGGTGTCTCTGGGCGACACCATCGGCACCGGCACGGCAGGCGCCACGCGGCGGCTGTTCGAGGTGGTCGGGGCGCAGGTGCCACGGGACAAACTGGCGGGGCACTTCCATGACACCTATGGCCAGGCCATCGCGAATATCTACGCCAGCCTGCTGGAAGGCATCACGGTGTTCGACAGCTCTATCGCGGGCCTCGGCGGCTGCCCCTATGCCAAGGGCGCCAGCGGTAACGTCGCCACCGAAGACGTGTTGTACCTGCTCGACGGCCTGGGCATCGAGACCGGTATCGACCTTGAGGCATTGATTGGCGCGGGGCAGCAGATCAGCAGCGTACTGGGCCGGCCAACAGGATCGCGTGTGGCCAAGGCGCGTAACGCCGGTTGAGTAGCTTAGCCGTGACAATGTGTTACCGCACGCCTACACATCGAGTAACACGGGAACATATTTTGTCGTATTTGCCGTAGGCCAATCCCTACGCAAAAATCAACTCATTGATTTTAAAGGGTTTTAAAAAGTTGGCACGGCTTCTGCTATCTCTATCGCATAACAAGAATAAAAAGCGCCAAACCTAATAAAAATAAGACGAAACGACTCTGACATAACAAAAACAACACGGCAGAGACGCAGCTAACAGATTTTTTTGGAGAAGATGTGCTTCGCAGGGTACGGCATGCCGAAACCCGCAACCGGTCAGAGAAAAATAAAACTACCTCAGGTAGCTGCCCACTGGTTGGATCATCACGAAGAAGCAGATCAGCGCTCAAAAAAATACGTTTGCTCTTGATCCCGGATGGGGGTCGCCAAAAACAGCGGTAAAGGGTAACGGTTGCCAAAAACAACAATAGACCGCCCCTCAATAATAAAAAAAGAGCACGCAACGACAAATTAAAGGGGACCCTCGGGTCCCCTTTGTGCATTCAGGGATTTACTCCTGCCCTGCCCCCAACTCCTCCATGGAAATCTCGCGCATGCGGAATTTCTGGATCTTGCCCGTTACCGTCATCGGAAACTCCTCTACGAACTTGAAGTGCTTGGGCGTCTTGAAGTGCGCGATGCGGCCCTTGCACCAGGTTTGCAGCTCCAGCTCATTGGCGACATGGCCGGGGTGGAACTTGATCCAGGCGACGATAGCCTCACCGTAGCGCGCATCCGGAATGCCAATGACCTGCACATCCGCCACCGCCGGATGGGTAAAGAAAAACTCCTCCAGCTCACGCGGGTACACGTTCTCGCCGCCGCGAATGATCATGTCCTTGTTGCGCCCGGCGATGCATACGTAGCCGTGGGCATCCATGCTTGCCAGGTCGCCGGTGTGCATCCAGCCGGCGTCGTCGATGGCCTCGCGCGTGGCGTCGGGGTTGTTCCAGTAGCCGAGCATCACGCTGTAGCCGCGGGTGCACAATTCGCCGATTTCTCCACGCGCCACCGTGTTGCCGTCTGCATCGATGATCTTGCTTTCCAATTGTGGCTGGGTGCGCCCGACCGTGGTCACACGGCGCTCCAGGTCATCGTCCGCTCCGGTTTGCAGCGACACCGGGCTGGTCTCGGTCATGCCGTAGGCAATCTGGACCTCGCGCATGTGCAGTTCGCTGATGACCCGGCGCATCACCTCGATGGGACACGTGGCGCCAGCCATGATGCCGGTGCGCAGCGTAGACAGGTCAAAGTCGCCCAGCTGTGGGTGATCGAGCAGGGCGATGAACATGGTGGGTACGCCGTAAAGACCGGTGGCGCGTTCTTCGGCGACGGTGGTGAGGGTCAGCAGCGGGTCGAAGCCGTCGTTCGGATAGATCATGGTGGTGCCATGGGTGATGCAGCCCAGGTTGCCCATGACCATGCCGAAGCAGTGATACAGCGGCACCGGAATCACCAGGCGATCTTGCGCGGTCAGGCCCAGGCTTTCGCCGACCATGTAGCCGTTATTGAGGATGTTGTGATGACTGAGGGTGGCGCCCTTGGGGAAGCCGGTGGTGCCGGAGGTGTACTGGATATTCACGGGCTGATCGAAGTGCAGGCTGGCCTGGCGACTGTGCAACTGTTCGGGCGCAATGCCAGCGCCGAGCGCGGCCAGTTGCGACCACGGCATGAACCCTGCGGGCGGGTTGGGATCGAGGCTGATGAGACCGCGCACGTCTGGTTTCAGCTCCTGCAGCATGGCGTGGTAATCGGAGCTTTTGAATGAGCCGGCGCACACCAGCCACTGGCAGCCGGACTGCTTGAGCACGTAGTCCAACTCGCTGCTGCGATAGGCCGGGTTGATGTTGACCAGGATCACCCCGAGCTTGGCACTGGCAATCTGGCTGATGCACCACTCGGCACAATTGGGTGCCCAGATGCCCAGGCGGTCGCCCGTTTGCATGCCCAGGGCCATGAACGCCCGCGCGTGCAAATCGACAGTCTCCGCCAGTTGTCGCCAGGTGTAGCGACGTTGTTGATGACGCACCACCAGGGCCTCGCCATCGGGGAACTGCGCAACGGTTCGGTCAAAGGCTTGGCCAATCGTCATGGCCAGCAAGGTCTTGTCCTGTGAGCCGCGGCTGTAGCTCTGGTTCGGTTGTTCCATAACGACCCCTGTTGTCTTTTTTGTAGGTTGACGTAAACGTAAACTACGATTGACAGCGCCGCAACGCAAGCTTACGTTAACGTAAAGGTGAGCGCCCTCCCCTGGCGCCCCATCTACACAACAACAATGCTCACATTAAGGTGCCTGTCCATGAGTTACCCGTCCCTGAACTTCGCCCTCGGTGAAACCATCGACATGCTGCGCGACCAGGTGCAGTCCTTTGTGGGCAAGGAAATCGCGCCCCGTGCGGCGCAGATCGACATCGACAACCTGTTCCCCGCCGACCTGTGGCGCAAGTTCGGTGACATGGGCCTGCTGGGCATCACCGTGCCAGAAGAATATGGCGGTGCCGGCCTGGGTTACCTGGCCCATGTGGTGGCAATGGAAGAGATCAGCCGCGGCTCGGCCTCGGTGGCGCTGTCCTATGGCGCACACTCCAACCTGTGTGTGAACCAGATCAACCGCAACGGCAATCACGCGCAGAAACTCAAATACCTGCCCAAGCTCATCAGTGGCGAACACGTCGGCGCCCTGGCCATGAGCGAGCCAAACGCCGGCTCCGATGTGGTCTCGATGAAGCTGCGCGCCGATAAGCGCGGCGACCATTACGTACTCAACGGCAGCAAGACCTGGATCACCAACGGCCCCGATGCCAGCACCTATGTGATCTACGCCAAGACCGACCTGGAAAAGGGCCCGCACGGCATCACCGCGTTTATCGTCGAGCGCGACTGGAAGGGCTTCAGCCGCAGCAACAAGTTCGACAAGCTGGGCATGCGCGGCTCCAACACCTGCGAGCTGTTTTTCGATGATGTGGAAGTGCCCGAAGAAAACATCCTCGGCGCGCTCAACGGCGGCGTGAAAGTGCTGATGAGCGGCCTCGACTACGAGCGCGTGGTGCTCTCCGGCGGCCCTACCGGAATCATGCAAGCGTGCATGGACCTGATCGTGCCCTACATTCACGACCGCAAGCAGTTCGGCCAGAGCATCGGCGAATTCCAGCTGATCCAGGGCAAGGTTGCCGACATGTACACCCAGCTCAACGCCAGCCGCGCCTACCTCTACGCGGTGGCCCAGGCTTGCGAGCGTGGCGAGACCACGCGCAAGGATGCCGCCGGGGTGATCCTCTACAGTGCCGAACGCGCCACGCAAATGGCCCTGGACGCGATCCAGATCCTGGGTGGCAACGGCTACATCAACGAATTCCCGGCCGGGCGCCTGCTGCGCGACGCCAAGCTGTATGAGATCGGCGCCGGCACCAGTGAAATCCGGCGGATGCTGATCGGTCGCGAACTCTTCAACGAAACCCGCTGAAGGAGCGCACCATGGCCACCTTGCACACCCAGCTCAACCCGCGTTCGGCGGAGTTTGCCGCCAACAGCGCGGCGATGCGCCAACAGGTCGACGCCCTGCACACCCTGCTCGCCCACGTGCAGCAAGGCGGCGGCGCCAAGGCACAGGAGCGACACACCTCACGCGGCAAGTTGCTGCCCCGCGAGCGTATCAATCGTTTGCTCGACCCGGGCTCGCCGTTCCTTGAACTCAGCCAACTGGCCGCCCATCAGGTGTACGGCGAAGACGTGCCGGCCGCCGGGGTGATTGCCGGGATCGGCCGCGTGGAAGGCGTCGAATGCATGATCGTCGCCAACGACGCCACGGTCAAAGGCGGCTCCTACTACCCGCTCACCGTCAAAAAACACCTGCGCGCCCAGACCATCGCCGAACAGAACCGCCTGCCGTGCATCTACCTGGTGGACTCAGGCGGTGCCAACCTGCCGCGCCAGGACGAAGTGTTTCCCGACCGCGAGCACTTCGGGCGGATCTTCTTCAACCAGGCCAACATGAGCGCCCAGGGCATCCCGCAGATTGCGGTGGTGATGGGTTCGTGCACCGCCGGTGGCGCCTATGTGCCAGCCATGGCCGACGAAGCAATCATGGTGCGCGACCAGGCCACCATCTTCCTCGCCGGTCCACCGTTGGTGAAGGCGGCGACCGGTGAAGTGGTGAGTGCCGAAGACCTCGGTGGGGCCGATGTGCACTGCAGGATTTCCGGGGTGGCCGATCACTATGCCGACAGCGATGAGCATGCACTGGCGCTGGCCCGGCGCAGCGTGGCGAACCTCAACTGGCGCAAACAAGGCCAGTTGCTGCAACGTTCGCCGGTAGCTCCGCTGTACAGCAGTGAAGAGTTGTACGGCGTGATCCCGGCCGACGCCAAGCAGCCGTTTGATGTGCGCGAAGTCATTGCACGGCTGGTGGACGGTTCGGTGTTCGATGAATTCAAGGCGCTGTTTGGCACCACCCTGGTGTGCGGCTTTGCCCACCTGCACGGCTACCCGATTGCGATCCTGGCCAACAACGGGATTCTGTTTGCCGAAGCGGCGCAAAAAGGCGCGCATTTTATCGAGCTGGCGTGTCAGCGCGGCATTCCCTTGTTGTTCCTGCAGAACATCACCGGCTTCATGGTCGGCCAGAAGTACGAAGCCGGCGGCATCGCCAAGCATGGCGCCAAGCTGGTCACCGCCGTGGCCTGCGCCAAGGTGCCGAAGTTCACGGTGATCATCGGCGGCAGCTTTGGCGCGGGTAACTACGGCATGTGTGGCCGCGCCTATGACCCGCGCTTTTTGTGGATGTGGCCCAACGCACGCATTGGCGTGATGGGCGCCGAACAGGCGGCGGGTGTGCTCGTGCAGGTCAAGCGCGAGCAGGCCGAACGCGCCGGTACAGCGTTCAGCACGGAAGAAGAAGCCGCGATCAAGCAGCCGATCCTCGACCAGTACGAAACCCAGGGTCATCCCTACTACTCCAGCGCACGCCTGTGGGACGACGGTGTGATCGACCCGTTGCAGACCCGTGACGTGCTGGCGCTGGCCTTGTCCGCGTCGCTGAATGCCCCCATCGAGCCGAGCCGCTTCGGCGTGTTCCGCATGTAAATGGAGCTGTACCCCATGAGCGATTTCAACACCCTCGAACTGATCATCGACCCCCGTGGCTTTGCCACGCTGTGGCTCAGTCGTGAAGCCAAGAACAACGCGTTCAACGCCGAGATGATCCGCGAGCTGATCATCGCCCTCGATCGGGTACAAGGCGATCCGTCCCTGCGCTTCCTGGTCCTGCGCGGGCGCGGCAAGCACTTCAGCGCCGGCGCCGACCTGGCCTGGATGCAGCAGTCGGCCGAGTTGGATTACCACACCAACCTGGACGATGCCCGCGAACTCGCGGAGCTGATGTACAACCTGGCCAAAATGAAAATCCCGACCCTGGCGGTGGTGCAAGGCGCGGCCTACGGGGGCGCACTCGGCTTGATCAGTTGCTGCGACATGGCGATTGGTGCCGATGATGCGCAGTTCTGCTTGTCGGAAGTGCGCATCGGCCTGGCGCCGGCGGTGATCAGCCCGTTCGTGGTGCAAGCCATCGGCGAACGCGCAGCACGGCGCTATGCCCTGACCGCCGAACGTTTTGGCGGCCAGCGCGCGCGCGACATCGGCTTGCTGGCGGAAAGCTATCCCATCGGCGAGCTGGACCATCAGGTCGAACAGTGGATCGCCAACCTGCTGCACAACAGCCCGGCTGCCATGCGCGCCAGCAAAGACCTGTTGCGCGAAGTGGGCAACGGTGCCCTCACCCCAGCCCTGCGCCGCTATTGCGAAAACGCCATTGCGCGCATCCGGGTCAGCGCCGAGGGCCAGGAAGGCTTGCGCGCGTTCCTGCAAAAACGTCCACCGAGCTGGCAGCCCCAGGAGCCGCGTTCATGAGTACATTGACAACCCTGCTGGTGGCCAACCGTGGCGAGATTGCCTGCCGCGTGATGCGCACCGCCAAGGCCATGGGCCTGACCACCGTGGCGGTGCACAGCGCCATCGACCGCGATGCACGGCACAGCCGTGAGGCGGATATTCGCGTCGACCTGGGCGGCAGCAAGGCTACCGACAGCTACCTGCAAATCGACAAGCTGATCGCCGCCGCCCAGTCCAGCGGCGCCCAGGCGATCCATCCGGGGTACGGTTTTCTGTCGGAGAACGCCGGGTTTGCCCGTGCGATTGAAGCCGCCGGGTTGATCTTCCTCGGGCCGCCCGCCTCCGCCATCGATGCCATGGGCAGCAAGTCGGCCGCCAAGGCGCTGATGGAAACCGCAGGCGTGCCCCTGGTGCCGGGCTATCACGGCGACGCCCAGGACCTGGACACCTTCCGCGCCGCCTGCGAGCGCATTGGCTACCCGGTACTGCTCAAGGCCACGGCCGGTGGCGGCGGCAAGGGCATGAAGGTGGTCGAGGACGTCAGCCAGTTGGCCGAGGCGCTCGCTTCGGCCCAGCGAGAAGCGCTGTCGTCTTTCGGCAATGGGCAGATGCTGGTGGAGAAATACCTGCTCAAGCCACGTCATGTGGAGATCCAGGTGTTCGCCGATCAACACGGGCATTGCCTGTACCTCAACGAACGGGACTGCTCGATTCAGCGTCGCCATCAAAAAGTCGTCGAGGAAGCGCCGGCACCGGGGTTGAGTGTTGAACAACGCAAGGCCATGGGCGAGGCGGCTGTGCGTGCGGCCCAGGCCATCGGTTATGTCGGTGCTGGCACTGTGGAGTTTTTGCTCGACGCGCGTGGCGATTTCTTCTTCATGGAGATGAACACGCGACTGCAGGTGGAGCACCCCGTCACCGAAGCGATTACCGGCCTGGATCTGGTGGCCTGGCAGATTCGTGTCGCCCAGGGCGAGGCGCTGCCGATCACCCAGGAACAGGTGCCGCTGGTCGGCCATGCGATCGAAGTGCGGCTGTATGCCGAGGATCCGGCCAATGACTTCCTGCCTGCCACCGGGCACCTGGCGCTGTATCGCGAATCCGCACCCGGACCAGGGCGCCGTGTGGACAGCGGTGTCGAGCAAGGCGACAACGTCTCGCCGTTCTATGACCCCATGCTCGGCAAGCTGATTGCCTGGGGCGAGGACCGTGAACAGGCGCGGTTGCGGTTGTTGGGCATGCTGGATGAGTTTGCCATCGGCGGGCTCAAGACCAACCTGGGTTTTCTGCGGCGCATTATCGGGCATCCGGCGTTTGCGGATGCGGAACTGGATACCGGATTCATTCCGCGCTATCAGGATGACTTGTTGCCCGAGGCCGGTGAACTGGGTGATGAATTCTGGCAGGCGGCCGCCGCGGCATACATGCAGAGCCTGCCACCATCGGATGGACCCTGGGCAGATAAACGCGGCTTTCGCGCCGGGCTGCCTGCCGAGGTGTCACTGCATTTGAGTTGCAATGGCCAGGACCGACTGGTGACGCAGGCCGCCCAGGCGCCACAGTTGCGTGGCGAACAGTTGCTGATCGAACAACAGGGCGTGCGTCGCAGCCATCTGGCGGTACGCCATGACCACACGGTGTATCTGCGTTGGGACGGCGAGATGCGCGGCGTATCGTTGTTCGATCCGATTGCTGCAGTCGAGGCCAACCAATCCCATCAGGGTGGGCTGACAGCCCCGATGAATGGGAGCATCGTACGGGTGCTGGTAGAGGTGGGCCAACCGGTGGAAGCCGGCACGCAACTGGTGGTGCTGGAAGCCATGAAAATGGAACACAGCATCCGTGCGCCCCAGGCCGGGGTGGTCAAGGCACTGTTCTGCCAGGAAGGCGAAATGGTTGCCGAAGGTTGCACTTTGGTGGAGCTTGAAACGGCTGTTTAAAATTTTGCCGTGGCCTGTACGACGACGCCCAGGAGGCGGCAATCGTCGGTCAGCAACTGCTTCGGGTAGGTGGGATTGAGCGGCACCAGGTAACGCTGGCCGCTCTCCTCCAGCAACTGGCGAAAGGTCGCCCGGGGGCTCCCGACCCACTGGGCCACCACTAATTTACCGGGCTCGGCGGCAATGGCCGGGTCCACCAGGATCATCATGCCCGCACTGATGCTCAGGCCACTGGGTGCGGTCATGGCGTCGCCGGTGACCGGCAGCCAGAAGGCTTCGCCCCGGGCGTGGTAATCCGTCAGCTCGAAGCGGGCAGCGCCGTAAGGTGTACGCGGCTCACGCACTTCGCACAACCCATTCCAATCGCTGACCGGATAACGGAAATACGGGTTGTAGTTTTTCTCCGCAGGCGGCTCATCGACCCGCTCGCGAATATCCAGCGCGACCTCCAGATAGCCCAGCCCCAGCGCCGCCAGCACCCGATTCATGTCCACCAGGCTCGGCGCACGGCGCTTGTTAAGCCAATGGCCGACGCCGCCCTGGGACATGCCCAGGCGCTCAGCCAGTTCACCTTGCGTGACCTTGCGGTCTTCCATGTTGGCCTTGACCAACGCGATCCAGTTATCCATGGGCGCTGACAATACGTCACGCAGTTTCCAGGGCAATAAACAGTTTGTAGTAATCCATAAAACGACATAAATACGATACGTACTATCATCGGGCATAAGGTTTTCGACACCCACCCCAGAGTACCGCCCCTTATGACGACAAGCCCGTATCTGCTGCCTGAAATCCCCGAAGACACCGAGCTGCACGACCTGCGCAGCAGCGGCGCCGCCAAGCGCGCATTGGACTTTTACTTGAAAGAAGATATGTCGGCACCAGCCCCTGACGATGCCCTGTTTGCCATCAAGCCAGGCATCAGCCCTGAGGAAGCCCTGGTGCACGCCTCGGACCTGTTGCGCAGTGCAGCGGCCACGGCCTATGAGTCCGCGAGCAGCCATCGCGGCACTCATCGTGACCTGGCGTTTTCGGTGGTGTATTTGATCGATATGGCGAAGGCGATGGTGGAGCGGTCGTTGCAGGCGCCGGAGGCTCAAGCGAACGGATGACAGGCGCGAAGAAAAATATTTCTATCTCACGGATAAAAACATTTGACTTGCAAATGATAATGATTATTATTGGACCCAGCTGATCGCGAGATCAGTCGATAGGCCAAGGGACCTTAGGTCGGACTCTTGGAATATCTCCTCATCAGGCTAATCACGGTTTTTGACCCGGCTCTTTGGCCGGGTCTTTTTTTTGCCAGTTTCCCTGGCATGGCTTCAGGCTAATGAAGACTGTGTGTTGCTTGATGGCGCGCATGGTAGCAAAAGACTATCGCCAAAAGAAAGCCAGTCTACCGCTCTAGACCCGATCTTTTCGAAATAGCGCTTGAGAATCAATCTCATAGATCCTAAGCTGCTGCGGCGTCAAGGAAGACGCCCCCTCCCCCTTCGCAACAATTTTGCGTCCAGTCTTTACCAGACTCCTGTGTAAGATAGCCGCCACAACACTCATATTCAGGCAACCAGACTATGACCGTGGCCTTGACCTCCATCAGGATCAGCACCGACTTCGACAGTGGCAATATCCAGGTACTGGATGCCCACGACGCCTATCAGTTACTGCTGGCAATCAAACCCGACACGCGCAGCCAACATTACCAATGGTTCCACTTCAAGGCCGAAGGCATGCACGTGGGCCATACCCACACCTTTCGCCTGAGCAATGCGGGTAAATCGTCCTACCCACACGCGTGGAGTGGCTACAACGCCGTGGCCTCCTATGACCACGTCAATTGGTTCCGGGTGCCTTCGCGCTTCGACGGGGAAATCCTGCATATCAGTTTGGAAACCCGCGAGAAGCACGCCTGGTTCGCCTATTTCGAACCCTATAGCCGCGAGCGCCACGACTGGCTGATCGAGCAGGCCCTGAGTCGCGCCAATACCTGCTTGCTGGCCACCGGCAAAAGTGCCGAAGGCCGTGACATCCAGCTACTGCGTCGCGGCAAGGGCGGCGAAGGTCGGCGCAAGATCTGGATCATCGCCCAACAGCATCCCGGCGAGCACATGGCCGAATGGTTCATGGAGGGCATCATCGAACGCCTGCAACAGGACGGTGACGCCGAGCTGAAAAAACTGCTGAAGGTCGCCGACCTGTACCTGGTGCCAAACATGAACCCGGACGGAGCCTTCCACGGTCACCTGCGCACCAACGCCATGGGCCAGGACCTCAATCGTGCCTGGCAGAGCGCCAGCCAGGAGAGCAGCCCGGAAGTGTTGTTCGTCCAGCAACAAATGGAAAAGTACGGCGTCGACCTGTTTCTCGATATCCATGGCGACGAGGAAATCCCCTACGTCTTCACCGCCGGCTGCGAAGGCAACCCCGGCTACACCCCACGCATCGAGGCATTGGAAAAACACTTTCGCAGCCACTTGAGCGCCCTGACCCGCGACTTCCAGACCACCCACGGCTACACCCGCGACCTGCCGGGCGAAGCCAACATGACCCTGGCGTGCAACGCGGTCGGCCAGAAATACGACTGCCTGTCGCTGACCCTGGAAATGCCCTTCAAGGACAACGACGACGCGCCCAACCCGAAGACCGGCTGGTCAGGCGAGCGCTCCAGGCAGTTGGGCAAGGACGTGCTGAGCACGGTGGCCGATATCGTCACCGTGCTGCGCTGACGCCCTCTCCCACCGGCATCACTCCTTGGTGCCGGTCATGCTCTGCAACACGCCATCGCGGCGGATCAGCCCATGGAACAACGCCGCCGCCAGGTGCAACAGCACCGTCAGGAACAGCAGGTAGGCCAGATAACCATGGGCCTTGCGCAGCACCGCGAACAATGGCGCGTTCGCGCCCACCAGCGCCGGCAACCGCACAGAACTGCTGAGCATCACCGGATCGCCTGCCGCCGAAATCATCGCCCAGCCCAGCAGTGGCAATACCAGCATCAAGGCATACAGCACCACATGGGACGCCTTGGCCGCCAACACTTGCCACAACGGCAGGTCGACGGGCAGCGGCGGTTGGCGCGTGGAGAACCGAACCGCCAGGCGCACGATCACCAGCGCCAGAATCGCGATACCCAGCGGCTTGTGCAGGTGGATCAACCACTCATGCCGTTCCGACACTGAAGCCGCCAGGCCCGCACCGATAAACAGCATGGCGATGATCATCAACGCCATCAGCCAGTGCAGCAGGCGCGCCAGCGGGGCAAAAAACCGTGGTTGGGCATTCATGGCTTCGACTCCTGAGGGGCGCTGTGCAACGGGCCGACTTCACCGGCGCGGCGCAGGTAGGAACTGGCATACGCCGCCGAGCGCGCCGCCAGCAACGGGTCATTGGACGCTTCGATACCACTGGGCAGAATCAGTGGGTCGAAGTTGATGTCGCGGCAATCACCGTCCGCCTGTGGCTGGCTGCTTTGCAACACCAGAGTGCCGGCATTGATGACTTTATGCTCGCCAGTCCAGGCCTTGCTCGCATCGTCCACCGGGTCACCCGGGTTGGCCAGGCTCATTTTCAACTGCCAGCGCAGCGGACCGGCGGCCAAGCGTTGCACCAGGTCTTGTTCCAGGTAATCACTTCCGGCTGGCGCGGTATCGCCCGGCGCATCCTGACTCTGCGGCACCACGCCCCAACGTACGGCCTGGCGCTTGCCATCGGCGCCCACCAGGTAAAACGCGTTGATACCGTTGTAGGTTTCGGTCGCATAGCTCGCCGAGGGCTTGGCAGTCTTGACCCACGCCAGGAACGGCGCGGTCTCGGGGTGGGCGGCGAAAAACGCCGGCATGCTCGCCGGGTTCGGCTTGCCAGTGGTGGGCTCCGGTGCGCCGGCCTGGAGCAACTGATAGAACGCCTCGGGCGTGCCCACCGGGAACACTGGCATGCTGTTCATGCCGGTGCGCCATTGCTGGCCGTTGGCCTGGGAGAACTGCACCGCAAAACTGCGGATCGGCACACTGCTGTCGGGCGCGTAAGGGTTGCCGCTGGGCAAGGCAAAGCGGCCGATCACGGGGGTCTTGGCCTCGCTGAACACTTGGGCACTGGAATAGGTGCGAGCTTCGGGCGTGCTCTCGAAATACCCGGCGACGCAGATGCCTTTGGCATGGTTACGCCGAAAGCCCGGGTGCACGCCATTGTTGGTTTCCAGCGCGTTGACCAGGGTTTTAGGACGCAGGCGCTGTGGGTCGAGGGTGCCGTTGACGTAGGCAAAGGCCCCCGCCACAACCGCAACCACGGCACCGATACCCGCCAGGCGCGCGATCAGGCTCGCGGTGCTCAACGGGGGACGAGGCGGTGATGAGTGATCTACCATGAAGGAACTCCGGGGCCAAAGGCCTTAGGGGTGAACATAAGGTCGGAGCATGAAGACGAACGCCGATCGGCTCTATTCCCTGGCCCTGGATTTATTTTCAAGCACGGGGAATAACCCTCAACGGCGCACGTCTCTCTAATCCCAGCGTAGTGGCCAGCCAGATTCCCATGCATGAACTCGACGAACAGTTACGTGAACTCATCCCCAGGCTGCGGCGCTTTGCCGTGTCCCTGACCCGTAACGCCAGCAGCGCCGACGACCTGGTGCAGTCGACCCTGGAGCGGGCGATCATCAGTTGGGCCGATAAACGTGTCGAAGGCGACTTGCGTGCCTGGTTGTTCTCGATCCTCTACCGCCAGTTCCTCGATGCCCACCGTCGCACCCGGCGGTATGCGCGCATGCTGGAATTCTTTACCGGGCGTGACGATACGCAGCCATCGGTCGAACGCACGGTGATCGCCCAGTCGACCCTGCAAGCCTTCGATCAGCTCAACACCGAGCAGCGTGCCCTGTTGCTGTGGGTGTCGGTCGAAGGCTTGAGCTACAAGGAAGTCGCCGAGATCCTCGATGTGCCCCTCGGCACGGTGATGTCACGCCTGTCCCGTGCGCGCCAGGCCCTGCGTCAACTCAGTGATGGCGAAATTGCCAGCCCTTCCCTGCGGATACTCAAATGATCAGCCTGCCCCCCAGCGAACGCGATTTGCATGCCTACGTCGATCACCAACTGCTGGAGAGTGATCGCCGTGTACTTGAAACCTATCTGGCAGCCCACCCGGATGTCGCAGCCCAGGTCCATGCCTGGCAGCACGACGCGCAGTTGCTGCGTGCCGCGTTGGGCGGTGCCCTGCAGCAACCGGCCAACCCGGACCTGGACCCGACGTTGATCCGCCAGCGCATCAAGCGTCAATCACGCCGCCACTTGGCTACGGCAGCCGTGCTGCTGATCGCTGTCGGCCTCGGCGGTGTCGGTGGCTGGCACGCCCGTGAAGTCAGCCAGCCGGCCCAACTGCCCATGGCCGACGCGATGCAGGCGTTCCGCTTGTTTGCCCAGGACGGCATCATGCCGGCGGACTACAAGGGCCAGGGCGGCGGCACGATGCAGGCCTGGCTCGACCGCTACTTCAACCAGGCCCACCGCCTGCCTGACCTGAGCGCGTCGGGCTTCACGCCGGTCAGCGGGCGCCTGCTCACCACCGAGCAAGGCGCCGCCGCCATGGTGCTGTACGAAGACCCGCAAGGGCGGCGCATCAGCTTCTACATCCGCCCGCCAGGCCCGGAAAACGGCTTTCTGCCCCGTGGCAGCAGCAGCGCCGATGGCTTGCAGGCCCAGTACTGGTCCGGTGCCGGCTACAACTATGCAGTGGTCAGCCCGGCGGATCAGCCCGCCCCGGCGATGCTGAAGTTCTAGAAGCCCACGTCGAGTACCACGTTGTCGAGGTAGGTGCCGGCGGGCGGTGTGGCTTGATCGGTGTAGATCCTGGCGTTGTAGTTGAACACCTGGCTGCCGATACCCAGGCCGTTGCCGGGGTTGACCTCGGCGGTAGAACTGTCGCGCCGCGCCGCGCCCACGCTGCCCCAGCGCGTGGTGCCGGCGCTTTTGAAGATGTCGTAGGCCAGGTAGTGGGTGCCGGCGATCATGCGCCGCCGCCCGCCCACACTGACGGCGTTCTGGCCGTCGCTCAGGCCTACGCTATAGGCGCTGCCCTTGGTGCAGGAAATACTGATGGTCTGGCCGGTCACGGCAGTGAACCCGCTGATGACGGGCGCACTGCCAAAACTGATATTGGGCGCGGTGATCTGGCAGTCATTGGTGACGGTCATGCTCACGGTCAGGAGCTTGACTTGGGGAGTCAGGTTTTTGTCCCGCAATACGCACAAGTTGCCCACCCCCAGGCCAATGCAATAATCCCAGGCCCATGCAACGCTGAGGACTTCGGTATACACCCCGGCCGCCACATTGGTCCCGGTAATACTGCCCACGTAAAGCGGCAGGTTCTTGCTGCCCGGCCCCGTCAAAAGACCCGCGCTTGTCGCAATGCCATTGGGACCGAAATCGAACTGAAGCCCTCGTGTAATAGGGAACGTGGTGGTGTTGTTGCCATAAATCGTATAACCGATCACATCCCCCGTGGGGCCGACCATGCCGCTGGTGGTTGAGGTGATCGTGGCATAGAAGTGGTCACTGGTGCCGAGGGCGATCAGTGAAGCGGTGCAGCTCAAACCGCCATTGAGGGTCGAGCTGTTTTGCGTCGCGGTGCGTACGTTGATCGAACTCACCGAGCCAAAACTCACCGGAGCCGTCGCCACCGTCGAACACAGCGCCATTGCCTGCCCCGAGCCCACCATCCCGAGGAGCCACAGCCAGCCCACGCGTCTCATTGGCACACCAACGGCCCGATCAGCGGCACGCCTTGTTGCTGCTCGTTGACCTCGAATCGCGCCTGGCACGTACGCCCTTTACCCAGCGTGACCTGCAAGGTGTTATGCACCGAGAGGTTTTCCAGGTACACCAGGCCGTCCCAGCCGACCACTGCCTGCTGGTTGCTTTGCTCGTGCACCACCAGGCTGCCCAAGGGCAATTCCTGATGCTGGGTGTCCACCAGGGTAACGCTCGCCGCGAGTACCCGGCGCAACGGAAACTCCAGCAGGTAGCCGCTGCCACGGCGCACCGATACACGCTGTTCCACATTTGGGCTTTGCACGTTGAGCGGCAGGTTCAGCGGATCGATTTCGTATTTGGCGCGGTAGTACGCGCTGCTCCACGGCACCAGGAGATGCCCATTACGGTCGGTTTCGCCCACCAGTTGGTTCTCGTAGCGCACCGGGATACCGGCGAAGCCCTGGGTACTCACCACCACAAAGGCATCATTGATACGGTTGGCGGCAAAGGTGTCGCCGCCCATCCACACCAGCGAGCCACTGGCATCCGCCCAGCGCGTCTGGGCATCGCTGCTGCCGTACACGCCGGCCTGCAATTGCACCGACTGCAAGCGCCAGGTCAGGTCGGCCTGCCGGTACGCCGCACCATCGCCCTGGGCATAACCGAGGTTGTAGCCCACGCCACCCTCGCTGGGCACTGCGCTGCTGTAATTGAGGCGCTGGCGACTGACGCCGTCCTTGCTGCGCTCGGTGCTCAAGGCCAGGCTGCCGTTGAGGTCGAACGGAATCACCCACTGCGCCTGCATCGCCCAATTGCTGTCGCCGATCTCGCGGTTGGCCGACAGGTAGAAACTGGTATTGCGCCACAGCGGCTTGCTCCAGCTCAGGTTGAGCAGCCGCGTGCGCGAATCGTCCGCCGCCTGCACGTCGAAATACCCCATGCCCAGGCTGCCAAAACGTTCAAGGTTGAGGCTCAGCGTCACCTGCTCGCTGCGCTTGCTGAGGCTGGCGTAAGCGGTGTCGACCAGGGTCAGGTCGGCGTACTCGTCGTGTCGTTCCACCCGCTGATAGGACAGGCTATAGCGCGTGCTGTTGTACTGATACCCCAGGCTCAGTTGCTGGCCGCTACGCCCTTCGAATCGACTTTGGCTGACGGCGGCATTGAGTACGCCGAGATTGCCCAGCCGCAGGTTACCGCCCAGGCCGCCGAGGGTCAGGTCAGTGGAGGCTTCGGCATGGCTCTCCAGGGTCAAATTGTCGGAATAGCCATAACGAAAGGTACCGCTCGCCACGCCGGGGCCGTAGGCGAAGTCCTTGAGGGTGTACTCCCGGCGCAAGGTGCCGGCAGCCACTGAAAAATCCGTCAGGCCTTTTTGCAACAGCGTGCTGGTCACATAGAACGGCACGGTGGTCGACACCTGGCGACCCAGGGCGTCAGTCGTCACCACCACCGCTTCGCCCGCTCCGTTGATAAACGGCACGTTGGTCAGGGTGTAGGGCCCCGGTTGCAACTGCGCGCTATCGGATTTGTAGCCATTGATAAACAGGTCCACCGACGACGGCACCGCGGCCTCACCGGCAAATTGCGGCAGAGGGTAAGTCACCAGGTCCGGACGCACCGCGAAGTCCCGCGAGAACTGCACACCGCCGAGGCGCACCGAACTGCTCCAGGGCAAGGCGCCGCTGATCACGTCACCGGCTTCGTAGGTCAGCAGCCGCTCATCATCGGAGAAGCGCCAGGTAGTGTCATAGCGCCGGTAGCCGTTGTTGAACGTACCGCTGCTGACACCATCAGCCAAGGTCTGGCGGTACTGGCCGGTATTGGACAAGGTGCCCCAGTTGTCGAACAGCCGCACTTCGTTCCAGGCGGCGAGGTAGCTGCCGCCTTCGTCAGTGTCGTTGAAATACAGGTCATAGTTGAGCAAGGCGCCAAAGCTGCTCATTGCCTGGGTGCGCGGGTAAGTGTCGCGGTTGCCGATAAATTGTTCCTTCAGCCACGACGGCGGCACATCCAGCAGCACGCGCTGGCCGTTGCTGTCGTAATCGCTGTGCAGGCCGGGGATCTCGTCCAGCGCCACGCTGCCGCTCAATTCGCCGGGCAGCTTCATGCCCACGTCCTGCAGCGCGCTGACCGGCACATAGAGTTGCCCGGCCCGTTGATCGACCGCGATAACGCGGCCGGTGTCCATCTGATTGACCACCAGCTCCAGAAACAACTGTGCATCGGCGACAGCCTCCATACTGCTCGGGGGCGGTGGCAGGTCGCCAGCCACGCCCGGAAGCGCAACCACTGCGCCGCCCAGTCCGCCCACCACCGACAGCCATAGACTGCGAGCCAGACCACGACTCACCATGGCGTTGTGTCCTTCAATGGACATCTCCATCCGTTTAAATCCCGGGGCGTTCCTGCCCCGTTACAGGCTTGTTACCGCTGCGGCGCGAGGCTTTCCAACTGGGATGCGCCGTTGACCCTGACCTGCAGCGGCTGGTCGGCCGACAGCGCTGGCGGCACCGGCCAACGCATGCTGGCGCCCGGCAACACGTAGCCCAACAGGCCATCCACCAAGGGCCGTGTCTGCCCGCCCTGCTTGAATGCGGCATCGGTAAGGCGCGCATGCACGGCGCCCTGGTTGCGCACTTCGATGTAGTCGCGCCCTGCTACCGTGACCTTGTGCCAGCTCAGATCCGGCTTGCCCGCGCCCTTGGGGTCACGCTGGCGCGTGCTGTCCTCCTTGTTCCACAGGCCCGCGCCGTAGGCGAACAGCGGCACCGAATAACGCATCTGAAAGCGGATCGCCGCTGCGGTGTTCTTGCCTTCCGGCGGCGTGGGCACCTGCAGGGGTGAAGGGATTTCATCGATGATGATGCGGTAGGCCAACTCTTGCCCCGGTGGTACTTCACGGGTGCGGGTCAGGCGTACCAATTGTTTCTGTCCCGGCTCGATCCGCGCTACGGGCGGGCTGCCGATCACATCACGCTGGTTCTGGTATTGCTCTTCGAAACCACTCTGGCTCCAGGCAAACACACGAATCTGCAGGCTCGCGGTTTCGGTCCCACGGTTTTCCAGCCACAGCGCGCTAGCCTGTTGATCGGCCTCCAGCACCGGGTCGATGGGCCAGATCAGCACCGAGCTGGCCGCCTGCACAAGCCCCGCCGTGCACACCGCACTCAAGGCAATGCCCGCGGCCCACAACCGCCGGGATGGTAAACGCATAACCCCACTCCTTATACCGATAGCCTTACCACGTCAGCTGCACCTGCAGCGTGTCGCTGTATGTCCCCCCAGGCTGATTGCCCGGCAATTGCACCCGCCCGTAGATCGGCAGGCTGATATTGTTCGCATCGCTGTAGGCCACGTTGACGCTCTGGTCGATCCCTAGGCCCTGACTGAACGCCGCATCCCGAAACAACTGGTAAGCCACCCGCGCGCTACCGCTATTGAGCTGCAGATTGCGCCCGGTGCTGCTGTGCTGCCCGCCGTCGACGCTCATGCTCAGCGTCACACCCGGTGTGCATTGCAACGTCACGCCCCCCGTCAGCGCCGCCGTGACCGTGCTGGTGGCCAGGGCCGAATGACTGCCATAGGTCAGCGCACCATAATTGGAGCTGCCGCCCACAATCAGGCAGCCCGGGATGATGGTCGCGCTCACCTGGAAACTCTGGCTCGTCACCGCCGACAACGGCAGCGGTACCGCCAGCCCACAGGCCAGCAAGACTCTGAGCCACATTGCTAGAACGTCAGTTCCACGGCCACGGTGTCGGTATAGGTGCCCGCCGGCAGCCCCGCCTTGCCCACCGCCCGACCGTAGAGGTTGACGGTTTGCGCCACGCCGGTACTGGTGGCGAGGGTGATCACACCGTCAATCGCCAGCAGTGCGGAGTGGCCACTGTCGGTGTAGAAATCGTAGGGCACGAAGTTGCCCGCACCGTCGGCCAATGCACGGCTGCCCCCGGGGGACGCGCCGTCATGTGCACCGGCGCGTACCTTGACCGCTGGCGTAGTGCCGCTGGAACACAGGATCGACAACGCGCCACCGGTGCCAGTACCGCCCAGCAACTGGGCATCGGCGTTGGTGAACAGGCTATTGGTGGTGCCGAAATTCAAGCTACCGAAGTTCAATCCGGTAGCCGCGCCCGAACCGTTGACCTGGCAACTGGCGATCAATATCAGGCTGGAGGTGATCTGCCCGGTCACCGTGGTCGCCGCGTTGAGGCTGGAGGCCATCGCCAGGCCCAGTGCGCAAACACCTAATCGCGAAACAAGTACATGCATGGTTTTCATCCTCTTGAGTTACCAGTCCAGTGTCACCGTCAACGTGTCGGTGTAGATCCCTGCCGGTAAGGCACTGGTATTTGCCACCACGGAGCCAAACACCGGGATCGGTATCTGGGTGCCCTTGGCCGCGACAAAATTGCGTTGTTGCCCGATGCTATAGGTGCTGTGCCCCTGCGGGTCGGCGGACAGTCGATAAGGAATCATCTGGCGCCCATTGCTCAGGCGCCGGGTGGTGCCATCGCCGTTGGTGCCGCCGTCGATGGTCACGGTGAAGCTCGAGACCGAGGGGTTGCACGACACCGCCAGGGGCGCCTTGTCGCCAGCGGTGACGCCAGCACCCAATGGGTTGTTCCAGGTCGGGCCCTGACTGCCGAAGTCGAGCATCGCCGTGCCGCCCGTGGGGTTGACCGGCGCGCTCTCCACGCCTTTGCTCACTTCGCAACTGGCGGTGATCACCAGCCGCGCCTGGATGAACCCGCTGGCGACAGCCGCCTGCACGTCGTCTGCCAGCACCAGCAGGCCGCCCATGGCCACCAGGGCCAGGCAACGGCTTACCATGTCACCGTGACCTTGAGCAGGTCGGTGTAGCGGCCGACGGCGGGGATGTCCTTGAGCGGCTCGATGCGACCATAGAGCGGCAGGTCGACGAAGCCTGTGTCCGGCACCCGGCCGCTGAGCGGCACATCCACCGGCAACGGCACGCGCCGCGCCGCGTCGGCATAGATGCGATAGGGAATGGGTTTGGTCGATGAGGTGGCGCTGAGGTAGCGCACTTCGCCGGTGCCACCATGCAGGCCGCCATCGACGCGGACCTGGTACGGCGTGTCGGGGTTGCACTCCAGGCGCGGCTGGCGCTGGCTGATCAGTGCCGCACTCAGGGGCCCGGCCGGGTCATCCAGACGCGGGCCGCTGCCGAAATCCAGTATGCCCAGTTGCTCGATGCCAGCGCTGCGGGTGGTGCCCACCAACTGGCAGCCCCGCTGCACATCGATACGCACCTCCACCTGGAGCTGTGCACCGTAAGCCGCGTTGCAGAGCATTGCGCCCATGACTGCCAATACTGCTCGTCCCTTCACTGCCCCAGATCCTTGTACAGGGGTGACTGCTGTGTAGGAGATTAGTCACTCAGCGAGAAACTGCCAGTCTGGACAGGATTACCGGCGTGAGATGCTTTTTCGAGATAGCTGGCAGCGCCCTTCTCTATTGGTCAAAACGCAGCGAGCGCCCTAAAGTGAGCGACCATCGAAATACAGAGTGACTTGCATTGGCCGCGCTTTCCCTGATCCGTCGCCTGCTCGGCCAAAAGCCCGGGCCCCTTGACGCTTCGCCCATTCCCGCGTTTTTTCAGCAAAAGGCCGAGCAACAGGGTTACACCCTGAGCACCGGTCAAACCCGCGCAATTGCCGCCCTGGCCCGGGAAACCCAACAACTGCTCGCCGGCCAGCCCGCCCGCAGCCTGTACCTCCACGGCCCCGTGGGTCGCGGCAAAAGCTGGCTGCTGGACGGGTTCTTCCAGGCGTTGCCGATCGCCGAGAAGCAGCGCGTGCACTTCCATGATTTTTTCGCCCAACTGCATCGCGGCATGTTCACGCACCATGCGCAGGACGATGCCCTGGCCGTGACGCTCGATGAACAGTTGGCAGGCTGCCGGGTGCTGTGTTTCGACGAGTTCCACGTCCATGATATCGGGGATGCCATGCTGATCACGCGGCTGTTCAAGGCCCTGTTCGAGCGCGGTGTACTGGTGCTGATGACGTCCAACTATGCACCGCAAGGGTTGCTGCCCAACCCCCTGTACCATGAGCGCTTCAAGCCGGTGATCGACCTGATCGCCGCACGCATGGAGGTGCTGGAAGTCAGCTCGCCCCAGGACTTTCGCAGCCTGCCCCAGGCCCAGAGCGCGCAACGGTTTACCTGCGGTCAATACGTGTGGCCGGGCAACCCGGACCAGCGCGCGGCGCTCGACCTGCCCGCTGCAGATAGCCCGCCGCGCCCCCTGGACGTCGGCCATCGGACCTTGATGTGCCGCCGCCATGAAGGGCGCAGCATTGCCTTCACCTTCAACGACCTGTGCGAACAACTGACGGCGGTGATGGACTACCTGCTGCTGTGCCAGGACTACGACCACTGGATCATCGACGGCCTGCCTCAACTGGCGAACTGCCCGATTGCCGTGCAACAGCGCTTTATCAACCTGGTGGATGTGCTCTACGACCGCGACAAGCATCTGGTATTGATCGGCGAATTGCCGCTCGAGATTGCCCTGAGCGGCCAGGCCATCGACCTGGCCCGCACCGCCAGCCGTCTCGGACAATTGCAGCAGGCCGCCCCGCAATCCGCGTCCGACCCGCTATCATGAGCGCCTTCCACGCCTTTTTGCCGAGTGACCGCGCCGTTCATGAATACCCTCGCCCAACTCAAGGCCGGCCAATTGGCCGGCATCACGCGCCTTGACCTGTCCTGCGGGCTGACCGAATTCCCCCGGGAAATCTTCGAGCTGGCCGACTCCCTGGAAATCCTCAACCTCAGCGGCAATGCCCTGAGCAGCCTGCCCGACGACCTGCACCGCCTGCCGCACCTGCGCGTGCTGTTCTGCTCGGACAACCGGTTCACCGAGCTGCCGGCTTGCCTCGGTCAATGCGCCAACCTGAGCATGATCAGCTTCAAGGCCAACCAGATCAGCCTCGTGCCCGCCGTAGCGTTGCCGCCGCTGCTGCGCTGGCTGATCCTGACCGATAACCGCATCAGCGCGCTGCCCGAGGCATTGGGCGAACGGCCATTGCTGCAAAAACTGATGCTGGCCGGCAACCAGCTGGCGCACCTGCCGCAAAGCCTGGCCAACTGCCACAACCTCGAACTGCTGCGCATCGCCGCCAACCGGTTAACGCACCTGCCAGAGTGGCTGTTGACGCTGCCGAGCCTGACCTGGCTGGCCTACGCCGGTAACCCGGTGGAAATGGCGGTGACGCTGGCGGATGAAGACACCACACCGGAGGTTCCCTGGTCCGAACTGGAACTGGCCGAAGTGCTGGGCGAAGGCGCTTCCGGGGTGATCCGCAAGGCGCTCTGGGCACCGTCAGGAAAGCCCGTCGCCGTTAAGCTTTACAAGGGCAGCATCACCAGCGACGGTTCGCCGCTGCACGAAATGCAGGCCTGTATCGCCGCCGGGCTGCACCCCAACCTGATCAAGGTCGAAGGCCGCGTGGTCGGCCACCCCGATGACCAGGCCGCCCTGGTGATGGACCTGATCGACCCGAGCTACCGCAACCTCGCGGCCCTGCCGAGCCTGGCGTCGTGCACCCGGGATATCTACGCAGCGGACACCCGTTTCAGCCTTGAGGTGGCGTTGCGTATGGCCCGTGGTATCGCCTCGGTAGCGGCGCATCTGCACCGGCACGGCATCACCCATGGCGACCTGTATGGCCACAATATTCTGTGGAATGAAGCAGGTGACTGCCTGCTCGGGGACTTTGGCGCGGCGTCGTTCCATGCCACGGCGAATACCTTGGAAACCAGGGCGTTGCAGCGTATTGAAGTGCGGGCGTTCGGAATTTTGCTGGGGGAATTGTTGGAGCGAGTTGAGGAGCAGGTGAGCAGCGACTTAGTCGAGCTGCAGAAAAACTGCTGTCAGCACGAGGTATTCGCACGGCCTGGATTCGAAGAGATCGAAGCGCTCCTGGAATCAGTCCAACTCCGCTGAGCCGATGTGGGAGGTGGCAAGTCCCCTCCCGCATTGTGAGGGATCAGCCGGCCAGGCCGACGAACATATCCTGCACGTCATCGTGGTTGTCCAGGCCTTCGAGGAAGGCTTCGACTTCCGCCATCTGCTCATCGCTCAAACCGCTCACCGGGTTCTTCGAGAGGTAGCCGAGCTTGGCCGACAACACGGTAAAACCCTGCTCCGGCAAGGCTTTCTGCACGGCGTCGAGGTCGGTGGTCTCGGTGATGAACAGGGTGCTGCCCTCTTCTTCACCTGCTTCGAAATCCTGGGCGCCGGCTTCGATGGCGGCCATTTCCGGATCGGCGTCCGGGCTGTCCGGCGAGGCTTCGATCAGGCCGACGTGGTTGAAGTCCCAGGCCACGGAACCGGAAGCGCCGAGCTGGCCCTTGCGGAAGGCCACGCGGATTTCCGCCACGGTGCGGTTGATGTTATCGGTTACGCATTCGACGATCAGCGGCACCTGGTGCGGGGCGAACCCTTCGTAGGTCACGCGATGGTATTGCACGGTTTCGCCGAGCAGACCGGCGCCTTTCTTGATGGCGCGGTCCAGGGTTTCCTTGGGCATCGAGGCTTTTTTCGCCTGTTCCACCACCAGACGCAGGTGCGCGTTGGTTGCGGTGTCGGCGCCATTGCGGGCGGCAATGGTGATTTCTTTCACCAGCTTGCCGAAGATCTTGCCCTTGGCATTGGCTGCCGCTTCTTTATGTTTGACTTTCCACTGTGCGCCCATGACTCACTCTCTTTATGTCCATCGCGCCCAAACGTCTACTGGCCGGCGCTTTGGGGGCAGAGTTTATAGCGCAAAAACACATCGTTCCACCAAAAATCCGTCAGGGCGCCAACTCGAAAAACGCCTGGATCAGGCGCAATGCGCGACGCCGTTCCATGCAACCGAGCAGGTGCCGGTTCACCAGGCCGTCGCCCAGGATCGGCACGGCGCGCACGCGCGGGTCGGGGCTGACTTCCATCGACGACACCACCCCAACCCCCAATTCGGCAGCCACGGCTTCGGTCACCGCCTCGCGGCTGTCCAGCTCCAGCAACACCTTGGGTTGTACACCGGCAGCCAGGCAAGCACCGTCAAACGTGCGCCGGGTGATGGAGCCGGGTTCGCGCAGCACCATGATGACCTCATGCAGTTGCTCCAGGTGAACGCCCTCGGATTGCCTCGCCCACGGATGCGCCACCGGCACCAGCGCGCAGATCCGCGATTCGGCCAAAGGCTGCAGGTGCAGGCCATTGCGCGGCTCGACCTCGGTCAGCACCGCCACGTCCGCATGCTCGGACAACAGCGCCGCCAGGGTTTCCTGAGCATTGCCCAGGCGCAGGTTCACGGTGATGCCCGGGTAGCGTGCACGCAGGCTGGCGATCATCGGCATCACCAGGTGCGGACCGTCCGCCGCCACTTCCAGGCGTCCGGTGAGCAATTGGCGATTGGCCTCCAGCAGGGTCTGCGCTTCGTCCACCAGGCCGAAGATCGCCCGGGTGATGGCCGCCAGCCGCGTGCCTTCCTCGGTCAGTTCCACCCGCCTGGCGGTGCGGCGCAACAACGCGATCTGGTAGTGCTCCTCCAGGGCCTTGATATGCCCGGTAACCGCTGGCTGGCTGATGAACAGCCGCGCCGCCGCACGGGTAAAACTGCCCTCGCGGGCCACGGCATCGAATGCACGCAGTTGGAACAGGTTCATGGCTATCGGCCTCACTGATAGCTCGCATAACAACAAACAATTTGATTGATGACAAGCCAAACTGCAATTTAGGCGCCGTAGATTCAACCGATGCTTCGCGAGGATTTGTAATGACGACGCCCATCCTGCTGACCCCAGGTCCCCTGACCACCTCGAACCGCACCCGCCAGGCCATGCTGGTGGATTGGGGTTCATGGGACGAGCGCTTCAACCAGCTTACCGCCAGCGTCTGCGAACAGTTGCTGGCAATCATCGACGGCGCCGCCAGCCACCATTGCGTGCCTTTGCAAGGCAGCGGCACCTTCGCCGTCGAAGCGGCCATCGGCACCCTGGTCCCGCGCAACGGCGAGGTGCTGGTGCTGATCAACGGCGCCTACGGCAAGCGCCTGGCGAAAATCTGCGAAATACTGGGCCGCGATTTCAGCACCTTCGAAACCGCCGAGGACCAACCCACCACCGCCGCCGATGTGAGCCGCCTGCTGCACGCCGACAAGGCCATTACCCATGTCGCGCTGATCCACTGCGAAACCAGCACCGGTATTCTCAACCCATTGGCCGAGATCGCCCAGGTGGTGAAACACCACGGCAAGCGCCTGATCGTCGATGCCATGAGTTCCTTCGGCGCGTTGCCCATCGATGCCCGCACGGTGCCATTCGACGCCCTGATCGCCGCCTCCGGCAAGTGCCTGGAAGGCGTGCCGGGCATGGGTTTTGTCTTCGTCGACAAACAGGCGTTGAGCGCCGCCGAAGGCAACTGCCACTCCCTGGCAATGGACCTGTTCGACCAGCACAGCTACATGGCCAGGACCGGCCAATGGCGCTTCACCCCACCGACCCACGTGGTGGCGGCCCTGCATGAAGCGCTGCTGCAATACGCCGAGGAAGGCGGCCTGCCCGCACGTCATCAACGCTACGCCCATAACTGCAAGGCACTGCTGGACGGCATGGCCGAACTGGGCCTGCGCAGTTTCCTGCCGGCCGCCATCCAGGCGCCGATCATCGTCACCTTCCACGCGCCCCAGGACCCGCGCTACCAGTTCAGGGATTTCTACGAACGGGTCAAGGCCAGGGGGTTCATCTTGTATCCGGGCAAACTGACCCAGGTGGAAACCTTCCGCGTGGGCTGCATCGGCCATGTCGATGCCAACGACATGCACGCCGCCGTCACCGCCATCGCCGACGGATTGCAGGCCATGGGTCTCACCCTCTCATCGATTGGAGCACACGCATGAACTACCAGAACCCCAACGCCCTGCAAGCCGTGATCCTCGATTGGGCCGGCACCGTGGTCGACTTCGGCTCCTTCGCCCCCACGCAGATCTTTGTCGAAGCCTTCGCCGAATTCGACGTGCAAGTCTCCATCGAAGAAGCCCGTGGCCCGATGGGCATGGGCAAGTGGGATCACATCCGTGCCTTGTGCGATCAGCCGCACGTCGCCGAGCGCTACCGCAAGGCCTTCGGTCGCACGCCCACCGACGATGACGTGACGGCCATCTATCAACGCTTCATGCCGTTGCAGATCGAGAAGATCGCCGAGCACTCGGCGCTGATTCCCGGCGCCCTCGACACCCTCGCCCGGCTGCGGGTGCAAGGCATCAAGATCGGTTCCTGCTCCGGCTACCCCAAGCAAGTGATGGACAAGGTGGTCGCCCTGGCCGCCACCAACGGCTATATCGCCGACCATGTGGTCGCCACCGACGAAGTGCCCAACGGTCGCCCATGGCCGGCCCAGGCGCTGGCCAACGTCATCGCCCTGGGCATTGACGATGTGGCGGCATGCGTGAAGGTCGACGACACCGTGCCGGGCATCCTCGAAGGGCGGCGCGCCGGCATGTGGACCGTGGCCCTGACCTGCTCCGGCAATGCACTGGGTTTGACCTACGAACAGTTCCTTGCCCTGGATGCCGCGACTCTGGCCAGCGAGCGCAAGCGCATCGAAGCGATGTTCGAAGGCTCACGTCCGCATTACTTGATCGACACCATCAACGACTTGCCTTCTGTCATCACCGCCATCAATGCGCGCCTGGCCCGTGGGGAAATGCCGCAGAGCGACTGATAGAGGTCAACATCACGGCACTTACCCCAGGCAATCCGCTCAAAACCGGCATACAGTTAAAGGACTCCATCGCCAAAGAATGGAGGTATGCCCTGATGAGTGAGGAACCCAGCGATGCCGTGGAAAAACTCCGATACACGCTACAGCACCATGTCGATTGCGTTGCACTGGTTGATGGTGGTGCTACTGGCGGTGGTCTACGCCTGCATTGAGTTACGCGGACAGTTTCCCAAAGGCAGCGGTGCACGAACGTTGATCGTCGAGATGCACTTCATGTTCGGCCTTACCGTGTTTGTGCTGGTGTGGCTGCGCCTGTTCGCGCGCAGCCTGGGGGTAGCGCCAAAGATCGTACCGGCGCCGCCGCCGTGGCAGAGCCTGCTGGCAACCCTGATGCACTTTGCCCTGTACGCATTGATGATCGGCATGCCGATCGCCGGCTGGCTGATTGTCAGTGCCGAGGGGCATTCAGTGATGTTCTATGGCATTGAATTGCCGCCGCTGATCGCGGAAAACAAGGCGCTGGCCAAGCAGATTGAAGGCTGGCATGTGCTGTTCGGCAAGATCGGTTACTGGTTGATCGGCCTGCATGCATTGGCCGGGATCGCTCACCACTACATCCTGCGGGATAACACCGCGTTGCGGATGATGCCGGGCAAGCGCGCTAACCCTTGAAGCCGCGCCGGCCCTGGAGGCCGCCGGTGTGGACGAAGACCAGACGAGTGCCGGGTGCGAAGCGTCCGGCTTCGATTTGCACCTTCAAGGCCAGTAACGCCTTGCCGGTGTAGAGCGGTTCCAGGGGCACGCCGCAGGCTTGTTGCGTGGTCTCGATGAAGTCGAGCAGCTCGGCGTCGACTTTGGCGAAGCCACCTCGGCTGGCGTCCAGCAGTTCATAGCCGCCCTGCACGATGGCCTCGACGTTCTGCGCCACACCATGATCGTCCGGCACCGCCATGGCGCCGTACACCGGGTGCGCGCCCGCCTCTGCCAGCGCCAGGCCGGCCAGGGTGGTGCCGGTGCCTGCGGCCAGCCACCAGGCGTCGTAATCCGTCCAGCCCACGCTGTGCAACTGCACACGCACCTGCTCGACCAGCACCGCGCAACCCAGGGCGCCCGCACGGCCACCGCCGCCCTCGGGCACGGGGTGCAGGTGGGGATATTGCTCACGCCACGGCAACCAGAAACCCGGTTCATGCCGCGCGCGATAACCGCCATAACCCAGCCAATGCAACTGCATGCCAAAAGCTTTCAAGTCGAGGACGGTGGCCGTGTCTTGCGGGTGCCCACGCAGCAGGCCGACGGTAGGGAAACCGAAGCGCTTGCCGGCGGCAGCCAAGGCATGCAGATGGTTGGAGTAAGCCCCGCCCAGGCTGATCAGGCCACGAGCGGCCCGCGCCTGCGCCAGATGCCCGGTGAGCTTGAACCACTTATTGCCGCTGATCAGCGGGTCGATGCGATCCAGGCGCAGCACGGCCAGCTCGACACCTCTGAGCCAATCCAGATACAGCGGTTCAAGCGGTGCGTGGGGAAGCCAATCGAAGGGACCCATCGGGCGGGATCTGCATGAAAAACGGGGCGGTAGTCTACCACCGCCCCGCACCGGGTCTTATAGCTCGGCCGCGAGGCGCGAGCCCTGGTTGATGGCGCGCTTGGCGTCCAGCTCGGCCGCCACATCGGCGCCGCCGACCAGGTGTACGTTCTGGCCGGCGGCGACCAGGCCGTCCTGCAATTCGCGCAACGGGTCCTGGCCGGCGCAAATGACGATGTTGTCCACCGCCAGCACCTGGGGTTCGCCCTCGGCGCCAATGCGGATGTGCAGGCCGGCATCGTCGATCTTCAGGTACTCGACACTGTTGAGCATCTGCACCTGCTTGTTCTTCAAACCAGTACGGTGGATCCAGCCGGTGGTCTTGCCCAGGCCGTCGCCGACCTTGGAGGTCTTGCGTTGCAGCAGGAACACTTCACGCGCCGGGGCATGGGGTTGCGGCTTGATCCCGGCCACGCCACCACGGGCTTGCAACTGGGTGTCGATGCCCCATTCCTTCCAGAACGCTTCGCGGTCCAGGCTGGTGGACACGCCCTGATGCACGAGGAACTCAGACACGTCGAAACCGATACCGCCCGCGCCGATCACCGCCACGCGCTTGCCGACCGGTTTGCGCTCCAGGATCACATCCAGGTAGCTCAGCACCTTGGCGTTGTCGATCCCCGGGATCGCCGGGGTGCGTGGCGCGATACCGGTCGCCAGGATGATCTCGTCATAGCCGCCCGCCGCCAGTTGCGCCACGTCCACGCGGGTGTTGAGGCACAGCTCCACATGGGTGGTCTGCAATTTGCGCTTGAAATAGCGCAGGGTTTCGAAGAACTCCTCTTTGCCCGGCACCCGCTTGGCGATGTTGAACTGGCCGCCGATCTCGCTGGCGGAATCGAACAAGGTCACGTGGTGGCCACGCTCGGCGGCCACCGTCGCAGCGGCCAGGCCGGCAGGACCGGCACCGACCACGGCGATCTTCTTGACCTGCTGGACGGGCAAATAGTTGAGCTCGGTTTCGTAGCACGCCCGTGGGTTGACCAGGCAAGTGGTCAGCTTGCCGCCAAAGGTGTGGTCCAGGCACGCCTGGTTGCAGCCGATGCAGGTATTGATCTCATCGGCGCGGCCGGCGGCGGCCTTGTTGACGAACTCCGGGTCGGCCAGGAACGGGCGTGCCATGGAGACCATGTCGGCATCGCCTTCGGCCAGGATCTGCTCGGCGATTTCCGGGGTGTTGATACGGTTGGTGGTGATCAACGGAATCTGCACCGCCCCGCGCAGCTTGGCGGTGACTTTGCTGAACGCGCCACGCGGCACCTTGGTGGCGATGGTCGGGATGCGCGCTTCGTGCCAGCCGATACCGGTGTTGATGATCGTCGCACCGGCGCCCTCGATGGCCTTGGCCAACTGCACGATTTCTTCCCAGGTGCTGCCGCCTTCCACCAGGTCGAGCATCGACAGGCGGAAGATGATGATGAAATTCGGACCCACGGCTTCACGCACACGACGCACGATTTCCACTGCCAGGCGCATGCGGTTTTCGTAGCTGCCACCCCAGCGGTCGGTGCGGTGGTTGGTGTGGGCCGCGAGGAACTGGTTAATGAAGTAGCCTTCGGAGCCCATGATTTCCACCCCATCGTACTCGGCGACCTGGGCCAGCAGCGAGCAGGTGACGAAATCCTGGATCTGCTTCTCGATGCCCTCTTCGTCCAGCTCCTTGGGCTTGAACGGGTTGATCGGCGCCTGGATCGCACTCGGCGCGACCTGTTTGGGGCTGTAGGCATATCGGCCGGCGTGGAGGATCTGCATGCAGATCTTGCCACCCGCCGCGTGCACCGCCTGGGTCACGATCTTGTGTTTTTGTGCTTCTTCCTCGGTGGTCAGCTTGGCTGCGCCGGCGTACACCCCGCCCTCATCATTCGGGCCAATGCCGCCGGTGACCATCAGGCCCACGCCGCCCCGGGCGCGCTCGGCAAAATAGGCAGCCATGCGTTCGAACCCGCCGGGTTTCTCTTCAAGACCAGTGTGCATCGAACCCATCAGGGTACGGTTGCGCAAAGTGGTAAAACCCAGGTCCAACGGGGCCAGCAGATGCGGGTAGGCAGCAGCGGTCATGGTCAAGCTCCACAACGGATCATCACGGGGTGTGACGGGCTCGTGCGACCCGCCATCGGTTTATGTCCCACAGACTAAGAGGCGGTGGATGACGGCTCAATGACTGAAACTGACAAGTTATTGATCCAAATGCACAGCGCCCCTTGGCAAGCCCGCCCATGGGCCCTACCCTAGTCGGCGAACCCTGCACACGGTCTGTTGTCTGTTCCCCCATGCGTAAACTTCTTGCTCTTACCGTCTCCCTGGCGCTGGTTGCCGCCATCGCCGCCTATCTGGTCTGGACCCAGGAACGCCCCGTGGCGCATTACCTGTCGGACCTGCGGATCACCCTCGCCGTCAACGAAGGCCTGCCTGCCGACCGTGGCAACCTGCTGGGCATCCAGCCGGAACTGTTCCCCGCCGACTACCAGAGCCTGGAACGCCTGCACCTGAAGCTCGCGGCGTACTTGCAAAAAGCCCGGGACCAGGGGCTGATCAATGACAAGACCATCGTGGTGCTGCCCGAACATATCGGCACCTGGCTGATGCTCACCGGCGAAAAAAACGAGGTGTACCAGGCGCTCCATGTGAAAGATGCGATGAACTGGCTGTCGGTCAGCAACCCGCTGCTGTTCGCCCGCGCCTGGATCAGCGCCACCGGCGACAACCGCACCGACGACGCCTACCTGCGTATGAAAGCCTCGGGCATGGCACGGGACTATCAGCTGTTGTTCGGCGGCCTGGCCAAGGAGTTCGGCGTTACGTTGGTGGCCGGCTCCATCACCCTGCCGAACCCGAGCGTGAGCCAGGGTCAACTGCAGGTCGGCCATGGCGCCTTGTATAACGCCAGCGTGGTGTTTGCCGCCGACGGCTTGCCGATCGGCGATCCGCAGCGCCAGCTCTACCCGATCTACGATGAGCGCGGCTTCATCAAGCCTGGCGATGAAAACATCGTCAGCGTGGTCGACACTCCGGCCGGGCGCCTGGGGGTGCTGGTCGGCAGCGACAGCTGGTACCCGGACAACTACCGCAAGCTCAACGAACAAGGCGCGCAGTTGATCGCGGTGCCAGCCTTTGTGCTGGGTCGCGATACCTGGGACCGTCCGTGGCGCGGCTTCAAAAGCGTGTCCACCCCGACCGAAATCAGCCTCAAGCCCGAAGAACTCAGTGAAGGCGAAGCCTGGCGCCGTCTTACGCTGATCAGCCAGCAACCGATCAGCCAGGCCAGCGCCGGCATGAGCGTGTTCCTGCGCGGGCAGTTCTGGGACCTGGGCACCGCCGGGCACAGTTTTCTCAGCAGCAACGGGCAAATCAGCGCCGATGGCGAGGCCCGTGGCGCGCGCTTGTTGAATATCTGGCTGTGAAACCGGTACGGCTGGGGGACCTGTCGGTGGGCTTCGTGCACAGCCTGGCCGATGCCATCAGCAGCCACGGCCTGGACCCGCAGCCGCTGCTACTGCAATACGGACTCGACTCGGCGCGCCTCGCCGAAGCCGGTGCACGCTTGTCGATCCCGCGTTACATGCGCCTGGGCCACGCCGCCATCCAGCTCACCGGCGACCCGGGCCTGGGCCTGCGCATGGGCCAGCTCAGCCGCTTGAGCCAGGCGGGGCTCGCCGGCGTCACCGCCGACCAGGCGCCCAACGTGCGCGAGGCGGCGCGCGCATTAACGCGTTTCGAGGCGCTGTACGGCTCCAACTATCGCGGGCAGTCGAGCTTCGTCGAGGATGCCGAGGGCGCCTGGTTGCGCTTCTACTCCATCAGCCCCTACAACGCCTACAACCGCTTCGTGGTGGACTCGATCATCGCCGGCTGGCTGCATCAGTTGTCGAGCCTGGCCCGGCAACCGGTGCAGGCGCAGCGTATCGACATCGAGTTCGAGGCGCCGGAGTACAGCGAACGCTACGACGCGCTGGGAGACGTTCACTTCGGTGCCGACGCCAATCAACTGCGCCTCAGCCAGCACACCCTGGCCCTGCGCAACCCGCAGCACTGCCCCAGTACCTGGAACCTGTTGTTGCAGCTGTGTGAGCGAGAGTTGGAGCAACTCACCCGCACCCGCAGCCTGCGCGAGCGCATTACCCGTTTGCTCGGGCCGATGCTCAATGGCGGCCGGGAACCCGACCTGGAAGAAGTGGCGGCACGCTTGAAGCTGCCGACCTGGACGCTGCGCCGCAAACTGGCCGATGAAGGCACTCAGTTTCGCGCGATTCTCAACGACACCCGTCGTGACCTGGCCATGACCTACATCCGCGACACGGAACTGGCGTTCGGCGAGATCGCCTACTTGCTCGGCTTTGCCTCGGCCCAGGCATTTCAACGGGCCTTCAGGCGGTGGAACAACCAGACCCCAGGGGAATTTCGCCGCAGTCAGCGGCATTCCGCCTGAAGTCTTTATTACAGCTCTGTTGCATCGTCTGCCGGTTCCAGCGGGTCCAACTCAATCGCGTGGTACTCAAGCAGTTCTTCCTGGTAATCGTCCATGGCGGACTCCTTCTTGCGTTAACAGGGGTTGCAGATAAATGACCTGCATCACCAGCCTAAAGTGCCGTGATGACGAAAAAATGTCGACGTCATGACGTTCCTGCACTCAAGGATTAAACGTAGCAGCGCTGCAGGGATTTAGCACCCGAGGAATGAGGCACTATTGCAATCATTGCAATTGCAATTAAATGCGAATTTCCATTAGGGTATGGGCATTCGTCGCCAGGTGACCCTCTCCATGACCGCCGCTACCGCACACGCCGCGCAGCTCTGTATCGACGCCTTGAGCACTGCCACCCCCGCCAGCCGGTCACCGTTGCACACCGTGATCAGCATGGCCAGCACCCTCGAATCCAGCCGCCAGGCCTGGGTGATCCACGGCCAGTCGCACTCCCGACGCGTGGGTAACTGGCCCGCCTGGTTCGCCCGCAACGCCGTGGAAAAACCCTTGCTGTACCTGCACAGCGCGCACTCGGCGGCACAGTTGAGCGCGCTATCGAACGTTACCCGGCAGCGCGGCATCCTGTGCAACGACATTGAAAACCAGCCCTCCCGGTGGCCCAAAGGTGCGCAGCCGTCCTTGCCGTTGTGGCTGGCCACTCATCCGCGCTGTACCCCGTATGACCCGGCCTCGGGGGAAGAAGCCCGCGCGATTGTGCTCGCGGCGTTGCGAAGCCTGTATGTCGAGGGCGAGCCCGGTTTCTATTACCTCGCGTTGCACGATCAGGACAGTGCAGCGCCGTTGGGCGAGCAGGACCGAGAGGCCGCGCTCAAGGGCATGTACCCACTCCAGCGCAACAGCCCCGTCGATGTGCGATTGCTCGGCGCAGGCCGCGCGCTTGACGAGGTGGTGCACGCCAGGCGCTTGCTCAAACAGCACTGGAACATCAGCGCGCAGCCATGGAGCTGCCCCAGCTACACACGACTGGCCCGCGAGGCAGCGGCCGCTGAACGCTGGAATCGCCTGCACCCAAGACTGACCAAGCGCGGTTGCCATTTGCGTGATTGCCTGGCGGGGAGCGCTGCGCCGGTAATTGCGGTGACCGGGTATCCGCAGGCGATTGTCGATCAGTTGGGGGCGCACGTGGATGCACGCTTTGTGGCGCTGGGCGCGGGGTCGGTACAGGCGGCGGCGCCGAGTCGATATTGGATCGTGGTATCGGCGCTCAGGGCATTGGCGGATGAAGGGCGGATCGACACACGGCAAGTGCAGGACGCGATGAAGCGCTATGCAGTGGAATGCGAGTGACGGCAAGGCAGCGCCGCAGGGTTTCAGATTTTGCGGCGACTGCGGGTCTGCACGCCCGCCTCCATCGCCAGCCCGGCGGTGCGCTCCAACGCGTCGGCGAAGCCCTGGCGCTGCTCGGGCTCAATCTGCGACAGAAACAACTCATCCACCGTGCTTTCGTAGATCTTCCACATCTTTTTACGCAGCACCCGACCGGCCTCGGTGATCGAGGCAAACGCCGCGCGGCCATCACCGTCGGAGCGGGAACGTACCACCAGACCGTCCTTTTCCAGGCGGTCGACCAGCCGCGTGAGGTTGTAGCGTTCGATGGCCAGCACGTCGGCCAATTCGTGCATGCGGCGGGTGCCGTCGGGGCCGCTTTCCAGCCCCCATAGCGCGTCGTACCAGGCGTACGGCGGCAGGTCCGCCTCAGCCAGGCGACGCTCGATTTCACGGATGACCGTCCTGTGGGCCCTGACAAAACGGAACCATACATCCGGCTCTTTCGACGACATGCAACACCATCCGGGGAATTTCAAGAAGGTTGCAATAGTAGCTCATCCCGCGCTAGATTCGGTCATGTAGTTGCAATTGCAATTACATTTACCGACACTCCCACAAGGAGCCCGTCACTTCAAACCTGCCTACCCTGGAGCCTCACATGACCCCGAACAACGCTGTCAGACGCGACGACGACCCACAGGAAACCCGCGAGTGGCTGGAGTCCATCGAATCGGTGTTGTCCACTGAAGGCCGGCCCCGCGCGCACTACCTGATCGATAAGTTGCTGGATTTCGACGTGGCGCGGCATGGCGACTTCTACGGGCGGGTGACCACGCCGTACGTCAATACCCTCCCGGTGGACCGTCAGTTGCCCTACCCCGGCAACCTGGCCATCGAACGCCGTATCAATGCGTTTATCCGCTGGAATGCCATGGCAATGGTGTTGCGTGCAGGCAAGCACTCAGGGGTGGGTGGGCATATCGCAACCTATGCGTCAGCCGCCGTGCTCTACGACGTAGGCTTCGACCACTTCTTTCGTGGCCGTACCGAGCACTTTGACGGCGACCTGGTGTACATCCAGGGCCACTCCTCCCCCGGCATTTATGGCCGCGCCTACCTGGAGGGCCGCATCAGCGAAGCGCAACTCGACAACTTTCGCCGTGAGGCCGGTGGCGAGGGTATTTCGTCCTACCCGCACCCACGGCTGATGCCGGACTTCTGGCAATTCCCCACCGTGTCCATGGGCCTTGGCCCGATCACTGCCGCTTACCAGGCGCGCTTCATGCGCTACCTGGAACTGCGCGACCTCAAACCCCACCAGGGGCGCAAGGTCTGGGCCTTCCTCGGTGATGGCGAAATGGACCAGCCGGAATCCCTGGCCGCCATCTCCCTGGCCGGGCGCGAGAAACTCGACAACCTGATCTTTGTGGTCAATTGCAACCTGCAACGCCTGGACGGCCCGGTGCGCGGCAATGCCAAGGTGATCCAGGAGTTCGAAAGCCTGTATCGCGCCGCCGGTTGGAACGTGATCAAAGTGATCTGGGGCGGTGGTTGGGACGCCCTGCTGGACAAAGACCACAGCGGCCTGCTGCGCCAACGCATGATGGAATGCGTGGACGGCGACTATCAGAACTACAAGTCGCAGAACGGCGCTTATGTGCGCGAACATTTCTTCGGCAAATACCCGGAGTTGCTGGCATTGGTTGCGGACATGTCCGACGACGAAATCTGGAAGCTCTCACGGGGCGGGCATGACCCGGACAAGGTCTACAACGCCTACGCCGCCGCTGTGCGCCATAGCGGCCAGCCTACGGTGATCCTGGCGAAAACCGTCAAGGGTTTCGGCATGGGTGAAGCCGGCGAAGGCCAGAACATCAACCATCAATTGAAGAAGATGGGCGCAGACGCGGTAAGAGCCTTCCGCGATCGTTTTGGCCTGGAAGTCGCGGACGAGCAACTCGCCGACATTCCCTACCTCAAGCCCGCCGCCGACAGCGAAGAAGCCCGTTACTTCGCGGCCCGCCGCCAGGCCCTGGGCGGCTATGTACCGGCACGCCACAGTGCGGTCGAACCCTTGCAGATCCCCGAACTCGCCGCCTTTTCCACCCAGCTCAAGGACACCGGCGAACGGGCGATCTCCACCACCATGGCCTTTGTGCGCATCCTCGGCACCCTGCTCAAGGACCCGCACCTGGGCAAACTGATCGTGCCTATCGTGCCGGACGAGTCGCGCACCTTTGGCATGGAAAGCCTGTTCCGTCAGATTGGCATCCACTCCGCCGTAGGCCAGCTCTACACCCCGCAGGACGCAGGGCAACTGAGCTACTACAAGGAAAGCAAGGACGGACAGATCCTGCAGGAAGGCCTGAATGAGTCGGGCGCCATTTCCTCGTGGATCGCGGCCAGTACGTCGTACAGCAACCACGGCTTGATGACGGTGCCGTTCTATATCTTCTATTCGATGTTCGGCTTCCAGCGGGTCGGCGACCTGGCCTGGGCGGCCGGCGATGCACGGGCACGCGGTTTTTTGCTGGGGGCCACGGCCGGCCGCACCACGCTGATGGGCGAAGGCTTGCAGCATGACGATGGACACAGCCATATCCTGTCGTCGGTGATTCCGTGCTGCGTGTCCTACGACCCGACATTTGCCTACGAGCTGGCGGTGATCATTCGCGAAGGCATGCGGCGGATGTACGTGGAACAGGAGGACATCTACTACTACATCACCCTGCTCAACGAGAATTACCCGCACCCGGCGATGCCCGAAGGGGTGGAAGACGGGATTCTGAAGGGCATGTACCCGCTCAAGACCAGCGAGCAGGCCCGGGTGCAACTGATGGGCAGTGGCTCAATCCTGCGCGAAGTGATCGCGGCGGCCGAGCTGCTTGAGCAGGACTTCGGCGTGCACAGCACTGTGTGGAGCGCCACCAGCCTCACCGAATTGCGCCGCGACGGGCATGCAGCCGAACGCTGGAACCTGCTGCACCCGCAGAGCGAGCCACGGGTAAGTTATGTGGAGCAATGCCTGGCCGGGCAGAACGGGCCGGTGGTGGTGGCGACGGACTACATGAAGCTGTTCGCCGATCAGATCCGCCCCTTTGTCCACGGCCGACGCTTTGTGGCCCTGGGCACGGACGGCTTCGGGCAATCGGATACCCGTGAAACCCTGCGCGCGTTCTTCGAAGTGGACCGGTATTTCATCGCGCTGACAGCCTTGAAGGCGTTGGCGGATGACGGCGTTATCGGTCGTGAAAAAGTCAGTGAAGCCATCAGCCGCTACGGGATCAACGTCGACAAGGTCAACCCCGTGGCGGTCTGAATTACTGCGCCGGTGTCGGCAGGGGCGGAATCGCTTCTGTCGGTGCCGGCAGGTCCGGGTTACTGGTAGCCGGCGCGGGTTCCGCCTGCGGCGCAATCGGCGCGGCCTCGGCAGGCGGCGTGACGGGCTGGGAAACGGCAGGCTCCTCCTTCGGCGGTTCGGTTTTCTCTGCTGCCGGTACGGTTTTAGGTTCCGGCACACCCAGCTCGGCTTTCGGCTGCTCGGGGATATGCGCGGCCTTTTTTACTTCCTGAGGCAAGAACACGTCCACCAGCGCAAAATAGCGCTCGTAGAATTTCGGTGCCGAAACGGTCTCGCTCGCCACCTTCACCATCGAGTCATCGGTGGAACCGATCGGCATCGACACCGAACCCAGCACGCCCACGCCCAGGCTCGCGGAGTTGTTGACCTTCTTCAGCGCGTAACGGTCCTGCAAGGCGTTGGCGAACATGGTCGAGTGATTGGTACCTTTGCCATCGTCGGCACACACCACGTTGAAGCTGATCTGCAGGTGGGTCTCGCCGGTCTGCTGGAAGCTCTTGTTACCCACCACCAGTTTCGGATCGCTGCTGGTGATGATATAGCCCTGGCTCAGCAAGGCACGTCGCGCCGCTTCGCACGCCGCCACATCGGTGACCGGGTAATCGCGGGAAAACGTACCGGAGTCGTCGAAATTCTCATGTTCATAAATGGCGGTCTTGGGTGACGAGCAGCCCGCGGCGCCCGCCAGCACCAGCGCCAGCCCGAGGCTACGCAAGTGAAATGATGTCGACATTGAAAATCCTGAGGAAAACGGTCCGGGCGGTATTGTGCAACAGAACGAGGCCTTGGCGCGCGCATTCCTGTCGGTAAAACGTCACAGCCTTACCTTACGCCGCCCGTAGGAAAAAGACCTGCACATATATGATCAATAAACACGCGCAATTTGACCGAAGCATGGCGACTTGATGGCCATAACATCCAGAAACTGCCTCGGTGTTCCAGAAAATCATCCAGCACCCTTTGCAGGCGCCCCTCCTGCACGGCCTGTTCGACCATGTAGTCCGGCAGGCAGGCGATCCCCAACCCGTCGAGCACCACATGCTTGAGGGACTCGATGGTGGTACTGACCAACGGAGTGCGCAGGACCGGCTCCGACGCGCCGGGGGCGTGGCGTTCGGCGGGTTGCCCGCATTGCTGCAAACCGCACTGGCCAAATCGGCAGGTGAGTCGGCGGACGCCGCGCAATCGATGCTGGTGACCGTGTGGAACCTGGGCATCGCTGGCGGCGGCCTCGCGGGCGGGGTGCTGCTCCAGGGCTGGGGCGTCGCCGCATTTCCCTGGGCGGTGGTGTTGCTGATGCTGTGGGCATTGGCCGGGGCGTCGAGAGGCGCCCGCAGTTGAAGAATCAATAAGACCCTACCTGGCTGAGCGCCACGGCCGAAAGATACAGACCGGCACCAAACACGCCATGGGACAGCACACTGCGCAGGCGATTTCTCCAAGGTGTTGGTGTGCGAGACGCCGCCACACCCGCGCCCATCGCGGGCTGCATCACGAAGTAAGGGATCACCACCGTCAGCGTGCCCACCATCAACGCAGGCAACCATTGGGGATCATGCAGCCATTGCACGCCGTAGATACTCACCAACAGCGCCGCAAAGGCGATACCCACGGCATAGTGAATCGCCCAGCCCAGCGCCGATTCGCCGCGTACCGGCGAGGCCTTGCCGATACTGGCATGGGCAAGCGTGCCGTGACGCAGGTGGCCGGCCCAGCGGCCCACCATCGAGTAATCGAGCGTTGTAATGCCCAAGCCTTTGAGAATCATCGACCACACATCCATCACGACAGTCGCCCCGATCCCGATCAATACCAGCCTTACACCTTCTTCCATCGACAACATGACCTGCCCTCCGATTGATGAGCCCCTCGTTCACAGGCAGGATAGAAGTTGAAGTCAACTTCAAGTCAAGGGAGGCATCATGGATATCTCGGAAGTGGCCCGGCGTACGGGGCTGCCCTCCTCCACCGTGCGGTTTTACGAGAAGGCCGGGTTGATCACCGCGACCAGTGCCCCAGGGGAACGGCGCCACTTCAGGCCCGCCGTGCTCGATCAATTGGCGCTGATCGCCCTCGGACAAGCCGGCGGCCTGTCGCTGGATGAAATCCGCAGCATGCTGCCCTTCGAGGGCGTATTGCAGGTGGACAGACAGCTGTTGCTGGACAAGGCCGACAGCATCGACGCGACCATCAAGCGCCTGAAAGCGATGAGTCAGGGCTTGCGGCATGCGGCGGACTGCCCGGCACCTGACCATGGGCAATGCCCGAATTTCCAGCGCTTGCTCAAGGTCGCGGCAGGCACGCTGAAAAGGAGCAGAACGGCGCGTACCCCATCGGGCAGTCCACTCCAGCGCCCATAAAAAAGCCCCCGGTCTTTTCAGGCCGGGGGCTTTTGAGTCAAACCGACATCAGAACTTCTTGATGTCAGCCTTGGTTTCCAACTGCTTGCGGTAGGCCGCGAAGTCCTGCTGACCGACACGGGAAGCGAGGAAGCGGCGGTATTGCGCCTTTTCTTCGTCCGTTGGCGCAGCGGCTTCGTTGACGCCGTTCAGGCGCACGATGACCAGGCTACCATCCGCCAGGGTCACGGTGGTGAAGGTCGGCTTGTCCTTGGCCGCAGGCTTGGGCATGCGGAACAGGGCTTGCAGCACGGCAGGGTCGATCGCTTCCTGGCTACGGGTAGCGGCTTCAGTGACCTTCCAGGCCTGGCCGTCGACCGGCTGGTTCAGCGGGGTCTTGCCATCACGCAGGCTGGCGATCAGCTCGTCAGCGTGAGTCTTGGCAGCCGCGCTGGCGCGTTCCTTGGCCATCTGGGTGCGGATCGCCGCTGCGACGCTTTCCAGCGGCAGTTGCGAAGGCTTCAGGTGCTCTTTGGCACGCAGCACGATGATGGTTTCCGGGTCCAGCTCGATAGCGCTGCTGTTGGCACCCTCATCCAGCACTTCCGGGCTGAATGCAGCGGTGACCACGGCCCGGTTGGCCGCAACACCTTCGCCTCCTTCACGGCCAAACGGCGCGGAGGTGTGTACAGTCAGTTTCAGGTCGGACGCCGGCTGGGCCAGGTCGGAGGCTTCGAATGCCGCATCTTCCAATTGTTTGGTCGCTTCGACATAACGCTGCTCGACCTGCTGGGTCTTGAGCTCTTTGGTCAGCTTGTCTTTCAGGCTGGCAAAGGTCGGCACTTGCGGTGCTTCAACGCCGAGCAGCTTGATCAGGTGCCAACCGAAGCTGCTGCGCACCGGTGCCGATACCTGGTCCTTGTTCAACGCGTACAAGGCGGTTTCGAAGTCCGGGTCGTAGACGCCAGGGCCGGCAAAGCCCAGGTCACCGCCGTTGCTGGCCGAGCCTGGATCCTGGGAGAACTCCTTGGCCAGGGCTTCGAACTTCTCACCCTTGGCCAGGCGTGCCTGGATTTCTTCGATCTTGGCCTTGGCTTGCGCGTCGGTGGTCTTGTCGTTGACTTCAATCAGAATGTGCGCGGCACGACGCTGCTCAGCGAGGTTGGCGATTTCTTTCTGATAGGCGGCCTGCAACTCATCGTCCTTCACGGTGACCTGGTCGAAGAAGGAAGACTTCTTCAGTTCCAGATAGTCGATGACCACTTGATCAGGGGTCATGAACTCTTTGGCATGCTGGTCGTAGTAAGCCTTGACCTCGTCGTCGGTGAGTTTCACCGCGGCAGGGTTGGCCTTGATGTTGACGGTGGCGAAATCGCGGGTCTGCTTTTCCAGGCGGGCGAATGCCAGGACTTCCGCGTCGGTCACAAAACCGCTGCCGGCGATGCCTGCGCGAACCTGGCCGATCAGCATTTCCTGGGTCAGCATCTGACGGAACTGCATACGGGTGTAGCCCAGTTGGCGAATGACCTGGTCAAAGCGGTCAGGGCTGAACTTGCCGTCCACCTGGAATTCCGGCGTCTGCAGGATCACCTGGTCCAGTGCAGCTTCGGAGAAGCCAAACTTGGAGTCGGCGGCGCCTTGCAGCAGCAGCTTGCGATCGATCAGGCCCTTGAGGGCCGCGTCGCGCAGCAGTTTTTCGTCCAGCAGCGAAGCATCGAAATCCTTGCCCAGCTGTTGCATCAGCTGGCGGCGTTGCATGTCGACGGCCTGGCTCAGTTCGGTCTGGGTGATTTCTTCACCGTTGACCTTGGCCACGTCCTGCTTGTTGTTACCCGAAGCCTGGAAAATGGCCTCGATACCGGTGAACGCCATCAACGCGACGATGATCCCGATAATGGTCTTGGCAATCCAGCCTTGTGAATTGTCCCTGATATTTTGCAGCATGCGTCCCCCAGAAACGGTTGAACTTCAAGAATAGGCAACCGTGGAGCGTGGGTAGAGTACGGATATAAGAAAGGCGCATCCAAGGATGCGCCTTCTCGCAACTGGCGGAGCGGACGGGGGTTTTCGTTCTCCCCCGGCTTGGCGACCCGATGAATACCTGGGTCTGCTGGCCGCTCCGCTGCCAGGTCGAACCTGCGTCCGACCCGGGTAGGTAAAGGCTTGGTCGAAGCTTAGTTAACGGCTTCTTTCAGGGCTTTACCGGCTTTGAAACCTGGTTTCTTGGCGGCAGCGATTTGCAGTGGGTCGCCAGTCTGTGGGTTACGGCCAGTGCGAGCTGGGCGGTGAGTCACAGAGAACGTACCGAAGCCTACCAGTACCACGGAGTCGCCGGCCTTCAGAGCGCCAGTGACGGATTCGATTACTGCATCCAGCGCACGGCCAGCAGCAGCTTTCGGGATATCAGCGGATGCAGCGATAGCATCAATCAGTTCCGACTTGTTCACTCTAAGTCCCCTTATATATCTATTGAGTATGATTCTAAGTTTTTTGGTGAAAGCAAAAACCAGTGCTGAATGGCCTACAGACACTTAAGAGCCGCTTTATAACAAGGGCTCTAAAAAGCTGTCAAGGAAGCCCCCAGGCTTTAACACATTAATGCGTGCTAATTCTTTCCTTGGAATCAGACTCGCGTTTTTCGTCCTTTGCAACTATCTCCGGAGCCACATCCGGCAAGGGCTCCGGCGCGTATTGCAGCGCAATTTGCAGGACCTCGTCAATCCATTTAACCGGTTTAATCTGAAGATCCTGCTTGATATTGTCAGGAATTTCCTTCAAGTCGCGAACATTCTCTTCAGGAATGATCACGGTCTTGATACCGCCCCGGTGTGCAGCCAGCAATTTCTCTTTCAGGCCACCGATAGCCAATACCTGGCCACGCAGGGTGATTTCACCGGTCATGGCGACATCGGCGCGTACCGGAATGCCGGTCAACGCCGATACCAGGGCCGTGCACATGCCTACACCAGCGCTAGGGCCGTCCTTGGGGGTCGCCCCTTCCGGCATGTGGATGTGCGTGTCGTGCTTCTCGTGGAAGTCCAGGGGGATCCCCAGGCTCCTGGCGCGGCTGCGCACCACGGTCTGCGCGGCAGTGATGGACTCGACCATCACGTCACCGAGGGATCCGGTCTTGATCAACTGGCCTTTGCCTGGAATCACTGCGGCTTCGATGGTCAGCAACTCGCCGCCCACCTGGGTCCACGCCAGGCCAGTCACCTGGCCGACCTGATCCTGCTGTTCGGCCAGGCCGTAGCGGAATTTGCGCACGCCCAGGAAGTGCTCCAGGGAGTCGGCCGTGACCTTCACCGAGAAGCGTTTTTCCAGTGCGTGCTCTTTGACCGCCTTGCGGCAGATCTTCGCAATCTGGCGCTCAAGGCCCCGTACACCGGCCTCGCGGGTGTAGTAGCGCACGATGTCGCGGATCGCCTCGACCTCGAATTCGATCTCGCCTTTCTTCAGGCCATTGGCCGACGTCTGCTTGGGCGCGAGGTATTTGACGGCGATGTTGATCTTTTCGTCTTCGGTGTAACCCGGCAGACGAATCACCTCCATCCGGTCCAGCAGCGCTGGCGGGATGTTCATGGAGTTGGAGGTGCACAGGAACATCACATCGGAGAGGTCGTAGTCGACTTCCAGGTAATGGTCGTTGAAATTGTGGTTCTGCTCGGGGTCGAGCACTTCCAGCAACGCCGATGCCGGATCGCCTCGCATGTCACTGCCCATTTTGTCGATTTCATCGAGCAGGAACAGCGGGTTGCGCACACCCACCTTTGTCATCTTTTGAATCAATCTTCCTGGCATCGAACCGATGTATGTGCGGCGATGACCACGGATTTCCGCTTCATCCCGTACACCACCAAGGGCCATGCGCACGAACTTACGGTTGGTAGCGTTGGCAATCGACTCGGCCAGGGAGGTTTTACCCACACCCGGCGGACCAACCAGGCACAACACCGGGCCACGAATCTTCTTCACGCGTTTTTGCACAGCGAGGTATTCGAGGATGCGTTCCTTGACTTCTTCCAGGCCATAGTGATCGGCGTCGAGAATGTCTTCGGCACGAGCGAGGTCCAGGCGTACCTTGGTCTGAGCCTTCCACGGCACCTGCACCAGCCAGTCGATGTAGGACCGCACCACGGTGGCTTCGGCCGACATCGGCGACATCTGCTTGAGCTTGTTCAGCTCGGCGGTGGCTTTGGTCAGGGCGTCTTTCGGCAGGCCGGCGGCATCGATGCGCTTTTTCAGCTCCTCGATCTCGTTGTGGCCCTCCTCGCTGTCGCCAAGCTCCTTCTGAATGGCCTTCATCTGCTCATTCAAGTAGTACTCGCGCTGACTGCGCTCCATTTGCTTCTTCACGCGACCACGAATGCGCTTCTCAACCTGCAACAGGTCGATTTCGGCATCCAGCAGTGCCAATACATGTTCTACACGTGCCGGCAAGTCGATGATTTCGAGGATGTCCTGCTTCTGCTCGATCTTCAGCGCCATGTGCGCGGCCATGGTGTCGACCAGGCGGCTCGGCTCATCGATGCTGTTGAGGGAGGACAGGACTTCAGCCGGGACCTTCTTGCCCAACTGCACATACTGCTCGAACTGCGAGAGCAGGCTGCGTACAAACACTTCGGACTCGCGCTCAGGGGCCTCGACTTCGTCGATCAGCGCCACTTCGGCGCGCAGGTGGCCATCCACCTCCATGAAGCGTTCCACCGCGCCACGCTGCTCGCCTTCCACCAGCACCTTGACGGTGCCATCGGGCAGCTTGAGCAGTTGCAGCACGGTGGCAATGGTACCGACGCGATACAGGGCATCTTCGCCTGGATCATCATCGGCAGGATTTCTCTGGGCCAACAGCAGGATCTGCTTGTCGCCCGTCATCGCGGCCTCGAGGGCTTCGATAGACTTCTCGCGCCCCACGAACAGCGGGATAACCATGTGCGGATAGACGACGACATCACGCAACGGCAGGAGAGGCAATTCGATGGTTGTCTTCATGATTTCGCCTCTATGACAATTGAAAAGTAAGCTTGAAACCAAGATGGGGTCTGCATGCAAAAAAAACAAGCTTATTGCCAGCAGTTAACGCAGTAAACGCTCCTGCGTAAAAAGCGCCGTAAAAACAAAGGGGCCCCTGGAGGCCCCTTGCTTATACAGACACTGCGAAACGCTTACGCGTCTGGCGCAGCCTTGGCAGTCGGCTCACTGTTTTCGTAGATATACAGTGGCTTGGACTTGCCTTCTATAACGCTTTCATCGATCACCACTTTACTCACCTCGGACTGCGAGGGGATTTCGTACATGGTGTCGAGCAACACGCCTTCGAGAATCGAACGCAGGCCACGTGCACCGGTCTTGCGCTCCAGTGCCCGCTTGGCCACTGATTTGAGTGCGTCGGTACGGAACTCGAGGTCTACACCTTCCATCTCGAACAACTTGGCGTATTGCTTGGTCAGGGCGTTCTTCGGCTCGGTGAGGATCTGAATCAAAGCAGCCTCATCCAACTCGTCCAACGTGGCCAGGACCGGCAGACGACCAACGAATTCAGGGATCAGACCGAACTTGACCAGATCGTCAGGTTCGACTTCACGCAGGGACTCGCCCACCTTCTTGCCTTCTTCCTTGCTGCGCACTTCTGCACTGAAACCAATGCCACCACGGGTGGAACGCTGCTGGATGACTTTTTCCAGGCCGGAGAACGCACCGCCACAGATGAACAGGATGTTGCGCGTATCAACCTGAAGGAATTCCTGCTGCGGGTGCTTGCGGCCGCCTTGTGGCGGTACGGAAGCGACCGTGCCTTCGATCAGTTTCAACAGTGCCTGCTGCACGCCTTCACCGGAAACGTCCCGGGTGATCGACGGGTTGTCCGACTTGCGCGAGATCTTGTCGATTTCGTCGATGTAGACAATACCCATCTGGGCCTTCTCTACGTCGTAGTCGCACTTCTGCAGCAGTTTCTGAATGATGTTCTCGACATCTTCACCCACGTAGCCAGCCTCGGTAAGGGTGGTGGCGTCGGCGATGGTGAACGGAACGTTCAGCAGGCGAGCGAGGGTTTCTGCAAGCAGGGTTTTACCCGAGCCTGTAGGACCGATCAGCAAGATATTGCTCTTGCCGAGTTCAACTTCGTCGCCTTTCTTGTCACGCTGGTTCAAGCGCTTGTAGTGGTTGTATACCGCTACGGCCAGAACCTTCTTTGCACGCTCTTGACCAATCACATACTGGTCAAGGATGCCGCTGATTTCTTTAGGCGAAGGCAATTTATGCGCGCTGCTCTCGGCCTGGGCTTCCTGCACCTCCTCACGGATGATGTCATTGCACAGGTCGACGCATTCGTCGCAGATAAACACCGAGGGGCCGGCAATCAATTTGCGTACTTCATGCTGGCTTTTGCCACAGAAGGAGCAATAGAGCAGCTTGCCGTTGTCCTCGCCGTTGCGGGTGTCAGTCATTCGTTCGATCCAAATCCGATAGGCTTGCAACACAAGATGAAGGCTTATGCGGGCTTTTTCAAGCCCGCCAGTGGTCGGACATGCCGACCAGCCCTATTTTGAGCGGCGTATATTAAGCGGGACGCTGGGTGATCACTGCGTCGATCAGGCCATATGCCTGCGCCGCTTCGGCACTCATGAAGTTGTCGCGGTTGGTATCGCGCTCGATTTCTTCCAGGGTGCGCCCGCTGTGCTTGGCCATCAGCGTGTTGAGGCGCTCGCGGATAAACAGGATTTCCTTGGCGTGGATTTCGATGTCCGACGCCTGGCCCTGGAAACCGCCCAGTGGCTGGTGAATCATCACGCGCGAGTTGGGGAGGCAGAAGCGCTTGCCCTCGGCACCGGCAGTCAGCAGGAACGCGCCCATGCTGCAGGCCTGGCCGATGCAGGTGGTCGACACGTTCGGCTTGATGAACTGCATGGTGTCGTAGATCGACATGCCCGCCGTTACCGAACCGCCTGGGGAGTTGATGTAGAGATGGATGTCCTTGTCCGGGTTTTCCGCTTCAAGGAACAGCAGCTGCGCACAGATCAGGTTGGCCATGTAGTCCTCTACGGGGCCCACCAGAAAGATCACTCGCTCCTTGAGCAGGCGCGAGTAGATGTCGTAGGCGCGTTCGCCACGAGCGGACTGCTCGACAACCATCGGGACCAGGCCGCCAGCGGCCTGGATATCAGAGTTCTGCTGAATATAGGAATTACGGAACATGCTCTGCAGTTACTCCCAAATAGTCATGTCTTGAAAACGCATAAGCCAGCGCGAGGCTGGCTTATGGTTGAATTTCCAACGAGTTGGACAATCAGTCGGCTTGTGCTGCTTCCGCCGGTTTGACTGCTTCTTCGTAAGAGACCGCTTTATCGGTCACCTTAGCCTTCTGCAGAACAGTATCCACAACTTGTTCTTCCAGCACAACCGAACGCACTTCGTTCAGTTGCTGATCGTTCTTGTAGTACCAAGCCACGACCTGCTCAGGCTCCTGGTAGGCCGAAGCCATTTCCTGGATCATTTCGCGAACGCGGTCTTCGTCCGGCTTGAGGTCGAACTGCTTGACCACTTCAGCCACGATCAGGCCCAGCACGACGCGACGCTTGGCTTGCTCTTCGAACAGCTCGGCCGGCAGCTGGTCAGGCTTGATGTTGCCACCAAACTGCTGGACAGCTTGAACGCGCAGGCGATCTACTTCGTTGGACAGCAGGGCCTTGGGCACTTCGATCGGGTTGGCAGCCAGCAGACCGTCCATGACCTGGTTCTTGACCTTGGACTTGATGGCCTGGCGCAGCTCGCGCTCCATGTTCTTGCGAACTTCGGCGCGGAAACCTTCGATACCGGTTTCCTTGATACCGAATTGCGCGAAGAATTCTTCGTTCAGCTCTGGCAGCTTAGGCTCGGAAACGCTGTTGACAGTCACGGTGAACTCGGCGGCTTTGCCAGCCAGGTCCAGGTTCTGGTAGTCAGCAGGGAAGGTCAGGTTCAGAACGCGTTCTTCGCCGGCTTTGGCGCCAACCAGGCCGTCTTCGAAACCCGGGATCATGCGGTTGGAACCCAGCACCAGCTGAGTGCCCTTGGCGGAGCCGCCAGCGAACACTTCGCCGTCAACCTTGCCAACGAAATCGATGTTCAACTGGTCTTCGTTCTGGGCAGCACGGTCGGCCACTTCGAAACGGGTGTTCTGCTTGCGCAGGATTTCCAGCATGTTGTCCAGGTCCGAGTCAGCCACTTCGGCGCTCAGGCGCTCGATGGCGATACCGTCGAAACCGGCCACTTCAAACTCAGGGAACACTTCGAATACGGCAACGTATTCCAGGTCCTTGCCTGCTTCCAGGGACTTAGGCTCGATCGACGGCGAACCCGCCGGGTTCAGCTTGTGTTCAACGACCGCTTCGTAGAAAGAAGCCTGGATCACGTCGCCCACAGCTTCCTGGCGCGCATCGGCACCAAAACGGCGCTTGATTTCGCTCATTGGCACTTTGCCTGGACGGAAACCAGCGATCTTGGCCTTCTGGGCAGTCTGCTGCAGACGCTTGTTGACCGCAGTCTCGAGACGCTCAGCCGGCACGGTGATGCTCAGGCGACGCTCGATAGCAGTAGTATTTTCAACAGAAACTTGCATGGATATTCCTCGTTGCACAGACGTTAGCCGGCCATTTCCGACCCCAATCAAGGGCATGCATTCTAGTGGGTCAAACTCAAGAAGTCACCCTACTGCAAATACGCCCGAAAACAGCCGGCAATTTATCGGTACGAAGGCACTGATGCACCTCGCCCCGGTGACAAATACAACCCATCACGCCAGGGCTCTGCGCCGCCCCTTCTATATATAGAAGAAGTCGTCATCCATCTCCCTGACGGCCAACCCTTCAAACAGGGCTGACAGGCAGCGCGGCATCATCGAGATACATAAATACGACGAAACGCCCTGCCGTTGCGGCCCACTACGTGCTGCCGCCGAATAGTCGAACCGCTGAAACCAAAAAAGGCGCCAGACTGTTAAATCTGGCGCCTTTCGAATATGGGGTGGACGAAGGGGATCGAACCCTCGACAACGGGAGTCACAATCCCGTGCTCTACCAACTGAGCTACGCCCACCATATTGCGTTAACAAAGAAACCAAACCACTTCTTTGTCTAGCCCTACCCCGTTTCTCAACAAGGCCAGGCTTTATTTGGTGCGGATGAAGAGACTCGAACTCTTACGCCTCGCGGCGCTGGAACCTAAATCCAGTGTGTCTACCAATTCCACCACATCCGCGCTTGAAGCTCTTAAAGCAAAGGCGCCAGACGATTAATCTGGCGCCTTTCAAAATATGGGGTGGACGAAGGGGATCGAACCCTCGACAACGGGAGTCACAATCCCGTGCTCTACCAACTGAGCTACGCCCACCATCTGACGCTACTTGTGCCAAAGCTGCCTAATGGCGCACCCGGCAGGACTCGAACCTGCGACCATCCGCTTAGAAGGCGGATGCTCTATCCAGCTGAGCTACGGGCGCCTTATTAATCTGTACTCTTGGAGGATTACAAACTAAGTGCTTCCAGCCTTGCAGAACAACACGCTATTCTGCTCGGCCTTCTTAACCAGTGCTAGGCTGTGCCCGACAAGTGCGACGAATAGTATAGACGCCCTCGAAACCCGTCAAATCTTTTTTGAAAAAAATTCATTTTATTTAAGGGGTTAGGGCAATTTGCAGATCAAGCGCCTTTGCCCTCACGCCTTGGCATGCGAGAATGCGCGCACTTTTCTTCCCCCTCTCGATGGTTAATCACGCGTAATGACTGCACAACTTATCGACGGCAAATCAATCGCCGCCAGCCTGCGCCAGCAGATCGCCAAACGAGTCACCGAGCGCAGCCAGCAAGGCCTGCGCACGCCTGGCCTCGCGGTGATCCTGGTCGGCAGCGATCCTGCCTCTCAGGTTTATGTCTCGCACAAGCGTAAAGACTGTGAAGAGGTCGGCTTTATTTCCAAGGCCTACGACTTGCCTTCCGAGACCACCCAGCAGGCCCTTACCGACCTGATCGACGGCCTCAACGACGACCCGAAGATTGATGGCATCCTGCTTCAACTGCCATTGCCCGAGCACTTGGACGCCTCCAAATTGCTGGAGCGCATTCGTCCGGACAAAGACGTCGACGGTTTCCACCCTTATAACGTCGGTCGCCTGGCCCAGCGTATCCCGCTGCTGCGCCCGTGCACGCCGAAGGGCATCATGACCCTGCTGGAAAGCACCGGTGTCGACCTGTACGGCCTCGACGCCGTGGTCGTTGGCGCGTCCAACATCGTCGGTCGCCCGATGGCCATGGAACTGCTGCTGGCCGGCTGCACCGTGACCGTTACCCACCGCTTCACCAAGGACCTCGCCGGCCACGTCGGCCGCGCCGACCTGGTGGTGGTTGCCGCCGGCAAGCCGGGCCTGGTCAAGGGTGAGTGGATCAAGGAAGGCGCCATCGTCATCGACGTGGGCATCAACCGCCAGGAAGACGGCAAGCTGGTCGGCGACGTGGTGTACGAAACCGCCCTGCCCCGCGCCGGCTGGATCACCCCGGTACCCGGCGGTGTCGGCCCGATGACGCGCGCCTGCCTGCTGGAAAACACCCTGTACGCCGCAGAGACCCTGCACGCTTAATAACCGGGTGTACTGAAAAAGCCCTGCTTTATCGCATAATGCTGTTCACTTAAGCGGAGCAGCCTTACGGTCCACTGGGTACCGGGTTTTGGAAATCTTCACCGTCCTTGGCCTTCCTGGCCTTGGGCGGTGATCCAGAAACATTCCTCCTACTCCTCCCCTCAGCTCGCTTAGCCTCCTTCCTGTTGCTGATACCGGGTTCGCTGCTGCCATCACGATCAACTGTACCGCTATGTACTGGCAGGCTGGCTTGAACCGTATATCTGAAGGTGCGCGGCCGAATGCTACAGCGGCCTGGCTGGCCTCCCGACGAATAATGTTGTAAGCCAGCAAAAGCCCCCAGACCTCCTGATAAATC